>VXNL01000001.1 GCA_009840635.1 Acidobacteriota bacterium | reverse complement strand
TCGCTGTTTCGGCGTGCTCCTCGCCGCCGCCACCGCCGCCGCCGACGGAGCGGGACATCTATCTGGACACGGACATGATGGAGTTGCAGCAGAACCTCTCGGACGTCTACTTCGCGTACGACGAGTCCGAGTTGACCGATGCCTCCAGAAGCGCGCTCCAGGCCAACTCAGCCTGGCTGCAGCGGCCCTACGTCTCGGCCACGATCCAGATCGAAGGACACTGCGACGAGCGGGGCACCGTGGAGTACAACCAGGCGCTCGGTGAGCGCCGGGCACGCGCCGCCTACGACTACCTCGTATCGCTCGGGGTTCCGGACAGCCGGCTCGAGATGATCAGCTACGGGAAGGAGCGCCCGCAGTGCACCGAGAGCGACGAGAGCTGCTGGCAGCGGAACCGTCGCGCCCACTTCAAGATCACGGCGAAGTAAGCCTCGCGCTCCGGAGAGCGCCCCGGGTCCTGCCGTTGCAGGATCCGGGGCGTTTTTTTGTTCCCGCCGAGCCGCTTGGAACGCCGGTCTCCAGACCGGCACGCGCGGCGCCCCGCGCCGCGCACGTCGTAACCCCACCGACCCTCACGGCGCGCACACTGACTCCACCAGGGTCCTGAGGCCTGATAACCGGGCTAACCGGGCTCGCTCCGGCGGCCGCCGGCTCCTTGTGATCCGGGACTTCCGCCGGCTCGGCGCAGGAGTCCGTGGCGCTTCATCTTTTCGTGGAGCGTCGTGGGATTCATCTGGAGGAAACGGGCCGCCCGCTTCTGGTTCCCCCCGGTCCGCTTGAGCGCCCGCTCGATCAGCCTCTTCTCGATCCCGGCGATCACTTCCTTGAGGGGTCGGGAACCGGCGCCCGGGGTGGGTGCGGAACCGCCGTCAGGTGGCACGCAGAGGTTTTCCGGCAAGACGGGGCCGGAAAACCGGGATACCCGGGCGGTGGCCACCGCGCGCTCCACCCACATGCGGAGTTCCGCCGTGTTCCCCGGCCAGTCGTAGCCGCCGCATTCCTCGACCGCCTTCCCGGAGATCCCGAACGGCGGTTCGCCCGAGGTCTCCGAGGCCAGCTGCAGGAAATGCAGGAGCAGGGCCGGGATGTCTTCGCGACGCTCCCGCAGGGGCGGGATCCGGATGCTGGAAGCCTCCATGCGGTTGAGGAGCGCGCTCGAGAACACGCCGGTCCGCACCCTCGCGCGGAGGTCGGGAGTGGCGGAGATGATGAGCCGAAACGGCGGCGGTCGCCGCAGGGCGTCCTCGAGCGCGGCCTGGTCCCTCGGGCGCAGGTGTTCCGCGCCGCTCAGATAGAGACTCCCCGGCCGGGCGCCGGGTGCGTCGGCCGCGAACTCGCGGCCGCCACGCCGCAGTCTGGCGAGGATGAGGCCCAGTCCCGTGGCCAGGCTTGCGGCCTGGAGCGCGAGGAACGGCAGCGACGACTGTCGTCCCAGCCGGTGAATGAGTTCGGCCGCCAGGCGCCGGCCGCTGCCCGGCTCCCCGACGACCAGGACCGGGCCATCGGAAAAGGCGGTCGTCACGATCGCGCTGCGGATTCCGGCGGCCTCGGCTGAGCATCCGACCCAGTCCTCGAGGCGGGTCGCGGCGCGGAGCTGGTGCCGCAGAATGCGGTTCTCGCGCAGCAGTCCCCGGTACCCGATCTCCGCTTCGAGTGACGTCAGCAGCGACTCCCGCTGGATGGGAACGGGCACGATCCGCGGGCGTCCGGAGCCGAGTCCGGGGAATTGCGGCCGGGGTGTATCGGCCGCGGGGAGCAGGATCGTTGCCGCCTCGGGACACACGCGTTGCAGGTGTTCGATCGTGGCCTGCACCGGTTCGGGGGCGGCTGTCGCGTCCACGATCACCGCGGAGGCGTCCCGGAGGAGTTGCTCTGCCGCGTCCTCCAGGACAGTGGACAGCCGCTCGACGCGCCATGACGTCTCGGTCAGGAACCGGGCCGCGTGGCGGGCCGGTTCGCCGTCGCCGACCACGACCGCCATCCGGTCGCCTTCGGCGGACGGTGTTTTCGAGACCAGGGCGGGCGCGGCGAGGGGCATGGAGACGCGGGTGAGCCCGGGCCCCCTCCTTCACTGCTCCCTCGTCCACCAGAGGCCCGAAGCCCGAAAAGGCTTCCCAACCAAGAGAACGCTCTCAGCGGGAAATGGTTCCGCCCGTTTTCCCCGCCGTGGCCTCGCGGGCCTCGCCCGCCAGCTCCAGGAAATACGCATGGATGCGCGTGTCGTCCGTCAGTTCCGGGTGGAAGGTCGTGGCGAGGACCTTTCCTTCGCGCACGAAGGCCGGTTGTCCGCGCCATTCGGCGAGCACCTCCACCCGCGGGCCGGTGTCGCTGATCACCGGACCCCGGATCATGACCAGGGGCAGGTCCGGTTCACCCAATGCGGGGCAGGGACAGGTGCCCAGGTGGCTCTCGAGCTGCCGGCCGTACCCGTTGCGCTGAATCTCGATGTCGAGCACCCCGAGCGACTCCTGGGCGGGATTCTCGACGGTACGGGCCAGCAGGATGGCGCCGGCGCAGGTCCCGTACAGAGCGCCTCCGTCGCGGTGAAACGCGACCAGGGGATCGAAGAGGTTCTCCTCGACGAGGAACTTGAGCATCGTCGAGCTTTCTCCGCCCGGAATGATGAGCCCGTCGAGCCCCTCGAGGGCCGCTGCCCGACGGACCTCCACGGCTTCGATGCCGAGCCGCCGCAGGACGGCGGCGTGGAGCGCAAAGCTCCCCTGGAGCGCCAGCACCCCGATGCGCAGCGGGGCGGGCGACGGGACAGACCCCGGCCGGGGACCGGCGGTCGTCGCTTCGGGAATTGCTCCCATGTTCACCTCGGTCGCAGAAAACAGACCACGCTGACGCACGCTGCCCGAGCGCGACGCCGAACCCGGGATCTATCCAATCCCGGGAAGAACTCTCGAATTCAGTTGCCGCGGGTCTGCAGCAACTCTTCCTCCGGCATGGTAGCGATGTCGAGGCCCCGCATCGGTTCGCCGAGGCCCATCGAGACCTCGACCAGCATGGCCGGGTCGCGGTAGTGGGTCACCGCCTTCACGATGGCCTTGGCCCGCTGCTCGGGATCCGTTGACTTGAAGATCCCGGATCCCACGAAGACGGACTCCGCCCCGAGTTGCATGCAGAGCGCGGCGTCGGCCGGCGTCGCCACCCCTCCCGCCGCGAAGTTCGGCACCGGGAGGCGTCCGTCGCGCGCCACCATCCGGACGATCTCGTAGGGAGCGCGGAGTTCCTTGGAGGCGGACATGAGTTCGTCGTCGGTCAGGATCGTGAGGCGGCGGAGCTCGTTGCCGATCTGGCGCAGGTGCCGCACGGCCTCCACGATGTTTCCGGAGCCGGCCTCGCCCTTGGTGCGGATCAGCGCCGCTCCTTCGCCGATCCGGCGAAGGGCCTCGCCGAGGTTGCGGCAGCCGCACACGAAGGGCACTTCGAACGCGTGCTTGTCGATGTGGTTTTCCTCGTCGGCCGGGGTCAGCACTTCGCTCTCGTCGACGAAGTCCACGCCCATCTCCTGAAGAATCTGGGCCTCCACGAAGTGCCCGATCCGCACCTTGGCCATGACCGGGATGCTCACCGATTCGATGATCTCCCGGATCTTCTCGGGAGAGGACATCCGGGCCACGCCGCCGTCGCGGCGGATGTCGGCCGGCACCCGCTCCAGGGCCATCACGCTCACTGCGCCGGCGTCTTCGGCGATCCGCGCCTGCTCGGCATTGGTGACGTCCATGATCGCGCCGCCCTTCAGCATGTCGGCGAGACCCGTCTTCAGTCGGAATTCCGTGCTCATTCCAGTCTCCTGAACGGACCTGGCGTCCGTCGAAATGGTTGTCGGGTGCTGCTCGTCAGCGGCCGGTCAGGCCGTTACCCGATGGGGAATTTTACAGTCTGCGGAGGAGGTCACGCGAGCAACGAGAACGGGGAGGCGCCCGGCTGACAAGGCGCGTGAGGGAGGAATACCGGGTGTATTCCGACCGATACGCAACGATGAACGCCGCGTAGCGGCGTGGTTCAGCCGGGATGCATCTCCGTTCGAATGCCGCGTGACCTCCTCCGCAGGCTGTCGCTTCCCCAGGTGTGGTGGATGCGGGCCAGCGCGATGCCCGCGATGATCAGGACCGCTCCGATGATCTTGGCTGCCTGGAGAGTCTCTCCGAGCCACAACCAGGAAATGAGTACCGAAGGGATGGGGAGGACGTTCGAATAGACGCCGGTGAGCGTCGGACCCACCCGTCCGGTCGCGTACACCCACAGCATGTTCCCGAGGCCGATGGCGGCGAGGCCTGACACGAGCGCGGCGTACCACCACTCCGCCGGCGCCTGCCGGAAGTCCGCCAGGGTCAGCAGGAAGGGACTCGGAAGAAGGAGCAGAACCGAGGCGACCGCCGAACTCCAGGCGGTGACCCGGAGGGCGCCGTACTTGCGGACGAGCGCCGCTCCCCGAACCGTGTAGACGGCCCAGCCGATCATGGCGCCGAAGAGCATGAGGTTGCCGAGGTGGGCGCTCAGGTTCGGCTCCGCCCCGGAAACGAACGCGATCCCCGCCATCGTGAGCACGAGGCCCAGAGCGGTGTGCTGGCAGAACGGCTCGACGCGCGTCACCCAGGCCAGCACGGCGATCGCGACCGGAGTGAGGCCGAGGATGAGCGCCGAGCTCGTGGCCGAGGAGGCGTCCGTCCCGTGGATGAACCCGACCTGGAAGACCACATGGCCGGCCACGCCCAGCACGAACACCCGGCCGGCGTCACGCCACTCGAACTTCCTGAGCGCCGGCGTCCTGCTCACCGCGAAGAGGAGGACGAGGGATGCCGGGATGAGGCGCGCCAGGTTGAAGGCGTAGGGGTCACCCAGTCCGACGCCGAACTTGACGATGCTGAGGCTGGACGCCCAGGCGAGGATGACCACCCCGAGCGCCGCTTCGGCGCGGCCGAAACCCGTCGGCGCGGGAGTGCCGGCGCTGCCGACGGCTCGCATCCGATCGCGCTCCCGTCTCAGGAGACCGGCGCCCGAACAGGCCGCTGACGCCTACATCATCCGGCGGACGATGCGGTCGCGCTGCTCCTGGGTGATCGCCTCGGGAACGTGGGACACCGGGGGCGCCCCGCCGTCCAGGATCGGCTCGAGGGCGTGCAGCGACTGGACGGCCTGATCCTGGTAGAAGAGCCCCGTGTAGATCCTGTCGTCCCACTCCATGGCCCGTTCGCAGGCGGACTTCCAGTCGGAGGGATCGTGCCCCTCATCCTCCAGCGGGGCGACCCGCTGCCGGAAGAAGTCATAGGTGTTGTCGCGGTTGAAGGTCACGCACGGACTGAAGACGTCGATCACCGCGAAACCCGGGTGCTCGATGGCGCCCTTGATGAGCCGGACCAGCTGCTTGATGTTGCCGGAAAAGCCGCGTCCCACGTAGGTGGCGCCGTTCATGATGGCCGAAGTGATCGGGTTCACCGGCCGCTCGATGTTCCCGAACGGGGTGCTCTTGGTCTTCATGCCCACGCTGCTGCTCGGGGAGACCTGTCCGGTCGTGAGCCCGTAGATCTGGTTGTTCATCACCAGGTAGGTGAGGTCCACGTTCCTCCGGGCGGTGTGCGTGAAGTGGTTGCCGCCGATCCCGTAACCGTCTCCGTCTCCCCCGGTCACCAGCACGGTGAGGGTCTGGTTGGCCATCTTCACTCCGGTCGCCACCGCGAGCGCCCGGCCGTGCAGGGTGTGCATGCCGTAGGAGTTGAAGTATCCGGGGAAGTTCGAGGAACAGCCGATGCCGCTCACGCACACGATCTGGTGCGGGGACAGCCCCAGTTCGGCCACCGACATCTGGGTGGCCCGCAGCAGCGCGAAATCGCCGCAGCCGGGACACCAATCGGGATCGACCTTCCCCTTGAAGTCTTTTGCGGTCAGCGGCTTTTCCCTGAGCTCGATCGTCACTTTGGTCTCCTGTGTGTGGTCTCCGCGGCAGCGAGCGCTATACGAGGATTTCCTGGTCCGGCACGAACACGCCGCCGGAGACGTCGCCCGCGAGGTGGGCCCGGACGCCGTCGGCGATGTGATGCGGCATGAACGGCTCGCCGTCGTACTTGCGGATGTGACCGTCGGCGGTGATGCCGGTCTCGCTCCGCAGGTAGCGGTGGAACTGTCCCGAGTAGTTGTTTTCGATGATGAGGGTCTTCCGCGCGCCGGAAAGCGCCTCGGTAACGGCTTCGGCGTGGAACGGCAGGATCCACTTGACGGCGAGCCGGTTGACCTTCACGCCGTCCGCCTGGAGCTGCTCCATCGCTTCCGTGATGACGCCTGCCGTGGAACCCCAGCCCACCAGCGTGACCTCCGCGTCCTCGTCGCCTTCGACTTCGGGAGCGGCGACCCGGGTGAAGTAGTCGTCCAGCTTGCGGGCGCGCTTTTCGACCATCTGGCGGCGCTTGATCGGGTTCGTGAACTCGTCGGAGATGAGGATGCCTTCCTCGTCATGCTCGTCGGTGGCGACCACGTGGACATGGCCGGGAACCCCGGGCACGGCTCGGGGAGAGATGCCGTCGGCGGTATCGACATACCGGTTGTAAGGTCCCGCGTCGCCGTTCGATTCGCGGATCAGTTTTCCGCGCTCGATGGGCGGGGACATGTCGATGTCGTCGGGCGGCACGCTGAAGGTGCCTTCGGAGATGAGCAGGTCCGAGAGAACGATGGCCGGACACTGGTAGCGATCGACCAGGTTGAACACCTCGGCGATGGTGCCGAATGCGTCGTGGGCGTCCTGCGGGGCAACCACGATGCGTTCGAAATCGCCCTGGCTGGCTCCGAGCGCCTGCCACAGGTCGCCCTGCTCGGTCTTGGTGGGCACTCCGGTCGAGGGCCCGGCGCGCATCACGTTGATGAAGACCACCGGAATCTCCATCATGGCCGCCGACCCGATGGCCTCGGTCATGAGAGCGAAGCCGCCGCCCGAGGTCGCGCACATCGTGCGGGCGCCCGTATGGGCCGCTCCCACCGCCATGTTGGCCACGCCGATCTCGTCCTCGACCTGGCGCACCATGATGCCGAGTTCGCGCGCGTTCTTGGCCATCCAGTGGAGCACGCCCGTCGAGGGGCTCATGGGGTAGGCGCAGTAGAACTTGACGCCCGCGGCCGCCCCGCCCATCGCCAGCGCATCGTTCCCGGTCCAGACCGCGAGCGGGTCGGGGTTCTGGGGCAAGGGGTCCGCGAGCGGCGTGAAATTGGCGCTCGAGTACTCGTAACCGGCGCGGGCGACCGCGACGTTCGAAGAGACCACCGCCTCGCCCTTTCGCTGGAACTGGAGCGTGAGCGCCGACTCCAGGACCTCGAAGTCGAGTCCCAGCACGTGGGCGATGACGCCCAGCGCGGCCGTGTTCTGCGCCAGCTTGTTCTTGGCGTCGCCGGTGAGTTCGACCACCGGCATGCCGCAGAGATGAACGCCGTCCTGGTGTTCTCCGGGGGTGATGTTGTCGGCGTTGTACACCGCGTAGGCGCCGGGGCCCAGATGACGCAGGTGGCGCGTCATGGTGTCCTGGTTCAGGCAGAGGAGCAGGTTGATGTGGTCGCCATGCGAAAGGGCTTCCTGCTCGCGGACCCGCATGGTCAGCAGAATGTGTCCGCCCCGAATGATGGACTGATAGGCGTTGTAGGCGTTGAGATGGAGTCCCCGGCGAACGAACATCCGGGCAAGGATGTTGCCGGGCGTGGCAATTCCCTGCCCGGCGGCACCCCCGATGGCGATGGAGAAGTCGAAACCTTGTGACATGTGCGAGTGCGGGACCTTTGGTCGGTTGAGCCTTTTGGTGTTGAACTCCGAGTGAGTTTCTTACCGGACGCGCCCGGTCCTACAGTTCCGGTTCTTCCGGTGTCCGGTTCTTCCCAAAAGCGAGCGGGCGACGCGAAGTAAGCCGAAAAATTGTATCACCCGGGGGACGCCGGCCTCCAGACGAAGAACCGGGGCCGGGGCGCCGTGGCTCCGTTGACAACCGGTCCTGCCCGCGCCTAGTATGGGCGACTCCCCGCGTCACTACGGCAACCACCGCCGGGCCTGAGGGTTCATGGAGAGTGTCGAGCGGGGAAGAGGGGTCTTCGGAGCGGGTGGTTTTCCCGTGCCTCCGGAATCCCCCGCCCAACCAGGAGTTTTTTCTGCTTAATGAGAGAGGGTATGCCCGAAACGGACGATGGAGCGGCCGCAGTGGCGGTCGGTAGTGAGGTAACCGCGGAGCAGGCGACCGCGGTGATCGCCGGGGAAGCCACCGAGGCCCCGGCCGAGACGGTCGAAACGGCCGCCAGCGAGGGAGACGGCGCCGCCGAAGTCCCCGAGGCCGCAAGCTCCGCGGGCAACGGAGCCGCGGCGCCCCGGGATGGTGCGCCTTCAACGGTTTCCGAGGAGGAAGCCGCCGAATTCGAAGCCTTCCTCGATCAGTACGAGACGCACCTGGTGGAGGGGGACATCGTCACCGGGACGGTCCTCCACATGACGGACTCCGACGTGATCGTGGATGTCGGCTACAAGTCCGAAGGCATCATCCCGCTCGACGAGTTCAGGGACGTCGACGGGAACGTCCGGGTGCGGGAAGGAGACGAAATCGACGTCCTCGTCCAGCGAGCGGACAACCGCCGCGGCCACCTCGTGCTTTCGCATCGCAAAGCCGAGAAGATGAAGGTCTGGAACCAGATCGAGGACGCGTTCGAGAAGCAGACGCCGGTCCGGGGCCGGGTCGTGGACCGGATCCGTGGCGGACTCGAGGTGGACATCGGGGAGATCGGAGTGCGCGGTTTCCTCCCGGGCTCCCAGGTGGATCTCCGTCCCGTAAGGAACCTTGGCAGCTACAAGGGCCGCGAACTCGAGTTGCGGGTCATCAAGCTGAACAAGCGCCGGGGCAACATCGTGCTCTCGCGCCGGGTGGTCCTCGAGGAAGAGAAGACGAAGACCCTCGCGGCGCTCGAGGTCGGGCGCGTGTTCCGGGGCGAAGTCCGCGATCTCACGGAGTACGGCGCTTTCGTGGACATCGGGGGGATCTGCGGCCTTCTCCACATCCGCGAAATGTCCTTCCGCCGGCTGGAGCATCCCTCGGAGCTCATGAAGGTGGGAGACCAGATCGAGGTCGTCATCCTCCGTTTCGATGCCGAGGCGGAGCGGGTCTCGCTCGGCTACAAGCAGCTCAACGTGGATCCGTGGACCACGGCTCACGAGCGTTACTCGGTGGGAACCCGGGTCCGCGGGAAGGTGGTCAGCATCACCGACTACGGCGCCTTCATCGAGATGGAGCCCGGTGTCGAGGGCCTGATCCACGTCAGCGAGATGAGCTGGAGCAGCCGCACCAAGCACCCCTCGAAGCTGCTCTCCAAGGGCGATTTCGTGGAAGCGATGGTGCTCCGGGTGGACTTCAAGGCCCGGCGGATCAGCCTCGGCCTGAAGCAGGTGGAACCGAACCCGTGGCCGCGGCTCGCCGAGCAGTACCCGATCGGTTCGAGGCTCACCGGAACGGTTCGGAAGTTCACCGATTTCGGCGCGTTCATCGAGGTGGACAGCTCGATCGACGGGCTGATCCACATCTCCGACCTGAGCTGGAACAAGCGGGTGAATCATCCTTCCGAAGTCCTGCGGGTCGGCGACTCGGTGGAGACCGTGGTGCTCAGCATCGATCCGGAGAACCGCCGCCTCTCGCTCGGACTCAAGCAGCTGTCCGATGACGCGTGGGAGGGCTTCTTCACCCGTCATCAGGAAGGCGATCTGGTGGACGGCACCGTGATCCGTTTCGCGGATTTCGGGGCGTTCGTTCAGATCGAGGAAGGGATCGAAGGCCTGTTGCGCCTGAACGACATCGACGAGCCTCCGCCGGCCAAGGCGGAGGACCGGCTGCACCTGGGGCAGCCGCTCAAGTTGCGGATCGTTCGCCTCAGCCGCGACGATCGTAAAGTGGGACTCTCGCTCAAGGCCGCCGAGGAGGGCTATTCCCGGCCCGGCGAGACGGGTGAGGTGTCCGTCAAAATCGGAGACGTTTGGAAGCGGTGAACGACACAGCGATCACCCGCGCCCGCCTGGCCGCCGAGGTATCGGAAGCCACGGGGATTACGCGCCGCGAGGCCGATCTCATCGTGGAGACGGTTTTCGACGCGATCGCCGGGGCTCTCCGTTCCGGAGACGAGGTGGAGATTCGCGGATTCGGCAGTTTCCGTCTGCGCAGCCGGAAGGCGCGCCTCACGCGTAACCCGAGAACCGGGGAGCAGATCATGGTGCCCCCCAAACGGGTGCCGTTCTTCCGGGCGGGGAAGGCTCTGCGCGACCGTCTCAATCGGGAGCCGAGCGAAGAGGCCCTCGGGGCGTCCTGACGGCCCGATCCGGGTTCGCTTGCAGCGGGCGCCGGGCGGCGCTGACGGGCGGCGGCCTGTGGCTCCCGTCCGTGCTTTCCGCCTTCTCCCGAGGAGTGCTACGGTTTCCGAAGAGGTGTCTTCAGTCGCCAACAAGCAGTTACGGTGAGCACGCGCGTCAGTCTTTCTCCGGCCGGATCTGAGCCCGCACGGGCTCTGTTCGATCCGCTGGCGGAGCTTCCGCTCCGCTTCGTCACCGGCACCGCGCTGTTCGACGGTCACGACGCCTCGATCCACGTCTTCCGCCGCCTCCTGCAGCGGGGGGGCGCCGAGGTCATTCACCTGGGTCACAACCGCGGCGCCGGAGAGATTGCCGCCGCCGCCCTCGAAGAGGATGCGGACGCCATTGCCGTCTCCTCCTACCAGGGGGGACACAACGAGTTCTTCCGCTATCTGGTGGACCTCCTCCGGGAGGCCGGGCGAGGCGAGATCCGGGTGTTCGGAGGCGGTGGGGGCGTGATCCGGCCCTACGAAGCCGCCGACCTGGAGACGTACGGGGTGGCGCGGATCTATTCCCCGGGGGACGATCGGGTAACCGGCATCGAAGGCGTGGTGGAGGACATGCTCCGGGACGCCGCCGAGGCGCGCGCTGCCCGCTCGCCGGCGCCTTTCGACGAGCTGGTCGCGGATCTCGCCGGAGACGATCCGCTTCGGCGCACGGGTGCGGCGGCGCGGCTCATCAGCTTCGCGGAGAACGAAGGGCTGGAGGCCGCCGACCGGGCGGCGCTCGCGGAACTCACCGGGTCGCCCGCTCCCGTGTTGGGCATCACTGGCACCGGCGGCGCCGGCAAGAGTTCGGTCCTCGACGAGTTGCTGCTCAGGTTCCGCGCCGGGCGCCCGGATCTGGGTGCCGGGCCCGTGGGCCGCATTGGCGTTCTCGCCGTGGACCCCTCGAAGCGGCGTACCGGGGGTGCGCTGCTCGGGGACCGCATCCGGCTGAACGCGATCGGGGGTACCGACGTGTTCGTCCGCAGTGTGGCCACCCGCCGCTCGGGCACCGAACTCGCGACCGTGGTGGACGACGCGCTCCTCGTCCTGCGGGCCGCCGGTTGCGATCTTCTCGTGGTGGAGACGGGCGGCATCGGGCAGGGCGACTCACGGATCGTGGACATCAGCGATTTCTCGCTCTACGTGATGACGTCCGACTACGGCGCGGAGAGCCAGCTCGAGAAGATCGACATGCTGGACCTGGCGGACGCCGTCGCGCTCAACAAGGCCGACCACCCGGGCGCCGAGGACGCGCTCTTCGCGGTCCGCCGGGCGTTCCAGCGGGCTCGCTCGTTGCCGCGACTCGCCCCGGCCCCGGTGTTGCCGACGGTGGCGAGCCGGTTCGCGGACCCCGGGCTCGACCGGCTCTACGCGGCCATTCGCGCCGGGTTGGCCGGGAAGGAGACTGCGCTTCCGCCGCCGGGGGAGCGGCCCGATGACCAGTTCGCCGGAGTGCGCCTCATTCCCCCGGCGCGCGCCGGCTACCTGGCCGAGATCGCCGACACGCTCCGAGGCGAGAAGGACCGGGTTGCCGCCGAGGCCGAGCGGGCCGGAAGGGTCGAGCACCTCGAGTTGGCGGCGGCCGACCTGCGCACCGCCGGAGGCGCCGACGCGGCGGCCGAGGCCGTAGAGGCCCGGCTCGCCGAGGCCCGCGATGAACTGGACCCCGAGAGCCGGGAACTCCTCGCGGGTTGGCCCGAGCTGGCGGCCCGCTACGAAGCGCCGCGGTACCAGGCTCGGGTCCGGGACCGGGTGCGCGAGCACGGGACGCATCGGGAAACGCTCTCCGGCACCCGGCTTCCACGCGTCGCGCTGCCGCGTTTTGGAGGCGCGGGCGACACGCTGCGCTTCCTGCTCGACGAAAACCTGCCCGGGCACTACCCGTTCACCGCGGGGGTCTTCCCGTTCCGGCGGGAAGAAGAGAGCCCGCGGCGGCAGTTCGCCGGAGAGGGCGGCCCGGCCCGCACCAACCGGAGGTTCCACCTGCTCGCGGAATCCGAGGAAGCCACGCGGCTCTCGGTGGCCTTCGACAGCGTGACCCTTTACGGAGACGACCCTGCCCGGCGCCCGGACATCTTCGGCAAGATCGGCGAGGGCGGAGTGTCCATCGCGACGCTCGACGATATGTGCGACATGTTCGCGGGGTTCCGGCTCACCGATCCGGCGACCAGCGTCTCGATGACGATCAACGGCCCCGCGCCGGTGATCCTCGCGATGTTCCTGAACGCCGCGGTGCGGCAGGAAGAGAGGATCTTCGAGGAGGAGCACGGACGCCCGCCCTCACCCGGTGAGCACGAGGAACTGAAGGCCCGGGCGCTCTCGGCGGTGCGCGGGACGGTGCAGGCGGACATCCTCAAGGAGGACCAGGCCCAGAACACCTGCATCTTTTCCACCGGCTTCGCGCTCCGGCTGATGGGGGACGTCCAGGAGTACTTCATCCGGCGCGGGGTCCGGAACTTCTACTCGGTCTCCATTTCCGGCTACCACATCGCCGAAGCCGGGGCGAACCCGATCACCCAGCTCGCCTTCACCCTCGCGAACGGTTTCACCTACGTCGAGTACTACCTGGCCCGGGGCCTCCCGGTGGACGCCTTCGCACCGAATCTCTCCTTCTTCTTCAGCAACGGCCTCGATCCCGAGTACGCGGTCATGGCGCGGGTGGCCCGGCGCATCTGGGCGCGCGCCATGAAGCTGCGCTACGGCGCCGGGGACCGGAGCCAGAAGTTCAAGGTCCACATCCAGACCTCCGGCCGTTCGCTCCACGCCCAGGAAGTGCAGTTCAACGACATAAGGACGACGCTCCAGGCGCTCATCGCGACCAACGACAACTGCAACTCGCTCCACACCAACGCCTACGACGAAGCCATCACCACCCCCACTCCGGAATCGGTGCGGCGGGCGGTGGCCATCCAGAAGATCATCCGCTCCGAGTTCGGCATGGCCTGGAACGAGAACCCGCTCTCGGGTTCGTTCATCGTCTCCCGGCTCACCGATCTCGTCGAGGAAGCGGTGCTCGCCGAATTCGATCGCCTCAACGCCCGGGGCGGCGTGCTGGCCGCGATGGAGCGCCAGTACCAGCGCAACCGGATCCAGGAAGAGTCGCTGCTCTACGAGACCCGGAAGGATTCCGGCGAAATCCCGATCATCGGCGTGAACACCTTCCTCGCGGAACCGGAGGACGGGTCGCCGGAAGCGGTGCCGCTCGCCCGCGCCACGGACGACGATAAGGAAGCGCAGGTCCTGCGCGTGGAGGCGTTTCGGCGGCGCCACGCGAAAGACGCCCCCGAGGCGCTGGCGCGGCTGCAGGAGGTGGCCCGCTCGGGCGGCAATGTCTTTGGCGAGTTGATGGAGACCGTGAAGGTGGCGAGTCTCGGGCAGATCACCGGGGCGCTCTACGAGGTCGGCGGCCGCTATCGCCGGGCGATGTGAGCGGGACGGGCGCTGGTTCCGTGAGCGGCACGGCGGCGAGTCCGCCGTTCCGTATCCTGGTCGCGAAACCGGGGCTCGACGGGCACGACCGCGGTGCGCTGGTGGTGGCGAAGGCGCTCCGCGACGCGGGTTTCGAAGTGATCTATACGGGTCTCAGGAGAACACCGGAAGAAATTGTCGAGGCGGCGCTGCAGGAAGACGTGGAGGCGGTTGGCGTGTCCATTCTTTCGGGCGCCCATCGTCCGCTGGTCCGCCGGATCCTCGAAGGGCTCTCCGAGCGGGGGCTCGCAGATGTTCCGGTTTTCGTCGGCGGCCTGATCCCCGATCGGGACGTTGGAGAGCTCCGCGAGATGGGCGTCGCCCAGGTGTTCGGGCCGGACACTCCGACCTCCGAGGCCGCCCGGATCCTGGGGTCGCGGCTCGCCGAGCTCCGCCGCCAACGCGCGGTCTAGCCGACGCTTTGTCCACCGGAAGCGTTGAGCCGGCGGCAGCCGCCGCAAGA
Organism: Acidobacteriota bacterium; assembly: GCA_009840635.1. Taxonomy (GTDB): domain Bacteria; phylum Acidobacteriota; class Vicinamibacteria; order Marinacidobacterales; family Marinacidobacteraceae; genus Marinacidobacterium; species Marinacidobacterium portitor. The sequence goes on along the minus strand of VXNL01000001.1, from coordinate 78,224 downwards.
CCGGCTGCCACCGCGCCCGCTCGGTCGGGAGGGACGAAGTCGGTGCGGGAGGCCGTCTTTGACGCCACCCGCTTGTGGCCGGCGCCGTTCACCGGCATCTGGAGCTCGGTCCCGTCCACGAACGAAGTCGCGAAGAAGGTCGCGCTCGACGCGGGAGCGGTTCGCCTGGCGGGAAGCGTGGTGATCGCCGAGACGCAGACGGAGGGGAAGGGCCGCTTCGGCCGGACCTGGGTCTCGCCCCCGGGCGGGCTCTACCTGAGCGTCCTCGTCGAACCCCCGGCGGGACCCGGCGAGCCGCTGGCGGATCCGCTGACGATGCTGCCGCTCGCGGCCGGAGTCGCCGTGGCGCAGGCCGTGCGGCGGGTCGCCGGGGTTCCGGCGGAACTGCGGTGGCCGAACGACCTCGACTGGGAAGGCAGGAAGGTCGCCGGCGTGCTGGCCGAGGTCGGATTCCGGAGAGGGTCCCCCCGGCTGGCGGTTGTGGGGTTCGGGGTCAACCTGGCGCCGGTCGCGCTTCCGGAGACAGTGACCGTGGACGCCTCGGGGCCGCCAGCCCCGCCTGCCGCCCGCCCGCCGGGATGGCTCCCGGAAGGCGTGGACCGGAGCGAACTTGCGCGGGCCCTGGTGATGTCGCTGCACGGGGCCCTCGCTCTGCTCCGCGCGGATCCGGTGTCGCTGCGGACCGGCTGGGAATCGCTCAGCCCGACCGCACGCGGCTGCCGCTGCGAGGTGCGGCTGAGCGCCGGCGGGCCGGTCTGCGGGACGACCGACGGACTCGACGACGGAGGAGGCTTGCGGATTCGGACGGGCGGCGGCGGGATTCGGGTGGTGACCGAGAGCGACGCCGTGCGCATTCTCCATGCCGGCCAGCGTCCGGGGCGCCGGGCCGGGACTGCCTCGGGATGAACGCGCCGCCGGCCCCCGACGACTACTTCCGGACGGTCGAACGCGCCTTCCTGGATTTCCGCGGGAGCGGTCTGGTTCTGAGCCCGGCCGACTGGGATCTTGTCTGCCGCTGGAAGGAACGAGGGATTCCCCTCGACGTGGTGCTCTCCGGCATTCGCGCGACGTTCTCGGGAAGGATCCGCGTGTCTTCCCGGATGTCGCTCGGCGAGTGCGCCCGGGCGGTCGAGGCCGCGTTCGACGCCAATCGGGTCCGGCGGGCGGGCGCCGCCGCACCCGGCGGACCGGCGCCGGACGCCCAAACCGGCCTCGAACACCTCGCGGGGCGTCTGCGGAGTTGGTCACCTGACCGGGCGCGGCTCGCGAACCCGGATTCGGCGGGTGATCTGGTTGCCGCGGCCCGCGCCGCGGCCGCGCAGATCGAGCGGCTCGGCAAGCCCAAAAACGCCTCGGCGAGCGCCGGGGAAACGGTCCAGGCGATCGAAAACGACCTTGTGAATCGGCTTCAGGCGGCCCTTCCCGACGCCGCCCGCGAAGAGATCGAGACCGAGGTGCGCAACAAACTCGCACCCTACCGGACGCGCATGCCGGAATCCACCTGGCGAACGACGTTCGATCGCGCGGTCCGGCGGCGGGTGGGCGAGTTCTTCGGGCTGGGGCCACTCTTCCAGTAAGCAGCGCCACCGGTGGTGATCACCGGCCCCCACCCTCCCGGCGGCCGGACCGAGCCGCGGGCCGGCCGTCACGTGGCGGAGCCGTCCGCTGGAACCGCGCCCGCCCCGCTCCTCCTGTTGGCCGCCGCCTTCTGGGGCGGCATTGTCGCGTCGGCCACGTCCGGGCCGCTCGGGGAATCGGGTCCGCTTCCGATCGCGCTGCCGCTCCTCGGGGTCGCGACTCTCCTCCCGAGTCTCGGCGCGGGACGCAGGTGGTGCGGACGGTCCGGCCTCGGTCGGGGCGCGAAGACCGTGCTCCTCCTGCTCGCGGCCTTCATCGCGGGTCTCCTTTCCCGCCCGGTTCCCGGTGCGGCCTCCTCGCTGGCGGAGGCCGTCCGCGGTCTGGGACCCGAACGGCTCACCCGTCCCGTCCGCCTCGAGGGAGTGCTCCGGGCGGAGCCGGAAGATCGGGACCGACGCACCGCGCTGGCTCTGCGCGTGGACCGGTTGGGCGCAAGTCGCGGGACGTGGGAGGTGGACGGCGAGGTCTCGATCGGCGTGGCCGGCGGCCGCCGGAACCGCCTCCGGAGCCTTTCCCGGGGCGCGCGCATCGAGGTCTGGTGCCGGGTGTCCTCCCCGCGCCCACCGGGAAACCCCGGTTCGCGGGAGATTCGGGGCCCCGTCGCCCTCTTCGGTTCCACCAAGAGCGGCCTGCTGGTCCGGGAGATTGCGCCGGGTCCCGTCGCCTGGCGGGTTCTTCGGCGCGTCCGGTCCCGGATTCGGGACCGCCTCTCGGGCGGCGGTTTCCCGGACGACGTGCGGGGGGTCGTCACCGCGATGCTCATCGGGGACCGCGCGGAGACACCGTCCCGGACGGAGCGGGCCTTCCGCGACGCGGGCACGCTCCACCTGATGGCGGTGAGCGGGCTCCACGTCGGTCTGTTGAGCCTGCTGATCTACGCGACTCTCATCCTGGCGGGGGTGCGGCGGCGGACCGCTCTTACCGTCCTGCTCTTGCTGCTCCCGCTCTACGCGGCACTTTGCGGGGGGCGTCCGTCCGTGGTCCGGGCGGTACTGATGGCGGCCGTCGTGATCCTCGGCCTGCGCCGGGGTCTCACCGGACACGCCATGAACGGCCTGGGGGTCGCCGCGCTGGCGTTGCTCGCGCATTCCCCGTGGAACGCCCTCGACGTGGGATTCCAGCTCAGTTTCGGCGCGACCCTCGCGATCATCGCCGCGTTCCGCCCGGAGGATCCGGCCGATGTCCCCTGGGACCCTGCGCCGCGCTGGCGGACCTGGATCCTGGCGCCGCTCGGGGTGACGCTGGCGTCGCAGCTCGCGACCTTCCCCATCGTCGCCTGGCATTTCGGCCGGGTGGTGTTCGGGGGTTTGCTGGTGGCGGTTCCCGCGGGCCTCTTGGCGGGGCCGGTTCTCGGCCTCGGGTTCGCCTGGCTGTCGCTCGCCGGGACGGGATTCCCCGGGGACGCGGTGGGTTGGTTGCTGACGCTCTCTACCGGGACCCTCATCCGCCTCAGCGAATGGGGCGCGGGGCTTTCGTTCGGCGCCTTTCCCGTGGCCCGGCCGGAGCTCTGGTGGCTGGCGGTCTGGCTGGTACTGGCGATCGCCATCCTGAAGCTCCGCGGCAGACGAAGGATCCGTCCGGCCATTCCCCTGGCGCTGCTCGCCCTGTTCACGCTGCCCCTCGCGGAGCCGGCGGACGGGACGCTTCGGCTCACGGCCCTCGATGTGGGAATGGGTGACGCTCTGGTCCTTTCGCTTCCGTCCGGCGGAGCGGTGCTCCTCGACGCGGGGACTGCCTTCGGCGGCTGGAGCGCTGGCGAGGCCGTCATCACTCCGTTCCTGGCGGACGCCGGCTACCGCGCGCTTCGCGCCGTGGTCCCCACGCACGGAGACCTGGATCACGTCGGAGGATTCCCGGCGGTCTTCCGGGACTTCCGTGTGGACGAGGTCTGGGAGGGCGCCGGAACCGCCGAGGATTCACGGCGCGCGGTCCGGGAGATGCACCGGGAGCGCGCCCGGCGGGGGATCCCGCTGCGCCATCTCCGCGCTGGAGAACGGTTCGAGCTGGGAGGCGCCCGCTTCTCGGTGCTGCTCGCCGGCGACCACGGCGCCGCGCGCGAAGAACACCCCAACGAGCGTTCCCTTGTGCTGGCCGTGGACTACGGCGGGAGAAGGCTGCTGCTCACCGGCGATGCCGGGGAGGCGACCGAGCGGGTGCTGCTGGGCCGGTACGGAGCGGCGCTCAGCGCCGACGTGCTCAAGGTCGGCCACCACGGCAGCCGCTACTCGACGACCCCGGAGTTCCTGGCCGTCGTCGCGCCGGAGGTGGCGCTCGTCTCCGTCCGGGCCGACCCGCGACGGAGCCTTCCCGACACCGGAGTGCTGGAGCGGCTTCGGCGGAGCGGCGCCCGCGTTTACCGAACGGACCTGGTGGGCGCGGTGACCGTGGCCGTCGGACCCGACGGCCGTATGTCCGTCAGCGCGTTCCGGGACGCGCCGCCCTGAGCGGCGTTACCTGCCGAGCCGCCGGACCGCGTTGCGGAGCGCCGACTCCGGGTCCAGGCCGTCCCGACGGGCTCCCCGCGCAACCGCCAGCAGCAGTTCGCCGAGTGCCGTCTCGAGCTTGTCCGGGTCTCCCGCCCGCCGCGCGGCCTGCATCCGTTCGACGGCGGGGAGGATGTCGTCCCGGTCCGCCTCCTCCCCGTCCTCGGACCCACTCCCCCGGTCGATGGCCTTCATCGCGAGCAGCAGCGCCGGCAGACCCCGCGGCAGGCGGTCCCCGGACGCCGGGCGCCCCGCCTTCTCCGCGGCCTTGATCGCCTCCCAACGGGCGAACGCCTCGTCGGCATCCGAGGCCCGGTCCTGGTCGCCGAAGACGTGGGGATGCCGGCGGATCAGCTTGCGCGTGATGCCGCGGGCGACCTCCGCCATCCCGAACCGGCCTTCCTCGTGGGCGATCTGGGCCATGAAGACCACCTCCAGCAGCAGGTCTCCGCATTCCTCAAGGACGGCCGCGGGGTCTTTCCGGTCGACTGCGTCCACCAGTTCGTAAGCCTCCTCGAGCACGTAGCGGCGGAGCGAATCCCACGTCTGCTCCCGATCCCAGGGGCACCCGTCCTCGGACCGTAGCCTCACCATGACCTCCACCAGACCGGCGACCTCGGCGGCGCCGCCCGCCGCGGGCTCGCGGGCGGCGGAGGTATCCTCGGGATTCTTCATGGGGGCTGACCGGTGGGTTCGCGCCGGCATTGTCCCCGCGTCCGGGCCCCGTTTCAAGGCGCCGGCGGCTCGCGGAGCGGGTGGCGGGACAATAGGATTCCGGGGAGCGAGCCGCCAACCGGCGCGGCCCGGACCCCGGATGAGTGACGAGGAGAAAGCCCCGCGCATTGTCGTCAGGGACCGGCGCGCCTTCGCGTCCGACGGCTCCCGCCGCCCGGACGCCCCGCCCCGGAGCGAACCGCCCGCCGGCGCTCCCTCGCTCGGTTCGGAGCCGAAGCCCGCGGCCGAAGCGCCCGCGGCGTCCGGTCCGGCTCCGGGATCGGCGCCCGAGGAGGACCCCCGCTTCAAGCAGCTCGTTTCCCTGCTCTTTTCGCAGGCGGCGATGCTGCTCGAGCAGACCGCCGAGGGTGCGGAAAAGTCGGGATCAGCCACCGGCGCCCAGCGGGCCGAAGCGATCCAGGGACTCCAGGCCGTGATCGGCCTGCTCGAGGTCGTCGAGGAGAAAACCAGGGGGCGCCTCGCTCCCGGTGACGCCCGGCTGGTCTCCCAGGCGCTCTACCAACTGCGGATGGCGTACATGGAACGCTCCCAGGCGTCTGGCCCATGAAGATCGAGCGCCTCCACGAGCTGCCCCCCACACCGGACGGGGCGGATCCCGGCGCGCCGGCAGGACCCGCCGTCGTCGCGGTCGGCAACTTCGACGGAGTCCACCGGGGGCACCGCATGGGGTTGCAACTCGCCCGGGAGGAGGCGCGAGCCCGCAACGCCGAGTGCGTCGCGGTGACTTTCGATCCCCATCCCGCCCGCCTGCTGCGTCCCGACCGCGCTCCGAAGACCATCACCAGCTTCGCGCTCAAGGCCGAGCGGCTCGCGGCCGCCGGAGTGGAGCGCCTCATCGTGCTCGAGTTCGGCGCAGTGATGGCGCGTACCTCCCCCGCCGATTTCGTGTCCCGGCTGCTCGTGGAGCGGCTCGGAGCCGTCACCGTCGTGCAGGGAGCGAACTTCCGCTTCGGTCGCGGCCGCGCCGGCGATCTCGAGACTCTCCGCGCCCTCGGTGACCGCCACGGGTTCGGGGTCATCGAGGCGCCGTCCGTCTCGTGGGAGGGAGCGATCGTTTCTTCCACCCGGATCCGGCGGACACTGGCTGAGGGGAACATCGAAGCGGCCGCCGCGCTCCTCGGAGCCTTCTACGAAATCGATGGTGCGGTCGTTTCGGGACGGGGCCGGGGTCAGGGGCTCGGGTTCCCCACGGCGAACCTGGCGCCCGAGGGGGACGTTCTGGTTCCGCATGGGGTCTACGCGGTGGACGCGCTGCCCGCCTCCCCGGCAGGCGGGCTCTTCCGGGCGGTGCTTCACTACGGACCGCGGCCCACCTTCGACGATTCGCCTTCCATGGAGGTGCACCTGATGGGATTCTCCGGTCAGGTGTCGCGCCTCCGGGTGCGCTTCCTCTCCCACCTGCGGGAGGTTCGGGCCTTCCCGGGCCCGGAGTCCCTGAAGACGCAGCTTGAACGCGACGTCGCGCGGGCCCGCGACCTGGCCGCGTTCTCCGCGCCCGAGGCCGGGTTCCGGGCCACCGAGGCTGCCAAACCCGAGACGCTCACCCATGCCTGATCTACAAGTCGCTACGCGCCGCGCCGCCGAAGTGGTCGTGGTGGAACCGAAGGGTTTCATCAACGCGCACACCGTCGCCGAGTTCGAGGGAGTGCTGAACGCGCTCGTCGAGGCCGGCGACGTGCGGATCGTGATCAGCGGCGCCCACCTCTCCTACGTGGCGAGCGCCGGGTTCGGCGCGATCATGGGACTCATCGAAGAGGCCCGCGCGGGCGGCGGGGACATCCGGGTCGCGGCGCTCACCGGGACGGTCGCCCACATTTTCCGGGTCCTGGGTTTCGACCGGCTGTGCCGCACCTTCGAGACCGAGGAGGAAGCGGTTCTCAGTTTTGGGGGGAATTGAGCCATTGGGGAGGGATCGGGCGCCGCTCGAGATCGACGTGCCGGCGACCTGCGAGTGCCTGAGCCTCGTCCACGAGGCGACGCGGAGAGCGGCGCTCGCCGAGGGCTTCGATCCTTCCGCCGCGGACGAGATTGCGGTGGCGGTGGGTGAAGCAATGACCAACGTCGTCGAGCACGCCTATCGGGGCGAGCCCGGTCACTCCGTTCGGCTCCGTTTCCTGCCGGGGCCCGAGGTGCTGCGGATCGAGTTGGAACACCGCGGCGCCGCGCCCACGAGCCTGCCGGCCGGGGTGGACCTCGGACGCCTGGCGCGCGAGCGGCGGCGGGGTGGCCTGGGGGTACATCTCATGCGCCGGCTCATGGATCACGTGGTCCACGAGGAATCGGCGGTGGGTGTTGGCTGTTGGGTGCTCGAGCGCAACCGCCCGGGTTCCCGTCCGCCGGAGTCCTGATCCGGTGCAGGGCGGACCACGGCGCGAACGGTTCGGATCGTGACCCCGAACACAGTCAAAACGGACTCACCGGCGTCGCCGGGTACGCGTTACCAGCAATTGCTCGCGGAGCACATTGGGGAGATGAACCCCGGGCTGGAACGGCGGGTGTCCGAACTCCTGGCCCTGACCGACTTCAGCGCGGCGGCGTTCGAGCGGCTGAACGCGGCCGAGGTGGCTTCCCTTATCGTTCTGGTGGCGCTCGGCGAGTCGGGCGCCCGCTGGGCAGGATTGCTGCTGCCCGACGAGGAGGGGTTCCTCCGTCCGGCCAGCCGGCGGGGGGCCGGGAATCCCGGTTGGGAGGAGCTTCAACTGGAAGCGCCGGAACTCCTTCCGGACGTGTTCGTCCTGCGGTCGGGTGCAGAACATCCGAAAGAAGATGCGGCGGCGGAGCCCTTTCGGCAGCTCATGCGCGACTGTGAAGCGTCGTCGGCGACCCTCCTGCGCACCCGGGACGGGCTCCGCGGCGTGCTTCTGCTGGGTGAGCCGCATCCGGACCTCGCCGGGTCGCAGACCGACTTTCTCGAGGCGCTCTCGGTTTCCGCGGCGGCGGCCCTCGAGAAGTGCCGGCGCGACGAGGAGTTGCGGGTGGCAAACCGGCGGCTGTCGCTCCATGTCTATCAGCTTCGTTCCCTCATGGATCTGACTGCGGGCCTGCACCGCGCCCGCGACGAGGCGGCCGTCTGGGACCTGCTTCTCCACGGCGCCATGGGGCACGTACTGGCGAGCCGAGCCGCGGTGGTGGCCGGGGGAAGGGTGGTTGCCGCCAAGGGACCCAAACGCCCGGACGACGATGGGACCGCCTTTGTCCGCGCCGCCGAGATCCTGGCGGGCGACCACGACATCCGTCCGACGACCGATCTCTCGCACTGGGCCACCTCCTGCGACCTCGCGAGGATGGAAATCGGCTGGGTCGTGCCCTTCGCCTCCGGCGCGGTCCAGGGAACGCTCTTCCTGGGAGCCGCCGGATTCGGCCGGGAACTTTCGTCGGCCGATCGGGCCTTCCTGACCTCGCTCACCGGACAGGCCTCGGCCGCGGTCGAGAGCCTGCGCCTCACCCGCGCCTCCATTCAGAAGGAGAAGGAACTCGAGGTAGCGCGCCGGATTCAGGCCCGTTTTCTGCCGTCGGAGGCCCCGGAGTATCCCGGGTGGGACCTCTGGGGGATCAACATTCCCTGTCTCTCCGTCGGGGGCGACTACTACGATTACCTCACCCTGGACGAGGCGGTTTTCGTCACGATCGCCGACGTATCCGGCAAGGGGGCCGGTCCGGCTCTCATCATGGCTTCGGTCCAGGCGTCGTTGCGCAGTTTCTTCCGGCACGGCCAGCCTGGCATTGCCAGCGCCGCGCACGACCTGAACCACCACCTCCACCAGAACACCGAAGACAGCCGTTACATGACCGCCATCCTGGCCCGGCTCGAACCCGCGAGCGGCCGGCTCGACTACCTGAACGCCGGGCACGTGCATCCCGTGCTGGTCCGGGGCGACGGCTCGGTCGAGCGACTGGACCGGGGTTCCACGGTGCTCGGTCTCTTCCCGGAGATCGACACCGAGGTGGGCACCTGCGAGCTCGGTCCCGGCGATCTGGTGGCGCTCTATACCGACGGCCTGAGCGAGGCGGAGGATCCGGCGGGCAGCCTCTTCGATGACGGCCGCATCGTGGACGCCCTGATCGCCGCCCGCTCGATGAGCGCCCGCGACATCTGCGGCGACCTGCTTTCGCGAGCCCGGGCCTTCTCCGGCCCCAGTCCGCTGCGTGACGACCTCACCCTCGTCGTCCTCAAGCGCCGCGGCCGGCAGATCGTCGTCTAGCGTCAGCAACCTCTCATGCCCGACAAGACCACGTTCCGGCTCCGCAACACACTCGGGGGCCGGGTCGAGCCGTTCCAGCCGAAGAGCGCCGAGGAAGTGCGGATGTACACCTGCGGACTCACGGTGTATGCCCGGGGACACATCGGGAACTTCCGGACGTTCGTGGCCCAGGACATCCTGCGCCGTTACCTCGGGTTCAAGGGCTACCGCATCTTGCAGGCAATGAACTTCACCGACGTGGACGACAAGACCATCCGGGGGGCCAACGAGGCGGGGGAGCCGTTGCGCGACTACACGACCCGCTACATCGAGGAGTTCTTCGACGATGCCGACGCCCTGGGGATCGAGCGCGCCGAGCACTACCCGCGAGCCACCGATCCGGAGTACGTCGAGGCGATGATCCGGCTGGTCGAGCGGCTGCTCGAGAACGGGATCGCCTACGAATCCGGCGGCTCCATCTACTTCCGGGTCACGGACTTCCCCGGCTACGGCCAACTCTCGGGGGCGGCGGCGTCCGACCGTCTGGCCGGCGCCCGGGTGGACTCCGACGAGTACGACAAGGAAGACGCCCAGGACTTCGTTCTCTGGAAGGGCCCGAGACCCGATGAGCCGGTCTGGGAGGCGCCGTTCGGGCCGGGCCGTCCCGGTTGGCACCTGGAGTGTTCGGCGATGGGGCTGGAGCTGCTGGGCTCCGGTTTCGATCTCCACTGCGGCGGCGTGGATCTCGTGTTCCCGCACCACGAGAACGAGATCGCCCAGAGCGAGGCCGCGACCGGCGAAACCTTCGTGCGTCACTGGTTCCACTGCGAGCACCTGCTGGTCGACGGCCGCAAGATGTCGAAATCGCTCGGGAACCAGTTCACCGTCCGCGAACTGCTGGACGAAGGGTTCGCGCCGGCCGCCATCCGCCACCTGCTGGCCAGCGTGCACTACCGCCAGCAGCTCAACTTCACGAAGGCCGGCCTCCGGCAGGCCGAGGTGGCGATCGGCAGGGTGGACGACTTCCTGCGGCGCTCGGACGAGGCCGCTGGCGGCAACGACGTCGGACCCCCGGCAGAGGCCGCCGCGGCGCTCGTCCGTTTCGAGGAAGCGCTGGACGACGACCTGAACACCTCGAAGGCGCTCGCCGAAGTGTTCATCGCTCTCAAGGAGGGCAACCGGGCGCTCCGTTCGCCCGGAGGCGCCGCCGAGGCGGCGGGGTGGGCGGCGGCGATCCGCAGGATGAACGCCGTCTTCGGCAGTTTCGAGATGGGTTCGGGACAAGAGGCTGGCGAAGACGTGGAAGAGCCGCCTGACCTGGAGGCGCTGATTCGGGAGCGTCAGGAAGCGCGCCAACGCCGGGACTTCGCCCGCGCCGACGAAATCCGCGACGGGTTGGCCGCCCGGGGGATCCTCCTCGAGGATTCGCCGTCCGGCACCATCTGGCGGCGGCGCGAGGACTGACATTGGCCCGGCGGCAGCGAGTCCGCTGGCCATTCCGGAGACGCGCCCCCCACCTGAGGCTCGGCGCGCGCGGTGAACGGATCGCCGCCCGGGCGCTGCGCCGCTCGGGCTACCGGGTGGTGGCCCGGAACTATCGACCGGGCCGTCGCCGTAGCGATGCGGAACTCGACATCGTGGCCTGGGAGGGGAAGACGCTCGCCGTCGTCGAGGTGAAGACCCGGCGCGGCGGCTTCGGCGATCCGGCGGAGCGGGTGGACCGCGAGAAGCGCCGCCGGGTCCGGCGCTCTGCGGCCCGCATGTGGCGGCGGGAGTCGTCCCGGAAGCGGATCCCTCCCGGATCCCGGCTGCGGATGGACGTGGTGGAGGTCTGGTTCCCGGCGGTGCGTTCGCGTCGTGTCCTGGCCCGCCTGCGCGCCGCGCTGCGCCCACCGGTCGTGCGCATCCGTCGCGGCGCCTTCTGAATCAGGGACCGCCAGAAGGGCACCGTCGGCTTGGAACGCCGGTCTCCAGACCGGCACCGCGGCGCTCCGCTCCGCTATCGAAACCTCAGAACGGGCTGATTTGTCATAGACATAAACGCGTTCCCCAAAAGTCGGTACCACTTCAGGCGAGACATCCTGAACGGCGGGCTTCCCGGGTCCAAGAGGGCCGCCACGGGCACGCATGGCGCTTCGAGCCGCGGCGGGCAGTTGGATCGGAGACCGCGAGCCAGACCCGACGGGGCAGTTGCGGGACCGTATGGCATCGGAGAACGGCTGCCGGGCGCGCCGCCATCGGGACGCCCGCCGCGGCGAGGCGGAAGTGCTGGCCTTCCAGGTCGATCACCGCGTGTCATCCGAGCGGGAAGCGGAGCCCTTTCGGCAGTCATCGCCGGTTGTCCGGGAGTCCCGGGCCAGGCGCGAGACCGGCCCGACTCGGGTGAGTCGTTTGTCCTGGGTGGGGCTGCTCTCGGGGTCGCGTTCGCACGGGACAAAGACAACCCCCCCTTAGTTGCGTACTTACTTGCGCATCCGCCACTCGTGGAGGTTGTCGAAACCCGTTGGCCCCGTTGGGTTCTGCCCGCGTGCCTCCGAATCCGCTCTTCGCCTTTTGGGCGGAGAGCGGGGCTTGGAACGACCCCCCTCCGATCGACGGATCTACAGCCCCGGAACCCGGCGCTTGTGACACCGGTTGTCCCAGGGTGGAGGGGTCGTTCCAGCCCGCGCCTGCGGCGCGAGTGATCCCTGCGGGAAGGCAAAGAAGCCGCCCTCGGGCGGGTGGAGGTGGCGGCGGGCGACGTCTCCGGTCGCCGGGTGGTCCTCGATGCGGACGGAGGCATCGAGCCACGGCTCATCGAGGACACTCGCGACCTCGGGGACCGACTCCCCGGCGCTGGGGGCCGGTCGGCGTCCGCTACGCCGAAAGCGGTGTGCTCCGCCCCTTGGGCACATTAATGCGCATCCGATGGTGTGGTGCCTTTCCATACCCCTTCAGGAAGGCGACCAGTTGGGGACGGAGGCAGGCAGCCCCTTCCGAAGATTGCTCGAGCGCTCTGAACCATTGCTGAAGGTGGCGCTCGGTCTTGCTCCCGTGAAGACCTCGCATGGACAGATACAAGTATGTATCGCCATTCAGACCCTCGTAGCCGACGAACTTGGAAGGCCCAAAGTGCCAGCGGCCATCGTGGTCTTGGTCCGCGTACCACGCGCGGAATTGCGACAGGCGGCTGGCCAGCGTGGGATTCCGGCGGACTTCGTGTGCGAAGCGCCGGATTGCTTCGGATACCGTGGCGGGAGTAGGTGCGAGTCCCGGAAGGTCTGGAAGACTCATTCTCTCTATCTCAGCGAAAAATGTCTGGGGAACACCAAGATCGAGCTGCTCAAGGGCTGGCTCCCGGGGCCGCATCGATCCAAGATGCTGAGCTCAGAGTCAGGCCACACATCGCGCGAGTCCATCCAATAGTGTCCGTGGTCAACTAACAGGTCGTCGGAAGCGTTGATACAGGCTTCAAACTCAACGAAAACGGCCTCCTCACCGGTTTCCAGGATACGGAGACTCTCCTTCTGGTCCGTGAGGCGAACGCAACTCTCATTCCCTATGTAATGCGTGGGCTGAAACTCTCCGTTGCCGTCCCGCGTATATGCGGTAGCCGTATCGCGGGTGAATGGGTTCAGCGCCTCCTCTCTTGCCAGGACTCGAGCGTTGACACGAATGTCCCGGCACTCTGTCGGCGGTTCGGGCGGAATCGGAACATCGGTCGGGCCGAAGGTCGGGCCGGGAAGAGGGCTTGACGGCGTTTCACTTTCGCCGCAGGCGACGACGCTGGCGACCCCCAGACACAGAAGGACGCGAGCCCGTTTCATGCGGCGAGATTACGGGCTCGCCTCTGCCCTGTCCAGTTGACCCGCAGCCGTCGGTCCGGCAAGGCGGGATCCTGATGGCGCTGTTCGGGAGATTCGAGCAGGCCGACTCGGATCGGGCGGCGCGCGCCGTTGTGGCGCTGACGGGCCTCTGGGCACGGCTCGACGGCGCCCCGTCCGAGCGTGTCCGCCAGCGCGTTGAAAAGGACTTCAACGTGCTCCAAGGGCTGTAGGAGGCGTCCTGCTCCAAGTCAGCCAGGCGGTGGGGGGCGCGGCGCGTTCCCCTAGAGAGTGTCGGTATCGAGCCGCGGCTTGTCGGCACCGCTCCGCTCCCCGAGGCCCCGCTCCGCGAACGTCAGGACGGCGCAGGGCCTCCGCCGCGCCGACGGCGGCCTGGTTCGCCAGCGTGACGTCGGTGGCGACCACAGCGGTGCGCCGCTGCGCCAAGCGCGCACCGGTGCGGGGGGTTCGGGGGCTGCCGCCCCCGACCGTCCGGTGCTCCGGCAGCGGCGCGAGAGGCAGGGGTTCGAAGGGGAGCGCAGCTCCCCTCGCCAGCTCCAGTGTGGACACACTGGGTATGCTGGCCTAGCTGCAAGAGCAGTATGGCCAGCGCCCAATGTGTACGCACATTGGGTAGGCTGGCCCAGAAGCAGAAGGCCAGCTGGCTCTGGTGGTCAAATCGGGGTCCTCCGCGGAGGCCCCGAACGGTGACGCGAGTGCGGCGACGAGCGTTAGACACTTATCGGCGGATAGGTGTCAAATGACGGTCCGGCGGGCCGGCTCTCCAGCGAGCCGGGCTCGCTGTCGCGCCGCAGTGGTCACGTCGGGTGCCTCTGCTAAGACCCCGACATTGCCGCAAGTCCGGCGACGAGTGTTAACAGCCTATCGGGCGGATAGGCTGTCAATGGAACGGTCGCCCGGCCGAGTTCAGGCGGCGCGTATCACTCCCGCGGAAAGTCGGGATGCGGAAACACGCACCCGAGGTTGTCCAGGTCCTCGACCTTCAGAAACACTTCGCTCTCACCATCGACCATCCGAGTAAGCGATTTACTCATGGCGAGGTAATGCGGGCCAACGTAGGTTCCCCAGTGAACCATCCCGAAAACGTGCGCCAGCTCGTGAACGATGGTGTGGTTATCGCGGTGGAGGGTGAAGTAGGGGCAGGCGATATCGGGGTCGAAGATGTGGCGGTTCATAAAGACCGCTGGGGGCGACGCCTGCGCGTTCCAGGGGGTACCGATGTCGGGGCAGTTGCGAGCCCATCCTGCACCGTACACAACGTTTCGCCACTGAACCGTGACCGTATGATCCGCGCCGCCCGGACCCGCATCAGGGGATGCCATGACCGGATAGCCCAAGCGCTCTTCGAGGCGCCGGGCCATGTCGCGGAGCGGCTGTAGGACCTCGTCTTCGAGGAACTCCGGCTGCCCTATTCGCATGCTGCCCGCGATGATTGCGGCTGCGTCCACCCGGAATCGGATCGGACGGCCGGGCTTCCACTCCTGGACGACCAGCGGAAACCCGGAGAAGGAGTAGGCCAAGGCCTGATCCCGTTGATCTCCGCAGGCGGCGAGTGGGCCGGGGGTTGGCTGAAGGGTGTACACGGAGGACCGTTCTGCCCACGGACCGTGGACTCGACCAGCCGGGGTTTCTCTTACTGCACGCAGCGCTAGCGACGCAAGCTCTCCGGCGCGAAGACCTTCATATCGGTAAGTCAGTCCTCGCGTTTGGAAGCGGGTAACGTCGTCAGGCTCACTTTCGAGGAAGGCATGTCCCTCGTAGGCCGTCGCGCCTTCCACGGGGTCCCAAGTCCACACCACGAAGTTCTGGCCGTGGTCCGAAACTCGAACACCGGTCGGAGCTTCCGGCGCGTTCAGCGGAGGTGGCGGCGCCGGCATGGTCGGCATCGCTACAGGCTCTCTGTCGTTCCCGGTGCCGCAGCCCGCCGCGGCGATCAACCAGGCGATTGACGCCCAGAGAGCGGTGCCCATCACTTCTGCGGACAATCGCGGTGAGGGAATATGCACCCGATGTTGCCCCGATCCTCGACCAGCGGGATGTGATCGTTGTCCCCGCCACCAATCGGAGTAACTGGTTCTCTCGTGGCGGACTCTTCCGAGATCGTAGTTCACTACTGCTCCCGAGTGGCGGATCCTGAAGACAGGTCGCGCAACGGGAACTGTAGCTGAGTGGGTGAGCAACTGGATCGCCTCCTACCGCGGCCCGCCGCCGGGCCGGAAGCCCCGGTACCCCCGTGTGGATCCGTCCAGGAACACCGCCCACTGCTCCATGAGCGCCCGCCGCCGCTCGAACAGATCGGTGCGCCGGTAGGCGGCCTCGATGGCGTTCGTGTTCACGTGCGCCAGCGCCAGTTCGCACACCTCACGGGGGGCGTCGGAGCACTCCGCCGCCCAGTCCCGGAAGCTCGAACGGAACCCGTGGGGCACCGCGCCGATCCCGAGATCCCGCACCAGCTTCGCGATCGCCTCCCCGCTGAGCGGCCCGCCGCGAGCCGAGGGGAACACCATCCCCGAGCCGTCCGCGAGCGCCCGGGCTTCCTCCAGGACCGCCAGCGCCCTGCCGGACAGCGGAACCCGGTGCTCCCGGCCCGCCTTCATCCGCTCAGGCGGAATGCGCCATACCCGCCCGGAACGGTCCATTTCTTCCCATACCGCACCGCGCACCTCACCGCTCCGGCACGCCGTCAGGACGAGGAACTCGAACGCCAGCGCGGGCGCGGGAGAGGCTCCCGACGTCCGGACCGCCTGGATCGCCGCGGCGACCTCGGCATACGGCAGCGCCGGGTGATGCCGACGCCGGACGCCGTTGTACGGCAGCGCCTCGCCGATGGCGTCGCCCGCCGGGTTGTCCTCCCGGTAGCCCTGGGCCACCGCCCAGCGCATCACCGCGGAGATCCGCCGCCGCACCCGCTTCGCCGTTTCCCGCTTCTCGTTCCAGATCGGGAGCAGGACCGCCATCACGTCCGAGGTACAGATCCGGTCCACCGGACGCCTGCCGAGCCGTGGGATCGCGTAGTCCCTGAGGCTCGAGCGCCAGAGCTGCTCGGACCGGCCGCCGTCCTTCCAGCCGGCGGAATGGACCGCAATGACCTTCTCCACGGCTTCGGCGAAGCTGGGGACCGTCCGCCTCTTGCCGGTGACCAGCTCGCCGCGCTGTCGCGCCAGGAGGTTGAGGGCGCACTTCTGGCGCGCCTCGGCGAGGGTGACGTGGGGCCAGGAGCCGAGTCCGAGGTTGCGCGGCCGTCCGTCGATGCTGATGCGCTGTCCCCACGACTTGGCGAGCTCTCCGCGGGCGGTCAGCTTGACCCGGAGGGACAAACCGCCGGAGCCGCGGCCGTCGCCGTAGCGTCCGGGTTCCTGTATGGTCTCGACGAAGCGGGTGGAGAGGCGGTAGGGACGCTGGATGGCGTCGCTCTGGGTTCGACTGGGCATCACATGAGAGACACGAAATGAGCGGGAACGCGGGGGTCTGGGTGGTTCTGGAGGGGACAGTATAGCACTGTAATCCTTTGAGAATGGGCACAGTAGTGGGGCGACATGGCACCATACGGAACGCTACGGAAACGGAAAAGTGCGGTGCTCCGCACCGCGCACGACGTGACTCCGCGCGAGAATCGCGGCTCCCACCTCGGCGCGGAGCCCAAGAGCCCAGATGGCGCCACCGGCTTGGAACGCCGGCTTCAGCCGGCACGCACAAGCCCCCGCGTCATACCGGCGAATGAGATCCTTCCCGCCGCCCGCCTCCGGCGGGGTGCCGGCTGAAGCCGGCGTTCCAAGCGGTCCCCGCCACTGTTAGCCTGTCCAGCGCGGCGAAAGCCCCGGGAGGCAGGCAGATGAGACGCATTCCGAAGACAGCGGCGGCACTCGTGGCAGTGGCCCTGGCCGCGTGCGGCCCGCCCGCCAGCGATGCCCCGCAACCCGCCGACCTGCTGATCCGCGGCGCGCGCATCGTGGACGGGACCGGCGGCCCCTGGTTCCGGGGGAACCTCGCCGTCGCCGGGGACACCATCGTGAGCGTGGGGCCGGAAGAACCGGACGCCCTTCGGGAGATCGACGCCGGCGGGATGGTGCTCGCCCCCGGGTTCATCGACATGCACGCCCACTCGGAGTACGGGCTGATCGTCGATCCCCGCGCCCTGAGCAAGACCGCCCAGGGCGTCACCACCGAGGTGCTCGGAGAGCATCTCTCGGCGGGGCCGGTGATGGGCCCCGCGGTGGACGACCCGATGATGGTGGCGCCGCCCATCGAGCGCGACTGGACCACCCTCGGGGGCTATCTCGACCGGCTGGAGTTCGCCGGGGTGGGCCCGAACGTCGTCTCCTACGTGGGCTCGGGACAGGTCCGCGCCTCCGTGGTCGGGTACGAGGAACGCGACCCCACCGAGGAGGAACTCCAGCGCATGGAGGCGCTCGTCGCCCAGGCGATGGAGGAGGGGGCGTTCGCGCTGGCGAGCGGCCTGGCCTACATCCCGAACGCCTTCATGAGCACCGAGGAACTCATCCGGCTCACCCGGGTGGCCGCCGGCTACGGAGGGATCTACGTGACCCACCTGCGCAGCGGCCTCGAGGGGCTCGCGGAGGGGATCACGATCGGCCGCGAGGCGGGGACCGCGGTCGAGATCCACCACCTGAACTCCACCTCGAGCTCCCGGATCCCGGAGTACGCGGCGATGATCGCCGAGGCCCGGGCGGCGGGCGTGGACGTGACCGGGAACGTCTATCCCTACATCGCGGGCTGGACCTACCTGCGGTCGCTCTTGCCGGCCTGGGCTCAGGAAGGCGGTGTGGACCGGATGCTCGGGCGGTTGACCGACCCCGCCGAACGGGAGCGGCTGCTCGCCGAGCTCCGGGAGTCCGAGGCCCGGCGGCCCCGCTGGGGACGGACGTTCGTGAGCTCGTTCCGGGACGAGGTGGACGGGCTCTCGATCGTGGACCTCGGGGAAGCCCGGGGAACCACGCCCGAGGAAGGGCTGCTGGACCTCCTCATCGAGCAGGAAGGCGAGGGGTTCCAGATCTCCTTCGGAAACGAGGAGGTGAACCTGGTCCAGGCGCTCGCCCAACCCTTCACTCACATCGGCTCCGACGGCAGCGCGCTGGCCGCCGGGATGCGAACGCCTATGGGGAAGCCGCATCCGCGGTCCTTCGGCACCTATCCGAGGGTGCTGGCGAAGTACGTCCGGGAGGAGGGACTGCTGACGCTGGAGGAGGCGATCCGCAAGATGAGTTCGGCGCCCGCGAACCGCCTCGGGCTCGCGGACCGAGGGGTGCTGCGGCCGGGGATGAAGGCGGACATGGTCCTCTTCGACCCGGAGACGGTCCAGGACGAGGCCACCTTCGAGGAGCCGGAGCGCTATCCGACGGGAATCCCCTGGGTCTTCGTGAACGGCGTCGCGATCATCGCCGAGGGCGAGCCGACCGGCGAGCTGCCGGGCCAGGTGCTCCGCGGCCCGGGGTACGTGGGGCGGTGAGGGACTGCGGTTGAGCGGAACGCTCTTCATCGCCGGGCGGAGCCACAACGATTGGCGAAAATGGACGCCGCTCGGCCGTCTTGATCTGGACCTCGAACGGCCGTGGTACCGGTTTCGGCATGTGAGGGGTTCGCAGCGGGCCGAGGAACTCCAGATCCTGTTGCCGGTTCCGGGATTCGGCGAACTGCGACGGAGCTACGAGTCGAGCCACCTGTTTCCCGTCTTCCAGAACCGTGTGATGAATCGCCGTCGGCCGGATCTCCCGGACTACCTCGAGAGCATGGATCTGCCAACGTCGGTCACCCCCATCCACGCGCTCTGGGTGGATGGCGGCTATCGGGTCACCGACCGACTGAACGTGTTCCCGAAGCTGACGCGCGGGGATGATGGATCGTTTCGGTGCCGTTTCTTCGCGCATCGCACCCGTCACCTGAATTCGGGTGCCCAGCGCCGGATTGAAGCGTTGAAGCGGGGGGAAAACCTGCACTTGGTGTCGGAGTTACCGGACAGTCCGACGGTGGCGATCTACACCGAGGAACGGCAGCTTGTTGGCTGGGTCCCGATGTTTCTGGCACACGAAGTGTCGCTCGCGACCTCTTCCACGCGATACGACGCAAAGGTTGTCCGCGTCAATCCTGTCCCCCGCCCTTCAAGTCATCGCTTGCTCGTCGAGGCAGTGTGCTTCTGGCAGAAACACGAACCCATGAGCGGCGAGGACTTCCAGCCGCTCGCGTGAGGATCGAAGACCCAGGGACCGCCGGCCTTCAGGCCGGCAATGCACACCAACGAAGGGCGGCGTGTAGGCTTCCCGCTCCAAAGGCGAGCCGGATGTCGAACAAGGAATCCGATCTGGAAGCGGCCGTGGCCAAGCTCCAGGCTCTCGCCCGGAAATACGGGAGCCCGACTGGGGCCGAAGTGGACGATTTCATCGCCGAACGGCGGGTGGAGGCAGCGAAGGAGTCCGGAGGTTCGGTCCCCTCATGTTCCTCAGTTCACAGCGGGGCGCGGCGGGCACAGAGCCCGCGAGCCACACGTTGACGGTCGGCGCGTCCGTTACGTTGTGGTGGGACGCTGACTTCCGAGAGCTGACCAGGACACACCATGGGTAGTCGCACGAGCCGCCTCCCAAGGGAGGGTGTGACCGAACCCGACCTTCGCCGCCGCCCCGGGCGGCGCTTGGGCAGACGCGGCGGAGCGTTCGCGTTGGCCGCCCTTGTGACCGCCGTGATCGGCGGCCTGGCGGCCCCCGCCCTCGCCCAGAACGGGAACGGGCGGCCCAACGTGTTCTTCGACTGCTCCGGACCGCGGTGCGACTCCCGCTACTACCGGACCGAGATCAACTGGGTGAACTGGGTCAACGACAAGGAGGACTCGAACGTCCACCTCATCATGACCAGCCAGACGACCGGCGCTGGAGGACGGGAGTACCTCCTCCATTTCATCGGCACCGGTGAACAGGCGAGCTACGACGGCGAGCACCGCTACCGGTCGCTGCCGACCGACACCGACCGCGAGACCCTGGACGGGATCGTCCACACCATGGGCCTCGGGCTCGCCACGTTCGCGGACGAGGCCGGATACCGGGGTCTCGTCGCGATCAGCCCGACGGACCGGGAGGAGGCGGCAGTGGCCCGCGGGGTGGTCGCCCGGGACGAGGTGGAGGATCCCTGGAACCTCTGGGTGTTCCGCGTCGACGGCGAGGTGGGGATCGAAGGCGAGACCTCCGAGCGGCGTACCAGCCTGGAGGGGGGTTTTTCCGCTTCGCGGGTCACCCCCGACTGGCGCGTCCGGTTCTCGGGAGACATCGAGAACGACCGGCTCTCGATCGAGCTTTCCGACGGAACCTTCGAAGACACCCGCACCAACTGGAGCTTCGACACCCAGGTCGTGTACGCGCTCCTCGAGCACTGGTCGGTCGGGATGGACACGAACACCAGCCGCAACCTGACCTACAACCAGGACCTCCGTGTCGAACTCTCGCCGGCGCTGGAGTACAGCGTCTTCCCCTACGACGAGGCGACCCGCCGCAGCCTCACCTTCTACTACACGATCGGCCCGGCCTACCGCGACTACGCGGAGTCCACGATCTACGGAGAGACCGAAGAGACACGCTGGGAACAGGCGATGAACGTCCGCTTCGGCCAGCGCCAGCCCTGGGGGAACGCTTCGATCAACCTGCGGGGTTCCCACTTCCTGCACGACTTCGAACAGCGCCTGGTGTCCCTGGGCGGGAACCTCTCCTTCCGGGTCTTCCGGGGCCTCGAGCTCGAGTTCCGCGGCAACGTCTCCCAGGTGAACGACCAGATCTACCTCGCCGCCGAGGAGGCCACCGACGAGGAGGCCCTGCTGCAGCTCCAGCAGCGCGCGACCGACTTCGACTACCGGATGGAGGTGGGGTTCCAGTTCCGGTTCGGGTCCATCTTCAACAACGTGGTGAACAACCGCTTCCGGCGCCGGCGTTTCTGACCGCCGGCTTGGAACGCCGGCTTCAGCCGGCACAGCGGCTCGCAGGTCCACTTGGCATCTTTGTAAGTCGTTGATCCCAAACACAGTTACACGCGTCGGCATATCCGGCTATCACTCTGCTTACCACGTCTGTGAGTTCGACGCCGGAACGGGAACGCTGGGGCATTTCTGGGTAAGCGGTAAGCGGGTAACCGTTCGGTCGTGGGTGTTGGGAGGCGGCAGCAGTGGCGGTTCGGTGAGGGGTCCGAAGACGATCGGTTTGGGCCAGCTCTGAGGCCCCTGGGGGGCGGCAGTTCGATCCACCCGCCCCTGTGCATAGCGAGCATGACGACCCTATCCGGGTAGCGCAACCGGAGGCGTGGATTTAGTTCAGCAATACCTTCTTGTCGTCTCCGCGAATGGTCATCGCGAACACTTGGCCTTCTTTCAGCCCAGAGTCGTCGTAACCGAGGTCTTGTCTCATCGCCCTCAAGACGCGGTCGAAGTAGAGAAGGCGCTCCTTGGGAGACAGATCATCCCGCTCAACGTCGGCCTCCATCTCGTTCCACAGCCGGATCACATCAGCGCTCGCGAACATCATCATTTCACGCTTCGCGTCCATGATTGCCTGTAGGTGTTTCTGGGAGATGTGTGCCCCAGTCACCCCGGAGTCGAGAAGTTGCCACCACGCGTCCATCGCCTTCCTATAGACAGCACGCTTATCCGGGTGTAGCCGAGTTTCAACTTCCCGGAGCCTAGCTTCCGCTTCGCTCCTGCGGATTCGGTTGTGTTCTACGAGAACCTTTAGGAGGTCGCCAAAGAAGCTCATTAGGAGTGCCTTACTCCGTCCCCTCCATTCGTCGCATCAGGTCACGGGCTCTGCTGGTCCGATCGTGGGCGTTCGACATCATCAGTTCGGCTTGGTTGACGATCTCCCTGAAGGTAGCCATGATCGCCTCTAGGCCCACCGTCGATTCTTCCATTTGGGCCAGCATTCTCTGCCGGAACCGGGCGGGCAGGGAGCGAAACTCTGGGATCGTTTCTTCCATCTCGTCCATCACTCCATCGAGTGATGCTAGGTGCTTCCCCAGTTGCCTAGACTGCTCGGCGAAAACCCCTTGGACCGATTTCAGCGATTCAAGGTCTGCCATGCCCACAGCCTAGCACGTCCTAATCCGACTGCGGGGGCGGCGAGCGTGGCGGCTTCCTGGTCACCTCGAACCGCCCCGTGGCCGAGTGGGGCCGCGTCTTCGGAGACGCCGTCGTCGCCACCGCCGTCCTTGACCGCGTGCTCCGCCACAGCCACGTGATCGCCATCCGCGGCGAAAGCTTCCGACTCCGCGAGAGGCGCCGCAGCGGGCTCTTCCGCGGCTTCGCCAGCCTCCTCCCATTTCCCGGCCGGCAGCACTCCACCCGACCCCGAGGAGGCAGCGTGACGCATACTCCGTACCCACGGGGTGGAGTGCGCCCCTAGGAGTGGACAGGGCAGGTCGGCATTCGGAGGGAGCGCCTTGAGCGATCCGTCGATCAGCCGCCCCCGTGCGCCTTGGAGAGACCCGATAACTAACCTAAATTCTTGTTGTTACAATGAGTGCCGGACGATGGTTCCCGTCCTGGACTTGGGCGGGCTGCATGGTGTATAGGACACTAAGACATGGACTATGGAGCCCATGTCCGAATGACTAGCAGCCGGGCATCTGGAGGCTAGCACTTGCTGACGCTCCAGGAAGGCATCACAGAGCGTCAATTCGCCGAGATGACAAAGAGTGGAATCCGACTGGTCGTGCCTGCGCCGCTCCACAGGAAGTTTCTCGCCCCCATTCGCGCCCACCTCTCTACCGTGCGCGACTTCATCGCATCACGCGCGCCCGCGAACAACGGCCAATCATAGTGCCGTGCCGGTAACGCGGTGTACCGCTACGCGGCGAACCGAATCTCTACACCTTGTCCTTGCCCTTCAACTAGGGCGCGGCTCAAGATTTCGCAACTTGGGGCCGTAACGTGGGTGCTCGAGTTCCATGTGCGACGATCGCGATAGCTGCCAGTGGACCGCATCCAGTTCCGCCCATAGCAACGGCCTACGGCAAAATTCGTTCCCGTGCGGGTGCGGACCTTCAGTACACGGCGCGCGACGCGGAAAAGGTCTTCGAGAATTGGCGGGAGGCGGATGAAGATGTGCCGGATTCGCTGCGCCGCCTCCTGATCGATCCGCGACTGGATCAGGTTGAATCCACGATCAGAGAGGTGAGCCGGATAATCGACCAGCAATTCAACGCGGAATTCGGAGTGGATCTGTACTTCGCGGGCCATGGAAAGCACGGCACGGGCAACCTTGTGTTGCGGGACGGCGTCCTGTCTCCGGCCCGTTTTCTGAGGCTTCAAGCGGACGATGCCGAGAAACACGAAGATACGACGCGGACCGTAGGAGTGATGCTTGACTCTTGCTATTCTGGTGCCTTTTTGATCCGTCTCGCCATAGATGCCTACGAACGATACCAATGCTTCCGGATGGACGACTCGCATGTGTCGTGCCTTCCGGACGAGCAGTGCTACGAACTCGACGTTCTAGGGCATGGTGTCTTTACCTACACCACGCTCCATCCAGGGAACGCATCGGTCGATGCCCGGTCCTTCGGTCAAGCCATACTAGACAATGACAAGTCTCAGATCGCGAAGGGTCTCCAAGGGTTAGTGGCAACGATGAGCAGTGCCACCGCGTACCTTACTGAAGGACGACAGTGCTCGCTCTCGCTGATCAAGTCGTCTTTCTTGGAGGTAGACGGAGGGTTCGCTTCGTCGACGCTTGGCGAGAATCCTGACTTCCAGACGGCTGTCCGTGAGTTGACGAGTTTCAAGATCGCGAAGTAGGCCAAGAAGCAATTAGCGGCCCGGACTGAGGTCGGGGTCTTGCGTCCGGTCACGGTCGCGCGTCCGGATGTGCTGCCGCATCACGTCCAGAGTTCGCGCAACGTCGCGGCGAGCGTCTCGTAGTCCCGGGCCAAGGGTGTCACCAGTCCGTCGAGCCGCTCGATTCGCTGCTCGCAAGGTCGCGTTCTCCACGGACAGCTGCTCGATTAGCCGCCGCAAGGCTTCGATCTCCTCGGAGTGCCGCTGCTGTTCCTCGGCGCGCAGCCGCTGTTCCGTGCTGAACTGCTCGGACAACTGCTCCAAGGCGGTCGTCAACGGTCCCTCTAACTCGGTCATACAGCTCCCTCACTTGCTCGACAGCTTCAAGGCAGGCCGCCCGCCAACGGTCCAGGGCGGATCGTCCAGCGTCCCGTCCGGCAGGACCACGAAGCGCTCCCCGTCGATCTCCCGTAACGTCACGCCCCACGTCGTGTCCTCGATCTCGGCTAGGGTCTCCCGCCTCTGCTCGATCCGGACGTGCAGAGTCGCTAGGGTCTCGATCCGGCTCTGGATGCTCGCCGACAACCATCGCATCAGCCCCCAGGATGTGCACTTGCACTCCGTCACCCTCCTCCCGGTGGAGGACCGCCGTCCAGGCGTAGCGGTCCGGCTCCAGGCCCGCCCACGCCGTCTTCTCGAACTCGTCGAGAACGGCTCCGATCTGCTCGTCGGTCGGCCGGTCCTCCGGCGCCCACGCGATCACGAGCGACGTGTACCTCCGCTCGAAACCCAGCGAGTCGGCGACGGCGGCCACGTGGTCCGGGTTGCCGCGCAGGACCTCGATGCCCGGACGCACCCGCCCGGCGGAGTCACGCTCGCCGACGAGGTAGTCGGCCGCGGCCCGCGCGGAGCCGGTGCCGCGTGCGGCGCAGCTAATGTGCATCGCCGTCCTCGCCGCCGAAGCGGGCAACCGCGCGCAGCGACCGCTCGAACGCCACGAGGTTGGCGATCACCGTGACGGCCTTGGCCGCCGAGGTGTGCGTGTTCGCCCAGCGCGCGAGCTGGTTCAGGTTGTTGCCGATGCGGGCAACCTGACGGCTGCGCTCGCGCTGGATGTCGGCCGCCGCCGGGGGCCAGGTCCGCGTGCGCGCCATCGCCTGCCGCAGCAGGTCGGACAGACCGTGGTGGCGCCACCCGGAGTAGCCTTCCCGCAGGGACTCGTACGTCGCCTCCGGCGACGGCTGGGAGCGACCCGGACGCGGAGAGAGAGTGTGACCCACGCGACTCGATTCCGTGCCGCATTTTTGGTGGAAATGCGGGGGTCGCTCCCAGCCCCGCCGTCCCGCCGAAGAGCGGGACGGCGGTTGAGGTCCCGAAGGGGCCGAACCCCAACGGCGAGAACGAGAAGCGGGCGAGCCGTCGTGACTCACGCGGCGCGGGAGTTGGTGACCCACGCGGGGGTATCTGCGTGGGTCACGGAAGAGCGACCCCGGGAAGGGCTCTGACGGGGGAGAGTGAGCCATCCGCCGGGGTGTCGGCGGTCGCGCTGAGTCCGGCGAGAGGGAGGCGCGTCCTGTGCGAGCGGGGCACGGTCGTGGGGGTATGAGTGGGCGTTGTGACTGGTAACGGGTCGCGGTTTTGGCTATGGTCGCTTGGCCCGATGGTTCGACCTCCCCTTCCAGCGGTTCAACTCCTCGGACCGTACGGCGAACGGCTCGCGGCGCCCCGGCCGGTCGGCGCAGCGGACCGAGAGGGACTGGGTCGGCCATTCCGCGCACTACTACGAGGAGATGGGGAACTAGGTCGCGCGGAACGTATTCGACCCTCGACTACGGCTGGCCGGACGAGTGGGGGCGCTTCGACCTGAACCTCGCGACGCCTCCGATCATCCCCTTCGCGGTCGAACTCCGCCTCACGGTTTCGGGCGCGTGACGGCTCGACATGCCCCTGCTCTGCGCGGGAGCGGCTTCATGAGAGGCTTGGTGTTCCTCGTCCTGGGTGTCGGCCTCGTCGCGTGCGAGCCTGAGGATGCTCCTCCGAGCATCGACGACCTCCTGAGTTCGGACTACCTTACGGACGCGGAGCGCGACGTCCTGCTCGAACGAGGAGTGCGGGATCGAATGGAACGGCTCGGGGAGGACCGGCTCTCCGCGAGCTTTCCTCTCATTGACATGTCCGAGGAAGACTTCGAGGAGTTGGAGAAGGCCATCGTCCGCGTGGTCGAAAGCAACGAGGACAACGTCGACGCCGTGAAGGAGGGATTCGCTAACGCGCTGCGGGACGGCGACAGGATGGAGGCGTTCAGGGAGGTCTTCGCTGGAGAGTTGGAGGAGGTCGGCGTAACCCTTACCGATGAGGCCTTGGAGTCCGTTGTCGAAGCGGCGATGGAGATGGCGACGGGCATTGCGGCCGGGGTGTATGCGACGGCCACGAAGCCCTCGTTCTCCGTGACTCGGAACATCACTGTTGCGGAAGCTCCGCCTCCCCCGCCGTCTCCGCCTCCCCCTCCTACTCCGTGGAAGGTCAACGGAAGCGGGGACGACATCGTGGCCGTTCCGAGGGGGGTTTCTCGGCTTCGGATCGAAGCGATGAGCCACGGCGGTGGGAACTTCGCCGTCTGGTGCGTCGGCCCTTTCGGAGAGCGAAACGAACTGCTCGTGAACGAGATCGTCCACGATGTTCCCTACTCCGGGCTCCGTCGATTGCGAGGTTGCGCCGAACTCGATCTCGATGCGTCGGGCGTCTCCTGGAGCTTGGCAGAGCCGTAGCCTCTCGCCTAACCGCAGGAACCCTCGTCCTCAACTGCCGCCGGGGAAGCAGCGGTGCCCGCCCGCCGATTAGAGGTAGTTGCTGACGATCTGGTCATCCTTTTCCCCCAGCCTCCGCGCTTGCGCGGATACTGGGGCGGGGAGCGACCCTCGTCCATCCTCGGGATGGACGGCCCGGACGCGGGCTGCTTCTCCCGCCCCTCTTGCCGCTTTCGGGGTCGCTCCCCGCCCGCGCCTCCGGCGCGAGTGATCCCTACGGGAAGGCCACTCCGGGATGGGGCGCCATCCGCGCGCCCCGGCCCTCGTGGAGTTGGTCAAGAATCCGGCCCACGCCCCTCATCTTCCCTTCGCCGTGGCACCTGATACCCCACGACCGAACCGTTGCCGGTTTGCTTATCGGATCGAGGATGGGGGCGAGTGCGGTCCGGATGGCGGAGAGCCCGCTTGGGCCAGGAGCAACTCTGACCCCTACCGATTGGGCCCGACGGCCGTCGTCTGCCGGTCGCGAACGACAATCGTGGCCGCCAATGGGTGAGAATTGCCCATGGACCCCGAAATCATGCCCCGCAGCCGCCCGAAGAAACCGAAGAGCCAGCCGGAATCGGCAACCGGAGGGACCATCTCCGGTTACGAGGCGGACCTCTGGGCGATGGCCGACGCGCTGCGCGGCAGCATGGACGCGGCCGAGTACAAGCACGTCGTTCTGGGCCTCATCTTCCTGAAGTACATCTCGGACGCCTTCGAGGAGACCTACGCCCGCCTGGATGCCGAGCGCGCGCAGGATGCCGATCCGGAAGACCCGGACGAATACGAGGCCGAAAACGTCTTCTGGGTACCGCCGAAGGCCCGCTGGAGCTACCTGCAGGCGCGGGCAAAGCAGGTCGAGATCGGTCGCCTGGTGGACGACGCGATGGTGGCCATCGAACGCGACAACTCGGCTCTGAAGGATGTCCTGCCAAAGGACTACGCACGCCCATCACTCGACAAGCAGCGCTTGGGCCAACTCATCGACCTCGTCAGCAACGTCCGCGTGGGAGACGAACAGGCACGTTCCCGCGACGTTCTGGGGCGCGTCTACGAGTACTTCCTTTCCCAGTTCGCGAATGCCGAGGGCAAGAAGGGCGGCGAGTTCTACACACCGCGCTCCGTCGTCCGTCTGCTGGTCGAGATGATCGAGCCCTACCAGGGCCGGGTGTACGACCCCTGCTGCGGTTCCTCCGGGATGTTCGTCCAGTCCGTCGAGTTCATCGACGCGCACGCGAGCGGCAACGGGAATGCCCGGACGACACCCTCGGGAGCTAGGGCCGACATCTCGATCTACGGTCAGGAGTCGAACTACACCACCTGGCGGCTCGCCCGGATGAACCTGGCCATCCGTGGCATCGGAGGCCAGATCGCTCAGGGTGACACCTTTCACAACGATCAACATCCGGATTTGAAGGCCGATTTCATTCTGGCGAATCCGCCGTTCAACGTGTCGGACTGGGGAGGCGAGCGTCTCACGGAGGATCAGCGTTGGAAATACGGCGTTCCGCCGAAGGGCAACGCGAACTTCGCCTGGGTGCAGCACATCGGGCACCACCTGGCGCCGACGGGTGTCGCCGGGTTCGTCCTCGCGAACGGGTCCATGTCCTCACAGCAGTCGGGAGAAGGCGAGATCCGCAAGAACTTGATCGAGGCGGGTCTGGTGGATTGCATGGTTGCCCTGCCGGGGCAGCTCTTCTACTCGACGCAGATCCCGGCCTGCCTCTGGTTCCTGTCCCGGCGCCGTTTCGGCGGCGGGTTGCGCGACCGTCGCGGCGAGGTGCTGTTCGTTGACGCGCGCCGGCTGGGCCGCATGGTGAGTCGCCGTCACCGACAGCTGACGGACGCGGAGATTGCGCGGATCGCCGACACCTACCACACTTGGCGCGGCAGCAAGGACGCGCGCGATTACGAGGACGTTCCGGGCTTTTGCCGCAGTGCCCCGCTGGAGGAGATCCGGAAACACGGGCACGTGCTGACACCCGGGCGCTACGTGGGCGCGGAGCCGGTCGAGGACGACGGTGAGCCGTTCGAGGCGAAGATGGAGCGGCTCGCCGCGGAATGGCGGGCGCAGCGGGACGAGGCGGCTCAACTCGACGCCGAGATCGCGAGGAATCTCGCAGCACTCGGTTTTGGAAGCGTCGATGGCTCCGGCTGATGGTGACATGCGCCCGGGACTAGCCGCTTCATCCGGGGATTTGCCATGCTGGACCTGACTCCACTCGAAAACGCCGTTGCCCAACTCGAAGAGGCCCTTGAGTTCCACGATTCCGAGCTGGCGGTCCAACGGCCGCGGCTCCGGCTCCAGTTGCGGGCGGCCGCGATCCAGGCGTTCGAGTTCACTTACGAACTCGGCTTCGCCATGCTGAAGCGCCATCTGGAGCAGGTCATGGCGAATCCGGCTGCCGTGGACGAGATGCCGTTCAAGGCCGTGGTCCGGGAGGCGCTGGGCCGCGGGCTGGTCGCTGCGGACGTAGATGCGTGGGAGCGGTTCCGAAAGCTTCGGGGAACGACCAGCCACACCTACGACGCCGGAAAGGCCCAAGCCGTCTTCGAGGCCATTCCGGAGTTTCGGGACGAGGCCCGGTATCTGCTGAAGCGGCTCCGCACACAAGTGGACGGGTGATGACGCCCGCGATCGACCTTCGCCCGGATCACCGGAAGATCGTTGAGGACATCCTGCACGAACACCTTCCGGCCGGAGTGAAGGTCTGGGTCTTCGGGAGCCGTGCCGAGTGGACGACCAAGGATTCTTCCGATCTAGACCTCGCGCTCGAGAGTGACGGCCCGCTCGATACCCGGACAATGATGGCGCTGGAACTGGCGTTCGAGGGGTCGCTCCTGCCGTTCAGTGTGGATGTCGTGGACCTACTGAGAGTCGATGACAGCTTTCGGGAGGCAGTAGACCGGAGTCGGGTCGTACTAAAGGAACGTCAGACGAGCGACCGACACGAAGCCGTTTCCAACGATGTCGATCGGAAGGAGCTAGAGCTTCGTTGTGTGGCCCAGATAGTCATGGGGCAGTCGCCACCCGGTTCGACGTACAACGAGCACGGCGTTGGACTCCCCTTCTTCCAGGGAGTCAAGGATTTCACCTACCGCAGTCCCGTGCCTCGCGTCTTCTGCTCCGCTCCGTCTCGTGTTGCACAGGAGGGCGACCTTCTGTTGAGCGTACGCGCCCCCATCGGCCGCGTAAACGTGGCGGATCGAGAGTGCGCGATTGGACGAGGTCTTTCCATCATCAGGGCAAAAGGAGGCTCCGACGCCCGCTACCTCGAATTCGTGCTGAGGCATCTTGAGCGATCCTGGCAGGCCGTAGAAGGCAGCGGGTCCGTCTTTGGCAACGCCACGAGACGGGACCTCGAAACTCTTCGCGTGCCGTGGCCCGCAGAGCCGGAGCGGCGAGTTATCGCACACGTCCTCGGGACTCTCGATGACCGCATCGAACTGAACCGGAGGACGAGCGAGAGATTGGACGGGATGGCGCGGGCGCTCTTCAAGTCCTGGTTCGTGGACTTCGATCCGGTTCGGGCGAAGATGGAGGGACGCGATACGGGCTTGCCGCTGGAGATCGCCGACCTGTTTCCGGACAGATTTGTGGCTTCCGATTCGGGCCGAGTACCCGACGGGTGGAAGGTATCTGAGATCGGCCAGGAGGTCCTTGCTCTTGGTGGTACGACGCCTAGCACGAAGCGATCCGACTATTGGGACGGTGGTAAGCACTTCTGGGCCACGCCCAAAGACCTATCCAGACTTTCGTCCCCTGTCCTGCTGGGGACAGACAGAAAGATTACCGACGCTGGCTTGGCGAGGATCGGTTCGGGCCTCCTTCCGGTCGGCACAGTGCTGTTGTCCTCTCGCGCACCTGTGGGGTATCTGGCCATTGCGCAGGTGCCGACGGCCGTGAACCAGGGTTTTATCGCGATGATCTGCAGCAAGCGGCTGTCGAATCTCTACGTCCTCTTCTGGTGCTCCGAAAGGATCGAATACATCCAGGGCATTTCGGGAGGCTCAACGTTTGCCGAGATCAGCAAGAAGGTGTTTCGACCCATTCCCGTCACAGTGCCGTCAGAACAGGTGATCGGAGCGTTCGACCGTCTTGTTCGTCCACTCTATGCTCGGGTTGTGGCGAACATGAAGCAATCTACTGTGCTATCGCAGGTCCGTGACGTGCTGCTCCCCCGCCTCGTCTCCGGTGCTGTCCGCCTGCCCTCTGTTCTCGTAGACCACTACGCCGGGTCCGACCTACAGGTCGCTTCCTGAACACTCGTCGTTCCGTGTCCAGAATCACCGAGTCCGTCGTCGAGGACGCCGCGCTCGACTGGTTGCGGGACCTCGGCTACCGGACCGTCCACGCGCCGGAGCCCGGACCGTACGGGCTGCGCGACACCTACGGTGATGTGGTGCTGCCCCGGATCCTGCGCGACCGGCTGGCGCACCTGAATCCCGACCTCCCAGCGGACGCCCTCGACGACGCTTTCCGCAAGTTGACGACACCGCCGGGCGCAACGCTCGAAGCGCGCAACCGGAGTTTCCACGGCATGTTGGTGGACGGCGTCGCAGTCGAGTACCGCCGTGACGACGGGACAGTGCGGGGCGATCCGGCACGTGTGTTCGACTTCGACGACCCCAGCAGCAACGACTTCCTGGCTGTCAACCAGTTCACTGTTGTCGAAAACAAGAATGAACGCCGCCCGGACATCGTGCTGTTCGTGAACGGTCTGCCCCTCGGAGTCATCGAACTGAAGAACCCGGCGGACGAGGACGCGACCATCTGGACGGCATGGCAACAACTCCAGACGTACAAGGCCGAACTGCCGACCCTCTTCGCGTTGAACGAGTTCCTGATCGTCTCCGACGGGACCGAGGCGCGTCTAGGCACGCTCACCGCGGGACACGAGTGGTTCAAGCCGTGGCGCACCATCTCGGGGCAAGCGCTCGCCGCGCCCGAACGCCTCCAACTGGAAGTGCTGCTCCGGGGAGTCTGCGATCCCGCGAGACTCCTCTCGCTCCTCCGCGACTTCATCGTGTTCGAAGACGACGGCGGAAAGCTCGCCAAGATCATGGCGGGCTACCACCAGTTTCACGCCGCCCGTGTCGCTGTCGCCGAGACGGTTCGCGCCAGTCAGATTGCCCAGTTCGCGGAGCCGACTGGCCGATACGAAACCGGCCAGAACCCCGGCGGCTCACCGGGCGACCGGCGCGTCGGGGTGATCTGGCACACCCAGGGTTCCGGGAAGAGCCTGACGATGGTGTTCTATGCGGGCGCAGTCGTCCGCAAGCCGGCGATGGAGAATCCGACCATTGTCGTGCTGACGGACCGCAACGATCTCGACGATCAACTCTTCGGCACGTTCTCCCGATGTAATGATCTGCTCCACCAGCCCCCGGTCCAGGCGGAAAGCCGCGATGACCTGAGACGCAAGCTCTCGGTCCGGGCGGGAGGAGTCGTCTTAACGACGATCCAGAAGTTCTTTACCGACGAGAAGGGAGGCCGCCACCCACTTCTCTCCGACCGGCGGAACATCGTCGTGATTGCGGACGAGGCGCACCGTAGCCAATACGACTTCATCGACGGCTATGCCCACCACATGCGGGAGGCCCTGCCGAACGCATCGTTCATCGGGTTCACCGGAACCCCCATCGAACTGAAGGACGCGAACACCCGCGCCGTCTTCGGGGAACACATCAGCATCTACGACATCCAGCGCGCCGTCGAGGATGGCGCCACCGTCCCGATCTACTACGAGAGCCGCCTCGCCAGGTTGGCCCTCGACGAGGGAGAGCGGCCCCGAATTGACCCCGATTTCGAGGAGGCGACCGAGGGCGAGGAGGTCGCTCGGAAGGAGAAGCTGAAGACGAAGTGGGCGCAGCTGGAGGCCATCGTCGGAACCGAGAAGCGGCTCCGGCTCGTCGCTCAAGACATCATCGACCACTTCGAGAGCCGCCTCGAGGCGCTCGACGGCAAGGCGATGGTGGTGTGCATGAGCCGCCGGATCTGCGCCGACCTGTATTGCGAGCTGACGCGGCTACGCCCGAACTGGCACGACGAAGACGACGAGCGCGGTCGCGTCAAGGTCGTGATGACGGGCTCCGCATCGGATCCGACCGAATGGCAGCAACACATCCGGAACAAGAAGCGGCGCGAACGGCTCGCCAAACGCTTCCGTGATCCGAGCGATCCGCTGGATTTCGTGCTCGTGCGGGACATGTGGTTGACCGGGTTCGACGCGCCGAACCTCCACACGATGTACGTGGACAAGCCGATGCGCGGCCACGGCCTGATGCAGGCGATCGCCCGCGTGAACCGGGTGTTCCGGGACAAGCCGGGTGGTCTCGTTGTGGACTATCTCGGCCTTGCGCACGAGCTCAAGCAGGCGCTGGCCACCTATACGGAGAGCGGCGGAACGGGGCACACGGCGCTCGATCAGGAAGACGCCGTCGCCGTGATGCTGGAGAAGTACGAGATCTGCTGCGGTCTCCTCCACGGCTTCGACCGGTCGGCGTGGACCACCGGCGCTCCGGCGGAACGGCTCGCGCTGCTCCCGGCGGCTCAGGAACACATCTTGGCGCAGGAGGACGGCAAGGACCGTTTCGTAACAGCGGTCCGAGAGCTCTCCCAGGCGTTCGCACTGGCCGTCCCGCACCCGGAGACGCGTCGGATTCGCGACGACGTGGCGTTTTTCCAGGCGGTGCAATCGGTTCTCGTGAAACGCGCCGCCAGCGAAGCCCGACCGGAGGAGGAACTCAACCATGCGGTCCGGCAACTCGTTTCGCGCGCGGTCGCCTCGGAGGGCGTCGTGGACATCTTCGCGGCGGCCGGGCTCGACAAGCCCGACATCTCCATCCTTTCCGACGACTTCCTAGCCGAGGTGCGGGGTATGCCCCACCCCAACCTGGCGGTGGAACTGCTGCAGAAGCTGCTGAAAGGCGAACTCACGTCCCGGCGGAAAAACAACCTGGTCCAGGCCCGATCCTTCGTAGCGATGCTCCAACAGACACTCCACCGCTACCAGAACAGAGCGATTGAGGCGGCCCAAGTGATCGAGGAGTTGATCGAACTCGCGCGCAAGATGCGCGAGGCGAACGCCCGTGGCGACGAGCTCGGGCTAACCGACGACGAACTCGCCTTCTACGATGCGTTGGAGACGAACGACAGCGCGGTGCAGGTGTTGGGCGACGAGACGCTGCGGGACATTGCGCGTGAGCTAGTGGAAAAGGTCCGAAACAACGTCACGATTGACTGGACGCTGCGCGAGAACGTACGGGCGAAACTCCGGGTGCTAGTGAAGCGCACACTCCGGAAACATGGCTATCCACCGGACAAGCAGGAGAAGGCGACGAAGACGGTTCTGGAACAAGCCGAACACCTTTCCGCCCACTGGGCTGCTGCAGCCTGACCGATCGTCGGGAGCAGCCCTCCCCCCTCATGGGCCGCGGGAAATCAAGGGGCGGCGGGCCTGAGCAAGCCTGGCGGTCAAACTAAATCAGTAACAATGATCGCGGGAACATGACCGATTCCAGCCCTAAACGTATGAGGAACCAACACTTGGCGTTACTCCACATTGAGTCAGTGCCGGAAGACGTTTGGGATCAGTTCTGCCGAGAGATCGAGACTGAGGGACTGAAGTTCCTCAGGCACCAAATGTCCGCGACGGGGCCTCAGGCGAGTATCGAAGCCTGGATGTGGCCGGCGATTGCGGTCTTTATCGCCAAGCCCTATTTCGATGCGTTCCTGAAGGAAGCCGGGCGAAGACACTACGGGGTTCTAGAAGACGGCTTGAGCCGAATGTGGAAGCGACTGTTTTCTCGGACTGACGGCGTCCGATTTGCGGTGCTGCGATCAGACGGGGAGGTGAAGACAGAGTTCTCACCGGCGATCGCCATCTATGGCGAAGTCAGGAAGGGGCAGCTACTAAAGTTAGTCTTCGAGAATGGCTGTTCCGAACACGATTACCGGATGGCCATTCAAATGTTCTTGCGGCTTCTCGATTCCTATCATTGTGGCGCGGTTTCCGGAGATGCGGTCATAGATCTTGATCGTGAGGAAGGACGATGGGGCCAGATTGTGGTTGCTCTCGATCGTGAGACGGACACACTTCGTGTCGTAGGCGTTCCGGGGCAAGCGAGGAGGGAGCGCACAAAGGGCCAAGCGCCAGCCGAGCCCGATTCCCGCGAATAGTTCGTTGGGGCGTGCCATCCTCGGGGCCACTCTCGTACGAAGCAACAGGTCTGCCACCGTCACAACCTTCGGAGCGCGGATGTCCTCAGCCCGGAATGGCCTTCCCGCAGGGATCACTCGCGCCGCAGGCGCGGGCTGGGAGCGACCCCCGGCAACGGAGGGAAGAGTGGGAGAAGCACTCTCCTCCCGGGGCAGTTTTTCGACACGAAAGGGGGGGTCGCTCCCAGCCCCGCTCCCTATGACCCCGAATTCCGGGGTCAGCAGGGCAGATTCCCAAGGGGGACAACGGGAATCGCGCTCACGGTACTGGCACAAGCAGTGGCAAAAGGGGGGGTCGGCTTAGTTGCGTCCGAAGAGCGGCCTAAGCGAGGTCGAGACCTCAGAGACCGAGGTCGGAGTCGTCCAGGCGCTCAGCGAAGTGGACCGTGTAGCGGTCAATCCGGGCCGGGGGCCGATGGAGCCGGGGGCGAAGCCGCGTCTCGATGTCGTCCGCCTCCACCCAGCCGAGCCATCTCCCGATCTCTTCCGGGTCCGGATGCCGCCGCGCTGCCTGGATCGCCTCCAGGAACGAGCGTTCGTCCTCGTTCAGGCCGGCGCCGGCCGGAGTCCAGCCAGACAGGGTCAGCCTGTAGACGTTCTCGGCCCGGTCGTCGCGGACGGCCACGATCACTTCGACCTCGACGCCATCGAGGCGCAGCGCCTCCCAGAGGAACAGGTGGTCGGAAGCCCAGTAGTAGAGCGCCCGGGTGGTTCCGTGGCCCGGGTCCGGGAAGACGAAACTCACCCGGCGCTCGTCGACCGCGATGGGGCTGAGGGAGACGTGATCCAGGGCGCGGTTCCCGAGGCGGCGCTGCGGCAGATCCTCCTCGTCGTATCCGCGCTTGAGGAAGAACAGCAGCTTCTCCTCACCCGTGGCGAGCCAGTTCGCGTCGGGATGGGCGAGCAGGCAGTCGAGGGTGAGGAGGCGGCGCCAGAGGAGGGCCGGGGATCCGAGGCGGCGCTGGTGGGCGTGCTCGATGCCGAGGGCGCGGTAGAGGGTTCGCCCGAAGACGTGGCAGAAGCGCTGCGGGGTACGCCGCTCCGGGAGAGGATGTTCCCGGGCGACGCCGGCGGCGGTGAGGCGCTGCACGAAGCGCCTGGCGGCGTACTTGTCCCGGTGATGCCAGTCCTGGTACTGGCGGCGGGTGAAGACCCCGGCGTGGAGGCAGACGAGGGCGAGCCAGTGGGCGTCGTCGGGCGACCATCCGCAGGCCTCCACGGCAGTCGTGCGGTGTTCGAGGTGGGGCATGGGCCACGGGCCGGCTATCCGTGGCTCGAAGGCTGTCGTCAACGGTCGGCCTCCTCTACTCCCGGACCGTTACTGATGCTGTCCGAGCCCGCGAGCCCAGTAAGAGGCCCGTCGGGCAGGCCTCCCGGAGTTCCACTCAGACGTTCCGCCCGAGCAATACGTGTTGGTTCCGCGGACCCGGCCGCGCGGACGAGTGAACGGGGCCTAGTTCCTTGCTGGGTTGGTGGTCGGCTTCCTCGCTGCAACTCGCCCCTTACCGGGGTCCCGGACCGCTGCCGGGGCTCGGCGCCGAAGACACCGTTACCCCGTTTCGCTCTCTTTTCGTCGCTGCACAGCGTCGTCCAAGGCATCCATTTGAACTCGGAGGAGCCTCGTGGGGAGCCCGGCCGAACACCAGAGAGCCGCAATTCCGAGACTGAAGCTCGTACGCTCAACCCAAAGGAGGAGCGGCACCTCCGAGGTCAGGCCCCGGCACAGTTCGGCCGCGAGGCTGAAAAGGAGTACCAGTAGGTAGGCGTAGAAGAGCAGGAGGTACCTGTGGAGTGCCTGCCCGATCGCGCGGCGGTGAGCACTGGCCACGCGCCACCCCCCCGAATACAGGAGCTTCGGATCGCCCATCAGTGCGATCGCCCCGGCCAGGAAACCCGTGAGAATCGAGAAAATCATCACCTGGAGACGGAGGGCCGCCGCGTTGCCGTCCGTTAGGTCGTGCCCGTAGAACAAAACGGCGAGGCCCACGACTAGGCCGGAGGCGATGAGAGCGAGACGTCCGTGCGCCAAGCTCATGGACTCACTCTTCTAGGGCACCCCGCGTCCGGAGTTCCCCCAAGAATTCTCTCATACTCTCCCACGCATCGTTGTAGTGCACCGTCTTGCCGTCAGCAACAACGAGCACCGGTTTCTTGAGGACCAGTTTGCCGAGGCGAATGCGCTGCCCCGTCCCCGTCTCAATCTCGATGTCCTCGTGATCCTCCTCGATGACGTCTGTGACGAGCGGTCGGAGCGTTTCGTGGGTCAGACCCCGCCGCCGGCCATCAATGGAGATCATCAGCCGAGCGCTTACGTTTGCGGCCTCCGCTATTTCCTGACGGGTCGCCTCGTTCGTGATGAGGGCCTCCCACATGTCGGACGTGAGACGTTGAACGATGGTTCTGGGGCGGCGGTGCTCGAGCTCCCGAGATGTCTCTGCGTACTGCCCGAGGTTGAGGCGGATTCGCTTGACGCCCTGCTCGTGCAACGCCGTCGCAGTGTCCGAGTCCGTTAGCGGAGTCACCTGGAGTGAGATATCCAAGAGGCCGGAGAGATAACGGATGATCGTCGGGTGTGGAAGGCCGCTCGGCATGACCAAGCAGTGATCGCCGGAGATCAGCACCATGCCTGCCCCGTCAAGGTAGTCCCAGGTGCTCCCAGGGGGCTCCGAGGCCAAATCCGCGTCTGACGGAGGCGGGACGGGATGTGGGACCGTAGACACGGATTCCCGTGGTGTCCACTTCGCGATGTCCAGATAGAGCCCGTCCGCCGAATGCCGGCGATGGCGAATCTCGGCCACTCCATCCTGCAGGTCCATGCGGGTGTCCTCAATGGTCGGGCGAAGCTTTAGGGATTCACTCAGGGCTTCCTGTAGCGTGGCTCCGGCGAGATCTGGTGCAGTCTTGCGGTCACAGTGGATTACGCGGCGCTTCTTCTCCATGTTCCGCAACATACAGTTTCTCCGCGGGCGCGGTCAATGCGAGACTGCGATCTTGACCTGTAACGTCCCGCTCTGGCCGGGCCGGATCTGTCCAGCGCCCGTGTCGGGCGGCGAAACGCGCGCCATGCCCTGGGTCAATCGGAAGATTGTAGGATTGCAAACGACGGTGCGTCGGGCGGTCCGCAGGGGCTCGACGGGTCTTGGAAGACCGGGATCCGGACCGAGTACCGCTATTGGGGACAGTGCCCTTAGAACGGCATCTCCAAGAAGTCTGAAAGTGCAGAACGCACCTTCCGGACTGCGACCTCGAGTTTCGGCACATCTTCGGGCGTGACGCACACGCGGAAGATGCAATCCGTTCCTCTGATCGCGATCTCTACCCGCGGCGGCACGTTTTCGCCAATGATGGTTTCGGAAGAAACTGCGAGATCGCGAAGCTCGGAGATCGCGAACTGAGGCATGGGAATCTTCTCGGCGCCGTCTATGGGATCGGACATTCTGCTGCGGACTGGACTTCGTAGACCAGTTTAGAGGATCAGCGGCTGGGACGATGATCCCGAGTTCGGCCTGGGCGGCGCAGCCGCCGGGATCCGCTCGCTCGGGCCTCCTCGATCTGCCGGCGTTCGACCGGCGACACGCGGAGGTGGACCTCCACGGAGCGGGGCTCAACCATGATCGCACCGGCCGGGGGGTCGGGGGGCTGCGCCCCCCGTCCGTCCGCTGCGATGGCAGCGGCGCGAGAAGCCGGGGTTCGAAGGCGAGAACAGCACCTCCTCGCCAGAGCACAGTGTGGACGCACTGAGTAGGCTGGCCTACTGTGAGGTAGCCAGCTGGCTCTGGCGCTCTGGTGGCCATTCCGGGGCTCTCTGCGGAGGCCCCCCGAACGTTGCCGCGAAACCGGCGACGATGTAGGGCGACCTCCGCTCTCGCCGCCCGGCCAGTAACGCGGCCCACTGCTCATGAGCGCCGGCAGTCCCGGTCACCACCGGCTCCCGGCAAAGGTGCCCTCAGCGGTCACCTACGGCACGATTTCCCAGCGGCGGGGATTGCCTCGTGATCGAACGCGCCCGTCGTTCTCCAGTTTGTCGAGGACCCCTTGGGTGAGATAGTTGAACTCATGCCCCGCTGGAGTCCCGAACAGTCCCGCCTCCCAAGCAATCTCAGCGGGCTGGAGTGGGTATTCCGCCTCGCGTAGCACCTGCAGGACAGCCTCCTCCATGTACCCCATGCCCCGCCGGGCGAGGTCTTTTGCAGATACCTCAGAGCTGGCTGTCATTGCGTTCACTTTCCTCTATCCAGATCACGGTGGGTGTTCGGTGCCCACTTCGATCCCAAGGATGCCGATGAGATCGGCGTGTGGGGAACGGCATCGAGTCCTAAACAGGTCCTCTCCGCGCTCCGGGAGAGGCCACAACTTAGGTGGTTATAACCCCTTGACGAACTTACTCGTGTAGTGGCACGGTAGGAGCCACCTCTGAGAGGTGTGGTCCCGTTGCCAGTCCCAAGAGCACACGGCCCTGTTCAGCCACTCCGGGATCGGGGCAACTGTGGGTTTCGAGGCCCACCGGGACCACGACGGGAGATTGAATCACTGGCAGGGTGGGTCTCGCAAGGCCCACTCGTCACACGCGGCTACCCACCATCGGCGCAATCCCTCGCAGTGTGTCCAGCCCCGAATACTCTCCCGGCTCCATCGAAATCTCGTACTCCTGACAGACCTCTCGTAGGAATTCCGCCAGAGCTCTCGGCGACACACCGAGGTCCCCCACCAGGTCATCGTCGAGATCGACCTCCTCAAGGCCCAAGTGTTCTTCGGCTAGCTGGACGATCCGTCGTTCGATACCGGCAAGAGACATCGCGTCTTTCCTTTCCCTCGGGGAGCGGCGGAGTGTATGCGCTCCGTGGTCGTTCGGGCGCTCTGACTCCTCGTCCTAGTCGTTTGGTCGGCGTGCCGCCCTCCGCCTCATCGCTTTCGAAGATCTTGTCTCGCTCGTCTCGCTCCCGGCCAAGAACGCCGCCCATTGCTCCATGAGCCCCCGCCGCCGCTCGAACAGGTCAGTGCGTCGGTAGGCCGCCTCGATGCTGTTCGTGTTCATGTGGGCGAGCGCCAACTCGCACACCTCCCGTGGCGCGTCGGAGCACTCCGCCGCCCAGTCCCGGAAGCTCGATCGGAACCCGTGCGGCACTGCACCGATCCCCAGTTGACGGACCATCGTGGGCATCGCCACCTCGGAGAGCGGACCGCCCCTCGCCGAAGGGAACACGAGCCCCGAGCCGTCCGTCAGACCACGCGCCGCGAGGAGCACCGCGAGTGCTCCCGCGGAGAGCGGAACCCGGTGCTCCCGGCCCGTCTTCATCCGCTCCGCGGGGATGCGCCACTCCCGTCCCTCAAGGTCGATCTCCTGCCACCGCGCGCCGCGCACCTCCCCGCTACGGCACGCCGTCAACACCAGGAACTCGAACGCCAGCTTGGTCGCGGGATAGGCCCCCGACCCCCGCACCGTCTCGATAGCCGCGCCTACGTCCGCATACGGCAACGCCCGGTGGTGCTGCGGCCGGAAGCCGTTCTTCGGCAGGGCCGCGCCGATGGCCTCCCCGGCCGGGTTGTCCTCGCGGTAGCCCTGGGCCACCGCCCACCGCATCACCGCCCCGATCCGGTGCCGAACGCGCCGGGCGGTCACCCGCTTCTCGTTCCAGATCGGCAGCAGGATCCCCATCACGTCCGCCGTGGTGATCCGGTCCACCGGCCTCCCCCGGAGCTTGGGCATCGCATAGTCCCGGAGGCTCGCCCGCCACAGTTCCTCCTGCCTGCCGCCGTCTTTCCATCCCACCCGGTGCACCGCGATGACCTTCTCCAGTGCTTGCTCGAAGGTGGGGACGGTCCGCTTCCGGCCGGTCACCAGTTCCCCGCGCCGCCGGGCGGCGAGGTTCAGGGCGCACTTCTCGCGGGCCTCGGCGAGGCTGACGTGGGGCCAGGACCCGAGTCCGAGGTTGCGCTGGCGTCCGTCCACGTTGATGCGCTGCGCCCAGGATTTGGCGAGGTGGCCGCGGGCCGTATGCTTGACGAGGAGTGAGAGGCCACCGGAGCCGCGTCCGTCGCCGTAGCGTCCGGGCTGCTCAATGGTGGCGACGAAGCGGGCGGAGAGCCGGTAGGGTCGTTCCATGAGGTGCTTTGTGTTCCTGGAGGACGTTGTGGGTTCTTGTGAGTACCAAGTGGATATCAGAGAATCGGCGGGAACGAGCGGGTAGTGTTCCCTACCGGAGGGAACAGTATAGCTCGTTAAGCCATTGATATCCAATGATGTTAGGAGCCCACAACAGAACTCCAAGGAACCATCCAGAACATGACGATTGCGGCCCGCAGGGCCGCAGTCTGCGGGTTCGACGGGGTTCCGCAGTGTGCCCAGGACTCCCGCACCTCGGGCAATGCTCCTGGTCGCCGCTCCGCTTTCCGCCCGGGTGACGCGCCGAGATCGCTATGGAAGTCCAGTACGTCCACTTCGCGGGAATTACATACGAGATTAGCCTAGCGGACGGTTCTCACTCAACTGGTGGTGAATTTGGGGTCTTCGGACTCATTGATGAGTTGTAAGAGCGGGTCTGGTGACGGGAGATTAGCTTCGGACGCTCCTCTGATGAGGTCTTGCTGAAAAGAGGGTTGCTTCATTATTGCTCTAAAGACTCTAGGCAAAATATCCTCCATAACGTCTTCCCAATGTCTGTCTCCTATATGCTCTCTCAGGTGTAGAAATGAGTCGTCTCTGGCTATGAACCACTCTCTCGACATTCGGGCGCTGTACTTGTTCACATCATCTACTGATTCTATGTGCGGCACATGGCCTATGTTTTTATCTACGCCCCAAAGAACAGTGTTGTGACTCAGAGGAAACGCCAAACAAAAGTCTGATACCGGACGGCCATTCCACCAAGGGAATGGAAGTCTGGTTGGTGTCCAAAATTTCTTGTTGTCCAACTCCGCGTACTGGAGAAACCAGAGAATAGAATCTCCAAGGATGACGGAGTTATCGGGATAATCAACAAGACTCAAGGTAAGCCTATCCAGCCAGTGTGGAGTTCGGCCTTCGCTTACCGATACCAAGCCGCCTCTAAAACTGTGCTCAGCGTAGTCGTCGTTAAACAGCGAATCTATAAGAGACGCATCACTGGAAGGCAGTACTGTTTTCCACGCTTTGTTGATGCCTCTGGAATAGATATTGAGCCATCCATCCCTCCAAGTCTTCGTCCTAATCATGTTGGGGATGACTAGGGTTTTCATGATCCCAAGTGTGGGATTTACATTCGCGTTCTTAGCCACATCGATAGGATGTAACTTCTCCCACCTTTCCAGTAGCAAATCAATCCAGAATCTCTCGTTCCCTTCAATTGTCTTGATAGCTGTCCTGTCTATCTCTCCGTAGAAGCCGTCTTCCTCTCCGATAGTTGCTGTTACCCGGTTGTTGGGTTCTTTGCCCCTCTCGTACAGCCAAGTCTTGTCCTTCTTGGCACCATCAATATCCTTGAGTTGGTAACAGAACCCCTTCATGAGATACCGTCTGACATAGTGTTGACTGTCGCTACACATGGGAGTGTCGCTTGACTACGGTGAAATCGTGTTTCATTCTACGGGGTTCACCGACTAGGCGGGACTCTCCGCTAGGCTAATTCGTATAATTCCCGTATGAAGTCAATACTAGCAATCGCACTCTTGGCCCTGTTGTGCGGGTGTGGAGTAGAGTCAAACAACGCTAAGGGCGGGAAGTTAGAGCCCTCTTTCGTATATGACGAGAAGATAGATACGATCTGTACGGTCCCCTATCCTACAAGACATCTTGCAGAGAGATGTGACACTCTCAAAAACCTTATTGCGGACGGGAAATGGAGTCTTGCCATCAGTGTGCAGGACAGGATTCTTGATCTGTCCCGAGCTAACGAACTTGATGCCTGTCAGGATGGCTGCTTCTTGCAGGAGGACCTGATCGTTTACGACCTGTTGGCCTCGGGTTCCACCGATATCTTGATGGACTTCGACGTAGATCTGGCTGCTGAGCTTCTTGGGTCTCTGGCCGACGTTTGTGGGTATTGTGAAGTATGGGAGAGCGGGACGGTCATCGATGATGTGACTACCGGAAGCGTGCCTCTTGGAGGCGGTTTGGAAATCCGCCTTCCGCGGGGTTGGGCGGCAGTCCATAAGCCCGGGCAGTATCGAAGCACGGATCGGGATGATGCCGTCCGAAACTTCCGCATTACGGTGCTCGACTGGATCAGAGTCAGAGAATGAGACTGGCACTGACGATGGATCGGCGCGGACCGGGAAATCGGCCTTGGCGGAGCCAGGTCGAATAGACGAATGCTCCCTAGTCGGGGCTAATCTCGTATCTAATTCTCCCGTTCGCGGCGGCGGTTGTCCCGGGGGTGGCGCGCGAGGTAGACGTGTAAAGGTGCTCTACATTCCTGCCGTCGTTGCTTGGCTACCCTCCGCCACGGCGCCAGCGCTTCGCTATGCTTGGTTTCACGGTCACGTACGGAGCGACCACTCCGTGAGGCGTGGCGCTGGGTCCGAAGGGAGCGCCGGTCTTCAGACCGGCACGCGGGCCGGAGGCCCGCTCAGCCGCACAGCGGAACGGCCTGGAACGCCGGTCTCCAGACCGGTACCCGCGGCCCTCCGGGCCGCGGAAGGGCGCATCGCTAATCGCCCTGGTGGAACTCCGTGGAGCAAGTTCCTGTCCGTTCAGGTCGACGCGGAGGA
The DNA here is from genome assembly GCA_009840635.1 of Acidobacteriota bacterium. Classification (GTDB taxonomy): domain Bacteria; phylum Acidobacteriota; class Vicinamibacteria; order Marinacidobacterales; family Marinacidobacteraceae; genus Marinacidobacterium; species Marinacidobacterium portitor. Next base: position 34,906 of record VXNL01000001.1, on the reverse strand, counting down.
AAGGGTCATCGCGCGGATCAGCGTCGCGAGTGCGCGGTGCGGAGCACCGTGCGTGCCGGCTGAAGCCGGCGTTCCAAGCCGGTTCAGTCGGTTGATCCGCCGGACTGCATCGCGCGCCAGACCTTCTCGGGCGTGAGCGGGGTGTCGAGGTGCTCGACCCCGAACGGGCGTAGCGCGTCCATCACCGCGTTGCAGACGGCGGGCGTGGAGCCGATGGTGGCGGCCTCGCCGATTCCCTTCACGCCGAGGGGATTCACCGGTGTCGGGGTGACGGTGCGGTGCAGTTCGTACTTCGGCAGCATGTCGGCGCGGGGGACGGCGTACTCGAGGAACGTTGGGGTCAGCAGGTTGCCGCCCTCGTCATACACCGCATCCTCGTAGAGCGCCTGGGCGATGCCCTGCGCGAGTCCCCCGTGGACCTGGCCCTCGGCGAGCAATGGGTTGATGACCTTGCCGCAGTCGTCCACCGAGATGTAGCGAACGATCTCGACGGCACCGGTATCCGGGTCGATCTCCACGGCGCAGAGGTGGGTCCCGAAGGGAAAGGTCTCGCCGGGTGGCTTGAAGTCCACGTCGGCGGTGAGTTCCGCCGCGCTTCCCTCGGGCGCCTCCGCCGAGTAGGCGAACGCCGCGATTTCGGACCACCCGACGGCGCGCGCGGGTGAGCCGGCGACGAAGAAGCGGCCGTCCTCGAAGCGGATGTCCTCGGTGGCCGCCTCGAGGAGCCGGGCGGCGAGCGCCTTCGCCTTTTCGCGCACCGTTTCGGAGTTGTTGAAGATCGCGGCTCCTCCCACCGGGGCGCTCCGGCTCCCGAAGGTGCCGATCCCGCGCGGGCATTCGTCGGTGTCGCCGTGGAGCACGGTCACGTCGTCCAGCGAAACCCCAAGCTGGTCGGCGGCGATCTGCGCCCAGGCGGTCTCGTGTCCCTGCCCGTGCGGGGACGTCCCGCTGCGCACCGTGACCGCGCCGTCGGGCTCCACCGTGACACCGCCCGCCTCCCACGGCCCGAAACCGCAGATCTCCACGTAGCAGGCGAGGCCGATGCCGAGCGGCTTGCCGCCTTCCGCGCGCCGCCGGGCCTGCTCGGCGCGGAGCCCGGCGTAGTCGCCGGCCTCGAGGGCCTTGTCGAGCGCCTTCTCGTACTCGCCGCTGTCGTAGGTGAGGCCGGTCGCCGTCCGGTAGGGGAACTTGTGCGGCGGGATCAGGTTGCGGCGGCGGATCTCCGCGGGATCGATCCCCAGCCGTCCGGCCAGCACGTCGAGCGCCCGCTCGATCAGGTAGGTGGCCTCCGGGCGGCCGGAGCCGCGGTAGGGCTCGTTCGGCGCGGTGTTGGTGAAGGCGCCGACGGCGTGGGCGTGGGCGGTGGCGACGTCGTAGGGCCCCACGATCATCGCTCCGGTGAGCGACGGCGTGGTCGGCCCGGGCCGGCTGAAGTAGGCGCCCGAGTCGTAGAGGACGTCCACGTCGCAGTGGCGGACCCGTCCGTCCCGATCGGCCGCGACGTCCAGGGTCACGAACAGGTTGCGGCCGTGGGTGGTGGTCTGGAAGTCCTCGGTGCGGGTCGCGAACCAGCGGACCGGCCGGCCGAGTTTCAGCGCCAGCCAGGGGACCAGCACCTCTTCGGCGTAGAGGTTCGCCTTGGCGCCGAACCCGCCGCCCACCTCGGGGGCGATGGTCCGGAGGCGCTCCTCGCGGATCCCCAGGATGCGCGCCACGCTCGACTTGACGCGGTGCGCGGACTGGGTGGAGGTCCACATGGTCACCCGGTCGCCATCCACCCGGGCCGCGACCGCCCGCGCCTCCATCGCACTCGGGATGAGCCGCTGGATCCGGAAATCGAGCGAGAGCTCGACTTCCCCGTGCGCCGCCTCGGGCGCGCCTTCGGGGTGGAGTTCCCAGACGAACGCACGGTTCCCCTCGACGTTGTCGTAGAGCGGCTCCGCGCCCTCGGCGCGCGCCGCCCGGGAATCGCCGGCGCCGGGAAGGTCCCGGTAGTCCACGTCCACGACCGCCGCGGCGTCGACCGCCTGCTCGGCGGTTTCCGCGACCACGGCCACCACCGGATCCCCGACGGTGAGCACCTTCTTGTCGGCGAGCGCCCAGCGGGCGGGGACGTGCAGTTCGGTGAACGCGCCGCCGTCGGGGGCCTTGGCCACCGGGAAGGGCCGCTTCAGCGTCGGGAGGATGTCCGCGGCGGTGAACACCCCGGCCACTCCGGGTGCGGCGGCGGCTTCTTCCGTCTCGATCGAGACGATCTCGGCGTGCGGGTAAGGGCTCCGCACCACCGCGAGATGCAGCGCGCCGGGAAGCGGGATGTCCGGCGTGTAGAGCGCCTGGCCCGTGACCAGGCGGGGATCTTCCCGCCTCCGGACCCGCTCGCCGATGGTCTGGGTTCTGATCGCCAAGTCTGGGTGCGCCGTCCGAAGGGGAGCGATTCTAGTGCGGTGTCTGCCGGAGACCCTGTAATACCGCCGTGACGGCGGCGTATTCATCGGCAGACGGCGATCGTGTCACGATCCTGTCCGCTTTGGCCCTCCCCTCAGCATCCGATTCCGCCCTTGCGCGCCTCGCCGGCGTCAGCCACCGCTACGGGGATGTGCTCGCGCTCGACCGGCTCGATCTCGAAGTCCGCGAGGGCGAGGTGCTGGCAGTGCTGGGCCCAAACGGGGCCGGCAAGACCACCGCGGTCAGCCTGCTGCTCGGGACCCTGACCCTCCAGACCGGGGCCGCCCGGGTCTTCGGCAGCGCTCCGGACGCCGCGGAGGTCCGCCTACGGCGTGGCGCGATGCTGCAGGTCTCGGGCGTCCCCGAGACGCTCACCGTCGGGGAGCACCTGGCGCTCTTTCGCGCCTACTACCCGTCGCCCCTGCCAACCGAACGTCTGCTCGAAATGGCGGGGCTTCAGGAACTCCGCGACCGGCGCTTCGGAAAGCTCTCCGGCGGGCAGAAACAGCGGGTGATGTTCGCGCTGGCGCTTGCGGGCAACCCCGAGCTCGTGTTCCTCGACGAGCCGACCGCGGGGCTGGACCTGGACGGCCGCCGTCGCCTCTGGGACGAGATCCGGGGGCTCAAGGCGGCCGGCCGCACCGCCGTCCTCACCACGCACTACCTGGAGGAGGCGGACGCGCTCGCCGACCGGATCGCGGTGATCCACCGCGGCCGGCTGATCGCCGAAGGCAGCCCGGAGGAGATCAAGTCCCGGACCGCTGGACGGGTGGTGCGCTGCGTCACGACGATCAGCACCGAAACGGCGCGTTCCTTCCCGGAAGCCGCAGGGGCGGAGATGAAGGGGCAGCACCTCGAGGTCGTGACCGCCGAACCGGAAGCGGTGCTCCGGCGGATGTTCGCGCTCGACCCGGAACTCGGCGACCTGACCGTGGCCGGCGTCGGGCTCGAGGAGGCGTTCCTCGCGCTCACCGGCGACGGCGCCGAGCCGGAGGGGGAGGCGTAAGTGACAGTCGACACCGCGCGCCACGGCCTCCTCTGGCACCTCCGGATCGCGCTTTTGGAGACGCGGTTCCAGTTCCTGAGCTCCCTGCGGCTGCCCGCGTTCGCCGTCCCGACGCTGCTCTTCCCGCTGTTCTTCTACTTCTTCTTCGCCGTTCTCTTCCAGGCGGGCGGACCGTCGCTCACGGGCCCGACCTACATGCTCGCGACCTACGGCGTCTTCGGCGTTCTCGCGCCGTCGATCTTCGGCTTCGGGGTGGGACTCGCGCAGGAGCGCGACACCGGCGCCCTCCTGCTGAAGCGGACCACTCCCATGCCGACGGCCGCCTACCTCTTCGCCCGGGTGGGCACGGCCGCCATCTTCGGGGCGGTCGTGGTGCTCTTGCTGTTCCTCCTCGCCGGATTCGCTGCCGGGGTCGAGCTCCACCGCGGGCAGTGGTTCTCTCTCGCCGGCGTCGTCCTCGCTGCCGCCCTGCCGTTCAGCGCCGTCGGGCTGGCGATCGGCGCCTGGGCGAAGCAGCAGGCGGCGGTGGCCGTGGTGAACCTGGTGTTCATCGCCATGTCGGTGCTCTCCGGCCTGTGGTTCCCGATCTCCATGCTGCCCGGGTTCCTGCAGGACTTCGCGAACGTCTTCCCGGCCTACCACCTCGGCCAACTGGCGCTCAGGACGATCGATCTCGATCTGGGACGGCCGCTGTGGTTCCACCTCGCGCTGCTGGCCGGGCAGACGGCGGTCTGTCTCGCGGTGGCGGCGGCGGGGTTCCGGCGGTTCTCGGGGCGATGACCGGCATGGCAGGCGACGAGCGTTCCCCCTGGCGCCGCGACCCCTGGATCGCGGCGGTCGCGGTCGCCGTGTTCGCCGGCGTCCTGATGGTCCTTCCGGTGCCGGAACCGGCGGACCCGCCCGGCGGGCCGCTCCCGGAGACGAACTTCGCGGTGGTGAACGTGACCGTGTTCGACGGGGAGGAGTTCCGGCCGCACCGCGACGTTCGGGTCGAGGACGGCCGCATCCGCGCGGTGGGGCAGCGGCTCCGCCTGCCCGATGACCTCCCCCGGGTGGACGGCCGCGGCCACACGCTGCTCCCGGGCCTGATCGACGCCCACACCCACACCTACGGGATGGTGCTGAACGACTCTCTGCGCTTCGGCGTGACCACGGTCTTCGACCAGTTCACGCAGCCGTCCCTGGCGGCGATGAAGCGGCCGGCCCGCGAGAGCCTCGCCCGCACCGACGAGGCCGACCTGTTCTCCGCCGGGAATCTCGCCACCGCGCCCGGGGGACACGGCACCCAGTTCGGGGTGCCGGTGGAGACGCTGACCAGTCCCGGCGAGGCACCTGCGTTCGTCGCGGCGCGCAAGGAGGAGGGCGCCGACTGGATCAAGATCGTCTGGGAGGACGGCGGCACCTTCGGCGCGGACATTCCGACGCTCGACCGCGAGACGATCGCGGCGGTCATCGAGGCTGCGCACGCCGAGGAGCTGCTCGCGGTCATTCACGTCAGCACGCTCGAGCACGGGCTCGCGGCGCTCGACATGGGCATCGACGGGCTCGTTCACGTCTGGGGCGACGAAGTGATCTCGGAAGCGGACGCGGCCCGTTTCGCCGAAGCCGGGGTGTTCGTGATCCCGACGCTCTCGGTGCGGGTCGCCGCGGCGGGGGAGTCCATGGGGCCGGAGCTGTTGGAGGCGACCGAGCCCGAGCACGTTTCGCCGATGCAGCGCCAGACGCTCGCGCAGACGTTTCCCCGGCCGGTCGGGAGCAGCGAGGCGGCCGTCGAGAGCGTCCGCCGGCTTCACGCGGCGGGAGTGCGGATCCTTGCGGGGACCGACGCGCCGAACCCGGGGACCGGATTCGGGATCTCGATGCATGGCGAGATGCGGCTGCTGGAGCGCGCCGGGCTCAGCGCCGCCGAGGCCCTGGCGGCGGCGACCGGAGTGGCCGCCGACGCCTTCGGAATCGAGGACCGGGGACGGCTCGCGCGCGGCCGGATCGCCGACCTGCTGCTCGTTGCCGGCGATCTGGAGAATGACCTGAGCCGAAGCACGGCCATCGCGGGCGTCTGGAAGGACGGGTTCCCGGTGGAGGCCGCGTGGGTGGCGAGCTACCCGAAGGCGCCCGACCTCTACCTCATCTCCGATTTCATGGATGGGGTCGAAGCCAGCTTCGGCCTCGACTGGCAGGAGACGGCCGATTCGCTCCGCGGCGGGTCTTCCCACGCAACGTTGTCGGCCCGCGACGGCGCGCTGCACGTTGAGGGCGCGCTCGTGCCGGGTTTCGTCTTCCTCTGGGCCGGGGCGATCTGGTCCCCGGGCGAGGAACGGCTGCAGCCGGTGGACTTCACCGGCCGGCAGGTTGTCCGCTTCCGGGTCCGTGGCGACGGGGGGGACTACGCCGTGCAGTTGTTCGGCGCCGCTCCGCAGTCCACCGCTCCCGGTAGCGTCCCCTTCACCGCGCCGCCGGAATGGACCGAGGTCGAGATCCCGCTGGAACGGTTCGAAAGCGCCAATCCCGGCATCATCGCGGGCCTCTCGTTCGTAGCCACCGGCGATCCCCGGGAGTTCGCCTTCGAACTGGACGACGTGGAGATCCGGTGAGGGTGGGGTCCATGTTGCTTGCCCGAACGGGATGGCTGCTGGGGGCGTTGGCGATCGGGACTCCCGCTGCCGCCCAGAGTTCCCCCGATCCGTCGCTGCTTGCCATCGAGCGCGCCTACTACGCGGGCGAGCCGGCCGCAGGACGGGAAGCGCTCGAAGCGTTGGGCGAGGCGGACGACGTTACCCGCGCCTGGGCGCTCTGGCGGGTCGCCGGCATGCACCGGATCCGCGGCGTGGATCGGCAGACGAAGCGGCGGCACGAGCGGGTCCGCAAGCCGCTGCTGGAGGAGGCGGAGTCGTTGATGAAGGCGCGGATCGAGGCCGACCCGAACGACGCCGCCGCGCACCTCGTCCTGTCCCAGGTCTACCAGGCGCGGATCACCGGGATGATGTCCGGGATGCGCTTCGGCTGGAGGGCCGGGGAGACGCTGGACCGGGCCCTCGAGCTGGCGCCCGACGATCCGCGGCCGCTCTACCTGAAGGGGGTCAACCAGCTCATGGCGCCGGGCCCCTTCGGGAACAAGGAGGAGGCGCGGCAGAACCTGGAGGCGGCGATAGCGCGCTTCGCCGAGGGCGCGCCCGAGGGGGCCTTCTGGTGGGGCGAGCCGGAGGCGCACGCCTTCCTCGGACTGTCGTACGCGCGGGAGAACGAGCACGACCAGGCCCGCGCGGCGTACGAGCGGGCGCTGGAGCTGGAGCCCGGTTTCGCCTGGGTCCGCGAAAGCCTGCTCCCGGACCTGGAGAGCCAGTAGCGCACCGGCTTGGAACGCCGGCTTCAGCCGGCACCGCGGGCCGCAGGCCCGCGAGAGCGCGCAAGGCCGAGCGAGCAGGAGGGCGGTAAAAGCGCGGAACGCCAGCCGGAAGAACGGAGACGGATCAGGCCGGCTCCAGATCACGCCAGCACTCGCGAGGCGTGGCGACTGCAGGGAGTTGCGTTCAGCCGGCCCCGCTAGTGCTACATGTTCCTCCCGGAGGGGGCGCTCGTGCTACATGTAGCGGGCCAGCCGGCTCCGCTAGTGCTACATGTTCTTCGCGGAGGGGGCGCTATTGCTACATGTAGCGGGCCAGCCGGCTCCGCTAATGCTGCATGTACGTCGCCGCCGACCGGGTTAATGCGACATCTGGCCGGCGAGAAACCTCGCCCGCGGGTCTGGTAGGTTCGCGCTTCCCCCCGGAGGTCCCCGCATGAAACTCCGCACGTCCCGCAGAACCTTCCTCGGCGCCACCGCGGCCGGCATCGCCGGCGCCGCACTCCCGGCATCGCGCGCAACCGCCGCGCCCGACGCCGCGGAACGCCAGCGCCTCATCGAGCTCGCCCACTTCGGCAGGAAGGCCCCGGCCGAGGGCGCGGGCGGGATGGCGATCACCTCGCACCCGCTCGCCACCCGCGCCGCGATCGACGTCCTGAAGCGCGGCGGGAACGCCTGCGACGCGGCGCTCGCGGCCTCGATCACCCAGACGGTGGTCGAGCCGCACATGACCACCATCACCGGCTGCCTGTCCCAGATGTACTTCGACCAGGCGACCGGCGAGACCACCTACGTCAACGGCAACGTGAACACGCCCATGGCGCCGCTTCCCGGCTACGGCGTCCACGACCTGGCCGGCGGCCGCGGAGTGGCGGTGCCGGGCTGGTGGGGCGGTTTCGAGGCGGCCCACGACCGCCACGGCTCGCTTTCCCGGAAGGACCTGATGGCCGACGCGATCACCTATGCCCGGGACGGGTTCGAGATGCACCCGTTCCTCTGGGGCGAGGTCTTCATCCAGTCCGACAAGATCGGCCGCACGCCGGCGGGCCGCGAGATCTTCTTCGACGGGAACGCGATCCCCCGTCCCGGCGCGACGCTCTACCAGAAGGAGGCCGCGGACACCCTCGAGCGCCTCGCGGAAGAGGGCAACGACTTCTTTTACCGGGGGGACTTCGCGAAGGAGGTCTGCGAGGTCGTCCAGGCGAACGGCGGCGTCCTCACCCGCGAGGACTTCGAGCGCTGGGAGCCGCGCTGGCAGGAGCCGGCGTGGGGCTCCTACCGGGATCTCCGGATCGCCGGCTCTCCCCCGCCCGACAACGGCGGGACGCACATCATCGAGATGCTCCACATGCTGGAGTTCCTCGACCTGGAGGGACTCGGGCCGCCGACCGAATCGGCGGAGAGCCTGCTGCAGATGATCCGGATCAGCCACCTCGTCTATACCGAGGGCGGCCGGCAGAACGACCCGGAGAGCCACCCGCTGCCGCTCGAGACGATCCTCTCCAAGGACTACGCGAAAATGCGGTTCGACCTGCTCCAGATGGGGCACCCGGTCGCGGGCTCCGGGGAGCCGCCCCCGCCGGCGGGCAGCAATCACGTGACGGTGGTGGACGCGGCGGGGAACGTCTCGACCATCCTCCACTCGTGCATGTCCTACCCGTGGAGCAACGGCCTCTTCGCCGGCGGGGTGAGCATCTGCGCCGCGGGCGCCCACTTCCTGCGGGTGATGCCGAAACCCGGCCACCGGATCTCGGCCTACGTCGCGCCGAACGTCATCTTCCGGGGCAACCGCCCGGTGATGGCGTCCGGTTCGCCGAGCGTCAGCCTGCTCCAGAACGTCCTGCAGAACAGCCTCAACGTGCTGCAGTTCGGGGTGCCGGTCGGGGACTCGGTGAACCGGCCGCGGTTCGGCGGGCCCTCGCTCACCAAACCCGGCGCGGTGCTGATCGAGGCGGACTTCCCGGAGAAGATCCGCGAGAAGGTGGCCGCCCGCGGCGTCAACTTCGACGTCGTGAACCCCTGGAACTGGCACCACGGCTCGTTCGAGGGCATCCACATCGGCGATGACGGGGTGCGGCGCGCCTGCGGCGACCCGCGGCGCTGCAGCATGGCGGAGGCGACGGCATGACGCGTCTGATTTCGGTTCTTTCGACGCTGGTGCTCTTCGGAGCATCGGCCACCGCGCAGGACACGGTGCTCCGCTGCGGGGCGATCTTCGACGGCGACGCGATGGGCGGCGGCGGGGACATCGTGGTCCGCGAGGGCCGGATCGTCACCGGACCGCCGGATTCCGGCGACGTGGTGGACCTGTCGGGTTACACCTGCCTCCCGGGGCTGATCGACCTCCATGCGCACCTGACCATCAACCCGGACACCCTGACCGCGCTCGACATGACCCGTTCGAGCGCGGCGCGGGCGCTCGACGCGCTGCACAACGCCCAGAAGATGCTGCACGCCGGGTTCACCACGCTCCGGACGCCCGGTGAGTTCGACGGCTTCTACGGGACGGTGGATTTGAAGCACGCCATCGCCCGCGGCCAGCACGAGGGGCCCCGACTGCTCGTCGCGCCGCACGCGATCTCGGCCACCGGCGGCCACGGGGACTTCAACAACCTGATGGCCGACCTCCACATCGAGACGCCCACCCGGATCGCCGACGGGCCGGAGGGGCTGCGCCTCGAAATCCGGCGGGAGTTCAAGTACGGGGCCGACTGGATCAAGCTGATGATGACCGGAGGGGTCATGTCGGCGGGCGACGACCCGAACGTCAGCACCTACACGCTCGAGGAGGTCACCGCGGCGGTCGAGGAGGTCCACCGCCACAGGAAGAAGATCACCGTACACGCCCACGGCGCGCCCGGGATCAACACCGCGCTCCGCGCCGGGGTGGACTCGGTGGAGCACGCGACGCTCGTGGACGAGGAGGGGATCCGGCTCTTCAAGGAGCGCGGCGTCCCGATGGTCCCCACCCTCTACGTCATGAACTACATCCTCGAGGAAGGCGAGTCCATCGGCTTCCCGCGCGAGAGCATCGAGAAGGCGCGGGCGCTCATCGAGGAGCGCGACCGGCGCATCGGGGCGGCGTTCGCGCAGGGCGTGCCGGTGGCCTTCGGCTCGGACACCATCTTTCCGCACGAGACCGCGGCCCGCGAGTTCGCGGTGATGGTCGGGATCGGGCTCAGTCCGACGGATGCACTCCGGTCAGCGATGACGGTGGCGGCCAAGACGCTCGGGCTCGAGGACGAGATCGGCCGGATTGCGGACGGTTACGCAGCGGACGTGATCGCGGTGGAGGGGGATCCGCTCGAGAACATCCGGGTGATGGAGGACGTGCGGTTCGTTATGCGCGACGGGAGGGTGGTGAAGGCTCCGTAGAGGGTGGGACCGCCGGGCAGTTCTCCCGGCGGGGCCCTTCAGACCGGCACCGGCAGCGGCAGGTGGACCAAATCGTGTGGGTCGTGGGTAGCCGCCCGCCTTTCCATCACTAAGCCGTCGGCTACGGTTCGTATCGCTCGACGCGGATGCGGTCTTCCCGCCGACGCGCCTGCACGAGGTCGTAGGTGGCCTGCCGACGCAGCCAGAACTCGGCATTGGACCACCCCGCCTTTTCCAGCCGAATGGCCATCTCCGGGGAAATCGCCGCGTGGCCGTTCAGGATCCTGGAAAGGGTGTGGCGTGCGACGTCCAGCACCTTCGCGGCCTCGGTCACATTCAAGCCGAGCGGGTCCAGGCAGTTCTCCCGGATGCTGCGACCGGGATGCGGAGGATTACTCATGGGCATGTCGCCATCTCCAGATCTAGTGGTAGTCAATCAGGTCGACATCGTAGGCATCGCCATCGTGGAAGCGGAAGATGATTCGCCAGTTACGGGAAATCGAAACGCTCCAGAACCCCCTGAGGTCGCCTTTCAGCGGATGGAGCCGGTAGCCGGGCAGGTCGAGGTCGGAGGGGACGCGCGCATCATCCAGATCCGCGAGGGCCAGCGTGACGCGATCCGCGATGTCGGCGCCCACTCGGCTTGGATCGCCCTTCTCGTACAAACGCCTGAGACCACGGTGGCGAAATCCCTGAATCATGCATGAGTGTACCGCATACCGGTACGCGTGGCAATCAATAGGCCGTTTTCGTCCAACTCGCGGCCCGGCCGGGCCGCGGTGCCGGTCTGAAGGCCGGCGTTCCCGGCCGTCAGGTCGGCTACGGATCCACCTGCTGGTAGAACTTCTTCACCCCGTCCTCGATGGTCATGATGACCGCACTCTTGGTCGGATGGCGATTCTCGTCGTAGTGTGAAATGAGTGTCGCTCCGGCGTAGTCCTCGGTAGCCTGCAGTTCCAGGCGGATGGCGTCGGCGTCGAGACTGCCCACGCGAGCCGCCGCCTGCAGGAACAGCCGGACCGCGTCGTAGCTCACTCCGTCGCCGCCGGTGGGGGTGATCCTGAACCGGGCTCGATATGCCTCGACGAATGCGCGCGCCGTCGGCTCGTCCGTGTCCGGCGAGAAGTGAGTGCTGAAGAAACTGCCATCGACGGAGGCCTGCTCGTTTTCCAGAAGCGTTGGGTTGTCCCATGCGTCGGGCCCCAGGAACACGGTCGGCTCCCCGGCGGCATCGTGGAGCGGCAGGGCGCGTGCCTGCGCGGTCAGATACACGACTTCGTCCACCGGACCCGGCATGAAGAGCACCGCTGGGGCAGCGTCCGCGACGGCCGTCAATTGCGCGGTGAAGTCCGTTGCGCCTTCCTCGTAAGACTGGTCGACGACGACCGTCCCGCCCAGGCGGCGGAAATGGTTGACGAAGAACTCCCCGATCCCCTCGCTGTACACCTCGCCTCGCTGGGTGAGGACTGCGGCTGTCGTCACTCCGAGCGTCTCGAAGGCGAAATCGGCCATGACGCGCCCCTGGAATTGGTCGGTGAACGCGGCCATGAAGACCAGGTCGCCCGCCGCCGTCACGCGTGGGTTCGTGGCCGCCGTCGTGATCATCGGAACGCCGTGACGCTGGGCGACGGCTCCCACCTCGATTGCGTGCCCCGAGCGGTTGGGGCCGATGAGCGCGACCACTTCGTCGTCGAGGACCATCGTTTCCGCAACCTCTACCGCCGTCGCCGCGTCTTGCAGGTTCTCCTCGACGATCAGTTCGACGGGCCGGCCCAACAGCCCGCCGCCGGCGTTGGCCTCGTCCACGGCGACCATCGCGCCGTTCGTATAGGTCCGGACGCCCGAGACCAGGAAGCCGATGTTCACCGGCGTGGGCGTGGGCGTGGGCGTCGGGGCCGGCGGGGCGGCCGGGGCAACGGAGGTCGGTGAAGTTCCGTCGCCGCACGCGGCCAGGGCGATGGCGGCGGCGCCGGCGGCGCGAAGCAGTTTCGAGCAGTGCACTCGTGCTCGGCAGAAGTTACCCACGTGGGACATTCCTCCTCCCTGCGCCCACTCCCCGATCAAGTCGGAAGCTCTCGAGTGCGGATCCTCCGCGGTCGCTGAACGAAGGCTCGGAACTCTTGACGGCCGGGTGCGGTTCTCACCGAGGCTACCAGCAACGGGACAGTGCTCCCGAACAAGGCGCGTTTCGTCCGCCTGCGGCGGACGATGCCGGCCGGAGGCCGGCGCTCCGAAGCTACGCGCCCCCGTCCCCCGCGCGGCGTGCAATCTCGCGGCCCGGCCGGGCCGCGGTGCCGGTCTGAAGGCCGGCGGTCCCGGCCGGCGTGCCGCCCATCAGCTCTTTGAAGATCCCCTCGACCGAGTCCGCCACGGTGTAGAGGTCGTGGGAGTCGGGCTGGGCGAAGCCGGCGGCCACGATGTGGTCAAAAAGTGTCAGTAGCGGGTTCCAGTAGCCTCGGTAGTTCGCCAGCACGATGGGCTTTTCATGGAAGCCGAGCTGCCGCCAGGTGGTCATCTCGATCGTTTCGTCGAGGGTGCCGAGGCCTCCCGGCAACACCACGAAGCCGTCGGCCCGGTCGAACATCTCCCGCTTGCGCTCGTGCATGCTGTCCACTACGACAAGTTCTGTCACGTTCGAGAACGGCGGCTCCGATTCCAGGAGTGAGCGCGGAATGATCCCGGTGACCCGTCCGCCGCCCGTGAGCGCCGCCTCCGCGACGGTTCCCATCAGGCCGATGCCGCCGCCGCCGTAGATGAGTTCGATGCCTCGGGCGGCGCAGGCGGAACCGAAGGTCCGCGCGAATTCCTCGAGGGTGGGCTCGGTTCCGCTCCACGACCCGCAATAGACGCAGAGTGACCTGATCGCGGTCAACTGAGGCTCAACGTTTCCAGTATTCATTTCATTGTTCTTGTTCATGGCAACCGGAAGGATACCGCGCTCCTGCCCGGTGGTGGCACGCGGTTCCGCTGCGCTGCGCGCAGGGGGTGCCGGTCTGGAGACCGGCGTTCCAAGCCGTTGCGCCACCGAGCCGGGCCGGGCGTAACATCCCTCCGCCGTTGCGCTTGCGCCGGTTCCCGGGCGGTCCCATAATCGAAAGACCTCACCCATGAAGGAAGGGGATCCCCGCTCACCCGGGAGGTGACTGATGCGTAGACGATTTAGCTGGCTCGTGATCCTTGGGATCGCGGGCTCACTCGCGGCTCCGGCCGCCGCGCAGGAGTTGCGCGGACGCATCGTCGGGACGGCGATGGACGTGACCGGAGCGGTGCTTCCGGGCGTGACCGTCACCGCCTCCAGCCCGGCGATGATCCAGGACCAGGTGGTGGTGACCGGCGGCCAGGGGACCTACGTGTTCCCGGCGCTCCCCACCGGGGTCTACTCGGTCAGCTTCTCCCTCTCCGGGTTCAGCACGGTGGTTCGGGAGAACATCCAGATGACCCTGAACACCACCCTGACGGTGAACGCGACCCTCGAAGTCGGCGGTCTCGAGGAGACGATCACGATCACCGGTGAGGCCCCGGTGGTGGACGTCAAGACCACCGCCACCGGCGTGAACTTCACCGAGGAACTCCTCGAGGACATCCCGAACGCCCGGGACATCTGGGCGGCGATGGCGCAGGCTCCCGGCTTCCAGATGGAGGGCTACGACGTGGGCGGCTCGCACACGGGCACCCAGACCGGGTTCCAGGCCTTCGGCTTCGGCGACCAGCACCGGACCCTGCTCGAGGGCATCAACGTCACCGAGACGACCTCGGGGAACGCGGGCTACTTCGACTACGGCAGCTTCGAGGACTTCCAGCTCGGCGGCTCCGGGAACATGGGCGAGACCCATGGGCTCGGCGCCTTCTTCAACCTCACGGTGAAGTCCGGCGGCGACCGCTTCAACGGCGACATCTACGTCGACTTCGAGAACGACTCCACCGTGGGCGACAACGTCCCGGATGCGCTCAGGACCGGCGGCGGGACGCAAGGCCCCTACAAGGCGGGCGGCGACGGCCTCGAGGCCGGTAACCCGATCACGCTGCAGAGCGACATCAACATCGGCGTCGGCGGCCCGCTCTACCCGGAGAAGGCCTGGTTCTACGCCGGCTACCGGCTGAACCACCAGGAGAAGCTGACCATCGGGAACCCGGATCCGGCGACCACCCAGCTCGGCAACTGGACCGCGAAGGCCACCTACCAGCTCACCGAGTCCAGCCAGTTGATCGGCTTCTTCAACCGGCGCACCAAGCTGCAGGCGGAGCGCAACCTGGGACCGTCGGTCCCGCTGGACGCCGCCTGGTACCAGAGCTCGGTGAACAAGCCGATGAAGTTCGAGTACACGAACGTGCTTACCGACAAGCTCTTCCTGAACGTGCAGCTCAGCCACTGGATCAACCAGTTCCCGCTGTTCCCGACCGCTACGAAGTCGGAGAGCGTGGAGGGGCTCCCCGCCGGCCGGCTCGAGGTGAATACCGGGGACCTCACGAACGCGAACAGCTACTACCACCTCCGCAATGTCACGAAGCCGCAGATCTCCGGCAACCTGACCTACTTTGCCGACGACCTCGGCGGGCAGCACACCTTCAAGGTCGGGACCGAGATCTACCGGGAGCGCCGCAAGTTCCTGCGGATGCAGCCGGAGGACATCTTCTACCGCGACGTTGACGGCGTCCCGAGCGAGGTGGACATCTACAACACCCCGAACACCGGCATCAACGACATCTTCCTCACCTCGGTGTATGGGCAGGACTCCTGGACGCTCAACAACCGGCTGACCCTGAACCTCGGCTTCCGCTTCGACCGCTACAAGATGGGCTGGCCGGACAACTCGCTTTCGCCCACCCATTCGGACATCTTCCCGCCGCTCGAGGTGTCGCAGCGGGACGTGCTGACCCTCTCCAACATCGGCCCGCGCCTCGGCGCCGCGTTCGACCTGACCGGTGAGGGCGAGACGGTCCTGAAGCTCTTCTTCGGCCGCTTCTACTGGAACCCGAGCACGACCATCGTGGACGACGAGAACCCGGTGGGTCAGGCCGCGTTCCGCTACGCGTTCAACGACCTGAACGGGAACCGGGTGCTGGATCCGGGTCCGAGCGGCGGCCTCGCGGATTCACCGGAACTGGGCGACAAGCTGAGAACGCTGGGCGGCGCCGGGTTCGTGACCGTGGACCCGGGCCTGACGAACGCCTACGGCCACGAAATGTCGGGGCACTTCGAGCAGCAGATCGCGGACAACTTCTCCTTCCGGGCCTCCTACGTCCACAAGAACTCGCGGAACGGCTACGGGATCGTGGACCTGAACCGCGCCTTCGCCTACGGCATCCCGTACACCTGGGAAGACCGCGGGCCGGACAATGTGGCGGGCACCGGTGACGACCAGACGATCCAGCTCACCGACCGGCAGCCCGGGATTCCCGAGGACCGCCAGTATGTGAACCCGGGCGCCTACGGGCTCCCCGAACCGGACGGCAACTACCACACGGTGGAAGTGGCGCTGAACCGCCGGTTCGCCGACCGCTGGATGTTCCTGACCTCGTTCCTGCACACCTGGGCGAACGCCTACATGAGGACCACGTCCTCCGGGAGCGTGCGGGCCGCCGCCCGCTTCGACTTCGTCGAGGGGACGACCTACGAGTGGCGGGCGAACCAGTCGCTCCGGCTCGGGCCGCAGGACACCACCTACTGGAACTACAAGCTGGTGGCGCGCTACATCTTCCCCTACGACATCGGGGTGAGCGCCTCCTACAAGCTCCAGAGCGGGTTCCAGACCGGCCGCCGGGTCAGCGTCCGGTTGCCGAACGCCGGGACCGAGCGGGTCATGCCGGACGGCTACAACGACCGCGCGCCGAACGTCGGCATCTTCGACATGCGCGCCGAGAAGTCGTTCGACATCATGGGAGGGGCGAACATGGCGCTGCTGTTCGACGGCTTCAACCTGACGAACAGCTCGACCGTCCTGAACTACCGGACCATCGGGGGCTCCCGCTACAACGAGATCATCGCGATCCTCGACCCGCGGGTCTTCCGGATCGGCGTCCGGATCGAGTTCTGATCGGACCTGATCCACGGGGGGCGCCGGCCTGCGGGCCGGCGCCCCTTTTTTCGTCTCGGGCGCCGCGAGCCGGAGCGGTCGTACACTCGATCCGACCGATGCCCGTCGAGGAGAGACCCATGAAGCCGTCAGAACACAACAGTCCCTGGAATCGGCGACGCTTCCTCCAGACCACCGCGGCCGCCGGGCTGGCCGCGCTTCCCGGCGCCGGGGTGGCCGCGGGCTCGCGCCGCCAGCCGGAGTCACCCGGCGCCAACCCGGCGGACCCGCTCGGAGTCCGGGCCAGTTTCCCGGTCACCGAGGAACTCGCCTACCTCAACAATGCCGCGGTGGGACCGCTGCCGTTACCGGTCCGCGACGCCCTCCACGCCTACGCGGACAACAAGATGCTGCGCCGCGACGGTGCGTCGGGCGGCAAGGCGGTGGCGGGCGCGCGCTCCCGCTTCGCCGGTCTGTTCGGCGTCGAGGAGGACGAGGTCGCCCTCCTCTACTCCACGAGCGGGGCCGAGAACATCATCGTGAACGCGATGGAGTGGCGGTCGGGCGACAACGTGGTGGTGGACGAGTTGCACTTCGTCACCACCTTCGTGCTCTACCGGGAGCTCGAGCGCCGGGCGGGGGTCGAACTGCGGATCATCCCGTCCAAGGACGGGGTCGTGACCGTTGACGATTTCGCCGCCCGGACCGACGACCGGACGCGGCTCCTCAGCGTCGCGTGGGTGTCGAACCGCAACGGCTTCCGCTACGACCTGCCTCCGCTGGCCGACCTCGCCCACGCCCACGGGGCCTACCTCTACGCCGACGCCATCCAGGCGTGGGGCACGTTCCCCACCAACCTCCACGAGGAGAAGGTCGATTTCGCCTGCGGCAACGGCTACAAGTGGCTGCACGCGGACTTCGGCTGCGCGCCCTTCTACGTCCGCCGCGAGCACCTGGACTGGATGACCGCCGACCGGCACGGGCATTTTCAGGTCGCCGAGTCGCTACCCGGGAATCGCTTCCGCCTCAAGACCAGCGCTGGAAAGCTCGAATACGGCGGCCCGGCCTACGGTCCGGTCGCCGCGATGGACGCCGCGCTCGCGTTCCTCGGCGAGGTGGGGGTCGACCGCATCGCCGCGCACACGCAGGCGCTGGCGGGCGAACTACGCGAGGGCGCGGCGGCGCTCGGGATGCGGATGTTCACTCCGCCGAAGAACCCGTCCGCCATCGTCAGCTTCTACCACGGGCTCGACCACGAGCGGCTCAGCCGGGCGCTCGCCGACGAGGGCGTCTCGATCACCTTCCAGGAGGACGGGGCCCTGCTGCGGGCCGGCGTCGGGATGTTCAACAGCCGCGACGACGTGGACCGGCTGCTGGGGGTGATCCGCCGGTTGGTCTAGTCCGGCTGCCTACAGGTCGGCCAACCGCGCGAGCCCAAAGAAGGGCTCTTTCTCCCGCTCGCCGAGCACCTGCCCGGCCAGCATCTCCCCGAGCGACGCGCCCAGCTTGTAGCCGTGGCCGGATCCGCCGCCGGCGATCCAGACGTTGTCCGCCTCGGGATGGGTGTCCACGATCAGTTCCCCATCGGCGCTCTGCTCGTACTGGCAGACGCGGGCCTCGATCAGCGGCGCTCCCCGGAGCCCCGGGAACCGGTGCTCCATGTACTCCCGCGCCTCGCGGATGCCCTTCGCCGAGGGCGTCCGGTCACCGTCGGTGGGATCGAAGTCGGCCCCGCGCCGGTCGTCCGCGATCTTGAAGCCCCGGAAGCGGGTCGCGGGGATGCCGTAGAACGGGCCCTCGATCCAGGTCGGAAACCCCTCCTCGGTCAGGTCGGCGCGGCCCGCCGGGGGGCCGAAGTAGAAGACCTCCTGCCGGGTGGGGCGGACGAGCGGCGGGTCGAACTCGGGGAAGAGCTTCGCGAGCCACGGCCCGCAGGCGAACACGAAGAGGTCGGCCTCGACCACGCTGCCGTCCGAGAGGCGGATCGCCCCCATCCGGCCGCCCGCCAGGTCTCCCGGCGCGGCTTCCGCCCGCCGGAAGGTGCCGCCCTCCTCGACGAACTGCCGGAGCACCCGTTCGCAGCCTCGCCGGGCGAGCAGGTAGCCGGCGTCCCTTTCGAACACGCCGTAGGAGAGGCCCTCCGGGTTGATCTGGGGGAAGCGGCGCGCCAGCTCGTCGCCGTCGAGTTCCTCGACCGGGATGCCGAGTTCCCGGAGGATCGGCACCGCGGCCTTCGTGTACTCGTTCTCCCCGGCCCTCATCCGCAGCATGCCGATGGGAAAGAGCAGCCGGTCGTTCCAGCGCGCCTCGTACTCGTTCCAGATCTCGTGCGCCCGGGCCACCATCGCGCTGTAGATCCGCCGCGACCCGTAGGAGGCCCGGATCAACCGGCTCTCGCCCCCCGAGCTCGCGCGGGCGTTGCCCGCCCCCCACGCATCCACGAGCGTCACCTCGGCGCCCGCGCGGCGCAGCCAGAGCGCCGTCCAGCCGCCGAAGGCGCCGGCCCCGATCACGGCGGCGCGGACGCCGCTTCCGGCTTGCGGCGGGCTCGTGGCCGGTGTCGCCGCTGGTGTTCCGGTTTCGCCGCCGCCGCCTCCGCACGCGCCGAGCGCGGCGGCGCCGGCGAGTCCGGCGGTGATCGCCTCGCGGCGGGAAATGCGTTTCGTCATGGTTCCATTACCTCCCGAACCGGCCCAGCCCGAAGAAGGGTTCCTTCTCCCGCTCGCCGAGCGCCTGATCGGCCAGCATCTCCCCGAGCGCCGGTCCGAGCTTGTAGCCGTGCCCCGACCCCCCGCCGGCGATCCAGGCGTTCGCCGCCTCGGGGTGGGTGTCCACGATGAGGTGGCCGTCGGCGCTCTGCTCGTACTGGCAGACCCTGGCCTCGACCAGGGGCGCGCCCCGCATCGCCGGGAAACGGCGCTCCATGTAGCTGCGGGCCGTCTCGATGGCTTCCGGCGAGGGGGTGCGGTCCCCGTCCGTGGGGTCGAACGGGGCGCCGCGCGAGTCGTCCGCCACCTTGAAGCCCCGGAAGTTGCTGCCGGGCACCCCGTAGAAGAGGCTCGCCCCCGTCTCCACCCAGACCGGCAGCTCGGCGTCCGTCAGGTCGGGGCGGCCGGGCGGGGTCCCGAAATAGAGGATCTCCTGCCGGGTGGGGCTCACGAGCGGCGGGTCGAATCCGGGGAAGAGCTCGGCGAGCCAGGGACCGCCCGCGAACACGAAGAGGTCGGCCTCGAGCGTCTCGCCGCTGGCGAGCCGGACCTCCCGCAGGGTCCCGCCCGCCATGGTTCCGGCGGCCGCCTTCGCCTGGCGGTATTCGCCGCCCTCGGCGAGGAAGCCCTCGAGCACCCGCTGGCAGCCGCGGCGGGCGAGCAGGTAGCCGGCGCTCTTCTCGTAGAGGGTGTACGCGATTCCCTCAGGGTCGATCTGGGGAAAGCGGCGGCCGAGTTCCTCCCCGGTGAGTTCCTCGAACGGGACGCCGAGGTCGGCGAGGATCGGGACGGCGTCCGTCGCGTAGGGATCGACCCCGTCGCTCATCCAGAGCGCTCCGGTCTCGAAGAAGAGCCGGTCGCCCCAGCGCTCGCCGGCTTCCTTCCAGAGGGCGAGCGCCCGCACCACCATTTCCGAGTAGATGCGGTCGGGTCCGTAGGTGGCGCGGATGACCCGCGTTTCGCCCCCCGAACTGGCGCGCGAGTTCCCCGGGCCCCAGGCGTCCACCAGCGTGACCTGCGCTCCCCGGCGGAGGAGCTCGAGCGCCGTCCAGCCCCCGAAGGCGCCGGCCCCGACGACGACGGCGCGGACGCCGCTTCCGGCCTGGGGGGTGTCCCCGCTCCCGCCGGGGGGCGCTTCGGGAGCGGGTCCGCCGTCTCCGCACCCGCTCAGCGCTCCGGCCGCGCCGGCCAGTCCGGCGGCGATCGCGGTGCGGCGGGAGATGCGGCGGCTCAAGACCCCCCGATCCTAAGTGATGGTCCCGTGGGCGATCCGCAGGCGATGTGGACCGCGTCGCGCAGCACCGCCGCGGCGGTGGGGATCGCGTCGCCCTCGGTGGCCACGAGCCGCTGGGTGGAGAACAGGTCGGTCTCCCACTCCACGGCCATGTCGAGCGTGCCGATGCTCCCGAAGAAGCTGTCCCGGGGGACCGCGACGGGCGCGACCCGCATCCGGACCGCATCGCCGTCCGGCACGGCCTCGCCGAGCAGGCGGACCACCTCGTCTGCGGCGGGCTCCGGGGCCCTCTCGATCCCGGTGCGCTCGATGTCTGCGAGGGACGCCTTCCGGCGCATGACGGTCCGCACCAGGATCAGCAGCTTGAGCGCCGTGTCGGTGCCGTTCAGGTCGTTCGTCGGGTCGGTCTCGGCGATCCCGCGGCGCTGCGCCTCGGTGACCGCGGCCTCGAGGCTCATTCCCTCCGCCATCCGGCCCAGCACGAGGTTGCTGGTGCTGTTGAAGACGCCCCGGAGGCGCCGGAACTCCGCTGCGACCAGGTCGCGCCGGCCGGCGTTCACCACCGGGAGCCCCCCGCACACGGTGGCGCTCCAGCCGAGACCCGCCCCGTTCGCGGCGGCCAGCGCCTCCAGTTCGTCGAAGGCGAGCGCGATCGCCGACTTGTTGGCGAAGACGACCGAGACGCCCCGGTCCAGGGCCGCCCGGGCGGCGCGGAGCCCGATGCCCCCGGTTTCCACGTCCATCGAGGCCGCGTCGAGCAGGATGCCGCGAGGCCCGGCGGCGTCGAGAGCTGCTTCCAGGGAGATCGGTTGGGCGCCGGGAATCTCCCGGAGCCTCCGGCCTCCGGCCTTGGCCTCGAGCATGGCGCCGGTGGTGATGCGGCCTCCCGGGGCATCCGGCCCGAGGACGAACCCGCTGCGGTCCGCACACGCCACGATGGAGAACGTCACCCCGTAGCGATCGGCGAGACCCCCGGCCTTCCGCCCGAGGATGCCGAGCAGTTCCCGATGCACGTTCCCCATTCCCAACAGGATGAGGGGGACCGGCGCTGCCTGTCCGGTGCGGTTCTCGGGACCCGTTGCCATGTCCGGTGGACCCTAGCCCGCCCGGGCGGCACGGAGGCCCTTCCAGATGCTGTAGCAGAGCGCCAGGAGGATCAGCGTGATGGGGAACCCGGTGGTGAGGGCCGCCGTCTGGAGCGCCACGAGCCCGCCGCTGATGAGCAGGGTGATGGCGATGAGGCCCTCGAACGAGGCCCAGAACACACGCTGGACGATCGGGGCGTCCATCTTGCCGCCGGCGGTGATGGTGTCGATGACCAGGGTCCCGGAATCGGATGAGGTGACGAAGAAGACCATCACGAGCACGATGGAGACGAACGAGGTGACGTCGGCCAGCGGCAGGAGCTCCAGCATCCTGAAGAGCGCCAGCTCCGGCTGACCGGCCTGCACCGCATCGGCCATCCCGGTCGCTCCGGCGCGCTGGAACGACAGCGCCGTTCCCCCGAAGGTGTTGAACCACAGCGTTTCGAGCAGCAGCGGGAACAACAGCATGCAGCCGACGAGGCTGCGCACGGTGCGGCCGCGCGAGATCCGGGCGACGAACATGCCCACGCAGGGCGCCCACGAGAGCCACCATGCCCAGTAGAAGGTGGTCCAGCCGTGCAGGTAGTGGAGGTCTTCCCGCCCCACCCAGTTGCTGAGGGGTCCGATCGCGCCGAGGTAGTGGCCGAGACTGCCGGCGAACCGGGCGAGCAGGTCGAGGGTCGGTCCGGCCGCGAACACGAACGCGAGCAGGGCCAGCGCGAGCGCCATGTTGGCCTGGCTCAGGCGCTTGACGCCCTTTTGCATGCCCAGGACCACCGATGCCAGCGTGACCGCCGTGATGGCCGCGATCAGCAGCACTTCGGTAGCGTGGGTCGGAGGGATTCCGAACAGGTGGTCGAGTCCCGCCGCCAGTTGCTCCACGCCCAGGCCGAGCGACGTCGCCAGCCCGAAGATGGTGGCGAACACGGCGAGGATGTCCACCACGTGGCCGAACCGGCCCCACACGCGGTCCCCCAGCACGGGGTAGAACGCCGACCGCAGGCTCATCGGCAGGCCGAGGTTGTAGGCGGCGAAGGCGAGCGCGAGCGCCGCCACCGCGTAGATGGCCCACCCGTGCAGGCCCCAGTGGTAGAGGGTGGCGGCGATCGCCAGGCCTTCGACGGCCGCGGTGTCCGCGGGGGCCACGCCGAGCGGCGGGTTCCGGAAGTGGGTGACCGGTTCCGCCACCCCGAAGAACATGAGGCCGATGCCGATGCCGGCCGCGAACAGCATCGCGAACCACGACCAGTTGGAGTAGTCGGGCCGGGCGTCCGGACCGCCCAGGCGGATCCGGCCGAGGGGCGACGCCACGACCGCCAGGCAGAACAGCATGAAGACGTTGGCGGCGGCCATGAACATCCAGTCGAACGTCGAGGTGAGCCAGGCGTAGAGGGCGTCGAAGAGGCCTGCCGCGGCCTCCCGGAACAGGAGCGCTCCGGCTACGAAGGCGATGACGGTGACGCTGGAGACGACGAAGACGGGGTTATGGATATCGAGCCCGAAGGGCCGGATGTTGTCCCGGCCGATCGGGGCCGACGGATGCGTCGTAATTTGTCCACTCCGACCGTTCTCCGGCGGCCCTCGCATTTGCATCTTCAGACCAGTCCTGTCAATATTTGTCACCGCGATCGCAGAGGAGGAACCGTCCTCCGCAGTACCGGCGGCCGCAAGGAGAGTCTAGTGGCCAGTTCCATCGCCCGCACCGCAACCCTCTTCCGGAAACTGCTGAGCGGCCGCCACGTCACCTACCGCGACCTCGAAGCACAGGAGAACATCAACCGGCGCACCGCGCTCCGCTGGATCGCGGAGGCGCGCCGGGTCTTCGGCGACGCCCTGAAGGAAGAGCGGCTGGACTCCGGGGAGAAGCAGTTCTGGCTGGAGTCCGATCAGGCCCGCTGGATCGGCGCGTTCAAGCACCGTCCGCCCACCCCCGAAGAGATGGCGGCGCTCGACAAGGCCCTGAAGCTGCTTCGGAAGGACGACCTCGCGCACGAGGAGAACCAGCTCACCTCGCTGCGCGGCAAGCTCCACGGAGGACTCGAGAAGCTGGAGCAGGCGGCGAAGACCGAGACCGACACCGAAGCGATCGCCGATGCCTGGGGGATCGTCTTCCGGCCGGGCCCGCACGTCCCGGTCAGCGAGGACGTGACCGCGCCGCTCCGGGAAGCCATTCTGAAGCAACGGAAGGTCGCCTTCCGTTACGGGGCCACGAAAGGTCAGGAGAAGGACAAGGTGGCGGCGCCGGCGGGCCTCCTGCACGGCGGCGCCCCCCGTCTGGTGGCGAAGGAGCGGGGGCGGGACCTCGCGCAGTACCGCCTCGACCGGATGAGCGACGTCAGGGTCCTGGAGGACGGGCACGGGCTCAGGGAAGACGCGCTCCGGGCCTACCTCCGGACGCTCTTCGGCTCCTTCGGCGAAGAGCCGATCAATGTCCGATGGCGGTTCCATCCGAAGGCGCCCGAGCCCGAGAAATGGACCTTCCATCCCACCCAGAAGGTCGAGAAGGACGCCGACGGGTTCGTCACCGTGAGTTTCCGCGCCGGCGGCCTCGACGACATGGCCCGCCACATCATCGGCTGGTGGGACTGGGTCCAGGTGGAAAAGCCGAAGGCGCTCCGGAAGGCCGTGCTCAGGATGCGGCTGGCCGGCTTGGCGCAGCTGCTCTACGAGTTCGCCGACCAGCGCACCGCAACCCGCATCTGGAACCTGGCCGAGGAACTCGGCGCCAACAAGGTGGACTACTGGGAGTAGGGGAAGCGCCGGCTTGGAACGCCGGCTTCAGCCGGCACCCGCTGCGCGGAGCGCAGCGGAACGCCTATCGCTGACCTGGCTGGAGGCCTTCCCTCCCGTTCAGCGCTTCCCGGGAACCATCGGGACGAACGCCACCCCGCCGTGGTCCTGGACGTCGATTCGCCCGTCTTCGTCCCGCGTCGCGACAACCAGGCGCTGACTCCACGGATCCGGCCCCACCGGCGCCACCAGGCGTCCCCCGGGCGCAAGCTGGTCGAGGAGCGCCTGCGGAACCTCGGGGGGCGCCGCGGTGACCACGATCCGATCGAACGGCGCGGCCTCCGGCCAGCCGAGATAGCCGTCCCCGACGCGGAGATTGATGTCCCCATACCCGAGCGAGCCGAGGGTCGTTTCCGCGCGGGCCGCGATGCCCGGCAGCAGTTCGATGGAATACACCTCGGCCTCAAGTTCGGCGAGCACTGCCGCCTGGTAGCCGGACCCGGTCCCGATTTCCAGCACGCGCTGCCCCGGTGTGATCCGCGCCAGCGAGCTCATGAGGGCAACGATGTACGGCTGGGAGATCGTCTGTCCCTCGCCGATCGGAAGAGGACGGTCGGAATACGCACGGCGGCGCTCCGAAGCCGGAACGAACTCTTCCCGCGGCACCGTCTGCATGGCGCGAAGCACCGCTTCGTCGCGGATGCCCCGGCGCTCGATCTGGCTTCGCACCATGAGGATCCGTTCCGCCCGGAAGGCGTCTTCCTGTTCCCGGTTGCCGGTGGCTTCGTCGCCGCCGCAGGTCGCCGAGAAGAGAACAAGGGCCGCGAGGGCAGCCGTTCGCGAACCGCTCCTCATGGAGATTCCTCCCGATGTGTCAAGTCTAAACAGACGGAGGAGGCGGGTTCCAAGGCGTGCGACTCCACGCGGATCAGCCATACGCGCTCTGCGGGCCTGCGGCCCGCGTGCCGGCTGAAGCCGGCGTTCCAAGCCGTACGTGCCGCCCCGCCTGGGGGCGGAGTGTGATGGAATCAGCCGGCGTGGAACGGGTGCGTAGGGTTTCCTGGTGGGCCGTCCTGGTGGGGTTGGCGCTGCCGCTGTCCGCCGCGGCCCAGGGCTTCAGCCGCACCGAGTTCCAGTATCAGGGCGGTTCGGCATGGGTGGACGGTGTCGTCAGTCCTCCCGGTTTCCAGCACGTCTTCACCCTCCAGCACGCGAGCGCCTGGAGCCACGGATCCAACTTCTTCTTCGTGGACATGGTCTGCTGCGACGACCCGGTGTCCAACCGGGACGCCTACCTGGAGTGGTACCCCACGCTGAGCCTCGGCGCCCTGCGGGGCGAGGACATCTCCGTCGGGCCTGTCCGCAACATCAGCATCATCGGGGGGCTCAACTGGGGGTCGCAGTCCCGGTTCGCCAAGCTCACCCCCGGGATCCGGCTCCAGCTCGGCCTGCCGGGATTCGCGTTCGCGAATCTGGACTTCGTCTACCTGGTGGACGTCGGCGCCGGGCTCGAGGGAGGCGGAGTGCCCAAGGCGGATCCGATGCTCGGAGTGGACTTCAACTGGGCCTATCCCTTCCAGATCGGGGAGGCTTCCTTCTCGATCGAGGGCCACGGCGAATGGCAGAGCCCCGCCGACAACGAAGCCGGGCGCCAGCCTTACCAGGTCCTTCTCCAGCCCCAGATCCGCTACGACCTCGGGAAGGCCATGTCGGGGGTGGAGAGCCGGGTGCTGATCGGGACCGAGCTGCAGGTGTGGCGCAACAAGTTCGGGGTCGAGGGGGCGCACGAGTTCCTCCCCCAGTTCCTGTTCGTCTTCGGCTTCTGAGGGCCGGACACTTGCGGCCTTCCGCGGTCCTGCTGCTGGCGCTGGGCGCCTGCGGCGCGCCGGCCGCGCCGCCCGGGACGGTCCGGGTTCCGCCGGGTGAGGCGTTCGCCGGCTTCCGGCTCGATCACGAGGAGGTCACCACGGCCCGGTTCGCCGCCTTCGTTGCGGAGACGGGCCACGAAACCGACGCCGAACGCTACGGCTGGTCGCTGGTGTTCCACGAGCCCGGGACCGAGCCCCCCGATGCGCAGGTGGTGGCCGCCACGCCCTGGTGGATCCGGGTGGACGGGGCGGACTGGCGCCGGCCCCGGGGCCCGGAACACCCGCCTGCGGAGGACGACCATCCCGTCACCCAGGTGAGCTGGAACGACGCGGCGGCGTTCTGTGCCGCCGCGGGCGGCCGCCTGCCCACCGGCGCCGAGTGGGCGCACGCCGCGCGGGGCGGCCGGGAAGACAGTCCCTTCCCTTGGGGCGACCGCTCGCCGTTCGCCGGCGAGCCGGTCGCGAACCTGTTCGACGGCCTCTTTCCCACGCATCCGGGTCCCGGGGACAGCTTCGCCGGCCTCGCCCCCGTCGGACTGTTCCCTCCGAACCCCTACGGGCTCTCGGACATGGCCGGGAACGTCTGGGAGTGGGTGGACGGCGGCGGACCCGACGACCGGCGCCTCAAGGGCGGGTCGTTCCTCTGCGCGGAGAACTCCTGTCAGGGGTACCGGATCGCCTGGGAGAACCGGGCCACCGCCGACTCCGCCTGGGACCACACCGGCTTCCGGTGCGCGTTCTAGAGACGGCGTCCACACCCTTCGGCGGTACACTGCGCCGCCGTGCCGACAGTCGCTGGAGCCCTTCCCGAGCAACAGGGATTCGGGGTCACGCGCCGGCGTGACAACTGGTGGGTCGTTCCTGCCGCAACCTTCGCGGTCCTCTCCGGATTCATCGTCTATTCGACGTGGGCCGCGTTCCAGAACGCCCACTACGAGTTCGGCAACTACCTCTCGCCGATGTACTCGCCGGTCCTCTTCGGCGACTCGCACCACGCCTGGTTCGGCGGGAAACCGAGCATCTGGCCGGCCTTCCTGCCCTGGTCGCCGGCGCTCCTGATCCTCTGGGCCCCGGCGGGGTTCCGGCTCACCTGCTACTACTACCGCGGCTCCTACTACAAGGCGTTCTGGGCGAGTCCCGTGAACTGCACCGTCGGGAAGCCCTGGAGGACCTACCGCGGTGAGAACAGCCTGCCGCTGATCCTCCAGAACGTCCACCGCTACTTCCTCTACCTCGCGGTGGCGTTCATCGGCATCCTCTCCTGGGACGCCTGGATGGCGATGTGGTTCGTCGATCCGGCGACCGGGACGGAACAGTTCGGCGTCGGGGTCGGCACCCTGGTCCTCACCACCAACGTGATCCTGCTCGGCGGCTACACCTTCGGCTGCCACTCCTTCCGCCATCTCGCGGGGGGCTTCCTCAACCGGATCTCGGGCAAACCGGCCCGCCAGTGCGCCTACTCGTGCTCGAGCTGGCTGAACGTGCGGCACATGAAGTTCGCCTGGACCAGCCTGTTCTGGGTGGCCTTCTCCGACGTCTACGTCCGGCTCTGCTCCATGGGCATCTGGACCGACTACCGGATTCTCTAGATGCAGGTCGCGGAGCACGACGTCCTCGTCATCGGCGCCGGGGGCGCCGGACTCCGGGCCGCCATCGAGGCATCGGCAGCAGGGGTGAGCGTCGGGCTCGTTACCAAGTCCCTGCTCGGCAAGGCGCACACCGTGATGGCGGAGGGCGGGATCGCCGCCGCTCTCGCGAATGTGGACGGCCGCGACGACTGGCGGACGCACTTCGCCGACACCATGCGCGGCGGGCAGTACGTCAACAACCCGACGATGGCCGAGCTCCACGCCAGAGAGGCCCCGGACCGGGTCCGCGAGCTGGAGGCCTGGGGGGCGGTGTTCGACCGCACGAACGACCAGAAGATCCTCCAGCGCAACTTCGGGGGCCACAAGTACCCGCGGCTCGCCCACGTCGGCGACCGGACCGGCCTCGAGATGATCCGCACCCTCCAGGACCACGGCATCCACCTGGGGATCGACGTCCACATGGAGTGGACGGTGACGCGGCTGATCAGCGACGGCGGCCGGGTGGTCGGCGCGTTCGGTTACGACCGCGAGAAGGGCCGCTTCCAGGTGTTCCGCGCCGCCGCGGTGGTGCTTGCCACCGGCGGGATCGGCCGGGCCTACCGCGTCACCTCCAACAGTTGGGAGTACACCGGCGACGGCCACGCGCTGGCCTACGAGGCGGGGGCGGAACTCATCGACATGGAGTACGTCCAGTTCCATCCCACCGGGATGGTCTGGCCGCCGAGCGTCCGCGGGATCCTGGTGACCGAGGGGGTGCGCGGTGAGGGCGGCGTCCTCCGCAACAGCGAAGGCAACCGCTTCATGTTCGACGACATCCCCGACCTTTACACGGGATCGACGGCGGCCGATGCGGAGGAGGGCTGGCGTTACACCCAGGGCGACAAGGAAGCCCGGCGGCCACCCGAACTCCTCACCCGCGACCACGTCGCCCGCTGCATCGTGAGGGAGATCAAGGAGGGCCGGGGCAGCCCGCACGGGGGCGTGTTCCTCGACATCGCCTGGATCAAGGAGAAGCTGAAGGACAGCGAAGCGCACATCCGGCGCAAGCTCCCCAGCATGTACCACCAGTTCAAGGAGCTGGCCGGGATCGACATCACCAGCGAGGCGATGGAGGTCGGCCCCACCACCCACTACGTGATGGGCGGGGTGAAGGTGGACGGGGAGACCCAGATGTCCCGGGTCCCGGGGCTCTTCGCCGCCGGCGAGTGCGCCGGGGGCCTCCACGGGGCGAACCGCCTCGGCGGGAACTCGCTGTCGGACTTGCTGGTCTTCGGGAAGCGGGCCGGCGAGCACGCCGCGAAGTACGCGGGCGCGAATCCCCGCAGCGCGGCCTCCGGGGCGGAGAACGAGCAGGTCGAGGCCGCGACCCGGGACGCGCTGGCACCGCTCGAGCGGCAGGACGGCGGCGGGGACGGCGTCGGTTCCTACGCCATCCAGAGCGAGCTCCAGGACCTCATGCAGGCGAAGGTCGGCATCGTGCGGAGCCAGGCGGAGCTCGAGTCCGGGCTCGCGGACGTGCTGGCCCTGAAGGAGCGCTCCCGGAACGTGAGCGTCGCCGGAAACCGCGCCTACAACCCCGGCTGGCACACTGCGCTCGACCTGCCGAACCTGCTGCTCGTCTCCGAGGCGGTGGCGCGCACCGCGGCGCTCCGCAAGGAAAGCCGGGGGGCCCACTTCCGGGAGGACCACACGGCGAAGGACGAGCACTGGGGCAAGACCACGCTCGTGGTGCGGAAGGGCGCGGACGGCGAGATGGAGATCGAGGAGGAGGCGGTGACGCCGCCCCGGGAAGAGCTCCAGCAGATCATCGAGGAGAACCGCTGATGGCGAGCCGAACCTTCCGCATCTGGCGGGGCGAGCAGGGCGCCGACGGGCAGTTCGCGGAATACACCACCGACATCACCGAGGGCATGGTGGTCCTCGACGCCGTCCATCAGATCCAGGCGGAGTCGGCGGGCGATCTCGCGGTCCGCTGGAACTGCAAGGCCGGCAAGTGCGGATCCTGCAGCGCCGAGGTGAACGGCAACCCCCGGCTCATGTGCATGACCCGGATGAGCGACCTGCCGGAGGACCGGCCGGTCACCATCGAACCGATGCGCACCTTCCCGCTGCTGAAGGACCTGGTCACCGACGTGAGCTGGAACTTCGAGGTCAAGAAGCGGATCAAGAAGTTCAAGCCCCGGGCCCCCGACGCCGCCGACGGGACCTGGCGGATGGACCAGCGCGACGTGGACCGGGTGCAGGAGTTCCGCAAGTGCATCGAGTGCTTCCTCTGCCAGGACGTCTGCCACGTCCTCCGCGACTCGCACAAGCACGACGAGTTCGTCGGCCCGCGGTTCTTCGTCCATGCCGCCGCCCTCGAGATGCACCCGCTGGACACCGAGGATCGGCTCGAGGAGCTGAAGGAGGCCCAGGGCGTCGGTTACTGCAACATCACGAAGTGCTGCACCAAGGTCTGCCCCGAGCACATCACGATCACCGACAACGCGATCATCCCGCTCAAGGAGCGGGTGGTGGACCGCTTCTACGACCCGGTCCGGAACCTGTTCCGCATCGTCACCGGCCGCTGACCCGGACGCCGCGGGGTTGAATCCCCCGGCCGCCCTCGGGCAAGATGGCAGGTCCGCTCCGGTCCCCGGGGAGCCGGACGGGACAGGAGACATCCCATGAACGTTTCGGGAATCATCAAGGGCGGCCTCGTCGCCGGCCTCCTCATCAACGTCAGCGAGTACGTGCTGAACATGATGGTGATCCCCGTGCCGGAAGGCGCGGGCGGATCCATCGGTTTCTGGGTCGTTTACGCGTTCGTGATGGGGTTGCTGACCGCCTACCTGTACGCCCTGATCCGTCCCCGCTGCGGCGCCGGGCCCAAGACCGGCGTCTGCGCCGGGTTGCTCGTGTGGGCGCTCCACACCCTGCTCCCCGCGGGCGGCATGTGGAACATGGGTATGGCGCCGGACGGTCTGCCGCTCATGCTGGCCTGGACCGCCGTGGAGCTGGCCCTCGCCGGCGTCCTGGCGGGCATGCTCTACAGCGAGTAGGGACTCAGCCTTCGTTCCGGACCGCGCGACGGCTTGGAACGCCGGTCTCCAGACCGGCACCGCGGCCCTCCGGGCCGCGCATGTCACAACTCCACCCGGAAAAGGTGGCGCGACGGCTTGGAACGCCGGCTTCAGCCGGCACAGCCCGCCGGAGGCGGGCGGCGGGACGGACCCCATCCCCCGCGATGGCGCGACGGCTTGGCAGTTCGGCGCCGCGCCGTGCGCTGCGCTGTGGCGCAGCGCGTGCCGGCTGAAGCCGGCGTTCCAAGCCGGTGGCGTCATAGGCCGACCGCCTATCTCCCCCCCAGGACCTCCCGCGCCCGCCGGACCTGCTCGTCATCCCCCGCGCGGGTCGCGGTCTCGAGGAGTCCCCGGTAGGCGGTGAGGTTCGAGGGGTCGCGATCCACCGCCTCCCGGTAGAGGCGCACCGCTTCCGGAGCCCGCCCGGCGGCCGCTTCGAAGGCCGCGAAGTTGGCCCAGTGGAAGGCGGGCCCGGGGCTCTCCCGGACGAGGGCGCCGAACGCCTCACGGGCGGCCGCCGTGCGGCCCAGTTCCGCGAGCGCCACCGCGCGGACCAGGAGCGCCCGCTCGGTCCCGGGACGCTCGGCCAGGATGGCGGCGGCCCGTTCGGCGGCTTCCTCCGCCCGGCCGCGGCGCACGCTCAGCTCGGCGAGCCAGGCGGCGGCTTCCGCATCCCGCGGGTCGGCCTGGAGCACCGCCAGCACGAGCGCTTCGGCGGAATCCGGGTCGCCGCGTTCCACCTGGACCTCCGCCGCCAGCAGCAGCGCCTCGCGGTTGTCAGCAAGCGCAGCCGGTCCGGCCTCCAGCACGGCGGCGGCGTCCTCGGGCTGGCCGGCGCGGAGCAGCAGCCGGGCGAGCGCGACCGTGAGCCCGGCTGCCGAGATGCCGTCATCCGGGACCGCCGTTCGCGCCGCCCGGAGTGCGACCCCTCCCTCCTCCGCCCGGCCGCTGGCCAGCGACGCCTGGACCACGGCGTCGGCGGCCGCCGGTTCCGCGGGGTCGAGCCTGAGCGCCTCCCGGGCCAGATCCAGCGCCCAGTCCGGATTCTGGGCGGAAAGGAGGGCCCCGGCGCGGCCCGCGAGGAGCTGGGCGTCGGGCGCCGCCGCCGGCCCGAAGGGCCCGAACGCGGGCTCGGCGGCGAGGCCTTCCAGCGCCGTGCGGTTCCGGAATGCGGTCGCGGCGTGGACCGAGAGCGGCGCCCGGAACTCCAGGATCGGATGGTCGTCGCGGTGGCGCGGCGCTTCGCTCGCCCAGGCGTCGAGGGCCGGACTCGTCGCGGTGAGCCAGGCGCGGAGAGCGTCGAACCCGGTAATCCCGTAGAGACCGAGTTCGTCGGCCAGCCGGACCATGCGCTCCTCGATGACCGGTTGCGGCGCGGTGGGAAACGCTCCCTGCGAGCCGATCAACAGCGCGTCGCCGTCGTGCAGCACGAAGAGCGCGGTCTCGGGGAAGACGTCGGTGAACCCGCCCACGACCGTCCGCAGGTTCTCCTCGGCGAGGTTGTAGAGATGGATCCACTGGCAGAAGAGGCCCCCGTCGTTCAGCCGGGCACGCACCAGTTCGAAGAACTCGACGGTGAACAGCGGCGAGACGCCGCTCATCCACGGGTTCGAGGGCTCCGAGATCACCACGTCGTACGAGTCGCGGTCGAGTAGGAGGTGGTTCCGCGCGTCCACTTCGAGGAGGGCGAAGCGCCCGTCTTCCCAGGGCGCCCCGTTGCTCTCCTCGAAGAGCCGGGAGGCCATCGCCACTTCGGGGGAGATCTCCGCCGCGGCGACGCGCGCCACCTGGTGCCGGAGCGCGCTGCCAGCGGTGACGCCGCTGCCGTGCCCCACGATGAACACGGACTCCGGGGCGGGATGGAGGAGGAGCGGCAGATGGGCGAGCAGGCGCTGGGTCAGCATGTCGGCCCCGTCGGTCGCGTCCACCTTGCCGTCGATCGCGAGCGACAACTCGCCCGCCACCTCCTTGACGGTGACCGTGGCGCTCGCGCCCTGGTCGAGGAAATGCAGGCGCCCCTTGCGCAGGAAGTCCCGGTGGCGGGAGGTTTCCATCTGCGGCGCGACCCGGTAGAGGCCCCCTGAGAGCGCTTCCCAGTCCCAGGATCCGGTGGCGGTGACGCCGAAGGCGCCGACGGCGCCGGCGAAAGCCAGTGTCACCACCCGGGGACTCGCGAGGAAAGCCGCGACGAGCTGGGCGAGGACCGCGGCGAGGAGGGCGGCCTCGATCCCGAACCACGGGATCAGCAAGAAGCCCGCCGCAAGCGCCCCGAGGACGTTGCCGCTGGCATTCGTGGCGTAGATTGTCCCGGTGGCCCGTCCGGCCTCCTGCGCCGAGTCGTTCGCGGAGGCGGCGGCGCCCGCCACCGCCAGCGGGAAGGTGGCGCCGAACGCCAGGCCGGGAAGCAGCAGCACGGCGGCGGTCCCGAGGAACTGGACGTTCAGGAGGTGCGGCACATCGCTGGCGTTTTCGGCGATCAGCTCCCCGACGGGGAGGACGAGTCCGCTCCCGAACCAGGCGACGGCCGCCGAGGACGCCGCTCCCAGGAGCTGGACGGCGGCCAGCCAGAACCTCGGGCCGCGGCGGTCTCCGAGGCGCGCCGCCGCGGCGCTGCCGAGGGCGACGCCGAGGATCACCGCGGCGATGACGCAGGCGAAGGTGTAGATCGTGGGGCCGAAGAGCAGCGCGGCGAGCCGGGCCCAGCCGATCTCGGCGGCCATCGCCGCGAACCCGGAGAGCGCCGCGATGCCGCCGAAGGGGAAGAGCGCCCGGCTGCCGAACCATGGAGCCCGGACGGCGTCGCTCGGTCCCGCAGCCACGGTGCGCCCGAACCGGGTGTAGACCAGGACCCCGGCGGCGACGTTCGCTGCGACCCCGCACAACGTGGACCCGGTGAGTCCCAGTTCGGGAATGAGGAGCCGGGCGGCGGCCACGCTGCCGATGAGGGCGCCCGCGGTGTTCGCGGCATAGAGCCAGCCGGCCGCACGTCCTTCGCCGCGGTCCCGGACCCGCCGTCCCAGCGCCGTCAGCGTCGGCAGCGTGGCACCCATCAGGGTGGCGGCGGGCAGCAGGAACAGTGAGGAGAGGACAGCGGTGAGCAGAAAGGCCCCCGAACCAGCCTCCGCAAGGCGCGCCAGCGGGAGCGTTCCTCCCAGGTAGAGCGGCAACCCCACCGCAAAGCCGGCAGCGCCGATTTCGAGCAGCAGGAACCGTCGCGCCAGCCGGGCCGCGCCCAGCTTTCCCCCCGAACGTCCGGCGAGGAGCGCGCCGAGCCCGAGCCCACCGAGGAACATCGCGAGGACCAGCGTCAGCGCGGCGTTCGTGGTCCCGAGCACCACGGCGAAGCGCCGGACCCAGACGATCTGGTAGGTCAGCGACGCGAAGCCGGAGAGCAGCAGCGCGAGCGGGAGCGACGCGACCACGCCAGCCCCGGCGGATGCCCGGCCGGCCACTCGCCGCGCGGAGGCCGAACGACGGGTGCCCGTGGGTTCAGTCCTCCCGCTCGGCGAGCAGGACCCGAAGCGCGAAGTCGCGGAGGTCCGCTTCCGGAGCGTTCTCGAACGCCCGGATGAGGCGCGCCGCGTGCTCCACGTGCCTGCGCGCATCAGAGTTCTCGACCACGACGGTCGGATCGTAGTCGGCGCTCTGCCGCCGCGTCTGGAGTCGTACGAAACCGCGTGCGAATTCCCGGATCACGGCGGGATAGGCAGCGAGCAGCCGCTCGTCTCGGCACCGTTGTCGAGCCCGATTGTGGAGCAGCGCCCGATAGACGTTCTGCCGCGTGCGGAACCGGAGCGGAGCGCCGCCGCTGGTCGCGAGCCGATCGGCGCATACGCGGGCGAGGCAGTGGAACATGGCGTAGTACGCGGTACTCTCGGCGCGGCGAAGGTGGGCGTCGTCGGTGCGGCTCCGGCCCGCGTCCAGCAGTGCGCGGGCCGCGGCGACGAGGTGCGCGGCGCGCAGCCCGTCAGGACCGGAACGGGGGGTCTTCGGCACTCCGGAACCTCGGGATGATGAAGGCTGTTTCTTCGATCGCCGCGAGCGGTTCAATGAGCGCCCCGACCAGCTTCACACCGAGTCCGAGGTCGTCACCGATCTCTTCGCCATCCCCGCGGTACACGATCTGGACGCGCAGAATGGGGTCGCCTTCGAAGTCGTAGTCGGCGTGGACCGTGACGGCGGGAAAATCGGTCCCCGGATACCGGGACCGCACCGTCCGCTCCACCACTTCCTGAACGCGCCGGAGTCTTTTCCTGCGCATCCAGGGCGCCCGGTCCCAGGGGCCCATCACCCACGGCTCGGTCATCCACGGTTCGACCGGAAGCGCCTTCTCCATCGGAAGCGGCAGCTTAGCAGTCGCGGGGGGGGGGGGGGGGGGGGGGGGGGGGCGGCCGCGGGGGGGGGGGGGGGGCGGGGGGGGGGGGGGGGGGGGGGCGGCGGGGGGGGCGGG
>VXNL01000081.1 GCA_009840635.1 Acidobacteriota bacterium | reverse complement strand
CGGATCAGGCATGGTGACGCGCCGGCCGGGAACGCCGGTCTCCAGACCGGCACCGCGGTGCTCCGCACCGCGCACAGCCCACCGCCGACCTGCGTGAGGTCCCGCACCACTACGATGCCGCCGTGGCTCAAGACGACGCCCCGGCGATCATCGACCTCGACCTCGCCTTCATGCGCGCCGCCCTCGCCGAGGCGGAGGCGGCCGCGCAGGACGGCGAGGTCCCCGTCGGCGCCGTTGTCGCGAAAGACGGTGAAATCCTCGCCGCCGCCCGGAACCGCGTCCTCGAGACCGGCGACCCCACCGCCCACGCCGAGATCCTCGCCCTCCGCGCCGCCGCGGACCGGACCGGCAACTACCGCCTCACCGGCTGCGACCTCTACGCCACCGTCGAACCCTGCCTCATGTGCGCCGGTGCGATCGCCCACGCCCGCATCCGCCGGCTCGTCTACGGCCCGCCGGAGCCCAAATTCGGTGGAGTAGAATCGAAGCTCGCGCTGGACGGCCTCGGGTTACCGCACCATCTCACGGTGGTTTCGGGAGTCCTGGCCGACGAGGGACGCGAGCTGCTGCAGACGTTCTTCCGCGACCGGAGGTAGCCGGCGGCCGCCACCGGCCGACGCCAGCGCACCGTGTCCAACCTGGGCCGGAGAGGTACCGAAGTGGCCGTAACGGGGGCGCCTCGAAAGCGCTTTGTCCGGTGAAGAGCCGGGCACGTGGGTTCGAATCCCACCCTCTCCGCCGGTTGGGGGTTTCCCGGGGGTGCCGATTCACTCCCGGAAGATCGCCGTAAACCCTGAATACACCGTGATATACTGGCTCTCGTAGCCGCTTGGCCGTTCCCGTCGAACTCGGGGGGTTCCGGCCGAATTCGTGGGACCGTTCGGGGTTCGAGTTCGAATTGCGAGTTCGATCCCACAAAAAAAACGCGGTAGGTGAAACGCATGAAAACGATGACCGCGGCGAGGGCGAGGGCGCTCCGCGAACCGGGGAAGTACCGGGCCGAACAGACCCTGTATCTGCGGGTGAGGCCGAGCGGGCGGAAGAACTGGGTGCAGCGCCTCACCATCCACGGGAAGCGCCGCGACATCGGCCTCGGGCCGTTCGACCTGGTGCCCCTGGCCGAGGCCCGGGTGAAGGCCTGGGAGAACCGTCGCGCGGTGTTCGAAGGCCGCGACCCGCTGGCCGAGCGGCGGCGGGAGAGGGCCCCGGCATTCCGGGAGGCCGCCGCCCGGACGCTCGAGGGGCTGCGCACGCAGTGGCGAAACGGGAAGCACGCGGCGCAGTGGGCGACGACCCTGGAGACTTACGCATTCCCGATCATCGGGGACCAGCGGGTCGATTCGATCCGCGGGGAGGACGTGCTGCGGGTCCTGCTCCCGATCTGGACCGCGAAGGCGGAGACGGCGCGGAGAGTTCGCCAGCGGATCCGGACGGTCCTGTCCTGGGCGCAGGCTCACGGCTTCGTGTCCGGGAACGTGGCGGCGGAAGGCATTGACGGCGCGCTCCCGAAGGGGAACGGCCGCAAGAAGCACTTCCGGGCTCTCCCCTATCAGGAGGTGGGAGAGGCCCTGGCGACGGTGGACGCGTCTCCGGCGAGTCCTGCGGCCAGGCTCTGCTTCCGGTTCCTGGTCCTGACGGCGGCGCGCTCGGGAGAGGCGCGGGGAGCGGGGTGGAGCGAGATGGACACGGAGGCGCGCGAGTGGCGCATTCCCGGTGCGCGCACAAAGACGGGAGCGCCGCATCGGGTTCCCCTGTCCGCCGGAGCCACGGCCGTTCTGGAGCGGGCGCGCGCCCTCGACGACGGCAGCGGGCTGGTGTTTCCGGGCCGCCGGCGCGGGCGGGAACTCTCCGACATGACCTTGACGAAGGTCCTCCGGGACAACGGCTTGGCGGACCAGGCGACCGTCCACGGATTCCGGTCGGCGTTCCGCGACTGGTGTGCGGAGACGGGCGCTCGGCGGGAGGTCGCGGAAGCAGCGCTCGCGCACACGGTCGGGGGCGTCGAGGGGGCGTACTTCCGCTCGGACCTGTTCGAGCGCCGGCGGGCGCTCATGGAGTCTTGGGCAGTGTTCCTGACGGACTAGGCGCGGGCTTCGTTCCCGCCGGCCCCGCGGCTGGGGAGCCGCTCGAACAGAGGACCGCTTCAGGGTCTCAGGAAGGGCGGCAGGTGCCAACCGAACTCGGCAAGACGATCATCGTGCGTCGGGCGGGCGAATTTTCGCCCGCCGGCGCGCGCTCATGGACCAGTGGTCCGTTGTCCCTTCAGATTAAGTTACTGATTTATACGGTGTTTACGCGTGATCCCAAAGGTCGGGTATCATGTTGGGTATCCGTCTTGGTAAGGAGCCATCCGGGTGGGTGTTGTGACACCACCTCGCCGGGGACCCGGGAACACACTCTGCCACAATTCACATAACCTCCGAGGGCGGTCGGTGTCCCCTGAATGAGGATTCTCACCATCGCAGCATCGCTGCTGACTTTCGTCGGCGGTGGGATCGGTTTATCCGACATGGGGTCGGGCCTCGCTGCGACACTCCCCAGTGCCGGGGGAGTTCTCAGTAGTAGCCAGGCTGGCTACACGGCAGAATCCCGGAGCACCGGTGTCTCGTTAGGTCTCCAGCGCCCTCAAGCAGACCCGCGATTCGCTTCCCCAGAATGGCGAGTCATAGATCTGACGAATACCTTCGGCGACGCAGTCGATCGTGCAGCCACCAGTGCGTGGGTCGGTTCACGAACGCCAGGCTTCTACCCGAGGGCGTTGCTGCGGGTTCGGTGCGACTCCGTGATCATGCTCTTCACGGAAGCTCCTGCCTTGGATGGAGGTCGTACTGATTGGACGCCCAATGATGAGTTGGTTGAGTACTTCTCACTGCCCGTGCGAATAGTGGACGCGCCGGATTCGCAACCCCGTTCCGCAACTTGGTCGTTCGTGCATCGCGTTGGTGAGAGATATCTGGGCGCCGTGCACGATCGGGACGTCATTGCCGTGCTCTCCAGCAGCTACAGCGTCTCGATCGGCGTGGACTTCTTCTGGGCAGACAGCACGTTCGCCCGCTATGACGACAACCGCACCCTCGGCGGTTTCATTCTGCTGGACCGGCAAACCGGAGCCACAGTGGGCGCCGGGATGATCCGCTTCCCGCTGATGCGGGCCGCCAACCTCCGCTGGCAGGAGTTCGAGGTCACGCCGGAAGTCCGCGCCCGCGCCAAGGGGCAGCGTCCCCGCTGCCTGTGGCTGACCGGATTGTCCGGGTCAGGGAAGTCCACGATCGCCAACCTGCTCGAAAAGCGGCTCGCCGCCGAGGGGCGCCACACCTTCGTCCTGGACGGGGACAACGTCCGCCACCGCCTGAACCGGGACCTCGGGTTCACCGAGGCCGACCGCGCAGAGAACATCCGCCGCGTAGCCGAGGTCGCCCGCCTCATGGTGGACGCCGGACTGATCGTGATCGTGGCCCTCATCACTCCGTACCGCGCAGAGCGCGAATTCGCGCGCGGCCGCTTCGAACCCGGCGATTTCCACGAGATCTTCGTGGACGCTCCGCTCGCCACCTGCGAGGGCCGGGATCCGAAGGGCCTCTATGCCCGGGCGCGGCGCGGGGAGGTGAAGAACTTCACCGGGATCAGCAGCCCTTACGAATCTCCAGAGCAACCGGAGCTACGGCTGGACACCGACGCCGAGTCCGCCGAACAATGCACGGAGCGCATCATGGAGCAGCTCGAACAACCGGGGCTCGGGTAGCTCTCCGCCAATGTGACCGATCGCGGTGATCGAGACGCGGGTCCCGATACTGCCCGCCAACGTCTCGGGCGGCACGACCCAGGCTGCGCATGAGGAGTCCACCAGAGCGTCGGCTCGTCTGAGGTACGTGCGAGCGCCAGCGAGGTAGTCGTTGACAAGTGGCCTGTTTGCGGGGCGTGACACAGACCAACCGTGATCAATCGATGATTTTTCCGGTGTGATCGCTCGTTGTGGTCATCATCTGGTGTCAAGTACGATGCTTGTAGAATCCAGTAAATCAGTGGAGTGTCATTTCGGTGACTTTGGGGCCGTCCAGCGAATCCCCCTCCATGCGGAGCCGTATCGCCCGCAGCGCGCCGGGCCGCCGCCACCGCCCGTACGCGGAGATCACTGCCAGCGGCGCACACCTGGACGCTGGACGGGGGACCGAGGAAAGGCTGCCGTCTCTCGGCACGCGCGCACTTGAGGCTCCCGTGATCTGCGATGGTCCGGAGTTCATCGGGCTGGGGCTGGATGCCCTGCGTCGGATCCGTCGATTCGCGTCCATACTCAGGGGTGACCTGCCGAAGTACAGGGCGAGGTGCAGCGAACCGGCCAGTGAACAGGACCGCGTCGCGGATGCTTCGGGGCGCTGACCGCCGGGCCGGCATGAAGGGTTGGAGCGGCACCGGCCGTTGGACGCGATAGGCGTGCGAGCGACGACGGACTGGCGGCGGGCGGAATCCGGTTTACGCTATCGGATTGCGGGTACGGGGGCGGTCGTCATTGAACTGGAGTCCGGTGGCGTGGTGATAGCCGAGAGCGGCCGGCTGGTGTATCGCCGCGGGGAGGTGGATTGGTCTCGCGCTCGCGGGGGCCGGGGGTTTGTGAGGGAGTGGCTGAATCGTGCCCAGCGCCGCGCGGCCGGGATGGAGGCGCGGTTGAGCCGGTACGAGGGGCCCGGCGAGGTTGGGTTCGCGCCTGCACGGCCGGGCGAGGTGTCAGCGGTGGAGCTGAGGCCCCGGGGGGCAGGGGTGGTCTGCCAGGCGGAGAGCCTGGTGGCCTATGAGGCGGGGATTCAGGCCGACGTGGCCCTGACGCGCCGGATCCGGGAGACGGGATCCCGGACGACGTTGGCGATGATCCGGCTGACTGGAGAGGGCGTCGCGTTCCTGTGCGCGCACGGGGCGGCGATGCCGGTCGAACTGAAGATGGGACAGGCTGTGGAGGCCGCGTGGTGGGCGGTGGCCTGGTATGAGGCGACCGCCGAGTATCGGATGCTGGTGACGCGGGGCGGCGGGATGTCCCACGATAGCCGGACGCCAACTGCCGCGATCAGGGGACCGGGACGGATCGTGCTGCAGGGGTCAGGGAGCAGGCTCCCTTGACCGCGCGCTGGCCTTCGATCCGGAGATCGTCGGCCTCGGCGTCGTCTCACGCGGCGGCGCATCAATCCCTGCGGGAAGGCTGCCGGACCCGCCCCCGACCGGTCCAGGGGGAGCTCAGCGAAGGCTCCGCGGGCGTTGCGATCCTCCATGCTCGGCGCGGCCCGGCCCAAGACGCCCTACTACGCCGCCGTCATCGCGTCAGGTGCTCCGTGTCCGCGGACGCGACATGTCCGTGTAGTATCAGGAAGACAACGTCCGAGCACGTGCGTTTTCGTTCCCAAATAAAGCCATAGCCTGATCAATACCGGTCTTTGGCGACAGACGCGCAACAGCCCCCAAGCCTCCCCGCCTCATGTTGACAACGCAGGTCGGCCCGCTCAAGATCGGTCCTCACGATGCCCTCGGCGCAGGGTAGGCCTGGACATCGAGAGATGTTCCAGGCTGCGGCTATCCCGCGGCGGTCACGGCGGTCGCTCGTACTCAGCCTGTTGCTGCACGTCGGCGTCGTGGTCCTGGCGAACCTGGCGACGAACAACCCGGCGGTGAGCCATCCCGATTCCCTGATCTTCGTAGCGTCCCACGTTCCGGCGAGAGCGCCGCTGATACTCAGCACCCCGGAGCCCGTCGCAGAGGCGCGACCCGAGCCGGAGCCGCTGATCGCCCCCGATTTGCCGAAGTCGGAGGTGGAACTCGCGGTGTCGGCGCCCGAGCCTGGCTCCGAGCCTGCGCCTGCCCCCGAGCGCGAGGTAGCGGCCTTGCCGGAGCCGCCGCCCGCTGCGGAACCGGAGCTCCCTGTCGCCGGCCGGCAGGGGGCCGCGACGGCACCGGCCGGCGAGGTCGTCGACAGCGGCTTTGATCAGGAAGTGGCCCAGGCACCGCCGCTTATGGAGCGGAAACCGGTCGTGGGAGTGCTCGACGCGCCCTCGAACACGCAGCGTCCCGGACCCGGGCGACTCACCGCAACGGTCACCAGCACGGGGTTCGACCGTTCCACGCGCGAATCGGCTCCGGCGCGGCCCCCGCAAGACGTGGTGACGGGTCTGGCCGGCTTCGACGCGAACACCGAGGCGGCCGGGTCGGCGCTCGGCGCAAGCCAGGAGGTGGTCACCGGAGTTGCGGGCTTCGGAACGCGGGCCGCTCCCGAGGCCGAGCCACCGCCCTCCGCGCCGGCCGCCATGGCCAGCGGCTTCGAGGCGGACCTGCCGGATGTGCCGGCCCCGGAGGCGGCAGCGCCCCGGGGTCCACCCGATTCTCCGGTGGAGGTCGAGTTCAAGCCCACTCCCGAGTACAGCGCCGAGGCGCGCGCGGCGCGCATTGAAGGCAACGTCCTGCTGGAAGTCGAGTTTTCGGCAGCCGGCACTGTGCGGGTGTTGCGTGTCGTCGAGGGGTTGGGCTACGGCCTTGATGCGCTCGCGGTCCGTGCAGCCGAGCAGATGCGCTTCACCCCGGCCGTGCGGAACGGCCGGCGCGTCGACACGCGTTCCGTCGTCTCGATCGTGTTCCGTTTGGCCTAGCGGGCCTGGCAATGGCGCCTATTCCCCTTGCCGTTCTCGCCGGCCTGGCCGCGTCCTTCCTGCTCGCGCCCGCGGCGCCCGCCCGTGCGCAAGCCGCCAGCGCCGACCCACCGCTCACCGCGGAGCGGGTGATCGCCGCGGCGTTCCAGACCGAATCGGAGCTGATTGCCCGAATGCGCGAACTTCAACCGATGGTGGAGGTCTACATTCAGGATGTGTCGGCCGACACGGGCGCGGGCCAACGACCGCTGGTCGATACCTACTTCCTCGGGCGATTCGGGTGGGACGGCGGGCCCGAGCTCGAACTGTTAGTGGACGAAGACCGGGGCCGGAACGGTCGCAAGACCCGCATCACCTACCTGCCCGACGGTTTCGCGTCGATGGCGGCGCCGGACTGGGAAGGCATGTCCGCCGCTCGGTACGACTTCACTTTCGTGCGGCGCGAGTTCCTCGGCGAGGCGCGGACGTTCGTCTTCGACGTCGCACCACGCGACGGGCCCAACGATGGCTTCTCCGGGCGCGTCTGGGTCGAGGATCGCGAGTTCCACATCGTGCGGTTCAACGGCATCAACCGCCGCACGCGCGGCAACTGGTTCCGGCGGCGGTTCACGTTCCGCGTGGACGGCTGGCGGGTGAACGTCAGCCCGGGCGTGTGGGTGCCCG
This sequence comes from Acidobacteriota bacterium, assembly GCA_009840635.1. Lineage (GTDB taxonomy): Bacteria > Acidobacteriota > Vicinamibacteria > Marinacidobacterales > Marinacidobacteraceae > Marinacidobacterium > Marinacidobacterium portitor. The sequence continues at coordinate 7,911 of VXNL01000081.1, read as the reverse complement.
CCTACGTCTACTGCGAGGAGCCGTTCCTCAGGAGTCAGGTCCGCTTCTGGGGCTACGAACCCGAGGTCACGGATCTGAGCGACGAGTTCACGTCGATCGAGATCCCCGATCCCGCCATCCAGGGCAACGCCGGCCAGCCGAACCAGCTCCCGCCCGTCCAGAGCCAGCGGCGCTGGGAGGAAGAGGCCGAGGCCAACGTGCTGGAGCGACTTGAGCGCGCCCGGCTCCTGGCGCCGGCCGGCGATGTGGAGGCCGTGCTGAACACCGTGCTCAACAACCTGATCGTCACCAACGACATCGTGCTGAGCCACCCCGTGCAGGCCCGCGTGCTGCTGACCTCGCCGCTCGAGTCCTTCACGCTGGGGCGCACCATCGTGCTGAGCCGGGGGCTGATCGACGTGCTGCCCAACGAAGCCAGTCTCGCAATGATGCTGGCGCACGAACTGGCCCACGTGGTGCTCGGGCACAAGACCATCGACACCCGGTTCGCCTATGCGGACCGCCTCATGCTCTCCGACCCGGAGTTCCTCGGGCAGTTGGGGTTCGGTCGCGGCGCTGAAATCGACAACGCCGCCGACACGTTGGCGATCGAGGTGCTCGAAAACTCGCCCTACGCGGAGCGGTTGCCCGAAGCCGGACTCTTCCTCCGCATCGTGACCCTCCGGGCGTCGAGTCTGCCGAACCTGATCCTGCCCCACGTTGGCGACGTCATCATCGATGGCGAGAACAACGTCCGCATGAAGGAGTTGATGCTGCGCTCGCCGGAACTGCGGACCGACGACCTCGCCCAGGTTCCGGCGCTGCCGTTGGGCGCCCGCCTGTACGTCGACCCCTGGAGCGGCCGCCTCGAACTGCTTCAGACGGCGTCGATGTCCCCGGGCTCGATTCGGGAGAAGGCCCCGCTCGAGGTCACCCCGCTCACTCCGTTCCTCACTTACGCGGACGATCAGGCGGCGCGCTGACGACTGTGCCGGCGGCACCGCGCGCCGTTCTTGAGCCAGCTCGGAAGTCGCTTGCGGCACGGACGCCGCGGAACCCTGGTGGCTGTCAGGCAGGCCCCACCCGGGTCCGCGGCGGCACGAGGCGAGCCAGCGCTCCGGTCGTGCTGCGGCAGACCCCGATCCCGAGCCGCTCCGCATTCGTCTCGCGTACAGCGTCGGTTTCGCGACAGACCCACAGGGGTGTCGCGCTCGATCGGTCCAGCACGTCTACGCAGTGCTCGACCGTATCGTCCACCAGGAAGTCCAGTTCCAGCGCCGCCGCGAGGAGCCCGCGGGAGCCCCGGTGGACGATCACCGCGGGCAGGGGAAACCCCTGAGCGACGAGCCAGCGCTGGGTCTGGCGCTGCACGGACTCGCCGGTGGTCGGGGGCCGCTGCGTCACGAAGAACGTGTCCCAGCGGCCGCTGACAGCCCGGTCGTGGAGGCGGACGATCAGATCCGGCTCGACCGGGTCCAAGGTCGTCCAGAAGTCCCGGGTGGAGGCGATGGCGCGCCAGATGCGGCGCTCGAGGCCAGGTTCCGCCGAGCCTTCGGACGGGCTCGGCGGACCGGAGCGCAGCCGGCGGGCGACCGCCGCGTAGGCTGCCGCGAAGTCCGCGAGCACCCCGTCGAGGTCGAACGCTACCCGCAAGGGACGGCTCCTACGGTCCGTTCCGGGGGCGGCGGCGGGCGATGCACCGCAATCGCCGCGAGCAAGGCGAAGAGCGCGGCGTTCCCCGGCATCTGGAGGCTGAAGTCCACCAGGGACTGCGTCAGGAGCGCGATCAGTCCCGCCACCGCGCCGACCCGCAGCCAGTGGATCCGCAGATCGTCCTCCGTTTGCCGGAAGCGGGCGCGTATCTGCCGGACGAACACGAGGAGCAGGGCCAGGACCGGCAAGCCCACCAGCAGGCCGCCTTCGGCGGCGACCTGGAGGTAGTCGTTGTGCGCCTCGACGACATGCACCTGCGGCCGGATGGTCTGGTAGGCGAGCATGGCGATCCCGGTCGTGTTCCAGCCGGTGCCGGTGAGCGGGAAATCACCCACGATCCGGGCGGTGTCCCGCCAGATCGGGACCCGTCCGCCGAGATCGGACCAGGAGGCCGCCGCCATCTCCGTCCCCACCACGGCTAGGCCGACCCAGGCCAGGGCGGCGAGGGGAAGGGCGGCGAGCACGGTGCGCGCCAGACGCCGGCCGGGCCCGCTCAGACGCCGGGAGAACGCCCAGCAGACGACGAGCAGCGCGAGGGCGCCGGACACGGAGCGGGTGAAGAGGACCGCCACCGCCATCACGAAAAGACTCAGCCCGACGAGCACGGCGGTGCTGCCCGCGCGGGAGGTGAGCCACCGGATGCGGGGCCGCCAGCCGGCGCGGGCCGCGAATCCGCTACCGGCCAGGTCGCCGGCCAGATGGCCGGCGGCAAGTGCGAACGCCATCGCCAGCCAGCCGGCCAGGTGGTTTTCGTTGATGAATGGCGCCGCCGGGAGAGATTCCACCTTGCGGGGCCACCAGAACCCGTACGCCAGCGGGCTGCCGCTGGCCTCCTGCGCGATCGCCACCAGCGCGACCAGAAGGCCCAGGGCGGTGACCCCCCGCACCACTGCGGTCGCGCGCACCACGCCCAATCCGCGGCGGCAGCCAAGGAAAAAGAGCGAGAGTGCGGCGAGGCAGGCCCCGCCGAGAAGCGTCCGCGCCGGAGCGATGGAGAGCGGTTCAGAACCCGTCGCCGCCGGCCTCGGCGCTCCCGGAACCGTCGCCCGGACGAGAGCCGGATAGTCCTCGACCGCGCGCGCGGGGCTGAGAACCTCGACCACCGACGCCGGCAGGGGCACGAGTTGGGCCCCGATGGCGGCGAGCAGCAGACCGAGCGCGACGACCAGGGCGCGGTACTCCGTCCGGGAGCGGTCCGGGGTGGCGAGGCCGAGCATCCCGATCGTCGCGGCGAACACGAACAGGGGGGCGTACGCCCACGGGTACTCTCCGCCGAACGCGAGCGCGCCCCAGGCGATCAGGGTGACCGTGGCCAGCGAAAACCAGCGCATCGGAGGCGGGGGTCACCGTGCTCCGGATTCCGGAGGATCCGGGAGTCCGTCGCCATCGGTATCCGATCGCGTGCTCTCGAGGACGCCGTCGCGGAAGGTGGACCAGTGGTCCACGCGTCCGTCGCGGTCGCGGTCGGACTCCACGCGCACGAGCGCCCCGTTCCGGTAGTGCTCCCATCGGTCCACCACCCCGTCGCGCCCGGTCGAGACCTCGACGCGGCGGATTGCACCCGCCTCGTCATGGTAGGCCCAGGCATCCAAGACGTCGTCGCCGGCCAGCGAGAATCCCACCTTCTCGATCACTCCGGATCCGACGTCGCGAACATCGGCGTAGTACTCCCAGCGATCGGCGACCCCGTCGCCGTCGAGATCGCGGGGCAACCGGACGCCTCCATCTTCGTCGAGGTGGAGCTGGAGGGCCGTCGCGAAGTCGCCACCGGGAGCGAGCCGCAGTTCCCGCACCCGGCCCGTCCCTTCGTCAATCACCGCGCGAACCACGTCCGGCCCGACGCGGGAATCGTGCACCAGGATCGTGCCGCCGGCCTCAGCCGCCGGCAGCCGGCGGAAGCCGGCGCCGAAGGGGCCGTCGCCGTAGGGGCCGACGGTGCGGCAGGTGGCGATGCCCGCCGCTACCGACGCCACGATACCGGCAACGAGCAACGCGCCTGCGATCCCGGCCCGCCGTGGGGCTCGGCGAGGAATCCGGCTCCGGGTAGCCGCCTCGTCTTCCGGCGAGCCCGGAGAACGCCGCGCGTCCATTCCGTTCCACTCCCCTACAAAGCGGGAGGACGAAGAGAGGCCTGGTCAGCTCTCGTCGGACAGCACCACCACGGCCACCGTGGCAGCGGCGGCTGCTGCCACCACGCCGGCGACGATTGCCGCCGTGCTCCACCCCGCACCGGCGCCTGCGGCCGCTGCCGCGACTTGGGCTTGAGGAGCCGGGCCGGCCGACGGCAGGCTCGGCGCGACGACCACCACGCCAGACGCGCCGGAAGCGTCGGTGACCGAAACGGGAAGCCCGGTGGTCTGGCCGCGATGCGCTACCCGCACCACGTACTCGCCGACCGGTACGGCGCCGAAAGACCAGGCGCCCGCGCCGTCAGTGACTTCCGTCCGGACCGCAGCGCCCACTTGCCGGCTCCGCCCGGCCTCGACCAACTCCACCGTGAGTTGGGCGAGGGGCCGGCCGCCAGCATCGAGCACATGACCCGAAACCCGGCCGGCGGTCGAGGCCAGCAGCGGGGACGCCCCGCTCAGGGCCACGGCCAGTGCGGCGGCGATCAGCGGATGGAATCGTTGCACGATGGACTGCATGGCGCGTCGCTCCAGAGGAACAGGATACCCGGAGCGGGGATTGTAATACCCGGCTCGGAACGGGCTGTTCCAGAACGGTGCCGGACCGGCCTCATTTGGCATGCCCTCGGGTACGGACGGAGTGGAGAACGCTCCACCCCCACCCGAGGGCGGCGCCGGCCGCCGCTCCCAGAGCATCCGCCAGGACGTCGCGCAGTTCGGCGCTGCGACCGGGTACGAAAGACTGGTGGAACTCGTCCGCTGCCCCATAGGCCGCGGCCAGGACGGCGGCGAGCAACGCGGCGCGGGCGGTGGCTCCGGCCCGGTGTGCTCCCGCCAGTCCCCGCAGGATGGTGGCGCCCAGGACCGCGTACGCTGCGGCGTGCGACAGCACGTCCGGTACCCCTTTCATCAACCGGGGCGCGTGGGAGCTGTCCGAGGCGAAGTAGATGGCCGCCATCAGCCCCACGGCCGGGCCCCAGACGAAGAGCAGCCGGTACATTCGCGACGCGCGCCATCGGCGGCGGATGATCCCGATGGCCGCGGTCAGCAGCGCCACGCCGGTCGGATGAGGTAAACGTCCTTGTTGCGGGGCATGGTCCGCATCATGGACTGAGATGGCTTGCGGCCGGGGCCGTTCTGATCCGGGAGGCGGACCGCAATCCGGGCTCCGCCCGTGAAGGGCGCCTCGCGGTCGCGATCTGCGTTTCCGGCTGGGCCGTCACCGCGCGCACGCCGGGTTCCGGTGAAGTCCGGGTGACCCGGTTCCACACTGTGGACAACGGGCGAAAACGGCCGTTCCATGCCGGTTCCCATGCGCGTCAAGCCGTTCACGTCAGCAGGCAGAGCGCGCCGAGCGTCCGGAAGGCCCACTCGACCGGCCGATCGGTACCCGAATGTTCTGTTTCTGGCATGTCCGCCGTGATGGTGTGACTCCATGGTAGTTTGGCGGCCATGCTGGCGTGTCGGGGTTCGGGACGCTCGGACAGCTCTCGATGGATGTCGGTGAAGGATCTGGCCGCCGCATGACGCGCGGGTCGAACCGGCGGCTCGTTTCCGGCGCATCTCGTCAATTCGGCGCAGCGATATACTCAGCCGCAGAGACAGTCGAAACCGGATATGGCCTATACGCTGGACACGCATGCGACGGTCAGGGAGTTGACGGACGCGGGGCTGGACCAGCCGGTTGCCGAGGCGATCACGGCGGTCATTGCCCGATCTGAGAGTGAGTTGGTGACGAGGAACTTCTTCAAGACCGAACTCAGGGCTGAGATCGCGGCGCTCGAGAAGCGACTGATGCTGTATGGCCTCGGGCTGGCTGGCCTGCTGTTCGCGGCCCTCCGTTTCACCGGGTCCGGCTGACCCGGATCCTCGCCGGGTCGGCGCGACCTGCGGCAACCGCCGAACCTCGTACCGCCGGTCGGAATCGAAGAGATCAGGCCGCTACGCGGTGCCGCGTTTGGAGTCCATCCAGTCGAACACGCGGAGCAGGGTTTCGGCGGAAGCGTCCGAGAAGTGCGGGCGCATTGGGGCGTTCTCACGCGGCGGGGGCGGAGGACTTTGTTCGGAGCCATCGCCGCGTAAGTGTGGGTAGCGCGGTCCTCGGGGTGCTCCGCGAGGTCCGCGCTCCGGGGTGCGCGAGGCACAGCCGGAGGGTTCGGGCGCCGGATCGGGGCTTGAGGCGATTCGGGGGACGGGAGCGGCCCGGTGAGCCTTCGAACGGGTGTTGGTGCGCATCAGGAGGCGTTCGGAAGCTCCTGGGACCACGGTTTCGGCCCTTCCCGGCCCAATCCGGCGCGGCGCCGCCGTGGACGGCCGCGGATCAGGCGGCCGGAGCGGGCCGTGCCTCCGAGGCGGCGACGTACGCGGGGTTGGTGAGCCAGGTGTTGTCGTCGCTGCGCCAGCCCGTGAGGTAGCGGGCTTCCTCGACGGCGCGCCGGCCCTCGATCCGGCTCATGTGGAGCACGAGGGAGATGCCGTTCACGATGTTGCGGCAGATCGCGTCCCACGGCAGGTCGCGGGCCTGCATGGCGCAGCTTGCGAGGCGGTCGAGCGCTGAGGTGGCGTTGTTCGCGTGGATGGTGGTGAGGCTGCCGCCGTGGCCGGTGTTGAGGGCCTGCAGGAGGTCTGCGGCCTCCGCGCCGCGGATCTCGCCGACCACGATGTGGTCGGGGCGGTGCCGGAGCGAGTGCTTCACCAGGTCGCGGACGGTGGTGGCGGACTTCCCGAGTTCGCGAGCCTCGAAGCGGACCGTGTTGGGCTGGTCGATCCGGAGCTCCAGCGTGTCTTCGATGGAGACGATGCGCTCGGCCGGCGGCAGGAGCGAGATGAGGGCGTTCAGCATCGTCGTCTTGCCGGAGCCGGTGCCGCCGGCCACCAGGATGTTCCGGCGCTCGGCGAGGGTCGTCCGGGCGGCGTCCAGGACGGCGTCGGGGAGCGAGCCGGCCTTCACGAGGTCCTCGGGAGTGAAGCTCCGCTTGCCGAAGCGCCGGATCGTGATGGCGACGGATGGCGAGGCCGGCGGCACGCAGATCGCCACGCGGGAGCCGTCGTCGAGGCGGGCGTCGAGGGTGGGCTTCGACTCCGGGTCGAGGCCGAGGGGCCGGGCGATCTGGATGGCGGCGCGGTGGAGCACGCCGGCGGTGAGGTGCGGTGCGGGGAACGGCTCGAGGCCCGCGCCGGCGCGTTCCACCCAGACGTTCTCCGGCCCGTTGACCATGAGTTCGGTCACGGAGGCGTCTTCGAGCAGGTCGTCGAGGCCGGGGAGGAACCGCTTGAGGTGGGGGATGCGGATGCTCACAGCTGGCCGGCTTCCCGCGCGCGCCAGTAGGGGCGGTCGCGGGGGAGGTAGTGGGGCTTGAGGTAGACGCGGGTGGCCGGCTGGGCGTTGGTCCCGTCGTAGGGGAGGACGATGGCCTGGCAGTTCTCGAGGAGGGAGAAGCTGCGGGGGTGGAAGAGCGGCTCGCGCTGCTCGCGGTAGGACTTCGAGGTGCCGAGGGTGCCTTTCGCGCCGCCGGCCCGGGCGGTGATGACGGAGAAGCCGGGCTTGGCGGACTCGGTGAAGGAGTAGGACGGGGAGAGCCGGAGGACCTTGCCGCACATGTTGGACGCGAGTTCGGCGCTGCTGTCGTCGCTGAGGGAGAGGAAGACCTTGGTGCGGAGGGTCTGGAGGAGGGTGCGCCAGGCGTCCTGCCCGGGGAGCACGGACTTGAGCGAGCTGATGGACTGGGTGGCGACGATGGGGATGACGCGGCACTGTCGGGTGAGTGCGAAGGCCTTTTCGTCGCCGGCGGGGTCGTCCTCTCCCACGGACGCGAAGCTCTGGTACTCGTCGCAGAGGAACACGGCGGGGCGGAAGTATCGGTTGGGGTTGAGCTTGATCTGCGCCGGACGGGTCAGGAGGGTCTGGAGCCAGGCGTTCTTCAGGAGGACGCCGACAGTACGGGCCAGCGCGGGGTTCGCGCCGGCCGGCATGTTGAGGGCGATTACCTTGCCGGACTCGATGAGTTGCTGGAGGGGCGGGAGGCGCTGGAGGAGGCCGGTGGCGGCGGTTGGCGACGCGCCGGGTGGCGGCGGAGGCAGGTCGGCGGGGACG
>VXNL01000057.1 GCA_009840635.1 Acidobacteriota bacterium | reverse complement strand
GGGGGGGGGGGGCGGTCGCGGCGGGGGGGGGCGCGGCGCCCGGCCCCCCCCCCGCCCTGGCGGGGGGGGGGGGGGGGGGGTGGGGCCCCCCCCCCCCCCCCCCCCGCCCGCTGCTACGGCAGCGGCGCGGCAGGCGGGGGGTTCGAAGGGGGGCGCAGCCCTCTTTCGCCAGAGCACAGTGTGGACACACTGTGTAAGCTGGCTTACGGTCAAGTAGCCAGCTGTCTCTGGTGCTCTGGTGCTCACCTCGGGGTCCTCCGCTGAGGCCCCGGAAGGTGCCGCGAGCCGTCCGGCGAGCGTTAGCAGCCTATCGAGGGATAGGCTGCAAATGGACGGCCTCCCGGCCGTTCATCCGGGGGGCGGCGTCCCCTCAGCCGCCGTCGGCGACGCTGCCGAGACCCGGCGCGGGACGGAAACGCACCACCCGGCCCCGGGGAATGGGCACCGTCTCGTTGGTCCGGGGATTCCGGGCCACGCCCGTCCTGCGCGGGGCGGCGTGGAACACGCCGAACCGCCGCAGCACCACACGGTCGCCGCGCTCCAGCGCGGAGCCGATGCTTCGAAACAACACGGCCACCGCGTCGCGGATCACCCACCGCTCCAGGCCGACCGCTTGCTCGACCCGGTTGATGAGGTCGTCCTTCACCATGCGGAGCCCATCATAGGCGACACGCAACACTCGGTTCAGCACCCGCCATCGAATAGGCTCCCGGACCACAGGGACGGGAGAGCCGGACTCCCGTCTCCTCCTCTGCCCATCCAAAGCCGCTGGCGGCTCCGGTGGCGCTGGCCGCCGCCAGTGGCACCCAGGTCCCGATCAGGATGGGAGACCGGCTCCGCCGCCGCAAGCGTCCCCGCTCCCGGCCAGGAACGCGGCCCACTGCTCCATGAGCGCCCGCCGCCGCTCGAACATGTCCGTGCGCCGGTAGGCCGCCTCGATGGCGTTCGTGTTCACGTGCGCCAGCGCCAACTCGCACACCTCGCGCGGGGCGTCGCAACACTCCGCCGCCCAGTCCCGGAAGCTCGAACGGAACCCGTGGGGGACCGCACCGATTCCGAGTTTCCGGACCAGCGCCGGCATCGCCACCTCGGGGAGTAGGCGGTTTCTTGCCGACGGGAAGACCAGCCCCGAGCCATCCGAGAGTCCGCGCGCCTGGCGGAGCACCGCCAGCGCCGCCGTGGACAGGGGAACCCGGTGCTCCCGCTTCGTCTTCATCCGCTCCGCCGGAACACGCCACTCGCGGGCCTCAAGGTCGATCTCCTTCCACAGGGCGCCGCGCACCTCGCCGCTGCGGCACGCCGTCAGCACGAGGAACTCAAAGGCCAGCACCGTCGCCGGACAGGCACCCGACCCACGCACCTTCTCGATGGCTCCGGCGACCTCCGCATAAGGGAGCGCGGGGAGATGGCGAACCTGCACGCCGTTCTTGGGCAGCGCCGCGCCGATGGCCTCGCCAGCCGGGTTGTCCTCCCGGTAGCCCCGCGCGACCGCCCAGCGCATCACCGCCGAGATCCGGTGCCGCACCCGGCGCGCCGTCACCCGCTTCTCGTTCCAGATCGGCAGCAGCACATCCATCACGTCGGACGTGGTGATCCGGTCCACCGGCCGCCCGCCGAGCTTGGGCATCGCATAGTCCCGGAGGGTCGCCCGCCACAGTTCCTCTTGCCGGCTGCCCTCCTTCCATCCCGCCCGGTGGACGGCGATGACCTTTTCCAGCGCCTCCTCGAAGGTGGGGACCGTCCGCTTCCGGCCGGTCACGAGTTCCCCGCGCCGCCGCGCCGCGAGGTTCAGGGCGCACTTCTCGCGGGCCTCCGCGAGACTGACGTGGGGCCAGGAACCGAGTCCGAGGTTGCGCTGGCGGCCGTCCAGGCTGATGCGCTGCGCCCAGGACTTGGCCAGGTGGCCTCGGGTCGTATGCTGGACGAGGAGTGAGAGGCCACCGGAGCCGCGTCCGTCGCCGTAGCGGCCGGGCCGCTCGATGGTGGCGACGAAGCGGGCGGAGAGGCGGTATGGTCGTTCCATCATGGGTTTTTCGTTCCTGAAGGGGATTTCTGGTTCCTTTGCCTACCAAATGACTATCATAAACTCGGCGGGAACGAGCGAGCTTCGCTCGCTCTCGGATGGAACATTGTAGCACAGTAACTCGTTGACAAACAGCTAGATTAGAGGCTCTACGTGGCACTCTCTGGAACCGGATGGAACCCATGAATTGCGGACCGCAGGGCCGCGGGCGGTTCGTCGGTAGCCCGGGCGCATTGGCGCGCTGCCACGCCATCCCGGCCAATGAAGTCCGTCTCGCCGCCCGCCTGCGGCGGGCTGTGCCGGCTGAAGCCGGCGTTCCAAGCCGTTGCGCGATGAGGACGTTGCGGCCCTACGAGCTCTACGGGCCTGCGGCCCGCGTGCCGGCTGAAGCCGGCGTTCCAAGCCGTTGCGCGATGAGGGCGTTACGGCGCTACGCGCTCTGCGGGCCTGCGGCCCGCGTGCCGGTCTGAAGCCGGGGTTCCGAGCCGTACGCTAACCGTCGTCCGGTTTCGGCATGCGGTAGCCGACGCCGCGCTCGTTCCGGACGAACGTCGGGTTCGTTGCGTCGTCGCCCAGCTTGCGGCGCAGCCGCTTCACGACGGCGCGCACCAGCTTCGGATCGCCTGCGCTCTTCCGTCCCCGCCACGCCTGGCGGAGCAGCGAGTCGAACGTCAGGACGCGTCCCGCGTTCGTCGACAGAACCCGTAGCAACTGGTACTCGGTCGCCGTCAGCTCCACCGCGTTCCCGGCGACCTCGACCCGGCGGGCGTCGTAGTCGATGGACAGCTCCCCGAGCACGAAGGGCTCCGGCTCGGCGCGCACCCGCAGGGCGGCCCGCACCCGCGCGGTCAGCTCCGAGGACGAGAAGGGCTTGACGATGTAGTCGGCGGCTCCGGCGTCCAGCGCCCTCACGATCGTCTCGTCGCGGCCGTAGACGGAAATGAAGATCACCGGGAGGTCGGACAGCTCGGGCACGGACTCCATGAGTTCGATGCCGTCGGTTCCGGGGAGCACCACGTCGAGCAGGACCAGGCTGGGCTGGTGGCTTCGGATGAGGTCGGGCAGCCCTTCCGGGTCGCCCGTCACGAACACGGCGTAGCCGGCCTCGGTGAGGGCGTCGCGAACGTAACGGAGGGTCTGGGGATCGTCGTCCACCACCAGGACGCGCGTCTGCCCGTGCACGTCGCGGGACGGGCGGGACCGGCTCGGGACCGCCGCGGCGGCGCCGCGGGCGGGCTCTTCGGCCACCGGTACCGTGAAGGTAAACCGGGTGCCGTGGCCCAACCCGCCGCTCTCCGCCCAGATGCGTCCCCCCTGGGCCTCCACCAGTCCCTTGCAGATCACGAGACCCAGGCCGTTCCCCCCGAGCCTGACGTCCCCGGCCGCCCCGCCGGCCTGTTTGCTGAACAGGTGCGGCAGCCGGTCGGGCGGTACGCCCCGGCCTTCGTCCGACACCGAGATGGCCACGTGCACGCCGCTGAGCGCCGCCGTGACCACGATCGCGGACGACTCGGGAGAGTGCCTCGCAGCGTTGGCCAGCAGGTTGTTCAGGACCTGGACGGTGCGTCCCCGATCGACGAGCACTCGCGGCAGGTCCTCCGGCAGATCGATGCGCAGGGTATGCCTGCCGCCGCCGCTCAGGAACGTGCTCCGGGCCTGGTCCACCAGACCCGCCAACTCCGCCGGCTCCGGCGACACCGACAGCGTGCCGGTCTCGATGCGGCCCTGGTCCAGCAGGTCCGCGATGAGGCTCCGCATGTGATTGGCCTGTCCATCGATGACCCGGAAGAACTGGAGCATTTCGGCGGGATCCGGGGCCGGAGCGGCGCCGAGCACGGTGGCGGTGGAGCCCTTGATGGAGATCAGCGGGGCCCGCAGTTCGTGGCTGACGAGGCCGAGGAACTCGGCGCGCTGCCGCTCGAGTTCCTCCAGTGGCGCGAGGTCCTGTATCGTGATTACGTACGATCCGACCTCGCCGTCCGAGGTCAGGATGGGGGTGGCGTTGATCAGTACCTTGACGGTCCCGCGGCCCGGGACCGAGAGGGTGAACTCCTCGGCGCGTACCGTCTCCCCGATGCCCATTTGCTGCACGAGCGGGAACTCCGCCAACGCGAGTTCCGGCCCGTTCCCGCGCCGCCAGATCACGGTCTGCAACAACTCCTCGATCGGACCGTCGGGCGAACGGAGCCCCTCCGTGATCCGCCTCATCTCCCGGTTGACCGTCACGAGCCTGCCGGTCCTGACGTCGAAGACCACGACGCCCACTGGCGATGTCTCGACCAGCGTCTCGAGATCGGAGCGGGCCCGCCGCTCGTCGCGGTGCGTCCGGGCGTTGGCGATGGCGGTGGCGGCCTGCGACGCGAACAGCGTCAGGACCTCCTCGTCGCTACTCCTGAACTCGCCTCCGGACTCTTTCTCGGCGAGAAAAAAGCTCCCGACGTAGACGCCCCGGTGGCGCATCGGCGCACCCTGCAGGGTCTTCGAGCGCATCAGGTCCGATGAGAAGCCGAGCGCCTTGACATAGGCCGGGAGGTCCGCGAGACGCAACGGGGTCTCAGGGTTCCGGAGATGCTCGAAGAGCCGCGGCCCGTCCGGCCACTCCGCCATTTCCTGGCGCTCGTCCGGCGTGAAGCCGGAGGTCACGAAGTCCACGGGGCGTCCCGCCTCGTCGACGGTCGCGATCGCCCCGTAGCGGGCGCCGGTCAGGGCGCGGGCGCTATCGACGGCTTCCTGGAGGACCGTATCGAGGTCGAGGCTCGCGCTGATGCGGAGAATGGCGGCGCTCAGTCGGGAAACGCGTTCCTGGAGCGCCTCGATCTGCTGCCTTAGCTCGTCGGGACGTTCGTTCAATGGCTCACCTCCGCCGGAGTGTGCGGATAACCGTTCGGAAGTCGCTATATTATCACTTTTATCTTTGATTCTGACACTAAAGTATCACAGTATTAGTTTGACACTGCTGTCGCGCAGCCGGTAGTCTCGCGCGCAGCCCGGAATCCGCGGCGGCCGGCGCACCGGGTGCTCCGGGGCTGTTTCCTCCTCATCATCCCTGCACGTCCTGTCGCTGGTTCGTGCCAGCCCAAGGGAGCGCGCCGGCCGCCTATCTGCAGGTGCCGCGGACGGCGTGGAACGCCTGGGGCGAGCGCCAGGTTCGGCGGCCCCGGGCGGGACTCGGAAGAGGGTAGGGAACCAAGGCACCGTCCGGCCGTATCGGATCAGGACGCCGAATTCACCCCGCGCTCGTCGGATTCGCAGCCGGTGGCCACCCGCAGCGCTGCGCCGACCTGCTTGAGTCTGTCGGCGCTCAGACGCCCGGCCAGGCCGCCCAACCGGGCGCGGGAAACCGTCATGACCGCGTCCAGATTGGCCACCGCCGGCGCCTTCAGTCCGAGGTCCGCCTGCAGGGCCACCTCGGAGGGAAGCCCGCGGACGACCGTCGTGACGGGGGCCACCATGATCCCGGGCAGGAAAGGAATGGCCCCGTTCCGGGTGAGCACCACCACCAGCCGGGTCTTCTCGCCCGAACCGGCCTCATAGGCGCGGATGTCTCCGCGCCGGAGCGAACCGCTCACTCCCCGTTCTCGGGCGGCTCGGGGGGCCAGTCTCCCCGGTCCGGCCAGTCCTGCCACCAGGAATCGTCCTGGTGACCTCCGGCGTAGGCCCGCGCGTACTGTTCGTCGATCCGGCGTTCCCGCTCGCGGCGGAGGTAGTCCCGGGCCAACTCGCGCAGGAGCGCCGAACGGCCGATCCGCCGCACCCTCTCGTCGGCGGCCAGCTCGCGCAGCAGATCCTCTTCGAGCGTAACCTGTGCGGCCTTCATGGTCCTACCATTTTAGGTAGGAAACCCCGTCGTCGCCATGCCTCCGTCATGAGTCGGCGCCGGGCATCTGCGAATCAGAGACAATGGGCGGAACCTTGACCGTGGCGGACTCGTCAACCTCTGCGCCGATGGCTCTCGAAGTCCCGACCGCCTACCGGCCCGGGTATGAGAAAGCCCGCCGGTCGGATCCGGAGCTGGCGGACCGCTACTGTGAGCACACCATGATCGGGGACCCCCTCGCGGAGGCCGCCGTCGCGGCCATGGCCGGGATGCCCCAGGAAAAGATCCACCGGCTCATCACCGCCGGGATGGACGAGGACGCGGCCGGCTTCCGCGACGCGCCCGCCGACCTCCGGCGACTCCTCGAAGCCAGTGCGGAAGTACCGGACTGGTTCGATTCGCGGGCGGTGTACCCCGGGTGCCGGGCGTTCCACGCCGATTCGGATCTCTATGTCGAGGCGCTGGTGGGCTCGAGCATCGTCCGCGGATTCACCACCCTCATCAGCAAGTCGTTCTTCACGACGGGGCGGCTGACCGACCACGGGGTGCGCCGTCTCCGGCAGAACATCCGCCAGCTCATCGAGATCATGATGCCCGGCGGCCTCGAGCGGTACGGCGAGGGCTGGAAGCTGAGCGTCCGCATCCGCCTCATCCACGCCCAGGTCCGCGGTTTCCTGCGCAGGTCGGACGAGTGGGACGAGGCGGAGTTCGGAGTGCCGATCCACGCCGGCCACGTGGGGCTCGCTGCGGCCAACTTCTCCGCGCGGGTGCTCGAGGCGGCGATGCGGCTCGGCGCCGAACCGACGCCGGAGGAGCGCGAGGCGTTCGTCCAGATCTGGCGCTATTCGGGATACCTGATGGGCGTTCCGGAGACGATCCTGTTCAGGAGCGAAGCGGAGGCGCTCGAGCTGTGCCGGGTCGCCTTCGCGTGCGAGCCGCGGCCGGAGATCGAGAGCCTCGTGATGGGGAATGCGCTGGTGAACTCCTCGCCCGTGGTGATCGGCATGGCGGAGCCCGGGGAGCGGCAGAAGCTCGCCGACTACGTCTACCGCGTTTCCCGGGCCCTGATCGGCGACGAACTCGCGGACCAGCTCAACTACCCGCGCCAGTCCACCTGGGGCCTGCTGTTCTACCTGCGGACGAAGCGCCGCCTGGGAAAGCGGGTGCGCAGCCTGTTCCCGCGCTGGGAAGCCAGGGTCAAGGTGGACCGGTTCAAGGCGCTGGTGGACAACTCGCGGCTCCGCGATCCGCTGATCTCGTACCGGCTGCCGCCCAAGCTGTATTCCGACGAGACCCAGACCTGGTAGTCGGGGGGCGCCGATCCGCGCGTGCGATCGATGGCGCGTCCGGGGTACAATCCTCGCTCTCATTTTCCTTTCCGGGCTCGGAAATCCCGCGCCCCAGCCACCAAGGAGAACCCCGATGAAAAAGCTCCTCATCCTCGCCCTCGTGCTGTTCGCCTCCGTCGCGTTCGCCGCCGCGGAAGACATGACCTTCAAGGGCTGGGTCTCGGACGAGGCCTGCGCGAAGGACTTCGCGAAGGCCGGCAACGCCGAGCACAAGGGCTGCGCCACCGGTTGCCTGAGCCGGGGCGGCGGCGTCGCGCTCGTGAGCGAGTCCGGTTTCCACCTGCTCGACATCACGAACGAGAAGGCCATCGAGAACCTCGGCATGGAGGTCACGGTGATGGGCACCCTCGACGAGGCGACCAACACCATCAAGGTGACCTCGATCGCGGCGTCCAAGTAAGGACTGTCTGACCCCGGCCGGTTAGGGCCGGATGTCCCCGGGGAGCGGCTCCCGCCGCTCCCCCCCAGGCACCCGCTGCCGAGCGGGGCCTTTTGTGTGTACGGGCGGTATCTTCGGAGCGCCGGCCTCCGGCCGGCATCGCCAACCGCAGGGAGGCGAAACGCACGCGACCCCCTTTCCGCGTGGGGTAACGACCGGCCGCGGTGCGGGAGTACCGCGCGTGCCGGCTAAAGCCGGCGCTCCAAGCCGTACGCGCAGCCCGGCGCCGCCGCGCCCGTCACTCCTCGACCACCACCGTTTCCCCGATCAGTGCCGCCTCGATTTCCGCCTCGCAGTACGGAAAGCGCACCCACTCCTTGCGGCCGTACAGCTCGGTCTGGTCGGCGTAGTGGGGGGACTCGGGGTCGCTCGACTGGGACGGGGCGTTGATGGTGTCCGCGACCGGGCATGCGTCGTCCCACGTCACGGCCTGCAGGTACGTGTTCCCGGACCACGGGGTGTAGCGGCCGTCGCCGAGGCTGGCCGAGATCGCCCCGTAGACCCCGGCCTGCGGATCGCCGCCGTGTACGGGGATGCGCATCCCGTTCCTCGTGACGAACTGCACGTCGCGCCACGGAGCGTCCAGGGCGACGCCGGCCGCGTCCAGCGCCTGCACCGCGCCGCTCAACGCCTCCACCACGAGTTCCCGGTTTCCTGACTCCGAGCGGTCGATGCCTCGGGGAGTGTTGAGCGGGTCGGCGGGGTCGAAGTCCACCTCCCAGAAGGAACGGGAATCGATGAACTGGCCGAACTCGCTGCCCAGTTCACGGTGAATGCGGCGCCAGAACTCGGTGAACACCTGAGCGCCGCGGCTGTCGAGATCGACCTTCCGGTCCCAGGCGGCCAGCACCGAGCAGGCGCGACGCGCGCGCTCCGTTTCGGCGCCGGCGCCTCCGAGCTCTCTGCAGAGCGCCAGGACGTCGTCGAGGACGATCTCGGCTCCGTAGACCCGGTTTCGGTACATGAGCGCCTTCAGGGAATCCAGCGTGAACCCCGGCGCCGGATCCAGCCCGTCGGTGGCCGTTCGGCGTTCCCGCACCATCAGGTGGCCGATGCGGGTGCGCAGGGACTGCTGCGTGTTCTCCCGTCCGAGCCAGCCGAACACCAGGGGGTAGCCGGTCAGCGGGCGGTCGGCGTTGCTCAGCCAGTAGCTGTCGTTGCCGTTGCCGACGTAGTCGGTCGTCAGGAGCCGGGGCCGCGCCTCGTAGCCGTAGAGGTTCGAATCCGGAGGGCTGTCCGGGTCCTCGCCCCACTCGCAGGCGTGCGAACTGCCGTCGAGAACGGTCAGCGCCTGGTTGGACGCGGCGGCGAGCAGGCGTCCCAGGGCGGTGGCGCAGACGTCCCGTTGCCGCTCGGTCACGTGGGGCACGCCGGAGACCTCGCCGTAGAAGGCGTCGCCGTGGCGGTCGGCGGCCAGAGTGTGGAAGACCGGAACGCCGATCCCGGTCAGCGCCTCGGTGAACTCGGGGAGGCTGCGCGCCTGGCCCATGTCCAGGTACTGGTCGATCGCGGAGGTGTTGGGTGGAGCGTTGGCGTCGCGAACGGTAAGGAGATTGCCGTTCGGGAGCGGCCAGCCGCCGAGCAGCGGGATGATCTCCCTGAGGCTCACGATCGGCCCGAAATGGGACCGGTAGAAGGTGTGCGTCCGTTGTTCGAGGGATCCGTCCTCGAGCTTCACCCTGATGGTGGCGTCCTCCGTGGTGATATCCCGCCACTCGTCCTCGTAGCGGTACTGCATCGGGTCGTTCGGATTGAGCTGCAGTTCGTAGAGCGTGAAACGCGCGGCGAACGAGGTGGTGTGGGTCCAGGCCAGGTCGCCGTTGAAGCCGATCCCCACCCAGGGCATGCCGTGCAGGGCGGCGCCCGCCACGTCGTATTCGCCGGGAAGGGTCAGGTGGACCTGGTGGAAGCCGCCCGAGCCGCTCCAGCCCCGGTGCGGGTTGCCGAGCAACAGTCCCTTGCCGGTCTGGCTGAGGTCCCGGCCTACCGCCAGCGCGTTGCTGCCGAGGCCGCCGGTCTGGAAGGCGTGGCGGTTCCGGCGCACGGCGCGCTCCAGTTCGATGCGCTGGGAGCGGCTGAAGCCGGTCGCGGCCGTGCCGTCCGGTCCCGTGGCGGCGAAGATCGCGCGGCGGACGATGGGCTGGTCCGAACTTCCCGAGAGCAGGATCCGGAGCATGCGCATCCAGACATCGACGGCATCGATCTCGTAGACCCAGTCGGCATTCCGGCAGCCCTCGTCGCCCGCGGGGAGATTGGCGGCGCCGGTCTCCCGCAGGTATCGGTTCATGCCCGCGGCATACCCTTCGGCCAGCAGCAGCGCGCGCGCCGTTGAATCGGCGAGGTAATTCGCCCGAAACTCCTCCCTGGTGCCGAAAAGAAGCCGCAGCACGGAATCGGAGGCGACGTTGCCGCGCTCCGGCCCGAAGAACTCCGCGGACCGGCTCGTCGCGGAGACGAAGGCCCGCATCGCGACGCAGAAGTTGTCCCGGGCGTACGCATACCCGTAGCCGTAACCGAGACTGCCCCAGTCGTCGGCCTTGACGTGCGGGATGCCGTATTCGGTGCGGCGGATCTCCGCCCGGTAGCTCGGATCCGGCGGTGTCGGCGCGGGGGTCGCCGGTGCGGGCGTGGGTGGCTCGGGCGCGGGCGACGGGACGGGCGGCGCGGCGTCGCCGGTGCAGCCAGCCAGCCAGACGAACGCAATGGCCGGCAGCGCCCGCATGACGTCTTCGATCGTACAGGAGGGGTCAAGCCGTGATCGTCGTGGGGATGGGGTGGTTTCGCGGCCCTCTCGGGCCGCGATGCCGGCCGGAGCCCGGCGCTCCGACGTACAAAGGAAGAACCCCGAGGCCGGATGGCCCCGGGGTTCCGTTTCGATTCCGAAGAATCAGTTCAGCGACGAACTCCTACTTGGCGGTGCACTGGGCGAAGGCGCCGATGTAGCCGGCAGCGCGAGCCCCGTCCGCACCCTCGTTCTGCGCGAAGGCGGCGGTGAAGCCGGCGCCCTGCGTCACGCCGTGATCGTCCGCCCGGTAACGGCCCAACTCACCGTCGGCGTCCCATTCGCAGCTGATCGTGACCATGCGCGTGGCCTCGCAGCCGAAGAGACCGTCCGCGAACAGGACCTCGTAGTCCTCGGACCACATGGCGTCACAGCCGTCGCCGCCGTCGTCGTCGGTGCAGGCCCTGGCGTCGTCAGCCGAATCGTAGTTGTCCGCCTTGCCGTCCGGCTCGTCGGCGTCGGTGGCGGTGTCCGAGTCCTGGTCGTCGAAGTCCGCCTTGCCGAAGTCACCCATGACGGGATCGTGGTCCTTGTCAACCAGCGACTTCCAGATGACCGTGATGTTGGCGGTCTTGTTCTCGTCGCTGGCCGTGGTCTCCGCCAGATCGTAGAGGTCGTTCGGCCCGCCCATACCGGGGGTGGAGTCGGAACTCGACTTCCGGATCTTGCCGTCCAGGTCGTCGTCGAACCACACCGTCTTGAAACGATCCATTGAGGCGCGGACGACGCCGGTTCTCCACATCTCGACCTTCCCCACGTTGGGATCAGTGGCTTCGGCCTGGACGACAACCTGAACACTGCCCTTGTCGCCCGAATCGGTGTTGTCGCCGTCGTTGTTCATGTCGTGGCCCCAGCCGCCGGCGAGAGCCTGGTCCACCTCGTCCGCGAACAGGTCGCAGACGCTCGCTTCCATCGCGTCGGTGGCCATGAAGCTCATGGAGTCGCAGGTGAGATCCTCGCCCTCGGCGTCCACGAAGGGGTTGTCCTCCCACTCGACCATGCCCCACCCGACGTCGGAGTCCTTCGCGGCGACCTCGATGCTGTAGCCGTCGAGATAGTTGGCGCCGTTGGCGACGACGCGGAAGCAGTTGGCCGGCCGGTGGTTCTGGCCGATCGTCTCGCCGTACTCGGATGCCGCATAACAGGCGCTCGGGTTGGCGGCGTCGGTCCTCGGGTCCGTCCCGGTTGCCGCTACGTTGTCGTTCGTCCGGATCTGGATTCCGGCGCCATAGCCCTCGTTGTCGTTCCAGGTGGAAGCGGTCGCCGTAGCCTTGTCCAACTTCAGGGCCTTGCCGGAACCGCTCGAGGCATCCGGACCCGCAACGTCGTAGTTGGTCCCGTCCTCAACGCCCGAGAACTTGTGCATCACTGTCATCTTGGCGGTGGAATCCGTCACCCAGCCCGCGTCGATGCCGTCGGTCGCCAGAGGATCCGCCGCGGTATCGCCGTCGAGATCGAAGACATCGTTGTCGACGAGACCCACGTTCAGCATGGCGTCCGGCATCCACCCGGCGCACACCGGGGAGTCGGCGATCGAGATCGGCGGCGGCATGGGGCCGTCGGCGCACGCGAACGGCCCGCAGGTGATGAGCGAGGCTTCGCCGATCGGCAGCGGCACCTGGTTCGCGCCGATCTCCACCGGCTGGACCGCGAAGGTGACGCCGGTCGTGACGACCATGCTCTGGAGCGCGCTCCAGTTGACGTACTCGAACGGATGGTTGTGGCCCGGCTGGAGCCCGATGGGGCTCGCGCCCGGCATGAAGGTCGCCGAGATGATGGCCGGCATGTTGACCCCGACCTCGATATCGGTGTTCACCATCGCCATGGCCGTGGCCTCGTCGTCGTCCTCGTCCGGCACCATCGGGAACTCACCCTCCGGGATGTCGAAATGCACGTCGAACGGAGTCGGCTCCGGCTCAGGCTCAGGCTCGGGTTCCGGCTCAGGCTCGGGCTCCGGCTCAGGAGCTGGCGGCGGTGGCGGCGGCGGCGCCGGTGCGGGCGTGGTCGTCGTCTCGTCGTCGCCACAGCCCGAGAGCACGAGACCGGCACCCAGGAACATGGCAAGAAGGAGAAAATTTTCAAGACAGACATGACGTAGCATGACTGACGGGGGGTACGGGTCTTTGCGTCTGTAAGTTACATATTTTTCATTGATTTAAGTCGCTGATTGTGCGACAAACGTGCCGTCCTCCCCTAGTGAAAACCCGATCCGGAACCGTCCCGCCGCCGCCCCCGGGCCGGGGGTCCGCCCCTGGGCGTGTTGACTTGGGGAGGACAGGAGCGGCTTCTGCCACGCCCGGTCCCCGTCTCGATGCATATGGCGACCACCGGAGGTAAACGCTCCGCCAGGGTCAAGGTGACCCTGACCGAGCGGACGATCGAGGCCCTGACGCCCCTGGCGCGGCCCTGGATCGCGTGGGACGACCGGGTCACCGGGTTCGGAGTGAAGGTCCATCCCAGCGGAGTCAAGTCCTTCCTCGTCAACTACCGCGCCGGGGACGGCGGCCGCACCGCGCCCCACCGGCGAGTCGTCATTGGCCGGACCGACTCGATGGAGCCCGAGGACGCCCGGCGCCAGGCGCGGGAGGTGCTGATACGGGTCGCGCGGGGGGAGGACCCGGCCCAGGCGCGGACCAACCGGTCCGGGTACCCGACGCTCGAGGAGGCCTTCGAGGAGTACCTGACGGCCAACCCGGACCGCAAGGCGCAGACCGCGAGGTTCTACCGCGCCCTGATGCGCAACTGCTTCGCCGACTGGCTGGCGCGGTCGCTCGACAACATCGCGCGCCGGGAAGTGGAGGCGCGCTTCCACCTGGTCTCGAGGCGGCGCGGCCGGACCGTCGGAAACCACGCGCTGTCGCTGCTGCGGTCGGTGTATCGCCGGCCCTGCGTGGACTTCGAGGGCCTGCGCAATCCCGTCGAGTTATGGCTCGCCGGGGGCGGGCGCTACCACCGCGTCGTCCGGCGGCGCATCTCCGCGCCGTCCGAGGTGCTGCCGCGGTGGCGCCGGGGCATCGAGGCGGAGGTCATCGTGCCGGCGACGCGCGACATCTTCTGGTGCGGGCTCTACACGGGCCTCCGCGTCAGCGAGGTGTTCGGGCTGCGCTGGGACCGGGTGAGCCTCTCGCGGCGCCTCCTGCGGGTCGACGAGACCAAGACCGGAAAACCGCTGCTGCTGCCGGTCACCCGGCAGCTCGCCGCCGTCCTCGAGCGGCGGCGGGCCGACTGCCTGGGTGAGCTCGGGTTGGCGAACCCGGCGGGGACCCGGCCGAGCGGCTGGGTCTTCCCCTCAGCGACCAGCGCCTCGGGCCACGTTGAAGAGCTCTTCCACCTGTACGGGCGGATTTCCCGGGTGGCGGGCACCAAGTTCTGGTTCCACGGGCTCCGGAACGCCTTCATCAGCGTCGCGGAGCGCGAGCTCATGCTCCCGCGCTCGCTCACCAAGCGGCTGGTGAACCACGCCCGGCACGCCGAGGTGACCGAGGACTACGCCGCGGACTGGACCATCCGGCAGCTCCGCGAACCGGCGCAGCGCATCGCCGACCGGATCGAGGAGCTGATGCACGCGGAGGTCCCGGAGGATGGGGAATGGGACGGGGACGAGATCCCGGAGGGGTGGTGGGACGATCCGTGATTGGGGGGGTGGCGGGGCGTCAGGGCTCGCGCACGCTGACCGGACCATCGGCAGCCGCCCGGATGAACCGCTGGTCGAAAGTCAGCATGGATTCGCATCGCGCCGCGGCGCCGAGGTGCAGCGCGTCGGCGAAATCCATCCCTCGCCCGGTCCGGTCCAGCGCTTGGCCAAGCAGGACGGGATTCTCCACGGCTACCCCCGGGAGGCCCGCCAGCGCGCGTAGGGCCGCCGCGACCTCCGGTGCGGTGAAACCGTAGACGCTGCGCAGGACCCAGTCGCTTTCGAGGAGGACGGTTGTGCTGACGAAAACCTGCCGGGCTCTGAACACATCCCTCGCGCGCGCAGCCTGCTCCGGCTGATCGCCCGTCAGATACCGGACGACAACGTTGGTATCAACCGCCCGCATGGCGCCGCCTGGCTTCCGCCATGACCCCTGCTTCCATCTCCGCCAGGGACTTTGGCGCGCCATCGAACCGGAGGCATCCGAAGACTTCCTCCGGGTCCGTCTCCGGGAAGCCCGACACGGGTTTCAGGAGCACCCCTTCGGAGGTGCGTTCAACGGCCAGCCGCGCCCCGGCGTCCCAACCGAGCGCATCCCGAATCGGTTTCGGCAGGATGACCTGACCCTTGGTCGAAAGGGTGGTGGTGGGCGGGTGGAACACGGACATCGCGGGCCTCCGGAACGCTTGTAAGACGAAAGTAAGATAGCTTGAACACTGCCCGGAATCAAGCGCCGACATTGACGGACCGGGCTGCGGCTCGTGGTCCCGTCCCGCGGTTGCGACGCGGACGGTCAACCACCGGCTCCCGACGCTCGAGGAGGCCTTCGAGGAGTATCTGACGGCCAACCCGGACCGCAAGGAGCAGACCGCGAGGTTCTACCGCGCCCTCATGCGCAACTGCTTCGCCGACTGGCTGGCGCGGTCGCTCGACAACATCGTGCGCCGGGAGGTGGAGGCGCGCTTCCACCTGGTCTCGAGGGGCCGCGGCCGGACCGTCGGCAACCACGCGATGTCGCTGCTGCGCTCGGTGTACCGCCGGCCCTGCGTGGACTTCGAGGGCCTGCGCAATCCCGTCGAGCTATGGCTCGCCGGAGGCGGCCGCTACCACCGCGTCGTCCGGCGGCGCATCTCCGCGCCGTCCGAGGTGCTGCCGCGGTGGCGCCGGGGCATCGAGGCGGAGGTCATCGTGCCGGCGACGCGCGACATCTTCTGGTGCGGGCTCTACACGGGCCTCCGCGTCAGCGAGGTGTTCGGGCTGCGCTGGGACCGGGTGAGCCTCTCGCGGCGCCTCCTGCGGGTCGACGAGACCAAGACCGGGAAACCGCTGCTCCTGCCGGTCACCCGGCAACTCGCTGAAGTCCTCGAGCGCCGGCGGGCGGATCGACTGGGCGGGAACCCTGGAGACGACGTCAGGGCCCGGGCGAGCGGCTGGGTCTTTCCGTCGCCGACCAGCGCCTCCGGCCACGCGGAGGAGCTGCAGCATCTGTACCCGCGGATTTCCCGGGCGGCGGGAACGAAGTTCTGGTTCCACGGGCTCCGGAACGCCTTTATCAGCGTCGCGGAGCGCGAGCTCATGCTGCCGCGCTCGCTCACGAAGCGGCTCGTGAACCACGCCCGGCACGCCGAGGTGACCGAGGACTACGCCGCGGACTGGACCA
>VXNL01000091.1:11075-17317 GCA_009840635.1 Acidobacteriota bacterium | reverse complement strand
CCCCCCCCCCCCCCCCCCCCCCCCCCCCCCGCCGCCCCCCCCCCCCCCCCCCCCGGGGGCCGGGGGACGCCGTCCCCCGAACCCCCTGGCCGGTGCGCTCATGGCTGAGCGCCGCTCGGCGGAGGTCCACCTTCGCGTGTCGCCGGCCGAGCGCGCCGCCTGGAAGGCCAAGGCGGCCGCGGCCGGCCTGCCGCTCTCCGCACTGCTCCGGCAGGCGATGGCCCGGACCCAGACCTGGACCGCGCCGGCCATGGCCGTGGAGCGGGAGCGGAGCCGGCAGATCGCGCGCATCGGCAACAACCTCAACCAGCTCGCACGATGGGCGAACACCCACGCCTCCGTCATGGAGGCGGTCCGGGTGACCGACCGGCTGATGGCCATCGACCGGTCGCTGCGCGCCCTCGCCCTGCCGGGCGGGGAGGGCCGTGATGCACGTTAGGTTCAACCGTCACGGCAAGGGCTCGGCGCGGGCTGCCGCCGACTATCTCGTCGGCGAACTCGACGCCGCGGGGCGGGGGCGCCCGGGCGTCGAGGTCCTGCGGGGGGACCCCGACCACGTGGCCGCCGTCGCCGACTCGCTGTCGTTCGGCCGCGGGTACACCTCGGGGGTGATCGCGTGGGCGCCGGAGGACCAGCCGACCGACGAGCAGATCGGGGCCGTCCTCGACGAGTTCGAGAAGACGGCCTGGGCGGGGCTGGAGCCAGACCGCTATGCCTGGACGGCCGTCCTGCACCGCGAGGACGGCGACGGCGTGCACGTGCACGTCCTCGCCGCACGCTGCGACCTTGAGACGGGCCGCAGCCTGAACATCGCGCCCCCCGGCTGGCAGAAGGTCTTCGGCCCGCTGCGCGACGCCTTCAACCACCAGCACGGCTGGAGCCGCCCCGACGACCCGGCGCGGGCCAAGGCGCAGCAGCCGGGCCATCGCGCCTACATCGAGGCGGCGAGGCTCCGGGCCGGCCTCGAAGTGGAACCCGGCCCGCGCGAACTGATCCGCGACTACCTCCTGCAGCGGATCGAGAACGGCGGGGTGAAGAACCGCGCCGACGTGGTCGCCGCCCTGGAGGAAACCGGTCTCGAGGTGCCCCGCCAGGGCAAGGACTACGTGACCGTTCGCGATCCGGACAGCGGAAAGCGGCTACGGCTGAAAGGAGTGCTGTACCAGCATGACTTCGAACCCGAACGACTGGACCGCCCGGCTGCGGAGCCGGCTGGAGGCCGACCGCCGTCAGATCGAGGAGACGGCGGCGAGCGAGCTGAGGCAGCTTGGCGAGAACTTGCGCGCCGTCGCGAACGGCGCGCTGCTTACCATCGAGCTCGATACGGAGGCGGCGACCGCACGGACGAACGCGCTGCTTCTCAAGACCTGGCTGCGGCCTCTGGTGGTCGGCCTGAGCCTGTTCCTCGGGATCAGCCTCGGGAGCTGGGCGCTGACGCGGTGGCTGTCGGCGGGGATCCAGAGCCGGATCGAGACCCGGGCGGCGCTCGACTTCCAGATCGAGGAGGCGCGCGGGACCCTGGCCGGGATCGAGGAGACGACCTGGGGGGTGACCCTCGTGGAGATCGCCGGGGATCGGTTCGTGGTGCTGCCCCACGGGACGGTGGCCAATCCGCCCTGGACCGTGGACGGGCGGCCTGCATTGAAGCTGTCGAACGACTGAGGGAGCTGTATGAGCGAGCTACAGGGGCACTCCATGGCCGCCTTGGAGCGGTTGTGCGCGCATTACGAGCAGGAGCAGAGGCGGCAAGGCGAACAGATCGAAGCCTTGACGCAGCGAATCGAGCGGCAGGACGCCGAGAGCGAAACCTTGCGGCGGCGAATCGAGCAGCAGAACGGGGAGAGCGCAACCTTGCGGCGACAGTTCAAGCAGCTCGAAGGTCTTGTGACCGGCTTGGCCCAGGACTACGAGACGCTCGCCGAGATGTTGCGCGAGTTGTGGACGTGATGCGCCGGCAGGCCCCTGCGCGGGATCAGGATCAGACGCCGAGCCGCTGAGGGAGCCCAGCGGGCGCCGCCTTCCGGGCTGGAGCGGCGGACCTCTGATCCGAGCGTCAGGTGGCAATTCCAGTTGACGGTCTTCTAATATGCCGGTATCGCCTTCCCTTTCATCCCAACGAATCCCTTCTCGCACGACGTGGCAGCCCTACCAACCACCGCGCAGCGGGAAACCATGGACGTAGCGGCCGCGAGGCAAGTCAGACAGGGGCATGGCTGTTAGTCCACTCCAACTGCGGCGTTTCTCCATGGTGCAGTCGTTTCTTTTGGTGGCTGCAGACGCGCTGGACGACCCGGTGTTTCGAGAACTGCGCACGCAAGATTCACCGGGCACGGATTCGGCCGGTCGGCTCCTACCGTCAAACGAATTGGCTCGGAGAATGCAGCGGTTGGCTCCAGCAGCCTCTGCCAGGCTTGTCTCTTCGTGCTGTATCGCCTCGACAAGTCTCGGTTATGCGTACGAGCATGCGTTCCGGCTCCTAAGTGACGTCGTATCGAGCGAACACTCAACGCCGCCTCCGAGGGAAGGAGCGGGCTTAGATCAGCTTTACGACGCACTTCCCGATCAGGCGCGTAAGGATCTGGACATGACCTATGCCAAGGTCAACACCCACGAGTTCGAGTTCCAAGAGGGGGATAGCTCTCGGTTCCCGGACTTGGGTCCGGGATCGGGTTCAACTCCTTTTCGCCAGAAACTGAACTACTGGCAATCAGCAGGATTGCTCCGGGAGAGTCACGTTCAGTACGCATATCCAGACACAGCCTTCTTCGCGACCGTGTTGATGCCGTTTAGGTCCCTTGAAATGGTGGACCGCATCCTGGCGGACGTTCTGGCTCCCAAGCTAGGCTTGAACTACTCACGGATGACGAACCACTCACCACCGGAGAGCTTCGGGCCAGGTGAGGGACCCAGAATTGAGTGGACAGGGGAGACCGTTCAAGTGTCCCTTCCCGACCGAAGAGGCAGAGTCATCGAGGCCCGTTGGAAGCCCACTGCCACATCAATCGTACGCATCCGTGAGCAGGGACGGGAGGATTGGAGCCTCGGATTCGCAACGCCTTTGAACACCTGCTCATTCGCCGGCCTAAAGCCCGGTGTCAAATATGACGTTCAGATCACCTCGACAGACGAGAGGGGGGAGGAGCGGCTTGTGGCCAAGAAAGTGTTAGTTGGCCCACAATTGCAATAGACGCAGATGAACTCGCAAGTACGTACTCGTCCTATTGAGTTCGGGCTGGTATGGCCATCGCAAGGCCTCCCTCCTGTCGAGACCCCGGAGCGAATGGATCGAGACTTTCCGTTCTGGCAGATGCGAATCCTAGGGGCGAAGAACGACGCCCATCCTGAGTTGGATGTGGGCCGTCGCCGCCTCCCCCACTTGGCCTTTGACGCGTTCGTGGAGACTCTGTCGTTTCCCTTCCAGCTTCGTCAGTCGCCAACCAAGAGGGACGCGGTCTATCGTCTCCTAGATCGGATCATTCCCAAGAGTGTCTGGAAGTCCGAGTAGCCGCGCATGAAGCGGCGAGAAGCCAACCTCCATAAGCTCAGCATCTGGCTGAAGTTTCTGTCCCCACTACCCTATGGCGTAGTTGTCATCTGGTTGGCCGAGATCGACTGTTGGCCAGCGGCTGTGGTCGCGGGTGGAGCGGGAGGTACCGCTTTTTTCCGGCAGGCGTGGGGCCGGTTGGGCCAGTTGGGTGGGGGACAAGATCCAGATGCTGACCGTCAGGCCATCGAGCAGTAGGCATCCCGGTTCCTTCGACGACCTACGGTCGCCGCGATCCGCTCCGAAACGAAAGCCCTGGAGAGAGGCGAATGGCCCGCTCACCCGCAAACGTGAACGTACGGGCTCGCGCTGATATCTGGTGGTCGGCTTTGAACCCAGAGTCGGCCCGATGAGGGTGCCCTGCTTGTCGTGGAATTGGCTCCGTGTGGCCGACCAGCGGGGGAGGTGGAACGCCTCCCGCTGGAGAAAGTCCCGGCGGATGATCGTCATGGAAACCATGCCGCGACAGAAGGGCGGGGACGAACCGATCCGACCGATCGGTTCAGCCGTCACACCCTGCGGCGGAGCCCCCTATCGCCTTGCAGTATCTCCTCGTGAATTGTGATCCTGCACAGAGTAGCTCCGCGTCGAGCCGAGGGCCGTCCAGCGACCGTCGCATTTCCACCGCCAGCGGCACCTTCGGCGGAACCGAGTACATGAACTCCGGGCGACCCCATTGATCCGGCCAGTACTCGGGAAAGCCATAGTCACCATCGAACACGTTCGCGACGAACTGGCGAGTGTCGTTCGGCCAGGCCCGGCGTTCGCCAATCGTGGTCGCGGGGACACGCACCCATCCATCTTCCGTATGTTGGAACCCTTCCGGCGAATCCGAGGGTCGTTCGTTTGTCGGCGCTCCGGTGAGCGGGTCGTGCCCCTGGAAAGGCAGGTGGAACCACAAAACGACCGATGCGGTCTGCGATTCGACTAGGACGGGAAGCGACACGTCCTTGCTCACGGCCACTTGCGGCGTGTAGTCAGAAATCGCTCCGTTGTAGTGCTCGATCCACATCGACTCGCAGAGTGGCACGCTCTCATCGTGGCTGGACACCGACCAAGGCTCCGGCGGCGACGGACACGGACTCTCTGGGTACTCGAAGCAGGGCCTTGGCCATTCAACGGTCGCTATCACGACCTCCGGTTCGGGCTCCGGTTCGGGCGCCGGAGGGGGAGCCGGGACGGGTGGAGGCTCGGGTGCCGGCACCGGAGAGGGAGTGGGTGTCGTCGGCGAATCGGCGCAGGCCACCAAAATCGCAAAGCTGGCCACCATCGCGAGCGGGCTGATTCTCGGCACGGTGCCTCCTGAGAGCAAGCAAGGGACGGAGGTGGGAATCGGACCCGTATCTCCACTGTGACACCACCCGCGCATGTAACGTTCGCCCACGCCGGTGGTCCAGATTCCGATTCTACCCGCTCGCTATACCTGCAGCCCTCGTACACCCCACACCCGAACGCTTCCCCCGCCTGCCCGGAAATGCCCGGGTGGTTACTGTTGCGCCACGAATTCACAGACGTGGTAGGCAGAGTGATAGCCGGATACGAAGACGCGTTTAACTGGATATAGAATCAATGACTTACAAGGAAGTCAAGTGGACCTGCGGG
Organism: Acidobacteriota bacterium; assembly: GCA_009840635.1. Lineage (GTDB taxonomy): Bacteria > Acidobacteriota > Vicinamibacteria > Marinacidobacterales > Marinacidobacteraceae > Marinacidobacterium > Marinacidobacterium portitor. The sequence continues at coordinate 12,171 of VXNL01000091.1, read as the reverse complement.
CCGCTGTGCCGGCTGAAGCCGGCGTTCCAAGCCGGCGGCGCCATCCGGGGGTGGGTGGGGTTACGACGTACGCCGTGCGCAGCACCGCTCGTGCCGGTCGGGAACCCGGCGTTCCAGGCCGTTTCTACCAACGTCGGTAGGGCGCCAGGCGGCAATTCCCGGCATGTTCGTGCTGCTGCCAACGCGGCCCGACGGCCGCAAGGCCCGCTGCGCCTTGCCGAACAGGATCGGAACCTTCGCCCTCTCCTTGCCGGTGGGCCTCCTCGCCGGGTGCGGCGGAGGCTCGGACCGGACGCCCACCACGCCGCCATCAGCACCGACGCGGACTCCGGTCCCCTCGGACGCCGCGTCCGGTCCCGTGGAGACCGTCCGCCGCACCCCGATTCCGTGAGCGGACCGGTGACCGACAGGCGCGTCACGCTCTACCGCGACACGGCCGGCCGCGCGCACGCGACGGGCCTGCGCCGACCGCGAACCGACGCCGCGCCCGCCGGGTACGAATGGGGCTACGGGGGCGCCGGCGCCGCCGCGCTGGCGCGGGAACTCCTGCGGGCGGCCGGCGCGACCGCCCGGGAAGCCGACCGCTGGCACCGGCCTTTCAAGTGGGCCCTGATCGCCAACCTGCCGCTCCAGGGCGCAAGGCTGAACCTGGACGCGATGCGTCGCACCGTCAACGAGCTGCGCGGGCGGCGCCTGGGTACGGAAGACTGCGTGAAGGAACTGACCGCCGCCGCCGCGCCCGAGCGCCTGACCGAGGCGCACTACCGTCACCACACACCAGGCCGGCGTTCCCCACGACGAATCACAACGCGAGGCCACGAGCCGGCGGGGGCAGCTCCGATCAATAACGCCAGTCGTCGGAGGGGGGTCCGATCGATGACGTGGGTCGGCGGCGCGGGGTCCGGTCGAACTCCGGGGTCGGCAACAGGGGGTCCGGTCGAACTCCGGGATCAGCGACAGGGGATCCGGTCGATAACGGAGGAGGTCCGGTCGATAGCGAGGGCCGGTTGGCCGAGGATCCGGTCGATAACGGAGGAGGTGCGGTCCATATCCAGGGTCGGCTGGCGGAGGGTCCGGTCGATAGCGAGGAGGGTCC
>VXNL01000091.1:0-10975 GCA_009840635.1 Acidobacteriota bacterium | reverse complement strand
CGGTCCATATCCAGGGTCGGCTGGCGGAGGGTCCGGTCGATAGCGAGGAGGGTCCGGTCGATGTCCAGGGTCGGCGCCGGGAGGTCCGGTCGATAACGGAGGAGGTCCGGTCGATATACCGAGCCGGCTTGCGGGCCAGCGCGTCATCCTGTCCGCCGTGACGCTGGGTGGATCGTGCCCCGACGGATACGTGCCTACTCAGTGACGGTCGCAGACAACGGGCAGGAAGGCCGAAGGGTGAATGCTCACTCGCGGCCGCAGCGCCTCGGCGATCAGCCGGTCAGGAGGGTCGATCCAGAGCGGGCTGTCCGCCGTGTCCGGGCAGCCGGGGATGTCGTGCAGGTAGTAGTCGTCGTTATTGACGTCGATCTCCGACAGCACCCGGCCTCTGCGACGGGCGCGGCCTGCGATCAGACCGGCCATCAGGTCGTAGTCGTAGTCGGCGACATGGGCCCCGTCCACGTTCGGGTTGGTGGCGCAGGACGCATTGACGGCCCCCATGACATGGAAGAGCTCGTGGGCCATCGAGTTCTCAAGGGCGCCAAAGAACCCCGGCTCTCGGGTCACGAAGTAGTACGGCCGATCGAGACGCCGGCTATCGAAGAAGATCGTGGCGAGCCCGCGCCTCGGAGAGGCAATGCCTCCCGCATTGTCGGTGGCGCCCCGGTAGTAGACGGCGTACGTCTTCTCGCTCGAGAACCACGGCTGCCTGCGAATGGCGTCGGCCAGTGCGCCCACATTCCGACCGTCCATCTCTATTTCCGTCTCCCGGAGCCGAAGGAACGTCACGTCCACTTCCCCGCCGTAGGTGTCCACGCGGAGCCGTCGTCCGAGCTTCTCGGTGAGCCAATCCACGGTGGCGCGCAGCGACCAACCAATCCGTCCCTGACGATCCAGATGGACATCCTCACCGTCGCTCGCCACTGCATAGACCGCGTGAATCTGCGGGCCGGCCACGTCGTCGGGCCGATCGCTCGTCGAGCGCTCGATGACGAAGGGCGAATCCATGACCGTGAGGTCCAGGGAAAAAAGGGCACCACCACGGCTCGCCGTGAACGTCGCCTCGCCGGGAGCCAGGGCCTCGATGGAGACGTCGCTAGCGTGGCGCAGTGACCACCCATCGGGATTGACGCCGGTCCTGACCCTGGCGACTTCCGGATTCGAGACCGTCCAGTCGGCCACTACCCGATTCCCGCGTGGGGAACGGGTTGTCGCCCGCAGCCAGTCGCCCGGCCAAAGTGTCAGTTCTTCCGGATCCTGGAGATCAACGGAACGATTTTCCTCGGTGGGCACGTCGTGCACGGTCAGGCCGAGAGACGGCGCCCGCGTCGTTGGTGTGGGAGGCGGTCTCGCCGACATCCCGGTCACGTGGCTCGACCAGGCGCTCGCCACCGGCGCCTCAGCCGTCCCGGCGACGGCCCTCACTCGCAGGTGCCGTCCGCTCTCCGGTGACAGTCCCCTCACGGTGTAGGAAACCTCCGTTGTCGTCACGACGGCGTCCGTGTCGTCGAACACCTCATCGCTGCTGAGCTGCACCTCGTAGGCCGTCGCCCCCTCAACCGCGGTCCACGTCCAGGTGATCGAGTCCGGCGTCGTGGCCGATACATGAAGACCGGTCGGTACGGGAGGAGGCGGCGGCATTGCCGACATCCCGGCGACAGGGCTGGACCAGGCGCTCTCCACCGGCGCCTCAGCCGTCCCCGCGACGGCCCTCACTCGCAGGCGCCGTCCGCTCTCCGGTGACAGTCCCGTCACGGTGTAGGAAACCTCCGTTGTCGTCACGACGGCATCCGTGTCGTCGAACACCTCGTCGACGCTGACCTGCACCATGTAGGCCGTCGCGCCTTCAACCGCGGTCCACGTCCAGGTGATCGAATCCGGGGTCGTAGCCGATACATGAAGACCGGTCGGCGCGGGAGGAGCCGGGGGTGGCTGCGGTTGCGCGGGCGGCGACGGTACCGGCGGCGGTGGCGTAGGGGCCGGAGCCGTTGGCGAATCTCCCCCGCAGGTCGCGAGACCGAAACCGAACACCGCAAACCCGATGAGCCGCGCCACTCTCTTTCTCACTGCGTCAGCACCCATCCGGTGACCGCGCTTCGCCCGAACTCGTCCTGGAGTCCCCGGACGATGGAAACGGCAAAGGAATCGACACCCCGCTTGCACCGTAACCACCGTGCGGACACATGTCCCTACCAACACAGCTAGGCATCGCGCGGCGCCGACCTGGTGGGGTCGGTCGGTGGTCCCGGTGACCGGTGATCAGCAGCAAACGGGCGGCGAGCCCTCGATCACGGATCCCGCTACCAGTCTTTTTCCTCCAGAACTACCAACGTCGGTAGGGCGTCAGGCGGCGGTTCCCGGCATGTTCGTTCGGCTGCCAAACAGCCTGACGGCAGCAAGGCCGCACGGCCCGATGCGCCTTGCCGAACAGGATCCGAATCGTCGCCCTCTCCCTGCTGCCGGGCCTCCTTGCCGGGTGCGGCGGAGGCACGGACGGGACGCCCATCCCGCCGCCGACCACCCCGGACCCAACACCGCCGCCGGCTCCTGCTCCACCTGAGCCGCCCGGCGTTCCGAGCGGACTGCGAGTTTCCGGCAGCGGTGAGGATTTCATCGAGTGGACTTGGGCCGCGGTCGACGGCGCGGGCGGCTACGACGTGCAGTTCAGCCTGGACGAGGCGTTCACGGACGAGGACGAGATCGTCGCGCGGACGAGCGAGGAGTTGTCTTACCGCCGTGAGGGTCTCGCCTCCGGCGCGAGGGCCTACCTCCGAGTGCGATCCGCGTCGGGGAGTGGCGATGACCGGATCGCGAGCGCCTGGTCCTCCCAGGTCACTGGTGTGGCGACTCCGGCACCGCCGGGGGCGCCGGCAACCGTCGTCCCTTCGGCCACCCCCTTCGGTCCGGTCGAGGCGGGAAAGTGGGCCGAAGGCCCGATCAGCGTCGCGGTGCTCGATACCGAAGAGCTCCCGGTCGCGGGCGCGGCCTATCGCTGGGAGGCCGACGAGAACGCCGGCTGGGTGTATCCCCCGGCGGGCCTGACGGACGCCGACGGCCGGATCTCCGCAACCTGGATCGCGGGCTCTCCGGGAGACGGCGTCCTGACGCTGACCGTCGGAGAGGGAACTTCAGCGCTGACGACCGAGTTGGCCACCCGCAGTGTTGCCTCCGAGCGGCCTCCGTGGGGCTACGTCACCCTCTGGTGGGAGGACCCTGATGATCCCACCGGCTATTCGATCGACGTGACGCCCCTCACCGAACCGCGCCAGACCTACTACGCGGCCATCAACGTCAACGCCGAACCGCTGCCCGGTGAGTTCAACTACGGGTTCTACATGGGCCTGCAACGGGCCGGATCTCGCTACGACCGGCAGCTTCAGTTCTCGATGTGGGACGCTGTCGAGGGGACAGGTGACGCCCGGGTGATCCAGCGCGGGGAAGGGGCGATCTGCAGCTCCTTCGGCGGTGAGGGGACGGGACAGAAATGCGAGTTCAACTATCCCTGGAGCGTGGGGGAGACCTACCGGTTCGAAGTTACCTGGGAGGCTCTGGGTGGAGGGGTTGCGATCACGGGCCACGTCACCGAGCTGGCGACCGGGGAACGCCGCTTCCTGGGGGTGCTTGGGGGTTCCCGGCCGCTGCGGAGGGCAGGCGCCGCGACGTTCGTGGAGGACTTCCGGCGCACGGCGCCGACCTGTCTTGCGCAAGAGGTCCGGAGGGCGGCGTTTCGAAGAGCCAGGGTGCGGACCAACGAAGGCGTTTGGCGCAGGGTCACTGCCGGAATCCTGACTCGTGATTCGGAGGACCTCAGGAATCCCGGAACGCCACCGTGCGCGAACAGTGCGGCCAGAGTTCACGCCTCGGGAATTGAGGTCGTGATCGGCGGACGGACCGCGATGGATCCCGACATCTCCCGGGTGACGATCCCGGAGTGATCCCGCCGCACCTCTACCAACCTCAGTAGGGCGTCAGGCAGCGATTTCCGTCACGTTCGTCCTGCGCGTCGCGGAGGGAACGGTCCCCGAGGGAAGGATCAGGGCGACGAAGGTGCCCGTACGCATCGAGGACATAGTCGATGCGCTGGGGCCGCGGATCCCCGGAGCGGACGAGTCCCGCACGGAGTTCCGGCTGGGGGTCTACCTGCTGCACAACGGCACAGCGCCCCGGCCGGCTCTGCTCCACAAAGCGCGGAGCATCTCGGCCGCCGTCGCCGAGTACTTCTTCCGGGCCACGGACGGTCGAATGCTGGTGCTGCCGAATCCGAATTCCGCACCCTAGTGACGGCCACCGCCGACGGGAATGTCGGCACTGCCGACGGCCGCTTCGGCGGCACCACCTGTAATTTGCGCGCGTACCATTCCCTGTGATTCCTGCCGGTTCCGAAAGGAGCGAGCCGATGTCCCACCGCCCCGTGAGGAGGATCCGCGTCCTCGCTGCCGGCGTCGTCTTCGCCGCCGCGCTGAGCCTGCTGCACGCCGGATGCGGGGGCGACGGCGGCACACCCTCCGCTCCTCCGGCCCCTCCCCCGCCCCAGCCGCTCGGCTGGAGCGACCTCCCCGGCGAGATCACCGTTGAGGTGGCGGAGACGGCGACCTTCACGGCAACCCTCACCGCGGCCGTGGACGCCACCTACAGCATCTCCGCCAACTCGGAGGCCGTCGAGGTTTCGGGCGAGGCGCTGCGAGCCGGCGTGTTCCAGGGATCCGTGACCGGAGTCGAGGCCGGAGAGGCGGAGATCACCGTCACGGCTTCCCATACCGGCTACGTCACCGCTACGGACTCGCTCGACGTCATCGTGGAGGACCCGTTCGATCAGGCCCTGTGGCGGGAACTGGTCTTCGACGCCTTCGACTGCCCCAACGGGTTCACCGACGAGTCCTGCCGGAACTTCTGGGGAGAGAGGAACGTCGAGGACCGGATCACGGCCGTCCTTCCGTTCCAGCCCAACTTCCATGTGGTGAGTTCGTTCAGGGAGTGGCGATTCACTTCGTCCGACACAAGAACGATCGGCGATGCGATCCGCGATTCCGTCGAACAGATCACCGGAGAGACGTTCACCGGCCAGATCACGAGCGGAAGAGGCATACGGGATGAGTACGGATGGGTTGACGTGGTCCCCGTGGGGAGCGAAATCCTCGGTGGACGCACCACGTGTGGCGGCGCCAACGTGGGTCAGACGGAAGGCCTGATGGTCGTCAACGTGGAAGGCTCGGACAGTTGCGATCTCTTCGCCGTCACGATGCACGAGGTCGGGCACGTCCTCGGCTTCTTCCACGTGCTGAACCTGGGCGACTTCATCATGTCCCCCATCCTGACCGAGATTCCCGCGGTGTTCAGCGAGACGGAGCAGTTTCACGCCCAGCTCGCCTGGGAGCTGGGACGCGGTGTTCCCTATACCCCGGACCCCCGGAAGGCGTCTTCCTCAAGCGTCCTGACCACGGACTCCGCCTCCGGGAGGCGAACGCTCAAGGACCTCCCCCTGGACGAACTGGTCCACTGCCCGCTGCACTAGAGCAGCGCAACGGCCTGGAGCGCCGGCTTCAGCCGGCAGGCGGGCCGCAGGCCCTCAAAGCGCGCAGGGCCGTAACGTCCTGATCGCGCAACGGCTTGGAACGCCGGTCTCCAGACCGGCACGCGCGATGCTCGGCACCGCGCATGTCGTAACCCCACACCGCCCTCAACGCACGTACCATTCATTGCGATTCCTGCCAGTTCTAGTAGGAGCGCGCCGATGTCACACCGTCCCGAGACTCGCGTTCTCGCTGCCGGTGCTGTCTTCGCCGCCGCGCTGAGCCTGCACGCCGGATGCGGGGGCGGCCCGTCAACGGCGTCCGCGCCCGCGCCAGCCCCCGCGCCAGCTCCCACTCCGGCGCCGCCCCCGGTTCCGCCGCCGTCGGCTCCGCCGTCTGGATTGGACGTCGTCCAATTCCTGCTCGACGAGGTTTCCGAGATCGCCGCTCCGGGGATTCCCGGCCGCCTGTGCGTCTATGGCCCCGACGCCTTCTCTGTCGTCGTCGGCGCCTTCCACGACGCGCCTTCCGTGTCGGCTCCGGTCGTCGCCGCCGGCCGGTGGGAGTCGGGACGGGTCGCCGTCTTCGGTCACGACGGTTATTTCCGCCGCGCAACCCTCGAGACCGGAGGCACGGGACGCTTGATGACGAACGCGTTTTACTGGGTCGCGGGAGAGTCTGGTCAGGCGAATCCCCGGATCGGGACCGCGGGTGCGCCCGAGCTGCGCAACTGGCTCGTGCGCAACGGTCTTGCGGCCGTTGAAACAACCCTCACGCCACAATCGCTCGCAACGGTGGATGTCGTAGCCGTCGTCATGTGGAATCAGGGCGAGCGGGAAATCGAAGCGCTGCGGGCGTTTGTGCGCGGCGGCGGCGGTCTCGTTGCCTCGGCCACCCCGTGGGCCTGGGACTACCTGAATCCGTACCAGAACCTGGTCGGTGGCTACGCCGGGAACCGCCTCCTGGAGCCGGTCGGAATCCAGTGGGCCTACGGGGTGCTGGTCCCCACATCCCGGAGCGGTTTCTCCGCAACCGGGCCACCCCCCGGGGTAACGCACGCCCGGGAGGCCCTGGACGTGGTCGCGGCGAACCTGGAGGGCGACTTTGACCTGCTGAGCGACCCCGAGCTGGGCCAGTCCTTCGCAACCGTGATCCTCACCGCCGCGTGCATGCCTCCGGACGACACGTCGCTTGCGGCCAGCCTGGACACACTGGCCGACCGCGTCGGTCGCCAGGGCCGCTGGCCCACGGCTGCCCGACCGGTCGGCAGGGTCGATGGCGCCGAACAACTCGGGGCCGCTGTGTACGTTCTCGGACAGCGCCACACGCCGGCCGCGGAGGTGCGGGCGCACCCGGCGGCGGCGGACTTCCCCGGCTCGGTCCCGGCCGGGGCCCCACGGGTCAGCCGCACCGTAGCCGTTGACACGGGTACGCCGCGCTGGCATTCCACCGGCCTCTACGCCGCTCCCGGCGAGGTCGTGACCGTCACGATGCCGGCGTCGGCGGCTGCGGTGGGCGGCTTCCAGGTGCGCGTCGGGGCCCACACCGACGGCATCTGGCTGCGGTCCGATTGGACCCGGATGCCTGAGATCACCCGTAGCTTTCCCGTCTCCGCGGCAACCACGCCGGTGGCCAACGCGTTCGGCGGCCTGATCTATATCGAGGTCCCCGAGCGCGCCGGACTGGGCCGCATCGATGTCCGGATCGACGGCGCCGTGGCCGCGCCCCTGTTCGTGCTGGGGGAGACGGATCTCGCCGTCTGGCGCAACGAGATTCGACACGCCCCGGCGCCCTGGGCCGAGATTGCCGGCCGCAACATGATCGTCACGACCGATTCGCGCGAAGTGCGAAGGCTCGACGATCCCACTGCGGTGGCGAATGCGTGGGACCGGGTGGTCGATCTGACCCGGGAGCTGGCGGCCTGGGATCCACGGACGCCGTCGATCCCGCAACGGTTCGTCGTCGATCGCCAGATTTCCAACGGCTACATGCATGCCGGCTATCCGTTGATGGCGCACCTCGACCAGCAGGCCAACCTGGTCGACGCCGGGCACCTGCTCCGTGAGGGCAACTGGGGTTTCTTCCACGAAGTCGGCCACAACCACCAGAACTACGACTGGACCTTCGAGGGGACCGTCGAGGTGACCGTCAACCTGTTCACCCTCTTTGTCTATGAACGGTTGCTGGGGGTCCGGGCGAACGGCCACTTCCGCGGCTCCTCGAGGTCTCATGCGGAGCTGCTGGCCCGCTACGACTTCAACAACCCCGACTTCGACCAGTGGAAACGCGAGCCCTTTCTGGCTCTGATCATGTACGCGCAGATGCAGGAGGCGTTCGGCTGGGACGCCTACCGGCGGGTATTCGCGACCTACCTCGCTCTGCCGGACGCCGAGCGCCCGAGGACCGACGACGAGAAACGCGACCAATGGCTCGTCCGCTTCTCACGGACCGTAGGCCGGAACCTCGGTCCGTTCTACGAGGCCTGGGGCGTGCCCACTTCCCAGGCGGCTCGGGACTCGATCGCCAGCCTGCCGGAATGGATGCCGCCCGACTTTCCACCGGGGCGGTGAGGCCGGCGCCCGGACGTGGCGCGCGTAGCTGCTCGCGGGGCCGCATCGGGACTCCGCCCCCGGGACGCGATCGCTCGGGGACCTCCCCCTGGCCGAGCCGGTCCACTGCCCGCTGCACCAGAGCAACGGAACGGCCTGGGACCGCCGGTTTTCAGACCGGCACGCGCGCCGCAGGCCCGCAGAGCGCGTTGGGCCGCTTGTCCTGATGGCGGAGCGGCTTGGCACGCCGGCCGCAGCCGGTGACGCACACAGCCGAGACCGCCACCGGGCCGCGCCCGTGGCTCAGGGACCTACCGGATCTCGAACGTTCGAAACCGGAACCAAATGCGTCTCGACCAGCGTTTCGACGCGCGTCAGGCGGTCGGAGAACTGGTCCATCCGGTCGGAGAGCTGATCCATCCGATCAGAGAGCTGGCCGATCTCTTCGCGCATCTCCGCGCGGAGGCCCCCGATCTCCTGGCGCATCTCCGCGCGGAGTCCAAGGATCTGGCCGCTGAGGTTGTTGAGCGCGATGGCGCCGGCGCCAAACATCGCCGCCACCAGGGCGAACGCCCCGGCCAGCACCGTGAGGTGGAGCCGTTCCGCGCGGCTGAGCGGCTCGCGGGAAGCTGCCGGGCGTCCGGCGAGGCGCCCCGCTTCCGTGCTCGTCATCGCTCTGTCCTGTTCACTCGCTCCCGGAGTATAGGAGCGGCCCGGCTGCTCCGGCAACGGGACGCCGGTCTGCGCCGCATCGGTGGTTCGTTCGTTCATGGGGAAGTCCTCCACCATGTTCAGACGTAAACCAGCGCGGTTTTGTCCCACCCTGCGGCCAATTGTGGAAAAGTCGATGCGAAGCGGCACTTTGCCGGGGTGGAGGTCGTGAAGCCCTGCGACCGTCTCCTACACGCCCGACCGCTGCCTACCAATACGGATAGTGACAACCATCCTGGTCATCCGCGAGAGTGTCCCGTTGGTCCAATGACCGCCGTTAGGGGCGGTTACCGGGATGGGGAGGCGCGTGCCGTGAGAATGCAGTCCCGTGGGTCGGCCAAAAGCCACGATGGCGCCTGGTGCATCGCGATTCTTGCGGTGTTCAGTTTCCCGCTCACCCTCTCCGCATACCAGTTCGCCCCGGCTGGACGGCGCGACACCGTAGCCGTCCCGGCTGGCGAAGCCCTCCGGTGGTCGCCGGACGCGTGGGGCTCCGGCGAAACACTCGTCTGGCATATCGCCGGCGATGACCCCGACTGGGCTGCCTGGTTCGGCTCTGCGGAAGGAGCGGAGCCCTCCGTTGCGCGAGCTCTCGACTACTGGTCCGAAATCCCCACCGCGGATATCTCCTGGCGGCTCGCCGGAGTCGCGAATTTCGATGAGGAAGCCGCACGCGAAACCGGGCGGAATTTCATGGCCATCGACGCCGACTCAAGTGCGCCCGGATACATACGGATGTGGTCAAGGCGGAACCCGAGCGGGAGGTGGGAGATCCATGGCTGCTCGGTATGGCTCGGAGGGCGCTATGCGCGACCGCCGCGTGAACACGAGGACTTGACCTTCCCTGGCCTGAGCACGCTCACCCATGAACTTGGACACTGTCTCGGGTTGGCCCATACGCCCGAGTCCTCCACGACCAATGAACTTGACGGTTTCGAAACGCGGTTTCGCACCAGGTGGGGTCCCCGGGGTCTGTGGGAGTACGCCAGCCCGGTGATGTCCTACGGCTACTACCGGACGGACGGCTCGCCAATCACCCTCGACGACGAGACCGGAGCTTCACTGCTACGACCCGCGGCAGGTTGGACGGCGAGTACGGGAAGCATCTCCGGTCGCCTCCATCTGCCCGGGGAACCGGCGGCGTACGCCTATGTGTGGGCCTTTCCGAACGCCGGGGTCCCGGGACGCGATGGGACCGGCCAGTTCAGCGGCCTCAACGGACAATTCCTGATCGAAGGACTTCCGCCGGGGGAATACACCCTGTGGGTATCGCCGCCGAGGGACTACTGCATCCGGGTTCTTCCCGAGGTCGTGCAGTATGACCTTGACGAAACGGTTTGGCCGCATCCGCTGTCAGTGAGGGCGGGACGCATAACCGAGGGAGTGGAAATCGCCCTCCGCCGTGGCCGACAGTGCCGGCCACCTCTGCCGTGCTCCCCGTCGTGACGTCGGAAGGGCGCCGTTCCCTGCGGAGCACCCTCCTCGTCCTCGCCGTAGCCACCGCTTCGCTCGGGAGGCTTGGGTGCGACGGCTCCGGAAGCACACAAACGGCTCCCGTCGCGCCGCCGCCAGCACCGTCACCGCCGCCGGCACCGCCGCCGTCAGCACCACCAGCACCACATCTGGAGGCGAGTCCCTGCACGGGCACCCTCGTCCGCGCAGAGGAGCCCCGCCTGAATGACACTCCCGCGCCGCTCATGGGCACGGCGTCGGTGACGACACTCACGATGGAGTTCACCGCCGGATCCGAAGCCGTAGCGTTCGACTGGCTCGGGCCCTACGACGGCGCCAGAAAGACCGGACGGGCGGGTTTCCAGATCGTAATGGTGGACTGGACTACCGAAAGGATTACGGGGGGCATCCGGCACGCCATGACGTTCGCCTGGCCCACAGGTTTCTCGCCAGACCTGGAGGCCGGCCTCCGCTTTCGCGCCGACGACGACGCGTGTCCCGGCGAGCCCGCAGTCGTCTGCACCGCGATCGGCTGCGAGTTGCGTCCCGACGGCAACGAATCTGCCGCACTCAGGCAGAACTCGGGCTAGCTGGACCGCCGTTCTCAGGGTCGCGCGGTGAGGGTGGGCGGGGTTACGACGTGGGGGGGGGGGGGGGCGGCCCCGGCGGCGGGGGCGGGGGGGGGGAGGTCGGCCAGGGCCATCGGGCCAGCAGGAACAAGCGAGTCAAAAAGAGGTGGGTGGAAGAAAAAAA
>VXNL01000061.1 GCA_009840635.1 Acidobacteriota bacterium | reverse complement strand
CCCCCCCCCCCCCCCCCCCCCCCCCCCCCCCCCCCCCCCCCCCCCCCCCGACCTGGCGGTGCTGGCCCTCGGAGAGGGGGGGGAACCCGTGGTGTTGACGGCCGGCAGCGGGCGTCCGGTCCGGGGGGTTCCCGACTGGACCCCGGACGGCGGCGGACTCACCTGGGCGAGCGGCGTTTCCTGTGACCCGGAGTGCCCGGAGGGCGGGTTCGACGAGGTCTATTTCGGTGACGCGGACGGCGGCGGCGAGCCCTATCCGCTGCTCGCCGGCGAACGTGACCTCGCCGAGCCCCGCTTTCGCCCCGCGGGAAGCGCGGCGGGCGAACTCGAGATCGCCTGGATCGAGGCCGACCGGGGCAGCCGGCGCATCCACCGGTCGCGGCTCCAGCGCGACGGGAGCGGCCGCTGGACCCCGGCGGGCCGGGCCCGGATCGTCACCCCCGGCGCGGGGGTGGCGAACGGGCTCCGCTGGAGCCGGGACGGCACACGGCTCTTCGCTCTGCACGAGGCGCCCGTTTTTCCGCGCGACGTATGGTCCTATCCCGTCACCGGGGGACGCGAGCGGATCACGGACACCCTCTTCGCCGACATCGACGTCCGCCGCTTCTCGCGGCCGGAGGGGATCGAGCTGGAAAGGGACGGCGCCACGGTCCGTGCCCTCCTCTACCGGCCGGACTCGCCACCGGAGGGCGCGCCGGCGCCACTGCTCGTGCATGTGCGGGGGAAGGCGGGAGATGCCTGGCGGAACGGGTTCGACCCCATCGTCCAGTTGCTGACGGCGCAGGGTTACGCGGTCCTCGCCCCCAATGTGCGGGGAACGCACGGGCGCGGGGCCGCGTTCGCCGCGCTCAACGACGCCGACTGGGGAGGTGCCGATCTCGAGGACATGGTCGCGCTCGCCCGCGCCGCCCGGGAGCTGCCTGGCATTTCTCCGGAAGGGGCCTGCATCTTCGGGGTGGAGTACGGCGGCTTCCTCGCCCTCGCCGCCCTCGCCCGCCACCCCGACGTCTTCGCCTGCGGGGTGGAGGCCATGGGGTTCGCGGATCCCCGCGCCCTGAACCGGACCCTCGACCCGGAGCGCCGGGTTTTCGTGGAGGCCGAACTCGGGCCGGTGCGCGGGAATCTCGAGAACTACCGGCGCCTCTCGCTGAACGGGGAGGGAGCGGCCGTCCGGGCGCCGCTCCTCTCCTTCCACGGCGAGGAGGTGCCGGAGGCGCCGCTCGCGGCGAAGAGCGACTTTCTCGCCGAACTCCGGTCCCGCCCCGACTATCCCCTCGTGGAGCTGTATTTCCGCGGCGACACCGGCCGGTCCGTCTTCCGCTGGGAGACCGACCGGGGAGCGAACTACGCCTTCTTCCAGAAAGTCCTCGAGTTCCTGTCCGTCCACCTCCAGGTCAACTGACGCACGTACGGCTTGGAGCGCCGGCCTCCGGCCGGCATCGTCCCAGTTCTCCCGGTGGGGGTCCGCAGGGAGGCGAAAAGCCCGCGGCCCGCAGACCCGCAGAGCGCGTCTGCCTAGTCCGGGATCTGGTTCGCCGCGTGGTACGAACTGCGTACCAGCGGCCCCGCCTCCACATGCCGGAGCCCCATCGCCTTGCCCCGCTCGGCGACCTCCCGGAACTCGTCCGGTGGCACGAACCGCTCGACCGGCAGGTGCGCCGGGGTGGGCTGCAGGTACTGGCCGGCGGTGAGGATGTCCACCGAGTTCCGGACGAGGTCTCCCATGAGCGCGTCCAGCTCTTCGGCCGTCTCCCCGAGCCCGAGCATCACGCCGGTCTTGGTCAGCGCCCCGGGCCGCAGCTCCTTGGCGCGCCGGAGCAGATCGAGCGAGCGCTGGTACCGGGCTCCGGGCCGGACCGCCTTGTAGAGCCGCGGCACCGTTTCCACGTTGTGGTTGAGGATCTCGGGATCCTCCTCCATCACGATGGCGAGCGCCGCCCAGTCCCCCTGGAAGTCCGGGATCAGCACCTCGACCGTGGTGTCCGGACAGCGCCGCCTGACGGCGCGGATGGTCTCCGCGAAGATGCCGGCGCCCCCGTCCGCGAGGTCGTCCCGGTTCACCGAAGTGATCACCGCGTGGCGGAGCTCCATGAGTTCAACGGCGTCGGCCACCCGTTCGGGTTCTTCGAGATCGAGGCCCACCGGGCGTCCGGTGGTCACCGCGCAGAACCGGCAGGCCCGAGTGCAGATGTCACCCAGGATCATGAACGTGGCCGTGCCCTGGCCCCAGCACTCCGCAACGTTGGGGCAGCGCGCCTCCTCGCACACCGTGTGGAGGTTCTTCTCGCGGAGGAGGGTCCGAAGCCGTCCCCAGGTGGGGCCGGACGGTACCCGCACGCGGAGCCAGTCCGGCCGCGGCCGGCGGGCGGGCCTCGGTGCGATCTCGGGGAGGGGACCCGCTCCCGAGCCGATCACGGGAAGGGGGACCGCGCTCAAGGCTTGATGTCGCCCTCGGGCCAGTTCTCGAGGCGGGACTTCACGCTGGCCATGAACTGATCCGCGACGGCGCCGTCGATGAGCCGGTGGTCGAAGGACAGGGCCAGGAACACCATGGACCGCACCGCGATGGCGTCGCCGTCCACCACCACCGGCCGCTTGTGGACTCCGCCGACGCCGAGGATCGCGACCTGCGGCTGGGCGATGATGGGAGTGCCGAAGAGGGCCCCGAAGGGACCGGGATTCGTGATGGTGAAGGTGCCTCCCTGGACTTCCTCCGGCGCCAGCGCGCCGGCCCGCGCCCGGGCGGCCAGGTCGGTGATCCCGCGGGCCAGCCCCATGAAGTTCCTCTCGTCCGCGCGCCGGAGCACCGGCACGATGAGCCCGTCGGGCAGGGCGACGGCGACGCCGAGGTTCACGCTCCGGTGGTACACGACGTGGTCCTCGCCGAGCGAGGCGTTCAGGACCGGGAACTCCCCGAGCGCGTCGATCGCCGCCTGGGCGAAGAAGGGCATCAGGGTGAGCCGGACGCCGGCCCGCTCTTCGAAAGCCGGCCCGTTGGCGGCCCGGACGGCGACCACCCGGGACATGTCCACCTCGAACACCGTGGTGACGTGCGCCGAGGTCCGGCGCGAACGGACCATATGATCGGCGATCGATCGCCGCATGTGGGTCAGCGGTTCGCTCCGGTCGCCGTCCAGGCTCACGGGGGCCGTCGGGGGCGGTTCCGGCACCGGGACGGGGAGTCCCGGGACGTCGTCCGTGGTGTCCGCTGCGGGGGGAGCCGGCGGCGTTTCGGCCGCTTCCGGTCCCGGAGCGGCGGCCGCCGGCTCGCGGCGGTCTAGGAACGCGAGCATGTCCTGCTTGCTGACGCGGCCGCCTTCGCCGGTCCCGGGGACGTCGGCGAGGTCCACCCCGTGTTCGCGCGCCATGCGCCGCACGAGCGGTGAGCTGCGGGGCTGGCGCCGGACCGGCTCCGGGGGCGCCCCCTCTTCCGATGACGGCGATTCGGGGGTCTCGGGAGCGGCCTCGGCCGGAGCGCCATCAGTTTCGGCGGCGTCGGCGGGGACCGGCTCGCCGTCCGATTCCGCCGTTTCGGCAAGGGACCAGGCCTCTCCTTCCGCCGCGATGCGCCCGACGACGGTGTTCACCGTGACGGTTTCACCCTCCGGGACCAGGATCTCCACGAGCCGCCCGGTCAGGGCGGCGGGCACTTCGGTATCGACCTTGTCGGTGGCGATGTCGAAGAGGGGGTCATCCCGTTCGACGGTGTCGCCAACGCCGACCCGCCACTTGGTAATCGTCCCCTCGG
The DNA here is from genome assembly GCA_009840635.1 of Acidobacteriota bacterium. Classification (GTDB taxonomy): domain Bacteria; phylum Acidobacteriota; class Vicinamibacteria; order Marinacidobacterales; family Marinacidobacteraceae; genus Marinacidobacterium; species Marinacidobacterium portitor. The sequence goes on along the minus strand of VXNL01000061.1, from coordinate 13,817 downwards.
TGATGCTCTCCCCCATCTGGGGCATGATGATGTCGCTGGGCACGAGCGGGGAATTCTATTGTGGCGTGATGGCGCCGCCGGCCTGGAACGCCGGCTTCAGTCGGCACCCGCTGCGCGGAGCGCAGCAGAACGGCCAATCTCCGTGTTGCCGGATGTTCCGGGCGGTGGCCCATCTCCACGGATGAGGTTCGCGTCGCCACCCGCCTGCGGCGGGCTGTGCCGGCTGAAGCCGGCGTTCCAAGCCGTCGCGTCGCCTCCACTGGTAACCGCCGCGCCGAGGCGAAAGCCACCTTCCCGCGTGGAGTCACGACATGCGCGGCGCGCCAGTTCTCCCGGTGGGGGGGCGCCGCGCGTGCCGGTCTGGAGACCGGCGTTCCAAGCCGTACGTGCTTCCCGGCGGGCTTTCCGTCAGTAACGGACCAGGCGGCGGGCCGTCTCCACCACCCGGGCGGCGTTCGGGAGCACCGCGTCCTCGAGTTCGGCGGCGTACGGAACCGGGGTGTCTGCCGCCGCGACCCGCGCCACCGGGGCGTCGAGGTCGCCGAAGAGATGCTCCGCCGCGAGCGCCGCGATCTCGCCGCCGAAACCACCGGTGAGGTTGTCCTCGTGGAGCACCAGCAGCCGGCTGGTGCGGCGGACGGAATCGAAGAGGGCGTCCCGGTCGAGCGGGACCAGGCAGCGCAGGTCGATCACCTCGGCTTCCACCCCTTCGGGGGCGAGTCCCTCCGCGGCTTCGAGCGCGACCCACACGGCGGCCCCGTAGGCGGCGATGGTGAGCGCATCCCCTGCCCGCCGGACCGCGGCTTTCCCGAGCGGAACCACCTCCGGTGCGCTCTCGAACTCCTCGTTCGGGACCTTCAGGCTCCGGTAGAGGCGTTTGTGTTCCAGGAAGAGCACCGGATCGTCGTCGCGGATGGCAGCGCGCAGCAGGCCGGCGGCATCCGGCGCCGTTGCCGGGGCCGCGACCTTGATTCCCGGCGTGTGGGCGAAGTGCGCTTCCGGATTCTGCGAGTGGAAGGGTCCGGCGCGGACTCCGGCGCCCGAGGGGCCGCGCAGCACCAGGGGAACCGCCGCGCCCGCGCGATAGCGGCTCTTGGCGGCGAAGTTCGTGACCATGTTGAAGGCGCTCGCGATGAAGTCCATGAACTGGAACTCCACCACCGGACGCAGGCCGGCAAGCGCCGCCCCCACCGCCATCCCGGTGAACCCCTCCTCGCTGATCGGGGTATCCATGACCCGGTCCGGGCCGAATTCGTCGAGGAAACCGTCGGTCAGGCGGAACGCCCCCCCGTAGACGCCGATGTCCTCGCCGAGAAGGATCACCCGCGGGTCGCGTTCCATCTCCGAGCGAAGGGCCCGGCGGATGGCCTCGAAGTAGGTGACCGGCACGTTGGGAACCGTCAGGAACCGGCGTTGGCGCGCGCCATTGGCAGGTCGTCCGGCGCCGGGACGAGCCGGCGGCCCAGGATCTCCGCGAACGCATCCGCCAGCCGGTCGGCGACCGCGTCCAGCGGCACGGCGTGGCCGGTTTCCGCTGCGAGCGAGGTTGCCGCCGCATCCCGGATGCCGCACGCCACGATGTGCGAGAACCAGCCCAGATCGGTGGTCACGTTGAACGCCAGTCCGTGCGACGCCACCCAGCGGGAGACCCGGACCCCGATGGAGGCCAGCTTCCGGGGAGATCCTCCGGCGCCGCACCACACGCCGGTCAGTCCCTCGCGGCGGGTGGCCGCCGTTCCGAACCCCGCCGCCGTGTCGATGGCGGCCGCCTCCAGCGCCCGCAGGTAGGCGTGGACATCCTTCCGCCAACCGCCAAGATGGACGATCGGGTAAGCCACCAGTTGGCCGGGCCCGTGAAACGTCACATCCCCCCCGCGGTCCGTCTCGACGACCTCGGCCCCGCGTCCCGCGAGCGCGTCGGGCGACTCCAGCAGGTTCTCGCGGTGGGCGCTCTTCCCGAGCGTGTAGACGGGCGGGTGCTCGGTGAGCAGGAGGACATCGGGGATCTCGTCGCGCTGGCGGCGCTCGACCAGATCCCGCTGGAAGTCCCAGGCGGCCCGATAGCCGAGCGGGCGGAGATCGAGCCGCCAGAGCGGCGGCGCCGGGGTCAAGCGTGGAGCGGCGCGCCGGAGGCGGCGAGCGCCGCCTCGGCCACCGCTTCGGAGAGCGTGGGATGGGGGTGGACGCTGCGCGCGAGCGATTCGAGGGTCGCTTCGTGGTCGAGCGCCACCACCGCTTCCGCGATCAGGTCGGTGGCGTGGGGACCGACGATGTGCACGCCGAGCACCTCGCCGTACTCCGCCTCGGCCACCACCTTCACGAAGCCGGTCGGATCTCCGAGGATGTTGGCCTTGCTGTTCGCGGCGAAGGGGAACCGGCCCACCCGGAGCTCGTGGCCGGCGGCGGCCGCTTCCTCGGTCAGCCCCACCGAACCCACCTCGGGCACGCAGTAGGTGGCCGCCGGCATCCGGTCCCGGCGGAGCGGCGGCACTTCCCGGCCGGCGATGGCGGCCACCGCCACGTCCGCCTCCGCGGAAGCCACATGCGCGAGCTGCGCGGTCCCGACCACGTCGCCGATGGCGAAGACGCCGGGCGCCCCGGTGCGGCACAGCCCGTCCACGGGGATGAAACCGCCTCGCTCGAGTTCGATGCCGACGGTCTCGAGGCCGATGTCCGTCGTCCGCGGCGCCCGCCCGACCGCCACCAGCAACCGGTCGTACTCGGCGGTCCGAGTTTCCTCCCCTGCCCGGTAACGGACCTGCACGCCCGTCTCCACGACCTCGGCGGCCTCCACCCGGGCGTCGGTCCGCACCCGGATCCTGCGCTTCCGGAACGCCTTGCCCACGACCTCGGAGACCTCGGCGTCCTCGAGCGGGAGGACCCGGGGCAACACCTCGAAGAGTTCCACCTCGGAGCCGTAGCTGCGGAACATGGACGCGAACTCGGCTCCCACCGCGCCGGCGCCGATGACGCCGAGCCGGGCGGGAAGCTCGTCGAGGGAGAACATCTCCGCGTTGGTCACGATCCGGTCGCCGTCGAGCGGCAGGAAGGGCAGCGTCCGGGCCTCGGAACCGGTGGCGACGATGACGTTCCGGGCCTCGAGACGCGTCGTCCCGGACTCATCCGCCGCCACGACCTCGACGGCGCCCGGGCCGGCCAGCCTGCCGAAACCGTGAAAGGTCTCCACGCCGCCCCGCTTCAGGAGCAGTGAAACCCCGCCGGCGAGCTTGGCGATCACCCGGCGGCTGCGGCGCTTGAGTCCGTTCCAGTCGAGACTCGGGGCGGCCACCTCGATTCCCATCTTCTTCGCTTCCCGGATTTCATCGAGGAGCGATGCGGTATGGAGGAAGACCTTGCTGGGAATGCAGCCGACGTGCAGGCACGTCCCGCCGAAGCGCGCGTCCTTCTCGACGATCGCCGTCCGGAGTCCGGCGGCCTGCGCCTTGAGGGCGGCCACGTAGCCTCCGGGACCGCTCCCGATCACGACGACGTCGAACGCTTCACGGGTGCTCTGATTCATGACTTGCTTCCGGACGGGAAACGGGAATGTTACGCGTCGGCGCGCTATGCGGGTGGTAAGATGGCCGGTTAGGTGATATACGGCACCGACGGGTGGCTTCGGCTACCGGCTGCATTTCGTTCCCCGGTCTTGCACGGCGTCGCCGCTGCCTGTTTCGGCGCCGGGGAAGTCCGGGACTCCCGCCGAGGGAAGGGAATCTCTTGAGCGATTCCGAGGCCGCCGCGCCCGCCACGCAGGCCGAGAGTCCCCGGCGGCGGACGCGGACAGCCGCCGAGTCCTTCCACGCGCGGCGCCGCGGCGCGGTGGAGACCAAACCTCCGGCCAGCGGGCCCGACCCGGTCCCCGAGTTCGAGCCGGTGGTGCTGGGCGAGTCCGAACCGGCCGACAGCGGCTACGGACGTGAACGGATGTCGCTCCGCCGGCGCCTGCAGAAGGAACTCGACACCGCTCCCCTGGCGGGACAGACCGGGCTCCGGCTGGATTACGCGGACAACGGCGTCTCGCGGATCCATCTTCCGGGCGAGACCCGGAACACCGAGCCGGGGCCGCTCGAGGGAGGAATCATCGGCACGCTCTGCGTCGCCGCGGGCCACCTTGCCGCCGCCTCCGTCGCGCCCGGGGTCGGAATCCGCCTCGTGGAGTACAAGGTCAACATTCTGGGAGTCGTCCAGGGCGACCTGCTGGCCATCGGCGAGGTCGTCCGCAAGGGCCGGACGCTGGTCTCCTGCCGCGTCGAGGTCGTGGAGGACAACGATCGCGTGGTGGCGGCGGGTCTCGCCACCTACCTGCTGCAGCAGGCGTAGAGAACGCCGGTCTTCAGACCGGCACCCGCGGTGCGGAGCACCGCGGAATTGCACACCGCCGTCGCCCCGGACGGATCAGTCCTACGCGCTTTGCGGCCCCGCGGGCCGCGTGCCGGTCTGAAGACCGGCGGTCCCTCCTCCCCTACCTCCACCAGGTGTCCTGAGGCACCACGGGGGTTCGGCGCTTGTGCTCGGTGGCGCGGTAGAGCGCGTCGATCCGGTCCGCGACGTCCGCGGGCACCGGCAGGCCCTCCAGGTAGTCGTCGATCGCCTGGTAGCTGATCCCGAGCGCCTCCTCGTCCGGCAGCCCCGGGCGCAGGTCCTCCAGGTCGGCGGTCGGGGACTTGGCGACGATCGCTTCCGGCGCGCCGAGATGGGCCGCCAACCGGCGCACCTGGCGCTTGCTGAGCCCGAAGAGCGGACACACGTCGACTCCGCCGTCGCCGAACTTGGTGAAGAACCCGACGAGCGCCTCCGCGGAGTGGTCCGTCCCCACCACGAGTCCGCCCTCGAGGTTCGCGAGGTGGTACTGCACCGCCATCCGCATCCGGGCCTTCGTGTTCCCCCGCGCGTAGTCGCGGGCCGTTTCGGAACCCGCCTCCAGATGGTCCTTCGGCAGCGACGTTTCGAGGGCCCGGACTGCGCGGCCGATGTTCACGCTGACCACTTCCGACGGCTCGATCCATTCCAGCACGCGCTCGGCGTCGGCGGCGTCGCGCTGCTTTCCGTAGGGGAGCCGCACCGCCACGAAGCGGTACGCCCCGCCGTCCCGATTCGCCGCGGCGACGGTCAGCGAAGCGAGCCGCCCGGTGAGCGCCGAATCCACGCCGCCGGACACCGCGAGCCAGAGACTCCGCTGTCCGCTGGCCACCAGGTACGCCCGCAGGAAAGCCACCCGGTTCCGCACCTCGATCTCCGGATCGATCCGCGGGGAAACGCCGAGGCCGCTCCGGAGTGCGGGCGGGGCGGTGCGGTCCTTCACCCCGCGAATTATGGGGACTTGCGTCGCCCGAAGGCCGTGAAATCCCGAACGGTGAGCCGAATCGCAATTCGGGTTATTGGATAAAAGTCCCGACAAACCCGTGAAGGCATCCAGGAATGCCCTTTTTTCAATGAGTTATGGCGCCTCTCCGGGAGTCCTTCCCTGGTGCGGGACTTGCGGTTCAACCTCGGTTCGGTTTGTCTCATAGAGCCCGAGCCAAATCGTCTCTCGTCAAGGAGGGCCTTGCCCATGAAACGACACCTGCTGCGATCGCTGACGGTCGCCGCACTGCTCCTGATTCCGGCGTCGCTCGCGGCGCAGATCACCGCCGGGCGGCTCGACGGCGCCGCCCAGGACGAACAGGGGCTCGTTCTTCCGGGGGTCACCGTCACCCTCGAATCGGACGCCCTGCTCGGAAGCCGCATCGCGGTCACCGACATCGACGGTTCGTTCCGATTCCAGGGGCTGCCGGCGGGCAGCTACACCATGACGTTCGAGCTGGGCGGGTTCGCCACCGTGGTCCGCGAGGACGTGACGGTCATCACGGGACAGACGTTCACCGTGAACCAGACGCTCTCGGTGGCCGCGGTCGCCGAGACGGTGACCGTCACCGGCGAGTCCCCGGTGGTGGACGTGAAGTCCAGCCGCTTCGGCGGGACCTTTGACGACACCGCCATTCTGGAGGTCCCGAACTCCACCGATCCGCACGCCATGCTGGCGCTCACCCCGGGCATCCGGATGCGCGGCTTCGACGTGGCGGGCTCCCACAAGGCCCAGCAGTCCGGTTTCGACGCCTTCGGGCTCCGCAACCAGAACCGCATCGTCATCGACGGCGTGGACTCCAACTTCAGCACCGGCGGTTTCGGCTTCTACATGGACAGCCTGACCGTCAACCAGTTCAACATCTCGAACGCCGGCGCCGACGTGGAGAACGCCTGGGCCGGGAACACCATCGTGATGGACATCAAGACCGGCGGTAACGACCTGTCCGCGCTGCTCTACGCCGACTATCTCGGGGAGAGCTTCGTGGGCGACAACCTGACGTCCGAACTCGAGGACCGGGGCGCGGGCACGAACCACATGCTCACCTACTGGGAGGCGCACGCCGACGTGGGCGGCCCGCTGCTGCGGGACAAGGCCTGGTTCTTCCTCGCCTACAACAACAACCTGACCCACCGGGCGATTTCCGGCCTCGATCCGGAAGTCATCAAGGAAGAGGCCATCCTGCGCAACTACTACACGAAGGTGAACTTCGCACTCTCCGAGAAGGACGAACTGATCGGCTACAGCCAGTGGGGCCTCAAGAACCGGCCCAACCGCGGCATCAACGCCCTGAACTCGCCCGACGTCCGCCTCGCCCAGGACTCGTGGACCTGGGTCCACAAGGCCGAGTGGCAGCGGGTCTGGAGCGACCGGGCCTTCTCGAACGTGAAGGCCATGCACTACGGGGTCACCTGGCCCATGGTGCCGGCGGTGGAGCCGGACACCCATCCGCCCCGGATCGACTTGGACACCTCGCGGCGCACCGGCGCCGGGGTCTGGCCGTTCACCTACGACAAGCAGCGGCCACAGTTCGTCGGCATCCTGAACTACTACGTCCCAGACGCCGGCGGAAGCCACGACCTCAAGTTCGGGGTGGACTACATGGAGGACTCACGCCTCTTCTTCTCGAACAACGCCTCGGGATCCATCCAGTACCGGGACCGTCCGGCAGGCATCTCCGAGATTCTCTTCGTGAACACTCCGACGGCCGTATCGGACACCCGGGACGCCAACCTGCACTTCTTCGCCCAGGACACCTGGCAGATCAACCCGCGGCTGACGATCACCGCGGGAATCCGGGTCGCACACCAGTACGGGTGGTACAACGGGGCGGACCTCGCGCCGGACTATCCCGAGTTCTTCCTGAGCGGGGTGTCCATCCAGCGGAAGGACATCTTCACCTGGACCGACTTCTATCCCCGCTTCGCCGTCACCTATGACCTCACCGGTGAGGGCCGCACGGTGGTGAAGGCCTCGGTCAGCCGCTACACCCACAACGTCGGCCCGGACGGCTTCGTGGCCGCGAATCCCGCCTCACGCCAGCAGGTCGTTTTCCAGTTCCTCGACCCCAACGGGAACGGCACCTACGACGGCCAGCACGAACTCGGCGATTTGCTGAGTCAGTCGTCCGGAACCGGTCTTCCGGTCGGCCGTGTCGAGGGCGGCGTCCCGGTGGACTTCTCCAAGAAGCGCTACTACGACGAGGTCACGGCATCGATCGAGAGCGAGATCATGCCGGAGACCAACCTGCGCCTCTCCTTCGTGCGCAAGATGGACCGGAACGTCTTCGACACCTACCGGGTGGATCTCCTCGACGCGCTGCTCAACAACGCCATCCTGTGCGGCGACGACGTCTTCCCCTGCCCGATCAACCCGATCAACGGACAGATGGTCACCACGTTGTCCCGTCCGCCTGCGGGTACCGGCACGGCGAACCAGGTCAAGACCGGCCCGGCGGGGCTCGATTCCAACGAGTACGACAACATCGAGATGGGTCTCAGCCGCCGGTTCCGCAGCGGGCTCTTCCTGCAGGGCAGCTTCCACTACCAGTGGCGGAACGAACTCGTCTGCTGCGGCAGCAGCGGGAGCGCCGACACCCAGGCCGACCCGTGGACGCTCGGCATCCAGGGCAGCGGGCTGAACTGGAACTCGGCGGTAAGCACCAAGCAGCAGCACACCAACTGGAACCTGAAGGCGATCGGCCGCTACCAGATTCCGAACATCGGGGCCGCGATCTCCTTCCAGTACCGCGCGCAGAGCGGCTGGGCCTATGCGCCGATCCTGCCGGTGGTGATTCCCGGCGGCGCCGGCACGAACCAGGTGCCGCTCTCCGACATGACCGAACGCTCCGACGACGTACTCATCCTCGACGTCCGCGCCGAGAAAGACCTCTCGTTCTGGGATCGCGACAAGCTGTCGATCTTCTTCGACGCCTACAACGTCACGAACTCCAATCCGGTCCTGAACCAGATCATCCGCGCCGGTTCCGCCTACAACCGGGTGATCGGCTTCCTGGAGCCGCGCACCTTCAAGCTGGGCGCGCGCTACCAGTTCTGATCTGAACCAAGCGCCAGGGCGGTGGGCTCGCAAGAGCCCACCGCCCTTTTTTCTTTCCCTCTACCGGCGCCGGAGCGCCAGGACGCGCTCGTTCTCCGGATCGAGTTCGTAGGCCTGGTCCAGGAACCGGCCGGCGCTCGCCTCGTCCCCCAGGACCAGATGCGTGGTGGCGAGCAGCACGAGGAGGTCGGCGTCCGGGGCGCGCAGTTCGAGCGCCCGGGTGAGCGGATCGAGGGCGCCCTCGAAGTCGCCGGTGCGGACGCGCGCCTCGCCGAGCCGCACCGCCGTCTCATACCGGTCGGGGTAGGCCTCGAAGACGGGGCCCAGCAGCGTCATGGCCCCGGCGGGATCGTCGGCCTCCAGGAGGTATCCCGCGAGCAGTTCCCGCGCCGGGACGTAGTTGGGACCGACCCGGACCGCCTCCTCGGCGAACGCCCGGGCCATCGCCGGATTCGCGGCAGCCTCCCATTGGCGCGCCCGGACCAGTTCGGGCGCCCCCGCGAGTTCCGGCCGGATCTCGCCGAGTCCCCCGTCCACCAGCGGCCGGGCCAGCGTCGCCCGGGGTGAAACCTGGAACGGGGCCGACCGGCGCGCGAGCTCCCCGCCGTCCCCGGCCAGCAGGCGCACCCCGGCAACGTACCGCCCTCCCGGCAAACGGCCGAGCGGTTGGCTCACGACCAGCGGGCCGTCACGATCGCCGCCAGCGGCGACCGTCCCGCTTATCGGCGCCGGAGGCTCGTCCCCGAAGAGTGCGGCGGGGTCGGGAGCGACCGTCCATTCCACCCGGGCGTCCTCCGGTGCGTTCAACGGCTCCGAGAGCAGGTAGAGCGTCGTCCCCGCGGCGAACACCGAAGAGGGATTGGGCCGAATGCTCCGCCGTCCGAACCGGTAACCGCGGTAGAGCGGGTCGCCGCCCAGCAGGTCGCTGCCGTAGGCGAGGACCGGATCGGTCAACTCCGGCGTTTCGAACTGCAGCTCGGGCACCTCGATCGGGCCCTCGAGGAGCGTGTAGGCGCGCCGGCATTCCGCCTCGTCCCGGCTCGGACAGGCCCGGTTCCGGACGACGATCCGGAGGTGGTGGGAGCCGGGGATCACCGGGACGACTCCCCGGAAGAGGAAGGGCTGCCCGAGCGCCGCCGCCTCTTCCTCGGAGACCGCGAAGAAGGACTCCGCCCGATCGTCGTAGAGCACGGTCTCCGGGTCGTCCAGGGCGCTGATCTCAATGGAGGCGATGAAGACCGCGCCGTAGCGGCCAATCTGGGGATCGCGCACTACGAACACCGATTCGTTCGGCATCTCGATCGCCCAGTGCAGGTAGTAGCCGCCGGGGCCGGGGAGCACATGATGAAAGCCGGCGCTCTGGACGTAGTTGAAGAGGTAGTCGCTCTCCACCGTCCCGAAATCGAAACGCTCGGCGTAACCGGTGTCGATTCCGTAGGTGGGGGAGCGGTAGATCTCGTCCATGAGCGAGACCGTCCCGAAGCCCCGCACGTCGCCGAAGTTCGTCCCCTCGTCGGTGCGGAAGGAGAGCGCCGCCGAGGCGAGTTCGGGGCTGATCTCGTGGAGCTGGTCGAAGGCCCATTCGATCTGCTGGCGGAAGTCCCCCTGTATGAATGGCTCCGGCGCGATCAGCAGCGCCTGGGGCCCGTCTTCGACCGGGCTGTAGAGCTGCATTTCGCCGGCGCCGAAACGCCGGAAGAAGAGCAGGTAGAAGAACGGGGGCACGCCGTGCTCCCGGAGGGCGGGATCGTTGTAGAACCACAACTCCGCCGGGTAGAGGAAGTTGGAGTAGGAGAAGTCCTCCTTCGTCCGCGGCGGGCCGAGCACGATGTGGAAGCGGCCGCGGTCGGTCCGCCAGCCGGCCCGTCCGGTGTCGCGGCCGTAGAACTCGTTGGCGTAGGCGATCCGTTCGTAGTGCTCCTCCCGGTACTCGTTCTCGGCGGTGGTCGGGTTGGGATCCCGCCGTTCCCAGAAGGCCTCGACGAAGGCGTCCCGCAGGTCCTCCCCCTCGAGGTTCAGGAAAGCCTGCCGTTCGGTCTCCGCGATGATGTAGACCACCTCCTCCTCGAGCCAGGCGCGATGGCGGGGCGCCATGGCGTCCTGGGCCGCGGCAGCCCCAGCGACCAGCGCGAGAAGCGCGGCGGCGGCCGGCGGCATTCCGGATCTCATCGTGCTGCCGGGGCCACGGTCACCGGACGGCCGTCCTCGTAGAGCGCGATCCGTCCGGCAATCTCCTCGGCGAGCTCCGGATTGCCCGCGTCGATCGCCAGCGCCTCCGCGGTCCGGGCGGCGGTCAGCGCGGCTTCGAAGTCCCCGGCGGCGGCGAGCGCCGCTCCCAGCGTGTCGGCCGCCGACGAGCTGAGATGCTGCGCCAGCTCGGAGGCGCGACGGGCGTAGCGCACCGCGCGTTCGGGATCGCGGACGTCCGGATGGACCGCGAGGATCCAGCCGGCGGTCTCGAGCGCCACGAAATCGTCGGGAACCGCGGCCAGCGAGATGTCGAGATGGGCCACCGCAGCGGCGTGTTCGCCCCTTCCCGCGAGGATCAGGCCGAGGTTGCGGTGCGCTTCGGGCACGCCCGGGTCCACCGCGAGCGCCGCTCGCAGGACCGGCTCGGCCCCCACCGCATTGTCCGCGGCAAGCAGCATGCGGGCGAGGCCGAGCCGCGGCTCGACGAGCGCCGGGTCGAGCTCGATGGCGCGGCGGTAGTGGCGTTCCGCATCCAGGCGCACGCCGACCCGCTCCAGAATGAAGCCGAGGTTGTGGTGGGCGGCGGCGTACTCGTCGTCGAGCCGGAGGGCGCGCCGGAGGGAGCCCTCGGCCTCTTCCCATGCGCCTTGCGAAAGCAGCGCGATCCCCAGGTTGGCATGGGCGCGCGGGTACTCGGGATCGATCTCGATGGCGCGCCGATAGCGCGCCTCGGCGGCTTCGAGATCGCCGTTCTCCCGGTAGGCGAAACCGAGGTTGTGGTGGAACTCCGCGCTCTCCGGGACGAGGGTGGTGAGGTTCTCGTAGCGCTCCTGGAGCGGCGCCGCGGCCGCGCGGCGCTCGAGGCCGAAGAGCACCGCGAGCGGCAGGAAGAAGAGGCCGGCCCACTTCATGGCGTGCGGCGTGAGCCAGGGGTTCGCCGCGGGTTCGACCGGCGACGCTCCGGCGGTCGGACTGATCCCGAGCGCCGCGCTCGTCTTCGTCTCGCGGATCTTCCAGATGAACCCGTCGAAGTAGAAGTGGAGCATGGTGGAGGCGGCCACCAGCGCGAGCACGCCGCGCTGCACCGCCGGGCTCGAGACCGCCTCGGGAATGAACCGGAAGAGCCCGTAGCCGAGGACGAGGCCGACGTACACGAAGAGCATGGCCCGCCCGCCCCCGAAGAGGACCCGGGTGAAGAACCCGGCATCGTCGTCCCGCGCCCGCCTGCGGTTGAACACCCAGACGATCGAGAGGTACTGCACGTCGTGGAACACCTCGAAGAGCGCGACCCCGAGCACCGCGTAGGGCACCTGGACCGAACACCACCACCAGAAACCGAAGGACATGGCCGCGGCGAGGAGCTTGACGGGGTGCTGTCCCTTCCCGGCCAGCAGGTCCCGGCCGGCCCGGAACACGAACAGCGCGGTGAGGGCGTAGAGGCCGAGGTCGAAGGCGTCGCGGAGGCCGAAGAAGACCGCGGGTGAGAGGAGCGGCGCGCCGAGCGCGTACCAGAGTTCGAGGAGTTCCCCGAGCCGGCCGGGGGAGTGGAGCACGCCGAAGGCGAACCACCCGATGCACATGAACCAGTCGAGGCGCGCCGTCAGCCGCTCGGTCGCGCCGACCCGGGCGTCGTAGATCCTGAGGAAGCCGTAGACCTGGAGGGCCCCGTGCCAGACCCCCCAGAGGAGCACGATCAGGGACACGCCGTTCAGCCCGTTCACCGCGAACCCGAGCGCCGCCAGGGCGAACACGAGCGGTGACAGCAGGAAGCGGGTGCGGAAGCGCTGGAAGAGGGCGCGGTCGCCGTACGCGCGCATCATCCCGGGGAGGTGGTGGCCGAGGGCGCCGAACCCCGCGACCAGGAGCCCGACGGTGTATGCCGTCTCGCGGCCCTCGAGGGCGAACGCGAGGGGCAGGATCAGGATCGGGGTGGCGACCAGCAGAAGCAGGTCCCGGACCGGTCCGAACACCCAGAGCCTGCCGCGTACGCCGGCCGCCGTGTCGCTCGCCAAGGTGGGGTCCCGTCAGTGCGGGAATCTACCAAGCGGAGCCGAGGGTGAAGCGGCACGTGTCGTTCGTGCCGGGTTGGCCGACAGCCGTGATGGCGCAATGGCTTGGAACGCCATCGGGATAGGCAGCCCTGCGCGCTTTGCGGCCCTGCGGGCCGCGTGCCGGCTAAAGCCGGCGTTCCAAGCCGTTACGCCATCGGGATGGGCAGCCCTGCGCGCTTTGCGGCCCTGCGGGCCGCAGTCGGACGGTTCCAAGGGGTTCCTTCGAGTGCCATGACGTTCCCCTAATCGGTCCATTATTCAACGGCTTACAGTGCTATACTGTTCCCTCGCAGAACGTCATGACCTCCCACATTCCCGCCCGGTTTGTGCCGCCCAGCCGCCGCTCCAAGAGCTCGATTCCATGACCGAACGACCCTATCGCCTCTCGGTGAGATTCGTCGAGACCATACGGGAACCCGGATGGTACGGCGACGGCCGCGGCTCCGGCGGACTCTCCCTCCGGGTGAAGCGCACCAAGCGCGGACACCTCGCCAAGTCGTGGGGACAGCGCATCACCGTGGACGGTCGGCCCCGCAACCTCGGACTCGGCTCCTGGCCCCACGTCAGCCTCGCCGAGGCCCGCCAGAAGTGCGTCCTGAACCTCCTGGCGCGACAGCGCGGCGAGCTGGTCACCGGCAAGCGGCGCACGGTCCCCACCTTCGCCGAAGCCGTGGAGAAGGTCATTGCGGTCCACTCCTCCAACTGGAAGGGCGGCGGGCGGCAGGAGAAGCTGTGGCGCTCGAGCCTGCGGGACTACGCAATGCCACGGCTCGGGCCGCGTCCGGTGGACCGGATCCACACGTCGGACGTGATGGCGGTCCTGTTGCCGATCTGGAACGAGAAGCGTGAGACGGCGAAGCGGGTGCGGCGGCGGATCTCCGCGGTGATGCGCTGGGCGGTGGCCCAGGGCTACCGGGAGGACAACCCGGCGGGCGACGCCATCGGCGAGGCGCTGCCGTACAACGGCGTCCGGCGTCGGCATCACCCGGCGCTGCCGTATGCCGAGGTCGCCGCGGCGATCCAGGCGGTCCGGACGTCGGGAGCCTCTCCCGCGCCCGCGCTGGCGTTCGAGTTCCTCGTCCTGACGGCGTGCCGCGGCGGGGAGGTGCGCGGCGCACTGTGGAAGGAGATGGACCTTGCAGGACGGGAATGGCGCATTCCTGGCGAACGGA
>VXNL01000014.1:22247-103274 GCA_009840635.1 Acidobacteriota bacterium | reverse complement strand
GCTCCGCCGGAACACGCCACTCGCGGGCCTCAAGGTCGATCTCCTTCCACAGGGCACCGCGCACCTCGCCGCTCCGGCACGCCGTCAGCACCAGGAACTCGAACGCCAGCACCGTCGCGGGATACGCACCCGACCCGCGCACCGTCTCGATGGCCCCGGCGACCTCCGCATACGGGAGCGCGGGGAGATGGCGCACCTGCACCCCGTTCTTGGGCAGCGCCGCGCCGATGGCCTCCCCGGCCGGGTTGTCCTCCCGGTAGCCCTTCGCCACCGCCCACCGCATCACCGCCGAGATCCGGTGCCGGACCCGACGCGCCGTCACCCGCTTCTCGTTCCAGATCGGCGTCAGCACCTCCATCACGTCCGACGTGGTGATCCGGTGCACGGGCCTCCCGCCGAGCTTGGGCATTGCATAGTCCCGCAGCGTCGCCCGCCACAGCTCCTCCTGCCGGCTGCCGGCCTTCCAGCTGGCCCGGTGGACCGCGATGACCTTCTCCAGTGCCTCCTCGAAGGTGGGGACGGTGCGTTTCCGACCGGTCACCAGTTCCCCGCGCCGCCGCGCCGCGAGGTTGAGGGCGCACTTCTCACGGGCCTCCGCGAGGCTGACGTGGGGCCAGGAGCCGAGTCCGAGGTTGCGCTGGCGCCCGTCCACGCTGATGCGCTGCGCCCAGGACTTGGCCAGGTGGCCTCGGCTCGTATGCTGGACGAGGAGGGAGAGGCCGCCGGAGCCGCGTCCGTCGCCGTAGCGTCCCGGGCGCTCGATGGTGGCGACGAAGCGGGCGGAGAGTCGGTACGGTCGTTCCAGCATGTGCGTTTGCTTTCCGAGGAGGGTTACGGGTTCCATGGACTACCAAGTGAATATCATAAAACTGGCGGGAACAAGCGGGCCTCCGTGGCTCCCAGAGGGGCATTGTAGCACGATATACCATTGATACAGCGGCGTTTAGTGGCACACAATGGTTCTTCCCGGCACCCTACGGAAAGCCGTTATCGCGGACCTGCGAGCCGCTGTGCCGGCTAAAGCCGGCGTTCCAAGCGGTCCCTGCCAACCTGGGCCTCAGCGTCCCGGCCGCACTTTCATGTCCGGCGGGGTGTACGGGTGGACCGACATGACGGTTTTCCCGGTGGAGCCCGGCACCGCCGCGCGCAGCGCGGCGAAACACCCCTTGCTCGCCGCCAGGTGACGGCGATCCCAACCCGGCAAAATAGCCCCACCGGCCCTCCAGCCGCCAAGGAGTTCCCATGTCCCGTACCCGTCAGTTCGTCGCCGCTACCCTCCTCGCCGCCCTCACGGCCCCGCTCGCCCTCGCCCAGCCGCCCGAGACCCAGCGCCAGGTGGTGGACCGGCGCCAGTTCCTGAACGAAGTCCAGACCTCCGACGACCCGCGCCGGGTGCCGGCCCCGCCGGGCCCGCGCGGACCCGAGGGAACGAGGGTCCTCTACGGCGGCTTCATCTTCGACGGGACGGGCGCCGAGCCCCGTATCGGCACCATCGTCATCGAGCGGAACCGGATCGCCGCCATCCTCGGCGAGGGCGAAAGGGATTGGCCGGAGGGCTCACAGGTGCTCGACGTCTCCGGCCACACCGTCATGCCGGGACTGATCGACCTCCACACCCACCTCACCTATACCGAGCCCGGCGTCCCGCAGGTGCTGGCCATCGATCCGGCCCACCAGACGCTGCGGGCGATGGAGCGCCTCCACGTCTTCATTGGCGCGGGGATCACCTCCATCCGGGACACCGGGTCCGCCGGGACGGTGCCCTTCATCGTCAAGGACTGGGTGAACCAGAATCGCCTGCCGGGACCGCGCGTCTTCGCCGCGGGATCGCTCATCACCGGCACCGGCGGGCACGGGGCCGAGGGGTACTCGATCCACCACCCGCTCTACGGCGGGATCATCGAGGCTTCCGGCCCCGACGAGTTCCGGGACGCGGTGCGGGACCAGTTCAAGATGGGCGCCGACCTGATCAAGATCGCGAGCCACTACAGCCGCGAGGAGATCGCGGCCGCGGTGGACGAGGCTCACGCGCTCGGACTCAAGGTCACGGTGGACTCGGAGACCTTCTACACCGGCTGGGCGGTCGAGGCGGGCGCCGACACCATCGAGCACCCGCTGCCGCGCACCGACGAGGTGATCCAGATGATGGCCCGGAGCGGCACGGCGTCGGTGCCCACGATCATCACCTACGACTACATCTTCAACGAGCGGGGCAGCTACCACAGTTCGACGTCCCGGCGTTTCAAACTCGACGGCGAGATCAGCCGGGCCATGCTGCGCGAACTCAAGGACGCGGGAATCCTGATCGGGGTGGGGACCGACCTGATCCTCGAGAACTACCGCGACCTCCCCTACGCCTACATCTGGGAGCTGGAGTCGTACGTGGAGAGCGGCTTCACGCCCACGGAGGCGCTCGTCTCCGCCACCCGCGACAGCGCCCGGATCCTCGGCATGGACGACAAGCTCGGCACGCTCGAAGTCGGGAAGCTGGCCGACATCCTGATCGTGGAAGGGGACCCGCTCACCGACCTCGGCGCCCTCGCCAACATCGCGGAGGTCTTCCGGGACGGTTACTGGGTGGTCCGGAACGGGGCGGTCCAGCCGACGCCGCCCGAGACGCGGGTCCGCCCGGGGCCGGGGATCGAGAACTGAGCGTCCGCCTCAGTCCACTACCACCGGCAGGTTCTCGAACGTCTCCCACCCGCCGCGGGTGAAGTCCGGGAAGTCCATCGGCCGGCTCCGGTCGGCCTCCGAGCGCTCGCTGAGGTCGGTGACGGCGGAGAGCGCTGCGGCGTCGTAGACGTTCATCTCGGTCGGCAGCCCCTCCTGGAGACAGCGGATCAGCCGGTAGTCCTCGAGGTAGTCCATCCGCCCGTGCCCGAGTTCCTCGCCGGGGCTCGCGACGTTCCGCCACAGCGGGTGCGCGTACTGCTCGTACCAAACCTCGGCGTCGTCCCAGCGGTGCGACTCGCTCCGGCCCTCCACGTAGACCCGGTTCGGATAGCCGTGGAAGATGCCCCGAGTCCCCTGGACCAGGTTGATGCGGCTGTAGGGACGGGGCAGGTTCGTGTCGTGGACCACGGTGATCGTCCGGCCCCGTGCCGTCTTGATGAGGCTCAGGTTCACGTCGCCGAGCGTGAACTCCTCGGCCCGCTGGGGCGCGCCCTCCGGGAAGTGTTCCCGGGCGTAGTCCTGAAGGCCGCGTGAGGGCCCGCTCATCGAAACCAGGTAGTCGAAGCGGTCCCCGCGCCCGATGTCCATGCAGTTCGCCACCGGCCCGAGCCCGTGGGTTGGATAGAGGTTCGCGTTCCGGGTACGCGAGTGCGCCCGCCGCCAGAGTCCCTCGCCGCGGTTCGCGAACTTCACCTCGCGAAGGTCGTGCAGGTAGCCGCCCTCGGCGTGGAGGACCTCCCCGAAGACCCCCATCCGGACCATGTGGAACACCATCATTTCCCAGCGGCCGTAGTTGCAGTTCTCCATCATCACGCAGTGCCGGCCGGTGCGTTCCGCGGTCTCGACGAGCTGCCAGCACTCGTCGATCGTGGTCGCGGCGGGTACTTCGGTGGCGGCGTGCTTGCCGTTTTCCATCGCCGCGACGCACACCGGGACGTGGAAGCGCCACGGCGTGGCGGTGAAGACGAGGTCGAGTTCCTCCTCGGCGCACATCCGCTCGTAGTCCCGTTCTCCCCGGGTGTAGAGCGTCGGATCGGGTCCGCCGGCCTCCCGGATGAAGTCCCGCGCGCGCTCGGCATGCTCGGGCCGGATGTCGCAGACCGCCCGGATCTCGACGCCCGGCGAAGCCCGGTGCACTGCGAGCAGGTTCCGGACGTGGACCGTCCCCATGCCGCCCACGCCCACGAAGCCGATGCGGACGTTCGGGATCTTCGGCGCCGCAAGCAGGCTCGCGGGAGCGCTCTGCGCGTTAGCGAACGCGGGCACGGCCGCCGCTCCCGCCCCCGCGGCCAGCAGTTGCCGGCGGGTCAGTCCGGATCGCTTCTCGGTCATGGTCCTACTCCTGACGGGGAACCGGGTCCCAGAACGAGCCGGTCAGCCCGACGCCGGCGAAGATAGCGCGAGCCTCCCCGGGAGTGGGCCGCGGCCCCTCGGGGTCGAGCCGCGAGCCGTACCAGACCCGCGAGAGGCGCCACAGTTGGTGCACCGGCACCGCTGGCCCCGGCTCGACGCCGCGCTCCCGGCACCAGGCGCGAAGGTCGTCTTCCGACCGGAAGAACAGCATGTTCGCTCAGGTGAAGACGATGTCGTCCCACCAGTGCGCCGCGGGCACCAGCGAGTGAAAGAGCCAGTCACAAGATTCCGGTCCTTCGTCCCCGACTTGGAGCCGCAGGGATTCCCCGGAGTGAGCGCAGCGCGACCGAACCGTCCCGCCGCGCCCGAGCGCCGCGGGAATCCCCAGCACGTCCCACGCGCAGTTCGCGTAGTAGCGGATCCCCGCCGACTCAAAGGTGTGCCCGGTGGGAATGCCCGAGAACGGGTTGGCCATTCTGATCGAGAGTCCGGCCTCCCCGGTGACGATCGCGCGCCCCTCGCGGAGGCGGTCCCAGGCCTCGAGAACCGGATCCAGCTTCGCTCGGAGTCGCTCGGCGATCCCTGCGGGCGAGGGGGCGATTCCGGTCTCCGCGAAGACCTCGAGGATCGCGGTCCTCACCCGCGTCTCGAACGTCAAACCGACGGGCCGTTCGCTCAGTCCGCCGCCAGGATCTCTCCGACCGCCCGGTGCGCCTCCCGGATGGCGGCGTCGGAATGCGGGCTCGCCGCCGAGTCGGTCCCCGCGATGGCGATCCGCCCGAAAGGCTGTCGGGCCGGAATGTTCGGCCGGTCGTCCGGGGTCCCGAAGGACCACTCGGGAGGATCGAAGAGGGGGTTGTAGGAATAGGTGTAGCCGTGCGGCCAGCGGTTCACGGTGATCGCCGCGATGTCCCTTTGGTCGTCGAAGCCGCTCCGGCCCAGCATCCGGTTGAGCTGGTCGCGGATGTTCGCCTCCACCGTCTCGAAGGTGGTGTGGAGGAGTTCCATCCGCCCGATCCGATGCTGCTCGCGCCGGGAGAGCCCGGGCTCGCACGGATAGCGGTTCATCCGCACCACCAGCGGCTCGTCCGGCGAGGTCGAAGTGCGGTAGTCGCCGAGCGCGAGCTGCGGCGCGAGCCCGATCGAGGTGTGGTACCCGCCGGGGGCGGCGATGGAAGAGACGCCGGCCTCGGTGAACGCCCGCCAGTTGCGGAGCAGGACGCTCGTGTACTGGAGGGGCGACTTCACCGGCCAGGACAGAGCGTCCCGCTGGGCCTTCGGCAGTTCGGGGACCAGGTAGGGAATGATGTTGTGCCAGCAGGCCAGTACGACCCTCCCGGCGGCGACCGTGTGTCCGCGGTCGTCCCGCACGTAGGTGACGCGGGCCGGGCCGCTCTCGCCGGGCTCGACCCGGATGACGGTCGAGGACAGCCGGATTCGGGTCCGGTTCTCCGGCCGGTCCAGCATCCCGTAGTCGAGCGGCGCCATCACCACGTCTTCCATGGTCGAACCCGGCATCGAACCCGGAATCAGACCCCGCACCAGCAGCCGGGTGATGGTGGCGTTCCCATCCGGGAAGTAGAGGTCGGGATCGCCCTCGTTGGCGCGGGCCTGGTTCTCCCGGCCGTGCTGGCCGCCGGGTTCGTCGGCGAGCGCGTCCCGCGGCGTCTCCGGAATCTCCATCCCCGAGAAGCCGGGCAACCCCTCTTCCCAGGCGTAACGGGCCGGGTAGGCGTCGATCCCGGTGCAGAAGAGGCCCTTGGGTTGATGGTCGAAGAACCAGGCCACGCCGGGGTCGCACTTCGCGTGCTCGATCAGGAAGTCCTGGTAGCTGATGGTGGCCAGGAAGGTTTTCTTTTCCGCGGGAGAGAGATCCGGGAGATAGTCCGGCTGCCCGTCGGAGTGGAGCCGGATCAGGTCGTTCCGCACCGCTTCCGGCATCGGCGAGTCGGCTAGGAACTCGGCCAGCGGCCGCCGTCCGGCGCCGGCGACCAGCTGATCCGTCCCCCAGGTCTCGCGGTCGAAGAACATCGCGCGCTGGAGGCCCAGGTTGCCGTAGGTGTCCGAGACCGCGGCGATGCTCTCGTAGTAGCGCTTCCGGTCGATCCCTATTTCCTTGAGCAGACCTTCCGCGATCTCGCCGTACTGCGAAGGCGCCTCCACGTTCAGGGTGCCGCCGTTCATCAGGTAGGTGCGGCCGTCGAGCCGGAACTCGTTACGTTTCGCGTGGCCGCCGAAGTCGTCGTGGTTGTCGAGGAGCAGGATGCGCGCATCCTGTCCCGTCTGCTTGGCGAAGTAGTGCGCGGCGGCCAGCCCCGAGATCCCGGCGCCCACCACCACCAGGTCGTACGCCTCTCCGGTATCGGTCGCGGTCCACTCGCGGCCCTCGTGGGCGAACTGGTGGGCGACCTCGAACGAACCGTCGTGGGAGCCGCGCATCCCGGTGCGGAGCGGCGGGTAGTCGGCCTCGCCGGCGCGGTCGATCTCCGCCTGGAACTCCGGAACCTCGCGGCAGGCAAGGGCCGCTCCGGTGAGAGCGACCGGAACGCCGGACAGGAAATCGCGGCGGCTGACGCCGTCTCCGAACGGGCGGTACGTCTTCTTCGGCGAGGTCATGGTGGGGCCTCCGGTCGGCGTGCGGCGCCGTGTCCTCCGCAGGATAGGATCGGATGGCTGCCCTCGGCCGGCGGAAGGGACGAACACCGCTTGTACCACATTTGCCCCCGCCGCGACGCTTTGCCGCCGGGGTTTCCGGCCCGGTTCCGGTGATGCCGCTCCTCCCGCCGGCTCCGTTTCCGACCCCGCGAAGCGAGGGCAAGTTCCGGCGCGTCCACGCGGTCGTCCGGAGGGTCCCGCCCGGGCGGGTGACCACCTACGGCCGGGTGGCGCGGGCGGTGACCGCCGCCGGATATCCGCTCTCGGCGCGGGCGGCCGGCTGGGCGCTCCGGAACTCTCCCGAGGGCGTGCCCTGGCACCGGGTGGTGAACGCGGAAGGCGCGCTCTCCGCCGAACTGAGCGGGAACTGCGAGCCCGGCCGGCAGCGGGGGCTGCTCGCCCGGGAAGGGGTCCCGTTCGACGAGCGGGGCCGCGTGCGTCTCGACCGCTGCCTCTTCGATCCCGCGGACTCGGACGCGTTCTTCTTCCCCGACGGGGAATCCTCCCCGTGACGGCGGCCCGCGCGTGGTTCCGGCCGACCTGGGTGGACGGCGCCGGGTTGGCGTGCGCCGCGCTCTACCTGGGGCTCGCGTCGCTTGCCCGTGGCCCCGGCGATCCGGGAGTCGCCTCGTTCCTGCTGATCTCGGCGGCGGCCGCGGTTCTGACGTTCGCGGTCTACGCCTGGTCGGCGAAGGAGCCGGATCGGGTCTCGGTGGGGCGGCTCCTGCTCTGGGCGATGGTCTTTCGCGCGGTCGGACTGTTCGGCGGCCCCTTCTTCGAGGACGACTTCTTCCGCTATCTCTGGGACGGCTACCGCTTCGCGCAGGACGGGACGCCGTACGGGCTGGCGCCGGAGGCGTTCTTTGCCGACCCCGCGGTCCCGGCGCTCTTCCAGGGGATTCTCGATCGGGTCAACTTCCCGGAGCTGCCGACGATCTACGGCCCGGCGACCCAGCTCGCCTTCCTGCTCGGCTACGGCGTCGCGCCCGGCAGCGTGGCGGCGCTGCAGGTCGTCTTCATCCTCTTCGACCTGCTCACGATCGGCGTCCTGCTGCGCCTGGCGCCGCCCCGCGCCGTCCTGCTCTACGCGTGGTGTCCCCTGGTGGTGAAGGAGGTCGCCTTCACCGCCCACCCCGACGGCTTCGCGGTCTTCTTCGTCCTCGCCGCGCTGCTGCTGGCGAAGCGGGAACGGCTCCACGCGGCGGCCGCGCTCCTCGCTTTCGGCGCGGCCGCGAAAGTCCTCGCCCTGGTGGTCGTCCCGTTCGTGCTGCGGCCGATCCGCTGGACCCACTGGGCGGTCTTCGGCGGAGTGGTGGCGCTCCTCTACCTGCCGTTCGCCTGGCAGGGTGGCACCGACCTGTCCACGCTGTTCGTGTTCGCGCGCGACTGGGAGTTCAACGCCTCGGTCTTCGCGTTGCTGACCCCGCTGCTGCCGAACGCGGCCGCCCGGGTGGTCTGCGGCGGGCTGTTTCTCGCGGCTGCGGCGTGGCTCTACTTCCGCAAATGGGACCCTGACGGGAACGTCCCCCCGGGCGACCGGCTTTACGGCCTGCTCCTTGTTCTGGCGCCGGTGGTGAATCCCTGGTACCTCCTGTGGGTGCTGCCCTTCGCGGCGATCCGTCCGAGCCTCTGGGCGTGGACGGCCTCCGTGGCGGTTCTCCTTTCCTATGCCACCGGACTGAATCTCCAGGACATGAACCTCCATCCCTTCGGCCATCCGCCGTGGGTGCCGGTGGTGGAATACGGAGTGATCGTGCTCGCGCTGGCATTCGGCGTCGTCCGGCGCCGCAGAGCGGACCTGCACAAGGCAACGGCATGTACCGCGCGCTGAAGGTCGGCGCCGTCGTCCCCGCGCGGGACGAGGAGCGGAACATCGGCCCGGTGGTCCGGGACCTGCTCGCCCTCCGGGACGCGGCGGGCGGGCGGGTGATCGACGATTTCGTTGTCTGCGACAACGGCTCGGCCGACGGGACGGCGCTCCGCGCGCAGGAAGCCGGGGCCCGGGTCGTGCGCCAGGACCGGCCCGGCTACGGGATCGCCTGCCTGACCGCCCTGGCGGCGCTCGCACCGGTGGACGTGGTGCTGTTCACCGACGGGGATGGGTCCTTCGCCGCCGTCCAGGCCGAGCGTCTGCTCGCGGAGGTCGCCGGAGGCGCGGACCTCGTCATCGGGTCCCGGGTGCACGGCCGCGCCGAACCCGGAGCGCTTTCGGTGCCGCAGGTGGCGGGGAACCGCGTGGCCGCGCTCCTCATCCGCCTGCTCTGGGGGCAGCGGATCAGCGACCTCGGTCCCTACCGGGCCATCCGGACCGAGTCGCTTCGCCGGATCGCGATGGAGGACCGGGCCTACGGGTGGACGGTCGAGATGCAGATCAAGGCGATCCAGCACGGTCTCCGGGTGGTCGAGACGCCGGTGGACACCCGAAGGAGACGCTACGGCCGGTCCAAGGTCGGGGGCACGGTCCGCGGGGTCGCGGGCGCGAGCGCCGGCATCCTCGCCAAGATCGCTAGGCTATTCGTCGAACAGAAAACCCATTCCCTCCGGATAGGCCGGAGAAAGGAGGTAGATCGCTCATGAAGAGCGAAGGAATGACCGGGAACGGGCTGCGGCGCCCCGTGCTGGCGGTGCTGACCGTCCTCGCGGCCGGGGCCTGGCTCGGAGCCAGCAATTGCGCGACGAACGGGCTGGACCCGCTGGTCTCCTGGGCGGATCACGACAACACGAACGCCGGCACGATCGATCACGCCGAGTGGCAGGCGGTTCTGGACGGTTACCTGCGCACCGACGACCCCTCGGGAGTTCACCTGTTCGACTACGGCGGACTCAAGGCGAACCAGGCCGACCGGGGGCGTCTCCAGGGGTATATCGCGCACCTCGAGGCGGTGGACCCGCGTCTTTATTCACGCGACGAGCAGATGGCGTACTGGATCAACTTCTACAACGCGCTCACCGTGGAAACGGTGGTCGAGGAATATCCGGTGGACTCCATCAAGAAGATCCACGAAGGCATCGTGCCCCTGTCGGGTCCCTGGGGCGACAGACGCGCCACCGTCGCCGGACAGCGGCTGACGCTCGACAACATGGAGCACGACATCCTGCGGGCGCTCTGGCGGGATCCCCGCATCCACTACGCGGTGAACTGCGCGAGCATCGGCTGTCCGAACCTGATGCCGGCGGTATTCACCGCGGCGAAACTCGAGGAGATGATGGATGCGGCGGCGCGCGCCTACATCAACCATCCACGGGGCGTCGAGCTCATGGATGAAATGTTCGGCGTCGCCTCGAGCATCTACACGTGGTTCCAGGAGGACTTCGGAGGGAGCGAGGCGGGAGTGGTGGAGCACCTGCTGCTCTACGCGGAGCCCGAACTGGCGGAACAGCTACGGAGCTTCGAGGGCGGCTTCGACTACGAGTACGACTGGGACCTCAACGACGCGAGCTGAAGCGCTAGCCGATTCCGCTCCGGACGGGTTTCTGCAACCCATCCGGAGCCCGGCCGCTCGGGCGGCTAGTTCGTGATGAAGCTGTAGGTGACGCCGAGTCCGATCACGCGCGATGCGGCGGTGTTGCGGCCACCGATGATCTGGCCGAAGAACCCGCTGACGCTGATCGTGTCGTTGACGCTGGCCAGCACGCGGCCGCCGAGCAACTGGGCGTCCTCCTGGAGCTCTGGGAAGCGGTCGGGCGAGAAGCCCGGGCCGCCGATGTCGAGCCCCGAATCGCTTCCGTTGACCATCCGGTAGTCGGCCGCGATCGTGATCTGGTCGTTCACCGGGAAGAAGCCCGCCAGGTTGATGAAGGTGTCTGAGGGAATGTTGTTGGAGCGGGAGCGGTAGCCGACTTCGCCGGACGCTCCGAAGCGGTCGCCGAACCTGCCGACCAGGACCGATCCCTCGAACCCGTTGCCGCCGTCTCCAAGTGAGTTGATGTAACCCGTCTCGTAGCCGCCCGCGGCGATCACTCCGGCCCGGATCGCAACGCTGGGGGCGCCCTGCGTCACCAGCTCGTCCACCACCCTCCAGGTGACGGAGACGTTCGTGTCCACGAGGCCGCTGAAGCTCTCCTCCGGCGTCGGGCCCACCGGGCCGGGGATGTGGCTGCGGCCCAGACCGGACCTCAGGTCCACCGCGATCGCATCGGTGATCGCGTAGTTGACGTCGAGCCAGCCGGTGGTCTGCGAAAGGTTCGCGCCGTCCCCCGGCGTCGGACCCTTGACGTCGGCCCGGTAGAACTCGGTGGCGGCCTGATGTCCGTAGGTGATCGTGATGGAGCCGGTCCGCGGTTCGGCGATCCAGGGAGATCCCTGGGCGAAGCCGGACGCGGCGAAAAGAGCGAGGAGGGCCGCCGCGAGGGCAGCCGTAGCGAGGAAGCGGCGGTTCCGTTTCATCGGGACGCGCCTACAGCCGGAACCGGCGGCTGAGGAAATAGTGGACCGTTTCCATTCGCAGCTTGCAGTCCTCCACCCCCGCTCCACAGAGCGCCTGGACCGCATCGTCGTCGGCCGTCCCGGCTTTCTCGCCCTCGTAGGCGGCTTCGAGGCTCCGGGTGAGGCTGATCGCCCGCTCCTTGTTCAGTTCGTTCTTCTGGAGCGGGCAGCCATCGCACACGAGCTCCCTGAAGGTCAGCGCCTTGCCTTGCGCGTAGGCGGCGCGGGGGCTGAGCTTGCCGGCGCCGACGCCGATGGAGCCCGATGCCGCCTCGGTCAGCGCCGCGCCTCCCAGGCCGGCGGTGAGCAGCGCTCCCGCAAGAATCGTTCGGATCATCCGTAGGTACCTCCCTGGTTCTGGTGTGGAACGACGCCCCTGGCTGGGACCGACCGCGGTCGTCACCGGCCCACCCGCGAAGAAGCGCGGTTGATGCTGCGTAGGGACTGTACCGGCATGGAGCGTGTTTTGCTCGGCACGGCGGAGACTGGATTCAGGTAGTACGTTCGGCCGCTCATGAAACTGCCCGCGTCCCATCCCTGGAACGTCTCGCCGCGCCGCGCCGCCGCAATTCAGCGGGAACTGGCCGAGCGGGTCGAGCGCCAGGCGCCGGCCGCATTGGACCCCGGGGTCGTGGTGGGACTCGACGCCGCGTTTCCGAAAGGCGGGAAAGAGTGCGTTGCGGCAGCGGTCGCCTGGTCGCTGCGGGAACGCCGGGTGCGGGAGGAACGGGTGGTCCGCCGCCCGCTCACGTTCCCCTACGTTCCCGGGCTCCTGTCCTTTCGCGAGGGGCCGGCCGTCCTCGCCGCCCTCGCGGAACTCGAAACGCCGGCGGATGCCCTGCTCTGCGACGGCCACGGGCTCGCGCACCCGCGCCGGTTCGGCCTGGCCTGCCACCTCGGCGTCCTGACCGGGATTCCGGCCGTCGGCTGCGCGAAGAGCGTCCTGGTCGGCGAGCCCGGCCAAGTTGCTGATTCGCGGGGCTCGCAGGGTCCGCTCGAGCATCGCGGCGAGCGGATCGGGACCGTTCTCCGCACCCGCGACCGCGTGCGGCCGGTTTTCGTGAGCATCGGCCACCGGGTGGATCTCGAGTCCGCGGTGGGACTGGTCCTCGCTTGCGCCATAGGATTTCGTCTTCCGGAACCGATCCGCCGCGCCGACCGGCTGGTGAGTGAGGCCCGGAAACTCTGACCGCGGAGGAAGGAGGAATGCGATGGTTCGAAACCACCCGATACAGCGGTTCGCCGCCCTGGTGCTCATTGGCGGAATGGCGGCGGGCTGCGGGAACGGCACCCCGTCGCCCTCGGAGGACCTGGCCCCCGTGGACCTGACCCCTCCGGCGCTCGAAGAGAGCGGCGCGGCCGCGTTCGCGGCGCTTGCCCTCGACTGCGTGACCAAGGAGTATCCGTACAGCGTCAGCCTGCGCCTCGAGAGCCCCGACGACCTCGCGTTGCCGCGGGATATGACTCCGCTCTTCTATGGCTGCTATGACTGGCACTCGGCCGTCCACGGGCACTGGCTGCTGGCGCGCCTCACCCGGCGTTTTCCGAACGCGGAATTCGCGGCCGGGGCACGGGCCGCGCTCGACAAGAACCTGACCGACGCGGGGGTCGCGGCCGAGATCGCCCACGTGTCCCGCGAGGGCCGGCGCGGCTTCGAGCGTCCCTACGGACTCGCCTGGCTGCTCCAGCTGGACGCCGAACTTCACGAATGGACTTCCGATGCGGCGGCGCCGGAGGACGACCGGAGCCAGGCGGCGCGCTGGCGCGAGACCCTGGCTCCGCTGCTCGCCAATGCAGTTGAGCGGTTGACCGAGTTCCTCGAAAAACTGGAGCACCCGGTCCGGGTGGGAGAGCACAAGCAGACCGCCTTCTCGGTCGGCCTCATCCACGACTGGGCGGTCTCCGTGGGGGATCGACCCATGCAGGATCTCCTCGCCGCCCGGGCGCAGGTCTGGTACGGGAACGACCGCAACTGTCCGGTGGGTTACGAGCCCTCGGGACAGGACTTCCTCTCGCCCTGCCTTTCGGAGGCCGACTTCATGCGGCGGGTGCTTCCCGCCGAGGAGTTCGCCACCTGGCTTGACGCTTTCCTGCCTGGTCCCCTGCCGGCGACCCTCGAGCCCGTGAACGTCCCCGAGGATCCGGAGGACGCCTTCGGGCATTTGCACGGACTCCACCTGAGCCGCGCCTGGATGCTGCAGGGCATCGTGAGCGCGCTCCCCGAGGGCGATCCGCGGCAGGCGGCGATGGCCGCCCTCGCCAGCCGGAACGCCGAGGCCGGCTTCGCGGGCGTGGATCCCAACAACTACGTCGGGAGCCACTGGCTCGGCAGCTTCGCGACCTACCTGGCGACCCGCCGCGGGATCAGGGACTAGCGGCGGGGCCGCTGGGACCGCCGGCCGGTTCTCGCGGTAGCGGCCTTCAGACCGGCATGCGCGGCGATCAGCGGTACAGAAGGAACGCGTCCCGCACCGGCTCGAAACCCTCTCCCTCGGCGTTCCCGGCGTCGGCAATCTCCGCCGTCGTGCGCCCCGCCTCGATGCCTTCCCGGATGTCCGGACTCCCCCCAAGGATGTCGATGGGGAGCCGCACCAACTCGTACTCGTAGGGCGGCGGACGCCAGGCGAACTCGGCCGGCCACAGCCGCCGGGTCTGGTTCAGGACCGCGATCCCGGTGCGCCAGGGCAGGTAGGCATTCCGGTCGGTGACGTGCTGCATCACCCCGCCGCACTCCTCGCCGGCGAACTTGTGGAAGGTGGGCCGGAACCGGACCGGGCGGAATTGGACGCCGGGCAGTGCCTCCTCGGCCAGGGCGTCCGCCAGCCGAGACCCGTCCACCCACGGGGCGCCGCAGACCTCGAAGGGCCGGGTCGTTCCCCGGCCTTCGGAGAGGTTCGTGCCCTCGATCAGGCAGCCCCCCGGATACACGGTGGCCGTGTCCAGGGTTGCCATGTTCGGGGACGGCGGGATGAAGGGAAGGCCGGTGGCGTCGAGCCACTGGTCCCGTGTCCAACCCTGGCAGCCCACGATCACCAGGTCCGCGCCGATCCGGTGATGGCGGTTCAGGAGGCCCGCGATTTCGCCGGCGGTCATCCCGTGCCGGTTCGGGAGCGGAAAGAGCCCCACGAAGGAGCGGTGGTCGTCCCGGATCAGGTTCCCCTCCACCGCGCCCCCGATCGGGTTGGGCCGGTCGAGGACGACGATGCGCTTGCCGTACTCCGCCGCCGCCTCCATGGCGTGCGCCATGGTCCAGACGTAGGTGTAGTAGCGCGAGCCGACGTCCTGAACGTCGAAGACGAGGGCATCGAGCCCCTCCAGCATCGCTGCCGTCGGACGCCGGGTGGGTCCGTAGAGGCTGTGGACGGGGATGGGGCCGTCGCCGTCGGCGATCTCGATGAGATCCTGTTCGACGGCGTCGAAGCCGTGCTCGGGGGCGAAGAGCGCCGCCAGCGTCACCCCCGGCAGGCCAGCCACCACGTCGCGCGCGTGCCGGAAGGACGCGTTCACCGACGAAGGGTTCGCGATCAGGCCGACGCGGAGCCCCCGGAGCAGTTCCCCCATTTCGGGGAGCCGGTCTAGCCCGGTCCGGACGCTGGCCGTTTTCATCGAGGGAAGACTACGCAAACGAACAACCGTTCACCGGTCGCCCGGGCTGACAAAGGTGACTGTCCAGTGTCCGCGACCGCGGTTCCGTTACCCGGCTCGCGTAGAGCCCAAGTCAGGCCATCCCCGTGCACAGCGTCCTTTCGGTCACCGATGCCCGCGAGAGACTTGCGGAAATCGCCAACCGCGTCCGTTCGTCTGGAGAACGGATTCTGTTGGAAGAACGCGGAACGCCGGTCGCAGCGCTCGTGCCGCCCTCAGACCTCAAGGCTCTTGAGTTGTTCGAGGACTGGTTCGACGGTCGGGACGCTCTCGATGCGTTGGCGGACTACCGCGTCGCCGGCGGCGTCCGTTGGGAAGACGTCAAGCGCGACTTGGGCCAGTAACCGCCGACAGTTCTCGGCGGCTTCCGCTTCCGTAGCCACCGTGACCGAGCCGCCTGCAACTCGCGCCGCGCCATGCGCCGGTGGGATACTTGGCCGGTGGCGGCCGGTGCGTTTCCGGCCGCCGGGGAGGCCCGCCGTGTTCGCTCGTTCCACCGTTGTCGCCGTTTCGTTGGCGCTACTGACCGCCTTCGCCACACCGTCCCCTGCTCTTGCCGAGGACGACCGCTGGACCCCGGCGCTCTCCATGCAGTACCACCGGGTCGGCTCGGTCGCCATCTCCGCGGACGGAACGCTCGTCGCGTTCGCGGTCACGGTGCCACTCATGGAGGGCGAGAAGTCCGAGTACCGGACCCAGATCCACGTGGTCCCGGCGGCGGGCGGCGACGCGGTCGCCTACACCACCGGCGAGAACTCGGCGACCTCGCCCGCCTTCTCCCCGGACGGGCGCTATCTCGCGTTCCTGCGCAGGGGCGAGGAAAACCAGCAGGTCTGGCTGCTGCCGCTTGCGGGCGGCGAGGCCTTCCAGGTGACACACGCGGAGAACGGAGCGCGTTCCTTCCGGTTCTCGCCGGACGGCCTCAGCATCGGTTACCTGATGACCGATCCCGAGACCGAGGAGGAGAAGACCCGGAGGAAGGAGAAGCGCGACGTCGAACTGGTGGATCAGGACTTCAAGTACGGCCACCTCTACGTGACCCTGGTGTCCGACCGCTACGACCCCGACGGCGAGGACCGGCGCCTCACCCGGGGCGACTTCCACGTCTCGGGCTGGGACTGGTCGAGCAGCGACCGCATCGTCTTCAGCCACCAGGACGATCCGCGCATCAACACGAACCGTCGTTCCGGAGACCTGTCGGTCGTCAACCTGGGGAACGGAGCGATCAACCTGCTGCACGCCGGGCCCGGCATCGAGAGCTCGCCCCGGGTCTCTCCCGACGGCCAGACGGTGGCGTTCCGGTCGACCGGTGACCAGCCCGAACCCATCGGCCTCGGTGACGTCTACGTGATGCCGGTCATGGGCGGCGAACGGGTAAAGCTCGCGGAGACGAAGGACCGGAGTCCGGGGATCCTCGGCTGGTCGCGGGACGGCTCACTCGTCTACGTGGCCGAAGCCGAACGCACCTCGCGGCGTCTCTTCGGGCTTCCGGCGGACGGGGGAGATCTCGTGGAACTGACCCCGGGTGAGGGGGTCTTCCGCTCCACCGCCGTCGCGACCGCTGCCGACGTGATGGCTTTCACCCACGAGACGCCGGAGGCGCCCTGGGACGTCTTCGCCGCCGACCTCGGGAACGGAGGCGGTGCCGCCGCGGCCTTCGAGCCGCGCCGCCTCACCGACCTCCACCGGGACGTGCCCCGTCCCGCGATGGGGAAGACCAGCGTCCTCACGTGGACCTCACCGGACGGCACCCCCGTGGAAGGCCTTCTGACCCTCCCGGTGAACTACGAGGAAGGCCGCCGGTATCCGCTGGTCCTGAACGTCCACGGCGGACCCGCGGGGGTCTATTCCGAGACCTTCACCGGCGCCCCGTCCATCTACATGCTCCAGTACTTTGCCCAGGAAGGGTTCGCGATCCTGCGGCCCAACCCGCGCGGCTCCACCGGCTACGGCAAGGACTTCCGTTACGCCAACTTCATGGACTGGGGTTTCGGGGACATGGACGACCTGATGGCGGGGGTGGACCTCGTGATCGAGCAGGGGGTGGCGCAGGCGGACCGCCTCTACATCATGGGGTGGAGCTACGGGGGCTACATGACCTCCTTCGCCGTCACCCGCACCGACCGGTTCGTGGCCGCCAGCATGGGCGCGGGATTGCCGAACCTGATCAGCATGGTCACCACCACCGACATCCAGGACTACCTTGCGGGCCACATGGGCGGCGACTTCTGGGAGGACTACGAGGTGTACGAGGCCCACTCGGCGATCTACCGCATCGCGGAGGTGACCACGCCGACGCAGGTGATCCACGGGGCCCAGGACCTCCGGGTGCCGTTCACCCAGGGGCAGGAGTTCTACCGGGCGCTCGACCGCCGCGGGATCCCCACCGAGTTCGTCGTCTATCCCCGGACTCCGCACGGGCCCCGGGAGCCGAAGTTCCTGATGGACGTCTCGGAGCGCATCCTGACGTGGTTCCGGGCGCACACGCCGGGGGAAGCGACGGACGACGCGGCGAGCGGCCGCTGAGCGGCCGGCGCTCCCCCTCCGGGCCGCTAGACTTCGCGCCTTCCGGTCCCGAACGGGCGGGACCCTGAGCACTTCGCGGCCCGGCTCCGCCGGCGCTCCCCCGGCCGAGCCCGCGCATCTCACCGAGTGAGGAAAGCCCCTTGATTCGCAGACAGGATGCCCTCGACTACCACCTGAGCGGACGGCCCGGGAAGGTCGAGGTCCGTCCCACCAAGCCCACCCAGACCCAGCGCGACCTCTCGCTCGCGTACAGCCCCGGCGTCGCCGAGCCCTGCCGGGAGATCCACCAGGAATCGGGGCGGGTCTTCGACTACACCGCCCGCGGAAACCTCGTGGCGGTGGTCTCGAACGGAACCGCCGTCCTCGGCCTCGGCAACATCGGCCCCCTCGCCGCCAAGCCGGTGATGGAGGGGAAGGGCGTCCTCTTCAAGCGGTTCGCTGACATCGACGTCTTCGACATCGAGCTCAGCGTGACCGACCCCGAAGAGGTGGTCCGGGTGGTGAAGGCCCTCGAGCCCACCTTTGGCGGCATCAACCTCGAGGACATCAAGGCGCCGGACTGCTTCTACATCGAGTCGCGCCTCCGCGAGGAGATGGACATCCCCGTCTTCCATGACGACCAGCACGGCACCGCGATCATCTCCGGGGCCGCGTTCCTGAGCTGGCTCGAGCTCACCGGGAAGGACCCCGCCGAGGTCCGGCTGGTCATCAACGGCGCCGGCGCCGCCGGCATCGCCTGCGCCGAGCTCGCCGAGAGCCTCGGGGTGCTCCACGAGAACGTGGTGATGTGCGACTCGCGCGGCGTCATCCATACCGGCCGCGAGTCGGGCATGAACGAGTTCAAGGAGCGTTACGCCCTCGACACCCCGATGCGGACGCTCGACGACGCCATGCGCGGCGCCGACGTCTTCATGGGCCTGTCGGTGAAGGATGCGGTCTCGAAGGAGATGGTCGTCTCGATGAACGCCCAGCCGCTGGTGATGGCGATGGCGAACCCGGACCCCGAAATCACCTGGGAGGACGCCATGGACGCCCGTAGCGACGTCTTCATGGCCACCGGGCGTTCGGACTATCCGAACCAGGTCAACAACGTCCTCGGGTTCCCCTTCATCTTCCGGGGCGCGCTCGACGTGCGCGCCCGCACCATCAACATGGAGATGAAGCTGGCGGCGGCCCGGGCGCTCGCGGAACTCACCAAGGAGGACGTGCCCGATTCGGTGATGCGCGCCCACGGCAAGGAGCGGATGTCCTTCGGTCCGGAATACCTCATTCCGTCGCCGTTCGACTCCCGGGTCCTCCTCTGGGAGGCGCCCGCGGTCGCGAAGGCGGCGATGGACAGCGGCGTCGCGCGAATCCAGATCGACCTGGAGCAGTACGGCGCCCGGCTCGAGTCCCGCCTCGGGCTCGAGCGCGAGGTGATGCGTCAGGTGATCGGCCGCGCGAAGCGCGCCAGCCGGTCGGTGGTCTTCCCCGAGGGCGAGGAGCCGAAGATCCTGCGCGCCGCGCAGCGGCTGCTCGACGAGGGCATCGCCGAACCCATCCTGCTGGGCCGGCCGCGGGTCATCCGGGACGCCTGCGAGACCCTCGGCATCGAGGTGAACGGCGCCCGGGTGGTGGATATCACCGATTCCGAGCGCTGCGAGGAGTACGCGCGGCGCCTCGTCGAGATCCGGCAGCGCCGCGGCGTGGGCCCCGCCAAGGCGCGGGAGCTCATGAAGAACCCGAGCGTCTACGGGGCGATGATGGTGAACCTCGGTCACGCGGACACGATGGTCGCCGGGGTCACCCAGCACTATCCCGAGACCATCCGCCCGGCGCTCCAGATCGTCCGGATGCGCGACGACGTCCGCCGCGTCGCCGGCGTCTACCTCATGGTGTTCCCGAACGAGATCAAGTTCTTCGCCGACGCGACGGTGAACATCGATCCGACCGCCGAGGACCTTGCCGACATCGCCATCCAGACCGCCGAGGTGGCCAGGCGCTTCAACGTCGAGCCCCGGGTGGCGATGCTCTCGTTCTCGAACTTCGGAAGCGCTCCCCACGAGCGGTCCAACAAGGTGCGCGAGGCGGTGGAGATCCTGCGCGACCGCGCCCCTGAGCTGGTGGCGGACGGCGAGATGCAGGCGGACACCGCGGTGGTGGACGACCTCCTCCGGGGGACCTATCCCTTCTCCCGGCTGGACCGGGCGGCCAACGTGCTGATCTTCCCGAGCCTTGAGGCCGGGAACGTGGCCTACAAGCTGCTCCAGCGGCTCGGCGGCGCGGAGGCGATCGGCCCCATCGTGACCGGCCTCCGCCGCCCCGTCCACGTGCTGCAGCGCGGCGCCGAGGTGGAGGAGATCGTCAACGTGGTCGCCATCGCGGTGGTCGAGTCGCAGGAGACCTCAGGGCCCCCGGACCTGTTCCACCAGGTCTGAGGCGTGTGCCGCGCGACGGAGCGGTAACCGGCACCCCGCCGCGTCCTGCCCGGGCGCGGATTCACTCGCTGGACGCGCTGCGCGCGGTGATGATGCTGCTCGGGCTGGTGCTGCACACCGCCCTCAGCTACGTCCCCGAACTCTCGTCGGGGGAGTGGCCCTACCAGGATCGGCAGGCGAGCGACTGGTTTGGCTGGCTGGTCAGCCTCATCCACACGTTCCGGATGCCGGCGTTCTTCGCGGTGGCCGGATTCTTCGCGTCGTTCCTGGTCGAAAGGCGCGGCACGGGCGCGTTCCTGCGCCACCGCCTGAGCCGGATCGGCGTTCCGCTGGTGGGCAGTTGGATCCTCCTCTTCCCGCTGACCGCGGCGGCTTGGGTCTTCGCGGCGTCCCGCTCCGGCGTTCCGCTGGCGCCGGCGCCGGGGTCGGAGCCCGGCGGGGTCGATCTGATGCACCTCTGGTTCCTGTACCAGCTGCTGATCCTGTCGGCCGCCGCCGCCCTGTTCCGGTCCGCATTCGTGTGGCTCTGGCCGGGGGGAGGGTGCCGGCTCGCCGACATCGCGCGGAAGATTCTCGCCCGCCGCTGGACGTTCCTCGTGCTGGTGGGGATCACCGCGCTGACGCTCGCGCCGATGCAGGCCTGGGAACTGGAGACCGACGGCACGCTGCTGCCGCCGCTGCGGCTGCTCCTGGCCTACGGGGTCTTCTTCGTCTTCGGCTGGTTGGAGCACGGCCGCGGCGGCAGCTTCGGCCACCTCCGCGACGGCTGCCTGGCGCGCCTCGGAGGTGGCCTCTTCTTCCACGCCCTTTACCTGGCGGTGGTGGTGCCGTACCTCGGGATGGCGCCGGCGGAGGCGCCCTTCGCGCACGGTGCGGGCATGCTCCTGCTCGCAGTCTCGATGTGGCTCTTCGTCCTCGGCTTCCTCGGCCTGTTCCGCCGCTGGCTCGACGCTCCAAGCCCCGGCTGGCGCTATCTCTCCGACGCTTCCTACTGGATGTACCTGGTCCACCTGCCGATCACCGTCGCGCTACCGCCGCTGCTGGCGGGGTGGGACGGTCCCGGTCTCATCAAGTTCGCGCTCGCCCTCGGTGTTGCATCCGCCATCACTCTTGTCACCTACCACTACGGGGTGCGCTCCACCTGGGTGGGGAAGCGCCTCAACGGCCGCCGCTATCCCCGGGCCATTCCCTGGCGGGCGGCCGCGTAGCGGCGGATCGAGTGCTCCGCGACGCTCGCCGGGAGCGGCTAACGGAGGACGGTGAATGCAGTCTGGCGCCGGGTGCCGTAGCGAAACACGGCGAAGTCGCGGTCGAACGAAATGACTCTCGAAATGCCGAGGCGGACCATGAGCGCGAACGAGGTGCGGTCCACGACGGAAAAATCCTGATCGGGGAACGCCGTCCCAATCTCCCAGGCGGCGTCGAGATCCGCCGCGGTCGTGGTCTCCACCGTTGCTACCCCACCCCTGAGTCCCTCCCAGAAACGCTCGGCCGCGTCCACCGAGACGAAATGGTGGAGGAGGCGCCACGTCTCGATGAGCACGTGATCACTGGTGACAAGGGTCTCTGGCGCCAAGAGGAGTTCTTTGGCGCGGCCGTTCCTTCGGTCGCGCGTGTGGGCTGCCGCGAACCAGGCGGAGGTGTCGACGAAGACGCTCACCGCTTGCCGGCGGCGTCACCGACCGAAGCGGCTACGGCTTCCGCGATCATGCGGTCCTTTTCCCTGGCGATGTCCGTCGGCGTGCCGCCCCCGAGATCGAAAACGACGGAGCGATCCGCCGTCCGGGGAGGTCGCGCGACATCCCCGTCCACCAGACGCCGCATGTACTCGGCGAGCGAAACGCCGAGCTCCGCCGCCCGTGCGCGCGCCTGGGCGTGACGCTCGGAATCGAGCGAGATCTGAGTGCGAATCATCATTACAGCACCATAATAATATCATCCGTCGAAGACTCTGATTCTGCGGCGTGAGGGAAATCGCTAGCATCCCGGCGGAGTCCCTCATGGAGGCCCGCTGATGTTTGCCGGTATCCGCTTCCGCGACCTGGTGGCGGTCGTGGGCGTCGCCGGCGTGCTGGTCGCCGGGGCGGTCCTGCTCCACAGCGCCCGTCCGCGGGTGGCCGGCAGGACTCCCGAGCAGATCCGGGCGAGCGGCGAGTGCGCGAACTGTCACCGCAACGAGACGGGGGCGGTGGTGGCGCAGTTCGAGATGAGCGCGCACGCGGGCGCCGGGGTGACCTGCCTCGACTGCCACCAGGTGCGTCCCGGACAGACGGCCCTCGAACACCACGGTTTCGAGATCACCACCGCCACCACCGCGCTCGCCTGCCGGGACTGCCACGCCGACGAGGTGCGCCAGTTCGAACGCAGCCGGCACGCGCTCCCCGCCTACGCGGCGGTCATGGGGACCGAGGGGTATCCCGCGACGTTCCCCGCCGAGCGGATCGCCCGCGCCGAGGAAATCCACCCCGGAGCGGTAGAGCGCCCGCCGAACGCGCTCGCGCGGCTCGAAGGCTCGCCCACCACGGTCTCCGGCTGCCTCGGCTGCCACGACATCGGGCGTCCGAACGCCGACGGCTCCATCGGGACCTGCACGGCCTGCCACAGCCGGCACTCCACCGCGATCTCGCTCGCCCGGGCGCCGGCCACCTGCGGGCAGTGCCACATGGGGCCGGATCACGCGCAGAAGGAGATCTACAGCGAGTCGAAGCACGGCATCCTCTTCGAGGCCCAGCGGCACCTGATGAACCTGGACGCCGAACCGAAGCTGCTCACCGCCTTCGACATGCCGGTGCCCACCTGCGCCACCTGCCACCTGAGCGGCCTCGAGGGAGCCAAGGTGACCCACGACACCACCGAGCGGCTCTCGTGGTGGCTCTTCGCCCCGGTCTCCGAGAAACGTCCGCACTACGACCAGGCGCAGGCCGAGATGCAGGGCATCTGCCTCAAGTGCCACGCGGAGAACCAGGTCAAGCAGTTCTACGCCGACGCCGAGGCATTGGTGGAGACCACGAACTCCCGCGTTGCGGAGCTGATGGAGCGCATGGCGGCGGTGCAGGAGGCGGGGCTCCTGACCGAGGCGCCCTTCGACGAGCCGCTCGATTTCCTGTTCTTCGACGCCTGGCACTACGCGGGACGCACGGTGAAGCACGGGGCGTTCATGGACGGCGCCGACTTCGTGCAGTGGCACGGGACCTACGACCTCATCAACCGGATCACCGAGATCGAGGAACGGATCGCGGCACTATCGCCCGAATGATCGGGATCTGCCCTCCCGCGCGCGGCTTCCGGAAGTGACGCCGGCGATCCCGTGAATCTGTCGCTCCCGAACCTGCGCCGGCGCCGGCGCCTCCTGCTCGAGTGCTTCCTCGCCGGAAATCTGTTGTTCCTTGCGGTGGACATCTTTTTCGCCCACTCGGTGAACTCCTTCCGCGAGCCGGTCGAGTGGCTGCCGCTCTGGTTCTCGCTGGCCGGCGGCCTGGTGCTCTTCGGACTCCTCGCCTCCGGGCGCGGCCCCGACGTTCCCGTGATGCGGTGGGCCGGGGCAGTGATCGGCGCGCTGTCGGTCGGGGTGGGGATCTGGGGAACGGTCCTGCACCTCGAGAGCGCCTTCTTCCGCCGCTTCGCCCTCGACGGCCTCATCTACGCGGCGCCCTTCGTGGCGCCGCTCGCCTACGCCGGGATCGGATTCCTGCTGCTCGCCAACCGCGCCGGTCTCTTCCGTCCCGCCGATGACGACTTCGGCTGGGGCCAATGGGTGACGATGTTCGCGGCTGGCGGGTTCGCGGGCAATTTCCTGCTCTCGCTGCTCGACCACGAACAGAACGGCTTTTCCTATTGGACCGAGTGGATCCCGGTGGGGGCGGCGGCCCTGGCGGTGTCCAGCCTGGTACTCGTCGGGCTGCGGCACGCGCCGGCGCCAGGACTCGTCCGCCTTGCGGTGCTGACGCTGCTCCTCCAGGTGAGCGTCGGACTCCTCGGCTTCTGGCTCCACCTCGATGCCGGCATCAGCGCCATCGGCGGACGGCCCTTCGAGGCGTTCGTCCACGGAGCGCCGCCGTTCGCGCCGCTCCTGTTTGCGGACCTCGCCCTGCTGGCCGGGATCGGGTTACTGGCGCTGCCGGCGTCCGCCGTTGGCGGCGAGGCCGGTCAGTCCTCGCCGCGGCGGTGATGCCGCTCCATCTCGACGAACTGGGCGATCAGGTCCGAGTGGCCCGCGATCCGGAAGGTGTAACGGGGCACCTGCGCTCCGTGGGTCCGTGACATGAACGGCTCGCCCCAGAAGCTGAGGAGCGCCTCCGTCGCGCCGTCGGGCTCGAACTCGGCCAGGATGAAGGAGACCGTTTCCGGCAGTTCCCGCCAGCGCGGTTCGGCCACCTTCGCGGCGCCGCGGCACGCCTTGATCTTCGGCGCCATGAAGCGGTCCCAGCGCTCCCGTTCCCCGTGGCCGGAGATGAACTCGATGGTTTCGACCCGCGGGTTCTCGATGGCGGGACGCAGCATGAGGTCGAACACCTCCTGCGACCGGAACATCGCGAAGCACATGTTGAACCAGACCATCCGGCCGTGCGCCGCCTCCGCGAACCGGCGGCTCTCGGCCTGGAGGAGGCGCGGCCCGATCAGGATCGCCTCCGGCGGCGCCAGCGCGCGACGCAGCTCGCCGACCTCGGCCCGGGTTTCTCGGATCGTCGCCGCCACCCGTTCGTCCTGTCCCTCCCGCCGGAGGTCACGGAAGAGCAGCAGCGCCAGCAGGACCAGCGTGATCGTGAGCAGCACGTCCACCGCCACGATGTGGAGCAGATGGAGCACGATCGCCGCGATCGCGGCGAGGATCCCCGCGACGATGTCCCAGTCGAGCCGCAGCAGCCGCTTCACGACCTGACTCTACCCCCTCGGCGAGACGCCGGACGCGGAGCGCCGCCGCTGGCGTCGGGAGTCAGCCGGCAGCCCCGCGCGGCATCCCCCGCGCGCGCCAGACGAAGTAGATCGCCGGGAACACCACCAGCACCACGGCCGCCGCGGTGACGACCCCGCCCACCATGGGGGCGGCGATCCGTTTCATGACGTCGGACCCGGCGCCGGTGCTCCACATGATCGGCAGCAGTCCGAGCGCGGTGGTGGCGGTGAGCATCGCGACGGGGCGAACGCGCCGGAGCGCCCCGTCGAAGACCGCCTCGCTCAGCTCGGCGCGGTTCGTGAGGCGCCCAGCCTCCCGGGCCGCTTCGCAGGACCGGTCCAGATAGAGCAGCATCACCACTCCGGTCTCGGCGCTCAGCCCCGCGAGCGCGATGATCCCCACCCCGACCGCGATGCTCAGGTTGTAGTCGAGCGCGTGGAGCAGCCAGAAGGTGCCGACCAGCGAGAGGGGCACCGCGGTCAGCACGATGAGCGTGCGGGACACCGAGCGGGTGCTCATCTGGATGGTGAGCAGGATGAGCAGCAGGGTCAGCGGGACCATGATCTCCATCCGTTCCCGGGCGCGCAGCAGGAACTCGTACTGGCCGCTCCAACCCAGGCTGTAACCGGTCGGGATCTCCACCTCCTCGGCGACCGCGGCCCGGGCGTTTTCGACGTAGCTGCCCACGTCCACGTCCTCGATGTCCACGTAGATCCAGGCGTTCGGACGGGACTGTTCGCTCTTGATGACCGGCGGCCCCTTGACGAAGGACATGTCCGCCAGGAAGCCCAGCGGAATCTGCTGCCGGGTGGGCGTCTGCACCAGGATGTCCCCGAACTCCGACGGGTTGTCGCGCAGGTCGCGGCTGTAACGCAGGTTCACCGGATAGCGCTCGAGCCCCTCGACGGTGGTGGTGATGTTCATCCCGCCGATCGCCGACTGAATGACCTCCTGCACGTCGCTAACGGTCAGCCCGTAGCGGGCGATCGCGTCCCGGCGCACGGCGAAGTTCAGGTAGTTGCCTCCCATGGCCCGTTCCGAGTAGGCGGACCGGGTGCCCGGGACGCCGCGCACCACGGCCTCGACCCGGCTGCCCAGGTCCTCGAGCACGCTCAGGTCGGGGCCGGAGAGCTTGACCCCTACCGGCGTCTTGATGCCGGTGGACAGCATGTCGATCCGGGTCTTGATGGGCATCGTCCAGGCGTTCGTGAGCCCGGGGAAGCGGATCGCGTCGTCCATCTCCGCGATGAGCCGGTCCGGCGTCATGCCGGGCCGCCACTCGGTCTCCGGTTTCAGGAGGATCGTCGTCTCGATCATGCTCAGCGGGGCCGGGTCGGTCGCGGTGTCGGCCCGGCCGACCTTCCCGAAGACCGTCTCCACCTCGGGGAAGTCCCGGAGGATCCGGTCGGTCTGCTGCAGCACCTCGCGGGCCTTGGTGATCGAGACCCCGGGAAGGGTCGTCGGCATGTAGAGCAGGTCGCCCTCCCAGAGCGGTGGCATGAACTCCGACCCGAGCCGCGAGACGGGCACCGCGGTGGCGGCCGCCCCCGCGAGCGTGAGGACGAGCACCGCCCAGCGCCACCGCAGGACCAGCCGCAGGACCGGGCGGTAGATCGCCATGAGCAGCCAGGTGACCGGGTTGCGGCCCGCCGGCCGGATGCGCCCGCGGATCCAGAAGCCGGCGAGCACCGGAACGAGGGTCACGGAGAGCAGCGCCGCGGCAGCCATTGCGTAGGTCTTGGTGAACGCGAGCGGGCGGAAGAGCCGGCCCTCCTGCGCCTCCAGCGCGAAGATGGGCGCGAACGAGATCGTGATCACCAGGAGCGCGAAGAACAGGGTGGGCCCGACCTCGGTGGAGGCGCGCGCGATGATGCGCCAGTGGGGCACCTTGCCTCCGTCCCGCTCCAGGTGCCGGTGGGCGTTCTCCACGATCACGATCGCCGCGTCCACCATGGCGCCGATGGCGATCGCGATGCCGCCGAGCGACATGATGTTGGCTCCGACCCCCTGGAAGTACATGACGATGAAGGCCATCAGCACCGCGAGCGGCAGCGTGATCACCGCGACCAGCGCGGAGCGCAGGTGCAGGAGGAAGACGACGCAGACGAGCGCCACGATCGCCATCTCCTCGACCAGCTTTTCCCGGAGGGTGGCGACCGAGTCCTCGATCAGCACCGTCCGGTCGTAGACCGGCACCACCTCCACTCCTTCCGGAAGTCCGGCCTGGAGCTCCTCGAGCCGCGCCTTGACCCGTCCGACGACGTCGTGGACGTTCGCCCCGGACCGCACCACGACGATGCCGCCGACCACCTCCCCCTCGCCGTTCAGCTCGGCGAGGCCCCGGCGGATCTCCGGTCCGAACTGGACCGTCGCGACATCCTCGACGGTGACCGGGGTGCCGGACGCGTCCACCCCGAGCGCGATGCGGCGCACGTCGTCGAGCCCCTGGATGTATCCCTCACCGCGCACCATGAACTCGGTCTCCGCGGTCTCGAAGACCCGGCCCCCCACGTCGGTGTTGCTGCGCCGCACGGCGTCGCGGATGCGGGCGAGCGAAATGTCGTAGGCGCGCAGCCGGTTCGGGTCCACGGTGATCTGGTACTGCCGGACGAACCCGCCGACGCTCGCCACCTCCGAGACTCCCTGGACCGCGGTGAGCTCGTACTTGAGGAACCAGTCCTGGACCGACCGCAGTTCGGCGAGATCGTGGTCCGCGGAGCGGAGGGCGTACATGTAGGCCCAGCCGACGCCGCTCGCGTCGGGACCCAGGGAGGGGCTGACTCCCTCCGGCAGTCTGCCGCTGACGTAGTTGAGGTATTCGAGAACCCGGCTCCGCGCCCAGTAGAGGTCGGTGCCGTCCTCGAAGATCACGTAGACGAACGAGAACCCGAAGAAGGAGTAGCCGCGCACCACGGTGGCCGAGGGAACCGCGAGCATCTGGGTGGTGATCGGGTAGGTCACCTGGTCCTCGACCACCTGCGGGGCCTGTCCCGGGTAGTCGGTGAACACGATCACCTGGACGTCGGAGAGATCGGGCAGTGCGTCGAGCGGTATGGCGCGGAGCGCCTGGAACCCGGCGACGGCGAGGAACGCCGCCAGCACGAGGACGAACAGGCGGTTCCGGAGCGACCACTCGATGAGGCGGGTCAACATGGGTCGGCTAGTGGTGCTTGTGGGTCATCGCCGGTTCCGGCGCCTCGGGCTCGGCGGTCTCCGGTTCGGGAACGGGCGCCTTGATGGCCTGCGTGAGGTTGCTCTCGGAGTCGATCAGGAACTGGGCCGAAACCACCACCCGGTCCGCTTCCGACACTCCGTCCACGATCTCCCAGACGCCGTCGCCGCTGGCGCCGAGGGTGACCTCCACTACCCGGAACAGGCCCGGCGAGAGCTCGAGCACGACCAGGTCCCGGGTGCCGCTCCGGATCACCGCCTCCTCGGGCACCGTCAGCGCGTCCCGAGCCACCGGCACGTCGAAGTTGACGTTCGCGTACATACCGGCGCGGAGCGCCAGATCGGGATTCGCGAGTTCGATGGACACCGTCATCGTCCGCGTCTCCTGGTTGAAATGGGGATAGAGGAAGCGGACGAACCCGGTGTACGGCCGTCCCGGCACGTAGGGCAGCTCCACTTCCGCCCGCTGGCCGATCCGCATCGCCTGCACCTGGTGTTCGAAGATCTCGACGTCCACCCAGATGGTGGTCAGGTCGGCCAGCTTGTAGAGGTTCATCCCGGGCTCGACGTACATCCCGTCGAGCGCCTCGTCCACCTTCTCCACGACCACGCCGGTCACCGGCGAGACCACCGAGAGCGTGCGGCGGGGGGTCTCCTCCTCTTCCAGCAGCGCGATCTGGTCGTCGGTGATGTCCCAGTAGCGGAGCCGGGCGCGGGCCGATTCGACGAGCGAGCGCGCCCGCTC
The DNA here is from genome assembly GCA_009840635.1 of Acidobacteriota bacterium. Classification (GTDB taxonomy): domain Bacteria; phylum Acidobacteriota; class Vicinamibacteria; order Marinacidobacterales; family Marinacidobacteraceae; genus Marinacidobacterium; species Marinacidobacterium portitor. Next base: position 74,769 of record VXNL01000014.1, on the reverse strand, counting down.
GGCGACGTCGGGGAACTGCGAGGCGTCGAGCCGTTCCGCGTAGTGCGTCGCGTGGAGGTACTCGGTCTGGGCGGCGACCAGCTGCGGGCTGTAGATGTCGAAGAGCACCTGGCCCCGCTCGACGGTCTCCCCCAGGTAGTTCACCGCGACGTTTTCGATCCAGCCGTCGTACTTGGTGCCCACCCAGGCGATCTGCTTGTCGTTGTGGGCGAGGGTGCCGACGGTCCGGATCGTCTGGGCGATGTCCCGCCGCTCGACGGGGGTGGTGCGTACCCCGATCCGCTGCACGAAGCCAGGGTCGAGGCGCACCGCGCCTTCCGGCGGGGCGTCCGCTTCGTCCGCGTAGACCGGGACCAGGTCCATCCCCATGGGCGACTTGCCGGGCCGGTCCGAGATGAAGTTCGGGTCCATGGGGGCTCGCCAGTAGAGGACCTCCCGCTCGTCTTCCGCGGCCGGGGCGGCCATGTCGTGTCCTTCGTGGCCGTCCACCGCCTCACCGAAGCGGGGCGGCCACTCCCAGCCGCCGAGGGCGAGCCCGGCGAGGACGACGAGCGCCATGCCGGCGAGGAAGGCGCCGGCGCCGATGACGAGCGTGCGGTTCATGAGGCCCTCCCGGCGGGCTGGGGTACCCGGGTGCCGATGCCCCGTTCGAGATCGGCCAGCGCGATGAGGAAGTCGGAGACATAGCGGGCGCGCATCCTCAGCACGTCGAGCTGGATGCGCTCGCCGTCGAGCAGGTCCAGGACCCCCACTTGGCTCGTCTCGTACGCGGTCTCGGTGGCGTGGAGCGTTTCCTCGCTCTGCGGAATGAGCACGTCTTCCAGCAGGGCGAGCTGTTCCCGGATGGTCTCTATCCGGATCAGGGCCAGCTCCACCGCGTTCTCCATGGCGTCCTGGGCTTCTTCGAGGCGCCTTCGATTCGCCGTGAGCCGGTGCCCGGCTTCCTCGACGCCGGCGCGGTACTTCTCCTTCCAGACCGGCAGGGAGACTCCCAGCGACAGGCTCAGGGAGTTCTTGCCCTCGTCCGGCGGAAGCGGTCCGAGGACGTCCGCCGGGTCGCGGCCGGCGACGTTCATGAGCGCGAGGCTCGCGGTGAAGCGGGGCCGGAAGCTCATCCCGGCCAACTCGACAGCGTCCTCGCTCGCCTCGATCAGCGCCGTCGCCGCCCGCAGTTCCTGCCGGTTCCGTTCTCCCAGGTCCAGCAGTTGCGCCCGGTCCAGGCTTAGCGCGGGCGGCTCGATCGCAGGAATCGGCGGAACGGCAGTTGCCGGGGATCGGGCGCAGAGCGTGTTGAGGTTCACGGCGAGCGTCCGGCGCTGTCCGGTGAGCTGCCGCTGCCGGTCATCGATCCGGGTGAGCTCCGCCTGCAGCCGGATGACCGCCTGCTGGAGGCCCTGACCGGTGGCATAGCGCGCCCGCGCCAGCGTTTCGTAGTGCCCCAGAAGCGAGCGCTCCTCTTCCAGCAGCCGGAGCGCGGCGTCCAGGTAGGCGATGTCGTAGAAGGCCCGCTTGGCCCGGGCGATGACCTCACGCTCCTCGGCCTGGAGGCGGAGGAACTGGGCGTCGGCTTCGGAGAGCGCCACCCGGCCGCGCAGATCGCGGGCGCCGAACCAGGGCAGGGACTGGGTCAGGGTGATGCCCCCGGTCTGGGACCCGACGCGGGTTTCCACGCTCCGGATCGCCTGGCTCACGTTCAGGGTCGGGTCCGGGAGTGCCGTGACCTGCGGAACGCGCTCTCGGGCGGCCTGGTAGTTCGCCCGGGACGCGAGCAATGCGGGGTGCTGCGAGATGGCGTTGTCCAGGCAGCTCTTCAGCTCCGGTTCGGGGGCGTAGAACTCGGGCCTCTCGGCACCTGGCCCGGGCTGGATTCCTCCGGCCGCCGGGAGGGCCGGCAGGACCACGACCGCGAGGGCGGAGAGGCATCTTCGTAGAGGGAACACGATAGGGAGAATCCGTCGCCAGGCTGCGGCGGGGCGGGGTCAGGCGAATCGGCGCTGGCCGCCGGCGGGTCACCGGGTTGGCGGGCCCGGGAAACCGCCCCGTGCCGGATTCCGGCACGGACCGCCGGTCGTCAGTGGAACTGGCCGGGGGCGGCGCTTTCGGGGCGCGCGAGCGAGGCGCGAGCCCGGTCCGGCGACGCTCGGCTCAGCGGGACCGAACGTACGGCGGACGAAGACTCAGATCAGCAGGGCGGCGTGCCGGACAAAGAGGGGCGGCCGCGGCTCCCGGGGAGACAGCGGCCCGTCGGGCTGGCGATTCCACCTGGAAACCACCTGGACCGGCTCCACGGAGGCGGGCAGTACCGCCGCCGGACCCGGCTCGGGAGTGAGCAGCTTGGGAACGGTGACGGACGAACAGCACGCGCTCACGCGCTCGGCGTCCGGCGCCGACTCGGAACTGCCGTGACAGCTCGCCTCGGCAGGGATACCGGGCGCCGCCATCAGCGGACAGACCACCGCGAACGCCAGCACCACGGCGAGCACCGTGGCGGCGAGCGGCTTCTGGCGGGTCGGCCCGACGCGCTTCATGGAGTCAGCCAGTATAGACACGCCGGAAGAGGCCGCGCGAACACCACCCCGCCACGGGAAGCGGGCCCTGGCGGGTCATCGGCCGCGGGAGCCCCGCTGGAGCGGGTAGTACGCCTTGGCGATCCACCTCGGGGGGACCCCCGCGAGCCAGGCCCCGAGCGTGAGGTAGTCGAGGACGGCCGTCGGGACCGGCCCGAGGCGTTGCCAGTGCTCCGTCCCGGTGGTCACCGCCGCTCCGGCGGGTTCGAGGCGGCCGACACGGCGGAGGCGGCGGGCGAGCCCGGCGTCCTCGAAAATGGGTTCCTCCGGGAAGCCACCCACCTCCTGGAATGCGCTCCGGGTGGTGAAGATGGCCTGGTCGCCGTAGGGAAGGTCGAGCCAGCGCGCTCGCCGGTTTGCTCCCCGCGCGCCGAAACGGAGCAGCGTCCCGCCGCCCGCAATGCGCTGCGGGAACCAGCCGCCGACCACGCCGGGCCGGGCGAGGACGCTCGTCACCTGTCCCGCTGCCGAGGGCGGGAGCCGGCAGTCGGCGTGGAGGAACACGAGGATTTCTCCCCGGGCGGCGCGCGCCCCGGCGTTCATCTGGACGGCGCGTCCCTGAGGGGCGGTCTCGACCCGCGCCCCGGCGCGCGCGGCCTCCTCCGCGGTACCGTCGCCGCTGCCTCCATCCACCACGACCACCTCCGCGCCGGGAGGCGCCGAGCGGATGGCGGCGGCCACGCTCGGCGCGGAGTCGAGCGTCGGGATGACGACCGAGATCACGAAGGAAGAGGCGGCGGTGTGGCCGGCGTCGTCCGCTGCGTTATCGGGCACGTTTGGTCTTTACCTATCGTCGGGCCCCCCGGTAGAATTCTGTGCGTTCCGCTGTCCGGCCCGCCGAGGCGGCGGTTTTTCGATTTTCCATGGGCGAATACCTCGGACCGCTGGTCGCGATCGCGGTCGGCGTGCTCTTCGTCGCGGTCACCCTCCTGGTTTCGTCGCTCGTCCGTCCCTCGCTGCCGCTCGATTCGAAGGCGCAACCGTATGAGTGCGGGGAGAACCCGGTCGGCTCGCCGTGGGGCGTGCAGTTCAACATCCGGTTCTACGTCTTCGCGCTGGTGTTTCTCATCTTCGACGTGGAAGCGGTCATGCTGCTGCCCTGGGCGCTCGCCTATCTCGACCTGGGCGCCGGGGCGCTGATCGCCGGACTCATCTTCATCGGGATGCTGGTTCTCGGTCTCGCCGATGTCTGGGTGAAAGGCGATCTCGAGTGGGTCCGGGAGGAAGAGCGGCGCGCTCTGAAGGCACGTCCGGCAGCCGGGACTTCTACCGCCTCGGGAGCGGCCGCCTGAGGCGCATGACGTTGTTCGACGGGCCGCTGAACGGAGAGTCCGCGTGGATCTGATCGGCGCCCTCGGCAAGGGTCTCGGCAAGGACAACGTGGCGCTCACCACGGTGAGCGCCATCGTGAACTGGGCGCGGCTGTCGGCGCTCTGGCCGATGACCTTCGGCCTCGCCTGCTGCGCCATCGAGATGATGGCGACCGGGGCGAGCCGCTTCGACTGGGACCGGCTCGGCCTCATTCCACGGGCGACCCCCCGGCAGTCCGACTGCATGATCGTCGCCGGCACCGTCACCCACAAAATGGCGATCCGCATCAAGACGCTCTACGACCAGATGCCGGAGCCCAAGTACGTCATCTCGATGGGAAGCTGCGCCAACAACGGCGGCCCCTACTGGCAGTACGGCTACCACGTCGTGAAGGGCGTGGACCAGATCATCCCGGTGGATGTCTACGTGCCGGGTTGCCCGCCCCGGCCGGAGGCGCTGCTCTACGGGATCATGGCGCTCCAGGACCGCATCCGGGAGAAGTCGCTCCTTGACGATCCAAGGGAGGGCCGGCCACGACCGGATCCCGCGAGCCAGCCCGCGGGCCAAATGGTGGAGATGGCCGGGTGAGCGCCGCCTCCATCATCGAGCGCCTCGCCGCCCATCTCGGCCTGGAGGAGGGCTCTTTCGAGTCCGACGCGGAGGCGAAGGACCCCTGGATCCGGATTCGCGGAGACAGGCTGGTTGCCGCGGCGGAATTCCTGAAGGCGGATCCCGAACTCGACTTCGACACCCTCCACTGCGTCTCGGGCGTGGACTGGCCCGGCGACGATCCGCCGGCGATCGAGGTCGTCTATCACCTCACGTCTCTCACCCACAAGCACTGGATCGTGCTCAAGACCCGGGTCCCGCGGGAGGGAGGCAGCCTCCCGACCCTGGAGACGGTCTGGAAGGCGGCCAACTGGCACGAACGCGAGACCTACGACCTCTTCGGGGTCCGTTTCGAGGGACACAGCGACCACCGCCGCATCCTGCTCCCGGCCGACTGGCCCGGCCATCCGCTGCTCCGCGACTGGGAGTGGCCCGAGACCTGGCACAAGATCCCGGTGAAGCCGGGACGGCAGATGACCGAGCGGGCCGAGGGCGGCCAGATGACGGGCGTGGGCCCCTTCGACTGAGGTAGCGGGGATCCGGATGGCCGAGCAGCGTTCTCCCGTCGACGGCGCCCCGCTGGTCACCCTCTACGACGAAGAACTGCCGCCCGACAACTCCTACGCCTTCTCCCCCGAGGAGCTCGAAGAGGACGAGATGATCCTCAACATGGGGCCCCAGCACCCCTCGACCCACGGAGTGCTGCGGGTGGAGCTCAAGACCGACGGGGAGATCGTCAAGGACGCGCGGCCGCACATCGGCTACCTGCACCGGAACTTCGAAAAGCACGCCGAGAACATCGACTACCAGGGCGTCATCCCCTTCACCGACCGGATGGACTACGTCGGCTCGATGGGGAACAGCCTCGCCTACGCGCTCACCGTCGAGAAACTGCTCGGCATCGGCGTGGGCGAGCGGGTCGCGGGCATCCGGGTGATCACCGCCGAACTGCAGCGGATCGCGAGCCACCTGCTCGCGATGGGCACCTACGGGATGGACATCGGCGCCTTCACGCCGTTCCTGCTCTGTTTCCAGCAGCGCGAGCGGATCCTCGATCTCTTCGAGTGGCTCTGCGGCGCCCGGCTGCTCTACAACTACAACTGGGTCGGCGGCGTCTCCCACGACCTGCCCGAGGGCTGGACCGGCAAGTGCCGGCGCTTCCTCGACGAGTTCGTGCCGGTGCTGGACGAGGTGGACAAGCTCCTCAGCCACAACAAGATCTTCATCCGCCGGACCGCCGACATCGGGATCATCACCCCGGAGATGGCGAAGGACTACGCGCTCTCCGGACCGAACCTCCGCGGCTCCGGCATCGACTGGGACCTGCGGCGGGACGACCCCTACCTGGGCTACGAGAACTACGACTTCAACGTGGTCGTGGCCACCAGTCCCCACGGTCCCGTCGGTTCCTGTTGGGACCGGTACTTCGTGCGGGTCCGCGAGATGTACGAGAGCGTCAAGATCGTCCGCCAGGCCCTTGACCGCCTGCCCGCCGAGGGCGACGTCCACGAGAACGTGCCGCGGTTCGTCCGGCCGCTGGCCGGCGAGGCCTACTGCCGGAGCGAGGCGCCGCGGGGTGAACTGGCCTTCTACATCGTCGCCGAGAACAAGAAACCCATCCCCTACCGGGTGAAGGGCCGCTCCCCCTGCTTCGTGGCGATGGGGCTCTTCCACGAGATCACCCGCGGCGAGATGATCGCCGACATCATCGCCATCATCGGCAGCCTGGACATCGTCCTCGGAGAGATCGACCGGTGATCACCCGCTTCCGGCAGATCGAAATGCGGCTCATGGGGCCGCTCACGATGATCCCCATCGTGCTCTTGCTGGTGATACTGGGGACCATCGCGGCGCTCCCGGTGGTCGCGACGATCCTCTCCGAACTCGTCGCCGATTTCGTGCCGCCCGCGCTCCAGCACCTGACGATCGTGGTGCTCGGCACCGCGGGATTCGTGGGCATCCTGGCGCTCAATCCCATCTACTCGATCTGGCTCGAGCGCAAGGTCGCCGCCCACGTCCAGGACCGGCTCGGCCCGATGCGGGTCGGATGGCACGGACTGCTCCAGAGCTTCGCCGACGGCGTGAAGCTGATGTTCAAGGAAGACCTGGTCCCGCGCGACGCCGACCGGGTGCTGTTCGGCGCGGCGCCCATGCTCGCGGTGGCGAGCGCGTTCGCAGCCTTCGCAATCGTCCCCTGGGGCGTCCGCGAGGACGGGACGGTGCTCGCGGTTGCGAACCTGAACATCGGCGTCCTCTACTTCATTGCGATCACCTCGCTCGGCGCCCTCGCGGTGCTGATGGCGGGCTGGGGCTCGAACAACAAGTACGCCCTCTATGGGGGCATGCGGGCCGCGGCCCAGATGGTCAGCTACGAGATCCCCACGGCGATCCTGGTGCTGGTGGTGGTCGCCCAGGTCGGCAGCCTCTCCATTCCCGACATCGTGAACGCCCAGGCGGGCGGGATCCTCGGGGTCGGCGACTGGCTGATCTTCCAGCTCTTCCCGCTGAACCTGATCGCCTTCGTGCTGTTCTTCATCTGCGGCCTGGCGGAGACGAACCGCACGCCGTTCGACATTCCCGAAGCCGAATCGGAGCTCGTGGCCGGGTTCCATACCGAGTACAGCGGGATGCGGTTCGCGTTCTTCTTCCTGGCCGAATACGGAAACATGCTGCTGGTCTCGATGCTGGCGGCGCTGCTCTTCCTGGGCGGCTGGATCGGCCCCTTCGGTTCGAACCCGCTCCTCTTCTTCGTCAAGGGGTTCGGCCTGGTCGTGGTCCAGATGTGGCTCCGCTGGACGCTGCCGCGGCTGCGGGTGGACCAGTTGATGGGAATCTGCTGGAAGTACGTCATCCCGATCTCGTTCTTCCTCCTGGTGGTGACCACGGTCATCAAGGGCCTGTTGTGAGGGAGTTATGAAGCGTTATTTCGTGGATCTCTGGGAATCGGTCAGCACCGTCCTCATCGGGATGGGAGTGACCTTCCGCCACCTGTTCACCCGCTCGGTGACCCAGCAGTACACCGCCGACGAACTGCCCGAGGAACGGTGGCTCTCGCCGCTCGACATCCCGAAGGAATCGTTGATGGAGCGCTCGCGGATGAAGCTCCACGTGAAGATCGAGGACTGCATCGGCTGCAAGCAGTGCGAGCGCGCCTGCCCGGTGGACTGCATCCACATCGAGAACGAGAAGCGGGCCCGGGACGCACCGCCGATCTTCGCGGCCGACGGGACCGCCATCAAGCAGACGGTGGTCCAGTTCGACATCGACATGTCGCTGTGCTGCTACTGCCAGCTCTGCGTCTTCCCGTGCCCGACCGACTGCATCCTGATGACGCCCAACTACGAGTTCGGCGGCAAGACGAAGGGCGACCTGCTCTACCGCTACGCCAAGGAGCCGCGGACGCCCCCCGAGCGGCCGGCCGAGGCCGCCAGCGCCTGACGGAAGACGATGGAATCCATGGCGTCGGCGGCGATCTTCTACGGGGTCGCCGCCCTGGTGCTCGGGTCGGCGCTCTACGTGGTGGTCGGGAAGAACCTCGTTCACTCGGCGTTCGCGCTGGTGGCGGCGTTCTTCGGGGTGGCGGTCTTCTACGTCTACCTCGGCGCCGACTTCCTCGCCGGCGCCCAGGTGCTGATCTACGTGGGAGGCATCCTCACGCTGCTGCTCTTCGGCGTGATGCTGACCAACCAGATCTACAACCTGAACCTCCGCTCCGGCGCCATCCAGGTCGTCCCGGGGGCGCTGTCCGCGGGTCTGGTCTTCGCGCTGCTCGTCTGGATCATCCAGTCGGTGGACTGGGGGGCCATGGACGCGGGTGACCCGGGTCCCACGAGCGAGTCCATCGGACGGCTGCTGGTGGGCGACTACCTGCTGCCGTTCGAGATCGCCTCGGTCCTGCTGCTGATCGCGCTCATGGGCGCGGCCATGCTGGTCCGGCGAAGGGGAAGCGGCTCGTCATGATCCCCCTCGAGCACTACCTCTACATCTCGGCGGCGCTCTTCTCGCTGGGCGTCTTCGGGGTGCTGACCCGCCGGAACGCGGTGAACGTGCTGATGTCCATCGAGCTGATCTTCAACTCGGCGAACATCAACCTCGTCGCCTTCTCCCGGTTTGTGGAGGGTGCGCTCGGCGGCCAGGTCTTCGCCCTTCTCGTCATCGTGATCGCCGCCTGCGAAGCGGCGGTGGCCCTCGCCATCGTGATGTCGCTCTACCGGGTCATGAAGAACGTGAACCTCGACGAAGCCGCGGAACTCAAGGGTTAGCCAGGGCAGGTCATGTCAGACGCCGTCCAGAGCCTCTCCCGGTTCCTCCCCGAGCTGATCCTGATGGGGGCCCTCGCCGTCGTGATCGTCGCGGACCTGCTCACCCAGCGGCGGCCGCTCAAGAACAACACCGACCTCCTGAACGGGATCACGCTGGTTGGTCTGTTCGGGGCGCTCGTGACCTCGTGGCAGGCGCTCGGAGCGGTGGAGGCCCAGTCGCTCTTCGCCTCGATGCTGGCGGACGATGGCCTGCTCGGGGTGTTCCGGCCGATCTTCTGCCTCACCTCCATCGTGGTGCTGCTCCTGAGCATGCGGTCGAAGGAGCTCGAGGGAGTCCGGCTGGGCGAGATGCTCGCGCTGCTGCTCACCGTTACCGCGGCCCTCATGTGGATGGCCGGCTCGGTCAACCTGGTGATGATCTACCTCTCGCTCGAGACGGTCTCGGTGGCCTCCTACATCATGGTGGGCTACCTGAGTTCGGACCGGCTCTCGAACGAGGCGTCGCTCAAGTACATCCTCTTCGGGGCGGTCTCGACGGGCGCCATGCTCTTCGGGCTCTCGCTCCTCTACGGGATGACCGGCACCCTCGATCTCTACGGGGTGCGCGCCGCGCTCGCCGAAGGCGCGTTCGGTCCGGGCCTGCTGTTCGTGCTGATCCTGATCGCTGCCGGGATCGGCTTCAAGATCGCCGCCGCGCCGTTCCACTTCTGGTGCCCCGACGTGTACACCGGGGCCCCCACTCCGGTCACCGCGTTCCTGTCTGTCGGCCCGAAGGCCGCCGGGTTCGCGATCCTGATCCGCTTCTTCTACCTGGGGCTGGCGGAACCGGCCGGCGGGGGAGCCATCGTTCCGGTGGGCGGCGCCGACTGGCAGATGCTGTTGATGATGCTGGCGGTCATCACCATGACCCTCGGGAACGTGGCGGCGCTCCTCCAGACGAACGTGAAGCGGCTGCTCGCCTATTCGTCGATCGCCCATGCCGGCACCATGCTGATGGCGGCGTGCGTGCTCTCGGTGGACGGCGTGCAGGCCATCGCCGCCTACCTGGCCATCTACCTGTTCATGAACCTGGGAGCCTTCGCGGTGGTGATCCTGGCCCACCGGGTCACGGGGAGCTTCGAGATCGACAGCTACGCGGGGTTCTGGAAGCGCTCCCCGCTGCTCACCGTCGCCATGGGGATCTTCCTCTTCTCGCTGATGGGAATCCCGCCCTTCGCGGGTTTTCTGGCTAAGTGGTACGTCTTCGCGGCGGTCATCAACGCCGGGCTCGGCTGGCTCGCCGTCATCGGCGTGCTGAACGCCGCGGTGGCCGCGTTCTACTACGTCAAGATCCTGCGCGTGATGGTGATCGACCAGGAGACCGGCCCCACCCCGGCCCTCGCGTTCAGTCGGCTGGACCTCGGGCTGCTCGTCCTTCTGGTAGTGCCGAACGTTCTTGGACTACTATTCTGGGGTTCGCTGGACCGGGTCACCGAGTACTCGCAGACGCTTCTCGACCTTGGCTGATCCCGGAGCCAGCCGCTTGACCACTCTTCCCGCGCCTTTCTGAGGAGGCAGCTTCCCACGATGTCTTACTGGATCGCTGAACCCTGCATTGGGACCAAAGATACTGCGTGCGTGGACGTTTGTCCGGTCGATTGCATCCACCCCACGAGCGACGAGGACGGGTTCGAGGAAGCCACCCAGCTCTACATCGATCCCGACACCTGCATTGACTGCGGCGCCTGCGAGCCGGCCTGTCCGGTCACCGCCATCTTCCCGGACGAAGAGCTTCCCGACGAGTGGGCCGAGTACCGGGACATCAACACCAACTACTACGCCTGACCGGCGTTCCGGTCACCGCCGCCGCGCGGGATTCGTGTCCCGCGCGCCTGAACCGTTCGCGTTCCCGACCTCGCGTGACCCGAAAGCCAGCCTCGGGGCCACACGCCGCGTCGGTTCTCCCTCTGCTCTTCAGCCTCGCTGCCGCGGGTTGCGCGACCACCTCGGGCCCCCGCGCGATACCCCCGGACGCGGCGGCCATTCACGCCGCCGAGCGCGCCCGGGGCAGCTTCGAGGATCAGCGGCCGCTGGTTGAGGACCCGGACCTCACGGCGCGGATCACCGCAATCGGACGCGAGGCGCTCGCCGGTACTCCGCTGCTCTCGGGCCGCGAGGGAGAAGCGGCGCCCCTGCGGGAAGGCTGGCGGTTCGCCGTCTTGGACGATCCGGAGCCGGAGGCCTTCCTCTTCGCTGACCGGACGGTCTTCGTTTCCCGGGGAGCGCTCGCCGCCCTGCCGGGCGAACCGGCGCTCGCCCTACTGTTCCGGTCCGCCGCGACCACGTTTGCGAGCGGGGCCTTCCGGCCGGAGACCGCGGGGGAGCTGGTCGAGCAGCCCCTCTCCCTGGTGTTGCCGGCGGAACCCGCAGCAGGCAGTCCCGCGGACGGCGCCCCGAGCCGGGACCGCTGGGTCGATCTGCTCGACGGCCTGCTCTTCGGGGAGCCGGCCGAGTACGGGGTCGCGGACGGGCAGGTGCTCCTGTTGCCGCGGGCTGACTTCCGGCTCTCGCTGCCGGACCGGAGCGCGTTCGAACCCGCGGAGCGCGGCGTCTTCCGCGCTACCCGGAACACGGAGTCGGTCGGACTGACCGTGCGGGAAACCCCGGCGGCAGGTCCCGGCCCCGTGGGCGGGAACGGGGTGACGGCGCACCGGGCCGAACTCGCCGACCTGGGGGCGCGTCTCCGCGAGGCTGCGGCGCGTGAGGCCGCGGAGCTGACGTTCCCCGAGGCGTTCCGGGTCCGCGGCTTCACCGGAGTCCGCGGTCGTCTGCATCCGGCGCGGGAAGGGGATCCGGGCGAGGCCTCGCGGCAGACTCCGGGCCTGATGGCGGTGGTCCCGGCGGGGGAGTCCCTCGTGGAAGTGAGTCTCGATTGCGGGCGCTGGCGCTTCGACGCCTGCGAGGCCTGGTTCCTGGAAGTGCTCGGCAGCGCCGACCGGCTGTGGGACACCCCGGTGCCGGGGCCGCTGCGGATCACCGCCGTGGCTGCCGGCGAGAGCGGATCGGTCCGGGAGGCGCTTGGCCGCCTCGCGGCCGCGGGAAGGATCGACGCCGGGCTCCCCGCGGTCGAGTTTCTCAATCGAGGCTGGCTCGAGGAGCCGCTCGGGCCGGGAGAGCGCGTCCTGATCCTGTCGCGCAACCCCGCGGCAGCGGCCGCTGATTCCGGAGGACGCCAGCGGTGACCGGCGCGCCGCGGCGGGGGATCCGCCAGCTCTGGCTGCCCTTCCCGATACGGATCCACTACTCGTGGGTGCTGACCGTCAGCGTGGTATCGGCGCTCTTTGCCGTGCTCTATTTCCGGGGCCTTCCGGGCGTCTCGGCAGCCGGGGCCGCCGCGCTGGGAGTGGTGACCAGCGTGCTGCTCCTCGCGTCCGTCCTGGTCCACGAGCTGGCGCACGCGGCCGCCGCCGCCCGTTCGGGGCTCAAGGTCTCCGGGATCACACTCAGGGTGTTCGGCGGGGCCACCGAACTGGAGGGACATCCGCGCGGCGCGGCGACCGAACTGCGGATCGCGCTCGCGGGTCCGTTCATGACCCTGGTCCTGTTCGTGTTGTTCCTCGCCGCCGGCCAGTTGCTCACCGCGGCGCCGGAACCGATCCGCGCGGTGACGAACAACCTCGCCCTGATCAACGGTCTGCTCCTGGCGTTCAACCTGATTCCGGCGGTGCCGCTGGACGGGGGCCGGATTCTGCGGGCCGTCCTCTGGGCGGTCTGGGACCGGCCGCTGGCCGCCACCCGGGCCGTCGCCGCGACCGGCGGCGCGTTCGGACTCCTAATGGTCGCCTTCGGCATCCTGGCGCTCTTCGGCGGCAGCGGCGCGGCGGGCGGCGCGGTCCGCCTCGTGCTCGGCGCCTGGTTCGTCCTGATCGGACTCAACCTGCGGCGGACCTCACGCGAGGTGACCCGCCAGGTCTGGCTGGCGCAGGCGCTCGAAGGGGTCACGGCGGCCCATCTGCTGGACTACCGGATCCTCTCGGTCCCGAGACAGGCGTCCGCGATGGAACTCCTGGCGCTCGAAACGCCCCATTCCGAGATCCCGGTCCTCGATGAGGCGGATCTCGTGGGCGCGGTCCGCCTCGAAGACCTGCGGCGGAGATCGTCCGACGAACTGGAGCGGCTCACCGCCGGGGACCTCATGCGGACCGACATTCTGGCCGCCACGCTGGCCCCCGGGGATGCCGCCATCCGGGCGGTGAATCTCCTGACGGGGGGCCGGCGTTCGCTGGCAGTTCTCGACGCCGGCCGGTTCGTCGGCGTCGTCACCATGGATACGCTGCGGAGCCGACTTTCGCTGCGCAGCGACGTCTGAAAAGGAAACGATGAGTTCCCAGATCCAGAGCACGCCCCGCAGCCGGGTCCGGCGGCTGCCGCAACGGGGCTCGTACGACCGGACGGTGATCAACCAGGTTCTCGACGAGGGGATCGTGGCCCACGTCGGGTTCGTCCACGAGGGTTCACCCTTCGTGATTCCGATGGGTTACGCGCGCGACGGGAGCCGCCTGCTGCTCCACGGATCGTCGGCGAGCCGGCTCATGCGCCTTTTGGCCGCCGGCACCGAGGCCGCCGTCACCGTGACGCTGCTGGATGCGCTCGTCCTTGCCCGGTCCTACTTCCACCACTCCATGAACTACCGCTCGGTGGTCCTGCTGGGGCGCACCGCGGCGGTGTCGGAGGAGGACGAGAAGCGGCGCGCGCTCGACGTGCTGCTGAGCCGGCTGGTACCCGGACGCCACGGGGATGCCCGCCCGACGAACGATCTCGAACTCAAGGCGACCCTCGTCGCACAGATCCCCATCGAGGAGGCCACCGCCAAACTGCGGACCGGGCCTCCCGCCGATGACGACGAGGACCTCGCGCTTCCCTATTGGGCCGGCCTGGTCCCCGTGAACACGACGTTCGGGCCGCCGGAGCCGGCACCCGACCTCCGGGAGGGCATCGAGCCGCCCGCCTACGCCAGGAACTACGGGCGCGAAGCGGTCTGACAGGCGGGTAGACTCCCGGCCCCCATGTCCCGGCGTCCGGTCACCGACTCCGTTCGTCTCGGACTGGCCTTTCTGGCCGCCGGGTTCGGAGCGGCCGTTTCCGGAGTGCTGCTGCTGCGCCATCACGGGCTCGACGCGGGCGCACTGGCGGCGGCGGCCTGCGATCCGACGAACTCCGGCTGTGAGGAAGTGGCGGCAAGCGCGTGGTCCACGGTAGCGGGGGTTCCGCTGGCGGCGATCGGGCTCGCGTTCTTCGTATCGCTGGGGTTCCTCCTGGCGCTGGCCCTGCTCGGTGGGGCGCGGTTGTCGAGCCGGCCGGGCCGCCTGGCGCTTGGCCTCGTCGCCGTGGCGCTCGTGGTCGATCTGTTCCTGTTCGGCGTCCAGGCGTTCGCCATCGGGAGCTTCTGTTCGCTCTGCATCTGGACGTACGGTGCGAACGGCGCGGCGCTGCTCTTTCTGTTGCCGGCGCGGAGGGTGATTTCCATGAGGCACGGTCCTGACTTTGCCGTCGAACGGCTTGCGGTGCGGGCGTTCTGGCTCGCCGCCGGTCTCGTGGCGGCGGCGGTGCTGGTGATCAACAGCGGTCTGGGCGACCGCGCCGAGGACTCGGTGGACCTGTCGATCCTCGGCGTTCGTTCGGCGGCGCCGGAGGGTCTGCCCGCCGCGTTGCCGCTCCGGGGCGCCGGGCTCCTGCCGCAGTGGAGGAATCCGACCTTCCGGCAGCAGCGGGTGCAGGAGGTGTCGCTCGAGGGGCTGCCGGTGAAGGGCGACCCCGACGCGCCAGTGAAGATCGTCACTTTCTCGGACTTCCTGTGTCCGTCCTGCCGGCGGTTCGCGCTCGCCTTCGATCAGTACGTCGAGGGCCCGACTGGCCCCCACGTCGCCCTCTACTACCGGAGCTATCCGCTCGACTCGACCTGCGCCGCCCACCTCCCGCGGGTGATGCATCCGGGGGCCTGCGAGGTGGCGCGCGGCGGAGTCTGCGCGAATCTCCTGGGCAATTTCTGGGACTATCACGACGCGGTCTACCTGGCGCCTCCGAGTGGCCCTGACGGGGACGACGTGGTCCGCATCGCGGTGGACGCCGGCCTCGACGAAGCGGCTTTCCGGGCCTGCCTGGCCGAGCCCCAGGCCGAAGCGGCGCTTCAGGCGGACATCGCCGAGGCGGTGGGGCTCGGCGTCACCGGCACTCCGACGATCTTCATCAACGGGCGGAGGGTGCCGACGCTCGACGAGTTCGCCGACGCGGTCCTCTGGGAGCTCGAGAAGGCCGGGATCAGCGTTTCGGGCCCCGATTCTGATCGCGAATAGCGAAGGAAACCACCAACATGCCGGACCTCAACTACCTTGCCATTCTCGTTGCCGCCATCGTCCCCCTGTTCGTGGGCGCTCTCTGGTACGGGCCCCTCTTCGGGAAACGCTGGCTGGCGCTCATGGAGACCACCGAGGAAGAGATCGCCAAGGGTTTCAATCCCCTGAAGACCTACGGGGGCTCCTTCCTGCTCGCCATCGCCTCGGCCTTCGGACTCGCGGTGCTGCTCGACGGGTTCAGCGGTCCGCTCCACGGCCTCCACGCCGCGCTGGTGGCGACCATCGCCTTCGTGATCCCGGTGACGCACCAGTCGGTGGCGTTCGAGAAGCGGAAGTCCGGGCTCGCGGTGCTGAACGTCGCCTACAACTTCACGGCGCTGCTCGGTCAGGCGATCCTGCTGTCGCTCTGGAAGTAAGGAGCGCCTCGGAGCGCCGGCCTCCGGCCGGCATCGCCCCCAAAAGGGGGCGAAACGCCCGTACCTACCGCCCGCTGGCGCCGCCGTCCCGGAGCGATATGCGCTCCACGCCGCTGACGAAGAGCACCTCGTTCGTGGACCGGTAGCGGGTCAGCGCGCGTTCCGCCGCCGTGCCCCGGAGCGTCGCCGCGGGGATTCCGGCGATCACCAGGTCGGCTCGCGAGGACCTCCGCGAGACTTCGTTCTCGAGTTCCTCGTCGCTCTGGTAGCCGATCGTCATCCGGTTCTGCTCCGAGATGGGCAGCCGTTCCTGCGACAGGAGTCCGGCGAGGTCGTGGTTCCGATGCTCGCCGGAGCCGAGATCACAGCACTCGAAGAGCCGGATCTCGGCGCGCTTCCATTCCGGATGTCCGACAATGATGTAGGCGAGCAGCAACATCAGCGGCGCATTGTCGAAGTTGTCCTCGGTCAACCAGAGGTGGATGGACGAGCGGTAGCCGAAGCGGTGGCTGGTGGAGCGGAGGATGAGGGCATTGAACCCGGTGTCCGCCGCGACCCGGGCCCCCTCGACGCTCTCCGCGATTTCCTCGCGGCGCAGTTTGTCGAACTCCAGTAGCAGGCAGTTGTTCGGCAGCCCGGAGATCCCGGGCATCTGGAGCGACTGCGTGAGCGCGAGCCGGAACGACGGGCTGACCAGGGAATCCACATAGACCCCGGCGCCGCTCGCCTCCGTCCGGCCGATCAGCGTGCGCACCTCCGTGTGCGCCTGCCGGGCGGTGGCCATGGAGTACTCGCCCTCGACGTACTGGATGAAGTGGCCGAAGCCGTGACGGTGACTGATCCAGCGCAGGAGGTCGAAGTGCCCCAGCCGCTCCCCGTGGCGGGTGACCGCGACCACGGACGGCCGCCAGCCTCCGGCGGACCGTTCCACCAGGTTCTTCTGCAGCGTGATCCGGAGCCGCCTGGTCAACTGGAAGATGGTTCCCTGGAAGATCGCCGCGAAGTCCCGCTCCCCCCGCCGCGAGCGGCTGAGGCCGATGTAGATGAGCCACATCACCGAGAACGCGACGATGGCGTAGAAGGCGTTCATCCGCAGCATGAGGACCGCGCACATGAGCGCGCCGACGAGCGACAGGTACCAGCGGGTGCGGAAGGTCGGGCGATAGGACGGATTCCCGGCGAAGTACTCCAGGAAGGACACGGTGCAGAGCGCGCCGTAGGTCACCAGGAAGAACATCGTCAGGATCTGGGCGATGAAGTCCACATCGCCGATCACCACGAAGAAGACCGCGATGGCGCCCGACACCGCGGCCGCCCAGCGCGGTTCGCCCGCCTCCCCGGATCCCCGCGCCAGCAACCGGTTCAGCACCGGGACCGGCAGGACCCGGTCCTGGCCGAGCGCCTGGAGGGTCCGGGGGGCGACCAGGATCGAGCCGAGCGCCGAGGACAGTGTCGCCGCGGCGAGCCCGATGTAGACCGCCGGTCCCCAGACCGCGATCCGCGCCATGATGAACGGGTCCTCCCGCAGGGCTTCGGGAGTCGCGTTTCCCGCCAGCTTGAACGCGACCACGACGTAGATCGCCATCCCGACGAGGGTCGCGGCGATCGTTCCGAGCGGGATGCTCCGGTGCGGGTCCTTCAGGTCGCCCGACAGCCCGAGGCCGGCGATCATCCCGGTGAAGGCGGGGAAGATGATCGCGAACACCACGGCGAAACTGTCCGGGTTCGCGGTCGGCCGGACAGTCTCCAGTTCCATGCTCCCGGCGGGCGAGCCCAGCAGGAAGGCGGTGATGGAGCCGCCCAGAATCAGGCAGACCACCCAGAGCACCCGGACTCCGAGATCCGCGCCCCTTGTCAGGACCAGCGCCACCAGCGCCAGGGTGGCGGGGAGGCTCACGAACCGCGGGTCCACCGCGATGGACCAGCCGGATTCGATCCATCCGTACACCGGGCGGAACGCCTCCGCGAACGCGACGAGGTAGAACGCGACCGAGATCGCCTGCGACAGGTAGAGGGCGATGCCGATCACTCCGCCGATGCGGGTGCCGAAGGAGCGGCTGATGATGTAGTAGGCGCCGCCGCCGGCGACCCGGCGGTTCGTCGCGATCTCGGACACCGCCAGGACAGTCGGGATGGTGACCAGGTGGGCCACTCCGATGATCAGCAGGGTGCCCGGCAGGCCGACATGCCCGACCGCGTAGCCGAAGCGGAGGAAGAGGATCGCCCCGAGGATGGTGCTGATCGAGGCGAGGAAGACGGGGGCGGTGCCGAAGCCGTGTCCGGACGTCGCTTCGCCCGGGTTCGGCTTCGGATCGTCCTTCATCGGTTCGGACTTCACACGTTAGCGCCGCAGGGCGCCCGGCTCCTCAAGGCCGGACCGGTGCTCGATGCGGAGTGCTCTGCGGATCCGCCGCCGGTCACCCGGCGAGCGCGCCCAGGGCCCCGCACGAAGCCATGGCGATACCGCAGGCGGCCAGCGAGAACGTGACCGCGGCGATGCCGAGCCCCATGCCCCACCAGCCCATTTTGCTCCCGCGACTTCCGGCGAGGGCGCCGAGAACGATGGCGACGGGTCCGAAGAGAATTCCGAACAGGAACAGGGCGAGGAGGCCGAAAACGAGAGCCAGCACGGCCATCGTCCGGGTCGCGTCCGACAGCGGGGGCCCCTGGGGAGCGGGGCCCGCGCCCCCCGCGCCCGGCGGCGCCGGGGCGGCGGGTGCTTCACCGTTCAGGATCAGTCTCCTTACGTCTTTCCGGCGTAGTACTCGTTCGTCTTCTTGGCGACCACTCCACCCAGGAACAGGAGCCCGATGAGGTTCGGGAAGGCCATGAACCCGTTGAGCAGAGTGCCGATGTTCCAGACCGTCTCCACGGTCACCAGCCCGCCGATCAGGAGCAGGGCCACGTAGATCACCCGGTAGGGGAAGATGCCCTTCCGCCCGAACATGTACTCCCAGCAGGTCTCGCCGTAGTAGTACCAGCCGATGATGGTCGAGAAACCGAAGAGGAAGGAGGAGATGGCGATCACCAGCGGGGCGACGCCGATCGAAGTGGAGAAGGCCGCCGCGGTGAGATCGCCGCTCGCCGCCTGGTACTCCGCCGCCTGCCACATTCCCGAGGAAAGGACTGCGAACGCCGTCATGCTGCAGACCACGATGGTGTCGATGAACACCTCGAAGACGCCCACGAGTCCCTGGTCGGCCGGATGCTTCACCTGCGCGATGCCGTGGGCGATCGGGGCGCTTCCCAGACCTGCCTCGTTGGACAGCACGCCGCGGCTGATGCCGGCCGCGATCGCCTGGCGAACCGTCACGCCGAGGAACCCGCCGGCCGCCGCGTGCGGCTGGAACGCGTACTCGAAGATGGTCGCGAAGACGCCCGGAAGCGCCGTGATGTTCATCAGCAGATACGTGAGGGACATCCCCAGGTAGATGACCAGCATCGTCGGCACGAGTTTCTCGGCGACCGACGCGATCCGGTGGATGCCGCCGAGGAGAACGGCGCCGACCGCGACCGTGATGAGCAGGCCGGGAACCCACGGAGAGACCTCCAGCCCGAACCCGGCGGCGGCCTCGACGAACGTCCGGACGATGGTGTTCGACTGGGCCATGTTGCCCGTGCCGAGGAGCGCCGTGGCGGCCCCGAAGACGCAGAACATCATCGCGAGCACCTTCGCGATTCCCGGCGACTTGACGCCCGCCATGATGTAGTACATCGGGCCGCTGGCGAACGCGCCCGACTCCTTCTTGACCCGGTAAGTAACGCCGAGCACCGCCTCCGCGTACTTGGTGGCCATCCCGAAGACGGCGGTGACCCACATCCAGAAGATGGCGCCCGGCCCTCCCACGAGGATCGCGGTCGCCACGCCGCCGATGTTTCCGTTCCCCACCGTGGAGGCGAGTGCGGTCGACAGCGCCTGGAAGGGGGTGATCTCTCCTTCGCCTTCCTGGTCGTGGGACATGCCGCGCGCCACCCGCTTGATCCCGCCGACGAAGCCGCGGATCTGGACGAAACCGGTGCGGATGGTCAGGTAGAGCCCGCAGGCCACCAGCAGGAGGGGCAGGGCGTACCACTGGTAGATGGCGTTCGACGCCGCGGCAATGAATTCGCTCATGGTGTTTCCTTCAGGAAGAGGGAGGACCTAACCGACGAAGCGGAAGACGATCAGCAGGAAGATGGCCGTGGGGGAGACGAAGCGGATGAGAAAGCCCCAGAGCGCCGGACTCGGGAAGCCGGGACCGTCGCGCCGGAGTTCGTCGCCGGCGAAGCGGGCGCCCCACTTCCAGCCTATGAAGAGGCTGATCAGCATGCCGCCGACGGGTAGCGCTCCTTCGTTCCAGACATTGACCATCAGGTCAAAGAAGGTGCCCCCGACCGCGGGAAGCTCGGAGAAGAACCCGCCGCCGAACGAAAGCACCGAGGGGATCGAGAACGCGAAAGTGAAGGCGCCGACGGCCAGCACCGCCTTGCGGCGCGGCCAGCGCCACTGGTCGATGGCGTGCGCCACCGGCACCTCGAGCAGCGAGATCGTGGAGGTGAAGGCAGCCACCGAAAGGAGCAGGAAGAAGGCGGCCCCGAACAGCAGGCCGCCGGGAAGCGTCGCGAAGAGCTGCGGCAGGACGGCGAAGATGAGGCCGGGTCCGCCCGCGGTCGGGTCGAAGCCGGCGATCGAGAAACCGGCGGGGAAGATGATGAACCCCGCGAGCAGGGCGATCACGGTATCGATACCGACGATGGCCATCGAGGCCGAGCGCACCGCGTGGGAGCGGTGGAGGTAGCTGCCGTAGGTGATGAGCGCCCCCATGCCGAGGCTCAGCGAGAAGAACGCCTGACCGACGGCCGCGCCGATGATCTCGGGATTCAGGGCCTGGGAAAGATCCGGGCGCAGGTAGTAGGCCAGCCCTTCGCCGGCGCCCGGCAGCGTCACCGACCGGATCGCGAGGATTAACAGCAGGAGGAAGAGCAGGGGCATCATCAACCGCGATGCCGCCTCGATGCCGCCGCGGATCCCGCGATTCACGCACCAGGCGGTCGCGGCGATGAACAGGCCCGTGAAGAGGACGTTCCGGCCCGAGTCCGCCGCCAGTTGGCCAAAGAGGGCTCCCGATCCCTCGGCGTCCGAAGCGAGCCCGTCCGTGACCGCAAGCCAGAGGTACTGCACGGTCCAGCCGGCGATGACCGCATAGAACGACAGGATGAAGGTTCCGGCGGCGACCGCCAGCAGTCCGATCACCCACCAGGGACCCGTGGGGGCGATCCGCCGGACGGCTCCCGCGGGACCGAGTTGCGCGTAGCGTCCGACCAGGACCTCGCCGAGCAGGATGGGGGCGCAGATGAAGATGACCGCGATCAGGTAGATCAGGACGAAGGCGGCGCCGCCACCCTGGCCTACCTGGGTCGGAAACCCCCAGATGTTCCCCAGCCCCACCGCGGAACCGGTAGCGGCCAGGATGAAGCCCGGGCGAGACCCCCAGCTTCCACGGTCGTTAGGCACGTTGCTTTCCTTTCCTGTTCAGGTCAGTTGCTCAGCGGCACGATCTCGCCGCTCCCGGACACCCGAAAAACAGTCCGTGCGTGGGCGTCAGCGACCAGGAGATCGCCGTCGGCGGTGACCGCAATGCCCTGGGGGCTGACGAGCGGCTCGCCGCGGGCGTGCACCGAGACCCGTCCTTCCGGGCTGATCTTCCAGATGCAGCGGGCATAGCCGTCCGTCACGAAGAATCCTCCGTCGGGGGCCCGCACGAAGTCGTGAGGGAACTCGAACGGCGGTGACTGGACGAGCGGCTCTCCATCGCCGCCTTCCATCCGCAGTACGTTGCGATCCGTGAGCACGTGGAGGGAGCCGTCGCTCTCGGCCAGGATGGCCCGGGGCGCGCGGATCGTGGCGACCTCCTCGACGGAGTCCGGACGTACCCGGCGCAGCCGCTGCGTCACCCGGTCCACCGCCAGGATGTCACCGGACGGGTCGATGGCGATCCCCCAGGGGGTCACGAACCCGGCGTCGTCGGGAATGGCCTCGATCTCGCCCGCGGCCGAGATCCGGTAGAGCGCCATCGTCGCGGGATCGCTGGCCAGGACGGTTCCGTCGCCCGTGGGAACGATGTGCCGGATGCCGAAGAGCGGGGTCCTGGGCAGCCCCTCGCCTTTCGCCACCACCTCGAATCCGCTCCCGCTCCAGCGGAGCAGCGCCGCCGCCTCGATGTCGGCGACGTAGATCTCCCCGCCGGGCCCGACCGCGACGTCCACGGGGTAGCGGAGGTCTTCGGCGAGAGCCGCGGTCCCGAGAAGGAGGCTGCACGCCAGCGCGGCTGCGAGATTCCGGACCCTGATCCAGACACCTGGAGGGAGTTGCAAGGGAAAGTTCCGGCCGCGCGCCGGGACGCGAGTCTAACAGTCCTGCGGAGCCGTGGCCCTGATAAAATTCGGTGCTCCGGCAGCGCGGAGAAGCGGGTTCGGAGTGGGTTCTCCGGCCCCATGGCGAGGAGTTCCCGCCTGTCCTTCCGCCTCGTTTGGCGGCTGCGCCAGCCGAATGCTCCGGCCGCGAGGCTCCGGAGCAGCGCCCACTCGCGGCGCCCGCCTGAGGCTGGCCCCGCGGCACCCGGCGAGAAACCGCGAACCGGCCCTTTCACCAACTGGAGATCCTGCCCGTGGACATGTTGCTCTACCTGACACCCGCCTTTGGCGCGGTGGCGCTCCTCTTCGCCCTCAACCGGGCGCGGTTCGTCGGCCGGCAGGACGCCGGCAACGAACGCATGGTGGAGATCGCGGCCGCGATTCGCGAGGGGGCGATGGCTTTCCTGCGCCGCGAGTATTCGGTGCTCGCCGTGTTTGCGGTGGTGGTCGCCGTGCTGCTCTACGTGGCCAACCTCGGCGGTGGCACGGAACTCGTGGGCCTCTCCTTCCTGATCGGAGCGCTCTGCTCCGCGGTCGCCGGCTGGTTCGGCATGCGGGTCGCCACCGCCGCGAACGTGCGCACGGCGAATGCCGCCCGCACCTCGATTGCCCCGGCCCTGCGGGTTGCCTTCGCCGGCGGGTCCGTCATGGGGATGTCCGTGGTCGGGCTGGGGGTGCTCGGGCTTTCGGGACTCTTCCTTCTCTACACCCGGGTCCTGCTCGTGGGCGGCGACCTTCAGGGGCAGATACTGCAGGTCCTCTCCGGGTTCAGCCTCGGCGCGTCGTCCATCGCACTCTTCGCCCGCGTCGGCGGCGGCATCTACACGAAGTCGGCGGACGTCGGCGCCGATCTGGTGGGCAAGGTCGAAGCCGGAATCCCCGAGGACGATCCGCGGAACCCGGCGGTCATCGCGGACAACGTGGGGGACAACGTCGGCGACGTCTGCGGGATGGGCGCCGACCTCTTCGAGTCCTACGTGGGCGCCATCATCGGTGGCATGGTGCTCGGCGTGGCCTACGCCCAGAGCCTCGAGGCCGACCCGCTGCGCTACGTGATGCTGCCGATGGTCCTCGCCGCCTTCGGCATCGCCGCCAGCATTCTGGGCACGTTCCTGGTCCGGACCCGCGAGGGCGCGAACCCCCAGACCGCGCTCAACATGGGAACACTGGGCGCCGGGGTGCTGATGCTTGCCATCGCCTGGCCGGTGATCGGGATGCTGGCGCCGGAAGCGCAGGGAGTCCTCTACGGCTGCCTGGTGGCGGGCCTGGTGGTGGGCGCCGCGATCGGCCTGATCACCGAGTACTACACCTCGGACGCGCGAAAGCCCGCGCAGGCGGTCGCCGACGCCTCGAACACCGGCTCCGCCACCAACATCATCGCGGGGCTCGCCCTCGGCATGCGCTCGACCGCGTTTCCCCTGCTGCTCATCGCCGGGGCCATCGCCCTGGGATACGAGTTGGCCGGGCTCTACGGGATCGCGCTCGCGGGGCTCGGGATGCTGGCCACCGTCGGGATCCAGTTGGCGGTGGACGCCTACGGGCCCATCGCCGACAACGCCGGCGGAATCGCCGAAATGAGCGAGTTGCCTCCCGAAGTGCGGCAGCGGACCGACAAGCTGGACGCGGTGGGGAACACCACCGCGGCCATCGGCAAGGGCTTCGCGATCGGTTCGGCGGCGCTCGCCGCCATGGCGCTCATGTCGGCCTTCCAGCAGCAAGCCGGGGTGGGCGCGCTCGGCCTCTCGCTCGGTAACCCGGTCGTGCTCTCCGGCCTGCTGATCGGCGGGATGGTGCCCTTCCTGTTCTCCTCGATCGCCATGCAGGCGGTGGGGGAAGCCGCCTTCGACATGATCAAGGAAGTCCGGCGGCAGTTCCGGGAGATCCCCGGTCTGCTCGAGGGCGAGCCCGGGGTCAAGGCCGACAACGCCCGCTGCGTGGACATCGCCACCGCGGCGGCCCTCCGGCGAATGGTCGCTCCCGGCCTGATGGCGGTGTTGATTCCGGTGATCGCCGGCTTCCTCGACAAGAACTTCCTGGCGGGACTCCTCGCCGGGGCCCTGGTGTCCGGGGTGCTGCTGGCCATCTTCATGGCCAACGCCGGCGGCGCCTGGGACAACGCCAAGAAGTACATCGAAGGCGGCCAGCACGGCGGCAAGGGCAGCGAGGCCCACAAGGCCGCGGTCGTCGGCGACACCGTCGGCGATCCCTTCAAGGACACCGCCGGCCCGGCCATCAACATCCTGATCAAGCTGATGTCGGTCGTCGCCCTGGTCATCGCCCCCCTGATCCGCTAAGACTGCGCAACAGCTTGGAACGCCGGCTTCAGCCGGCACCCGCTGCGCGCAGCGCAGCGGAAGGGCGGATACGCTACTGAGCCGTGTCGCGATTACGGCTTGGACCGCCGGCCAGTTCTCCCCGTGGCGGCCTCCAGACCGGCACGCATCCTCAGGGCCCAGCCTCGAGTGCGAGGCGCAGCGGGAAGCGGCCGACGAGGCCGCCAGCGGTCGCCAGAATACCCGAGGAGGTGACGATGGTGCGTCAGGAAACGCCGGATAGCGCGGCGGTCCCGCGCAAGATGGGCATCGCCCGCTGGCTGTTCAATCCGTTCGTCCGCGTCGGCGGGGAGCAGGCACTGCTCATCGGGACGGCCGTCATCGTCGTGACGGGGCTGCTGGCGGCGGCCGGAGAAACCCACTTCGGCGGATTGCTCAGACTGAGCATCGGGTCCAGCGTGCCGTTGTGGGTTCCGGTGGTGGAGGGCTTGGTGATCTGGGTCGTGATGTCCGTGCTCTTCGTGCTGATTTCGCTCCTGGTCGCGCCGCGAAGCGTCCGTCCGCTCGACATCGCCGGCACGCAGGCGCTGGCGCGGGCTCCGCTGGTGCTCCTCGCCTTGGCGAACCTGCCGGCGCCGGTTCGCGATGCCAACCGGGAGACGGCTGCGGCCATCGCCGAGGGTCGGCTGCCGCCGCAGATGGCGGCGAGCCTCATCGCGGGGGTGGTGGGCGGCGTCTGCGTAGTCTGGATGGTCCAGCTCATGTGGAAGGCGTTTGCGGTTTCCTGCAACCAACGAGGGGGTCGCGCGGTGGCGTTCTTCGTGGCCGTGGTCATCACCGGGCATTTGGCGACGAGTTTCCTGCTGATGGAGGTTTTTGGCGGCCTGGTGTCCTCGGGCCTGCCGGGCGGGAGTTGAGGCCGAGCAGGACCCCAGCGGGACACGCCGGAGCTACGGGATCAACTCGCAGCCATCCGAGCGGCACCCCGCCAGCGGTTCCCCCGCACACGAACCCCCGGAGAAGGCCAGGACCAGGCTCGGCTCACCGGGTGTGACCGGCTTCTCCGACGGCCAGAGGAAGTCGAAATCGTGCCGAAGCGCGTCGCCAGCCGTCCCCGTGCGCCAGTTCCGAAAGACGACCGCCGGAACTGACTGGCCCCAGAACCACTCGTCGTACGGCTCCACCAGGGTGATCTCTGTCCCGGCAGCAGCAGCGGTTCGCTCGATCGTCACCCTGCTCTCCAGGACCGGGAACCGGTTGCGGAGTTCGCGAGGGCGTCCGGCCAGAATGCGGACGCCGGGGCAGGGGACCGCTCCGCCTTCGCTGATCGAAACCTGCAGGTCCCCGCCGAGCGCGGCGCGCTGGTCCGGATCGGGGACGAAGCGGATCGAGGCCCGCTCGGTCTCCTCGGCGAAGGCCGAATCCGTCTGCGCGGTCAGGACGATCGGCAACTCTCCGTTCAGGTCCCGTCCCGCAGGGATCTCCACGGTGTCGGCGCTCAGCGCGATGTCGTGTTCGTCAGCCGTGTCGCCGAGAACCGAGAGTTCGAGTCTCCAGGGTGCGGCAAGATCGCGGACCTGATACCGAACCGCAACCTCGGCGCTTTCTCCCTCCAACAGCGCTACGGCTTCCGCAGAAAACGAAACCGTGACTGGCAAGTCGGGGGTGGGCAGCGGTGGAGGCGCCGGTTGCGGTGGAACCACGGGCATCGGCCGCGGCGCGATCGAGCCTCCGTCTCCGCCGCAGGCGGCGAGTGCCAGTGCTGCGGCGAGCGCCGTGCGTTGTGGAGTTCGCCCGATGAGGAACACGGCGCTCACCGATCCTTGGGCTGCCAGTCCCGGCCCTGCCGTCCCCGCTCCAGGTCCAACCGGATACCGGCGGTTTCCCTCCCGGCGCGCACCGTAACCGGATCCAGCAGGACCTTGTCGCGGGCGTCGAGAATCGCCCCTTGGGGCACCCAATGTCCGTGGGCGTCCGGCCGGATCATGGAGCTGGCTCGCAGGAAGTAGACCCCGGAAACGAGCCCCTCGATGTGGAAATCGCCGTCCGCTTCGGTCATTGCGGACACGCTCTCTTCCACTCCGCTGCCTGTCATACGGGCGGCGAAGACCATCACATGGGTTGCCCTCCGTCCTTCGACGGTGATCCGGCCCGAGATGGCGCCGGTAGTGCTCAGCCAGCCGGGGGCGGGACGCATCAGGGACGCGCCGACCGCGTCGTCGAACGTGGGTTCGGGGAATGATCGAAAGGCATAGGCCATCTGCGGCGGGTGTCCGCGGGAATCGGGAAAGACATTGAGCGTTCTCGCGATGTCTCCGTGGGCGGCCGAATGCTGGAGGTTCAGGCAGTGCCCCAACTCGTGGACCAGCGTGCCCCGATGGAATACGTCTCCTGCGAGCATGTCCGCTACCACCATGGGAGACAGTCGGACCTCGCACTCTTCCAGCATCCACTCGCCATGCACCCGTCGCCCCCATGTCGTTGCCGAGGCGATCTTCCCGGGGGCAGCTTCCGTCGTAACCGTGTTGTGTCCGTCACGGAGAACGCCCGCCACCTCTTGCACTCCGGTAACCGTCCAGCGAATATCGGCGGTTTCGAGGTTCGTCCAGGTGCCGAGCCCCCACGCGACGAGAGGGAGCGCCTCTTCCGGCTTCTCGAACAGTGCCGGCCCCTCCCGATCCCAGTCCTCTTCCACCCAGGGTGACGTCCATCCCGGGTGGTCGGCGATGACCCATTCGAGCGTCTCGCCGGGTCCCCATACCGCCGGGTCCCAGCGTTGGGCGAACTCGGCCGACCAGTCGTCGCCGTTGCTGACGAGCAGGTAGCTGTCGGCGCCGCCGCTGGCGCAGAGGACAGCCGCGACCGCGAGGAAGGGGATGGCTCGTGAAGGCCTCGGACCGTTCTGCATTGGACGGAACCACCGAGCGACCGCAGCGGTGCGACAGTGCATCGCCATCCTGACTCGCGAGTTGACTCTACGCGTGATTGCGAGAGAGGCAACTACCAGGATTGGCAGGCAACGACGGCCGGCCGAGGGTGCCGCTGCGGTCGAGAAACAGCCTTGAGGGTCCGCGATGGTGGGCGGAGGTCAGTGGCAGGTTCTCGGCGGAGACGCCGAAACGCTGCCGTCCCGCGCTACGCCGCGCGCCGCGCTTCCCGGATCGTCTGGTAGGCCTTCTGGATCTCCTGGGTGCGCCGCGTGGCCTCGTCCTTCATCTCTTCTGGCAACCCCTGCGCCGCCAGCCGGTCGGGGTGGTGCTGCCGCATGAGCCGGCGGTAGGTGGAGCGGATCTCGTCGTCGCTGGCTGACCTCTCCGTGCCGAGCACCCCGTAGGCCTCCTTGAGCTTCTCCTCCGGGGAGGGGCCCCGTGGCCGCATCCCGGCGGACGCCACCCGCTCCATCTGCGCCATCTCGGCACGCGAGAAGCCGAGGAATGCCCCGATATGGTCCAGGATTCGCCGCTCTTCGGGATGGATGCTGCCGTCCGCCCAGGCGGCCTTGAACTGGATCTCCATGAACGCCCGGAGCAGGTTCCGGCGCCGGCCCGCCACCTGGACGAGTTGGCCGAGGGCGTCGTCGAGGTTGAAGCGCGGCGACTTGCCCTCGTTGAAGATGCGCGCTGCGAGGGTGCGGTCCCGGGCGTCGAGCCCGAGCCCCGCCATCACCTCCCGGGCCAGTTGGGCCTCTTCTTCGGTGACCTGGCCGTCCGCCTTGGCGATGTGGCCCATGACCCCGAAGGTGGCCACGAAGAACGCCACCCGACGCTGTTCGTGGGTGTTCCCGGGCGGCGGGGGAGGGGGCGCACCCGGCCCCCCGCCCGGGTAGGAGTGCATCCGGGCCGAACCCGACATGCTGGACCCGATGGCCGCGCCCAGCATCGCGCCGAGCGGACCGCCCAGGGTCCACCCGAGCGTCCCGCCGATCAGCGTTCCCCAAAAGCCCATCTTGCCGGTCGATTCTCGGGAAGCCTAAGGGAGCGTGCGCGCGCCATCGGCGGGAATCCTAGAACGGGCCGGCCCCGCAACCGGTATTCTTCCGCGCCGCCGCGCATGCCGCGTTGCGAAGAGACGGATATCCGCCCTGGTTTGCCCAGCGCTCTAAACGAATGAAAGGACCGATGGGGTGCGTCTCCCGGCCAGGGTAGCGAGCCCCTGATTCAGTCCCCGCGGCGCCAAGCCACGCCTTGAATGGCCGGCAACTCCTACGTGACACCCAGGACACTTCGGAGAGAGAACGCAGGGCGGGCATGACCATTGAGGCGGGCCATGAGACGCCCACCTCCCGAGAGCCGGTGGTTCTTCGCAAAGTCCGGAGCATGCTGCTCGGGATCGCCGCCCTTGGCATGACCGGCACGAGTGTGGAGCTGACGCTGCTCGGACACTTCGAAGAGCCGGCCCAGAGCGTTCCCCTGGTTGTGTTGTCGGGCTGCCTCGCGGTCATAGTCTGGCACTTCCTGTCGCCGACTGCCGTCAGCGTCAGGATGACGCGGGTCGCGATGATCCTCCTGATCGTGACCGCCCTCGTCGGCGTCGGTTTGCACTTTCAGGGAAACCTGGAGTTCAAGCGGGAGCTGTACCCGGAGCTCGCAGGCCTTGACCTCTTCGTGGAATCCGTGACGGGGGTGACGCCCGTGTTCGCCCCCGGTTCGATGCTGCTGCTGGGCCTCATCGGCTTGACGCACACGTTCCGGGACCCGTGCCTCACCCACAACCGATCCTGAAAGTCACCAGCCGGGAGCGCGCAGGCACTCCCCGACGCCGCGCCATCCCCGTCGGCGCGAGTCCGGGAGTCAATGTGCTACAATGTGCGTCATCGTGTCAGGCACCGCAGCGACGAACCGAGTGGGTGTGCGGGAGCTTCGCCAGAACCTGAGCGTCTACCTGCGCCGGATCGACCAGGGCGAGCGTTTCGAAGTCACGGATCGCGGAACTCCCGTCGCCCTGCTGATCCCGCTTCCCGCATCGCTTTCGCCCCTCGAGCGGCTGGTGGCCGAAGGCCGCGCGCAGCGGCCCAAGGGCAACCCGCTGGACCTGCCGGCGCCGGTCGGCGATCCCACGACGACCGTGAGCGAAGCGCTCTTCCGGGACCGGGACGAGCGTCTCTGAGCGTTCCCAACGACGAGCCTTGTGGTCTATCTGGACGCTTCGGCGATCGTCAAGCTGGTGGTGCCCGAGCCGGAGTCGGCCGCGCTTCGGGGCGAATTGACGCGTGACGCGGAATGGGTGTCGAGCGCGCTGGCGCGTGTTGAGGTCCTCAGGGCACTGCGACGAACGGGTGCGACGGTGGATTCGTTTCGGTTCGCCGAGGAACTCCTGGACCGGATGGCCCTGGTGGCGGTGGACCAGCCGATCCTGACCGCCGCGGCGTCCGCGGAACCCGCCGGCCTCCGGAGTCTCGACGCGCTGCACCTCGCCACCGTGCTTTCGCTGGTGGGTGTGGACGCTTTCGTGGGCTACGACGGGCGGCTCAACGCTGCGGTAACCGCCGCCGGTCTTCCGGTGCTCTCTCCCCGATAGCGGCCTGCACTCCCTGGCGCTCAATCGAGCAGCCGGCGGATCCCCGCCGCGCCGACGCTGGCCCCGGTGAGCAGGGCCACGCTGAGGCCGCGCTCTTCCACCGGCACCCTCCGGGCGGCGGCGGTCGCCAGGGCCCCGGACGGCTCGGTGAGGATCTTCCGGCTTAGCAGCAGATCCCGCGAGGTCGCGAGGGTGGCTGCGTCCGGGACCAGCACGGTCCGGTCCACGAGACTCGCGAGCGTCGGGTAGAGCTCCTCGGTCAGGTAGGGCACGGCGGCCCCGTCGCAGACCGTTTCGCACGGCGCCGACACCGCCCGTCCGGCCTCCAGGCTGTGATGGAGCGCGGCGCATCCCGCCGGCTCCACCGCGAAGATGCGGATCTCCGGACGCCGGTCCTTCAGCGCTCCGCCCACCCCGGTCAGCAGGCCGCCCCCGCCCACCGGAATGAAGACCGATTCGATTTCCGGCGCCGCCTCCAACAGCTCCACGGCGAGGCTCGCATGGCCGCGGTGCACCAGCGGACAGGTCCACGGGTGGACGAACAGGTAGGGCTCGTTCTCCCAGAGGTGTTCCTTCAGGAAACGGAACAACTCGGGAACCGTGACGAGGCGCGGCGTCCCACCGGCCGCCCGGAACCCCTCGACCTTCGCCGGCGGCGCGGTTTCCGGCAGCAGCGAGAACGCCGGGACCCCCCGCCGCCGGGCCGCCCAGGCGAGCGCCAGCGCGGTGTTCCCGGCGCTGACGGTGGAGAGTCCGGGCGCCACCTGCTCCTCGCTGAGTTGGGAGACCGCGTCCCAGATGCCCCGCACCTTGAAGGAACCCGTCGGGAGCAGCGTGTCCGCCTTCAGCAGCAGGTCGTCCGCGAGTTCCGAACCGGCCCGGAGGAGCGGACTCGGGGGAAACACCTTCCGTAGCCGGACCGCCGCCGCCTCGGCGTCCCCCCAGCCCGGTGGCGCAATCGTCTTCACGCCGCTGGCAGAGGCGTCACCCGACCCGTTTCCGGACGGAATTGACTCGCAGGACCCCGTCATGAGCGCCGTTATTATGCGATCCGGCCGCTCGTCCCCGAGAGCGCCGCTTCCGGAGGAGACCCCATGAGGAATCCGCTGACGAATCCGCTCATTCCGCCCGTCCCGACGCGTTTGCCGCGCCGTCTCGTCCCGATCGCGGCGTTGCTGCTGGCCGCCAGCGCCGCCGCCGCCCAGCGGGGCGGCCGCACCGACGATTCGGGCTGGGACACCACCCTGGCCCGAGGCGACGCCTACGACCTCGTTTTCGAGACCTCCGAGGGCACCTTCATGTCCCTGGACGTCTCGCCGGATGGCGCCTCCATCGTTTTCGACCTGCTCGGCCATGTCTACCGGGTGCCGGTCACTGGCGGGCGGGCGGAATGCCTGACCCAGGACAGCGGGGTGGCGGTGAACTACCACCCGCGCTGGTCGCCCGACGGCGCGACCATCGCTTTCGTCTCCGACCGGGGCGGGCAGTCGAACCTCTGGCTCATGGACGCCGACGGCGGCAACCCGCGGGCGGTCCACCAGGACCCCGAATCGCGCGTCGCCACCCCGGCCTGGCTCCCGAACGGGCAGGGGATCGTGGCGCGCTGGAACACCCTCGCCCAGCCCCGCCGGTCGGGCCTCTACCTCTTCCACCCTGATGGCGGCAGCGGAGTGGAACTGGTCGACGGCGCGGAATACGGGCGCGCGAGCTGGCCGGCGCCATCGAAGAACGGGACGCTCTACTTCCACTTCGCCCCCTCCTCCGAGCGCGACATGGTCCGGGGCGCCATGCAGATCCGGGAACTCGACCTGGAGACCGGCAAGGTCTACGACGTGACCGAGGGGCAGTCCCAGCAGCAGTACCAAGGTTCGAGCGGCGGCGCGATCGCGCCCGAACCCTCCCCCGACGGACGCTGGCTGGCCTTCGCGCGCCGGATCCCGGGCGGCACGATCTCGTTCAAGGGACACCGGTTCGGGCCTCGCACCGGGCTCTTCCTGCGCGATCTCCACACTGGGGCGGAGCGCCTGCTCGCCGATCCCATCGAGACCGACCTCGCCGAGGGGATGAAGACCGAGCGCGTCCTCCCCGGGTATTCCTGGAGCCCGGACAGCGCGGCCATCTACGTCCTGCGGGGCGGCCGGATCGTCAAGGTGGACGCCGCGAGCGGCGCCACCGAGGAAGTCCCGTTCGTCGCCGAGGTGCGGCGCCGGGTCTCCGAACAGGCCCGGGCCGAGTTCGACATCTCGGGGGACACCTTCCGGGCGCGGATGCTCCGCTGGCCGGCGGTTTCCCCGGACGGTTCGGTGGCGGTCTTCCACGCCGCCGGGCGGCTCTACCGGATGATGCTGCCGGACGGTGCCCCCGAGCGGCTGATCGAGGGCGACGATCCCGCCTACGAGCTGTCCCCCGCCTTTTCACCGGACGGTTCCACGGTCGCCTACACCTCCTGGGACGACACGAACGGGCACCTCCTGACGGTGCCGGCCGGAGGCGGCGTGCCGACCCGGCTCACGGAGACGTCCTCCGAGTACATCCACCCGGTGTGGACGCCCGACGGGGCCGCCATCGTGGTGGCGCGCGGCACCGGGGCCCCGGCGCGCGGCCGCTCGTGGTCCCAGAACCTCCGCTACGACCTGGTCAGCATTCCGGCCGCGGGCGGGGAGGCGACCGTCATCACCAAGACGCTCCGCCCCTTCAACGCGGGCCGGCCGCTGATGCCGCGCCGGCAGATCGTGGCGCCTTCCTTCGGCCCCGACGGCCGCCTCTTCTTCCCCGAGCAGGACAGTTGGGAACGCGGCGGCCGGCGCCAGGACGTGACCCGGCTGGTCTCGGTGAAGGCCGACGGCTCGGACCGGCGGGTCCATCTCACGTTTCCCTTCGCCGACGAGGCGGCTCCCTCTCCGGACGGACGCTGGGTGGCGTTCTCCGAAGGCGACAACGTCTACGTCACCGCGCTACCCTGGCCGGGGGCCGGCAAGGAGGCCCCCCACATCGAGCGCCGGAGAGCCTCGCTGCCGATCCGGACCGTCACGACGGACGGGGGACTGTTCCCCCGCTGGACCCCGGACGGGCTGCTCTACCTCGGCAGCGGCCCGCGGATCACCACCTACGACCCCGAGAGCGAGGAAACCACCCAACACGAGATCACCCTCGACCTCCCGCGCTCGCGGGGGAAGGGTTCGGCGGTCCTGACGGGGGCCCGCATCGTCACCCTGGGCGAGGCGGGGACCCTCGAGGAAGGCGTCGTCCGGATCGTGGACGGCCGCATCGCCTGCGTCGGCGAGTGCGTCCGGGCCGACGAGGACCGCGAGATCGACGTCTCGGGGAAGACGATCGTTCCGGGGTTCATCGACATGCACGCGCACCACCACCGGGATCACAGCGCGGTGCTGCCGCGCCGCAACTGGGAGGCGGGGGTCTATCTCGCGTACGGGATGACCACCACCCTCGACAACTCGCAGTGGTCTCAGAACGTCTTCGCGGCGGCCGAGCTGGTGGAGGCCGGCGAGATGGTGGGGCCGCGCATGTACAGCACCGGCGATCCGATGTACAACGGCGACGGCTCGCGGCAGAACGACATCCGGAGCTACCAGGACGCCGAGGACAACATCGAGCGGTTGACGTCGTGGGGCGCCACCGCGATCAAGTCCTACATGCAGCCCCGCCGCGACCAGCGGCAGTGGATCGCCGAGATCTCGCGCGAGCGGAAGCTCATGCTCACCGGCGAGGGCGGCAGCCTGGTCTACAACGTGGGGCTCATCCTCGACGGACAAACCGCCTGGGAACATCCGCTCACCTACATCCCGCTCTACGCGGACGCCGCCAGGTTCTTCGGGCGCACGAAGACGGTCTATTCGATCACCTTTGTGGTCGGCGGCCCTTCGGTCTGGAACGAGGAGTACTTCTGGCAGGAGACCGCGAACTGGGACGATCCGAAGCAGCAGCGCTGGCTCCCCTGGCGGATGCTGATTCCGCATACGAGGCGGCGGCCGCTGCGGCCCGAGACCGACTACAGCTTCCCGCTGCTCGCCCAGGGTCTCCAGGACATCGTGGACGAGGGCGGCTCGGGGGCCATCGGCGCCCACGGCCAGCACCACGGCATCGGATCGCACTGGGAGATCTGGATGGCCGAGCCGGCGATGGGCGCCGAGGGGGCGCTGGACCTGGCGAGCCGCCAGGGCGCCGCCTTCCTGGGGTTGGAGCACGAGCTCGGGACCGTCGAGGACGGCAAGCTCGCCGACCTCGTGGTGCTGAACCGGAACCCGCTGGACGACATCCGGGCCACCGCCGACATCCATCTGGTGGTGAAGGACGGCCGCATCTACGACGGGGACACCCTCGACGAGATCTGGCCCGACGCGCGGGCCTACGGGGGCTATCCCTGGCTCCAGGAGGAGATGTTCCGGTCGGATGACCGTCCCATCCGCCCGAACGGAGAAGATCGTTGAGCGGGTTTCCCGGGTCCGCCTGGGTGCTGCTGATCGTGGCCATCGTGCCCGGGATGGCGCTCGCCATCTGGAACGCCGCCCGGGGCCGTCGGCTCGGAGCGCCGGCCTCCGGCCGGCATCGCCGACCGCAGGGAGGCGAAACGCCCGCTGGCGAGGGCCCAGGAGCCGGCGAGAACGCCCGCTAGGCGATGCCCGAGAACTGGCCGCTCTGGGCTGTACTGATCAGCTACCTCTCCATCCTCTTCGGGCTGGCGATCTGGAGTTCCCGCAGCACGCGCGACCTCGCCGGCTACTACCTGGCCGGCCGGAAGCTCCCGGCGGCCGTCGTCGGTTTTTCGGCGGCGAGCACCGGCGAGAGCGCCTGGCTGCTGCTCGGGCTCACCGGGATGGGATACCTGCTGGGGGTGAACGCGCTCTGGATCGTCTTCGGGGAGGTGCTCGCCACCGCGGTCGCCTGGGCCTTCATCGGCCCCCGCTTCAAGGCGCTCGCCGACCGTTACCGCGCCATCACGGTGGCCGACTGGATGGAGGAGCGGTTCTCGGACCGGCGGCAGATCCTCCGCATCCTCGGGTCGGTGGTGATCCTCGTCATGGCGGGGACCTACATGGCCGCCCAGCTCACCGGATCGGGCAAGACGTTCGAGTCGTTCCTCGGGATTCCCTACGAGGCGGGCGTGATCCTGGGAGCGGTCGTCATCCTCTTCTACACGAGCTTCGGCGGCCTCAAGGCGGTCGCGTGGAGCGACCTGATCCAGGCCACGCTGATGGCGGCGGCGCTGGTGGCGCTGCCCCTGGTCGCGATCCACGAGGTGGGCGGCCTCACCGTGCTTGCGGAACGGCTGGCCTCTGCCGATCCCGGCCTGTTGCGGCCCCTCGGAGGCTCCGGGATGAGCGGCCAGGGGATCGCGGACGTGGTCAGCCACATGGGGATCGGGCTGGCCTTCCTGGGCGCCCCCCAGCTCCTCGTCCGGTTCATGGCCTCGAAGGACCGGCGCACCCTCTCGGACGGTGGGTTCATGGCGGCGTTCGTGATCGTGCTGTTCGATCTCGGCGCCGTCCTTACCGGGATGGCGGGCCGAGTCCTCTATCCCGTGATCGACGATCCGGAGGGGATCCTGCCGCTCCTGGCCTCCGACCTCATGCCGCCGGTCGTCACCGGCCTCTTCCTGACCGCGGTGCTGGCGGCGATCATGTCCACCGCGGACTCGGTGCTGCTGCTGGCCTCGTCGGCGGTGGTGCGGGACTTCTTCGAGAAGCTGCTCGGGCCGCGCCACCGGAACCCCGCGGCGCCGGGGGCCTCGGGGTTCATCGCCCGGGTGACCGGGGACGACGCCCGGCTGGCGCGCTTCGGGAAGGCGGTCACGCTGGCGCTCGGGGTGGTCGGGATCGGCGTCGCCCTCCCGGAAGTGAGGGTCATCTTCTTCTTCGTGCTGTTCTCGTGGTCGGGGCTCGGCTGCGCCTTCGCGCCGGTCGCGATCCTGGGGATCTTCTGGAAGCGGATGACGCTGCCGGGGGCGGTCGCCGGCATGGTGACCGGCTTTCTGACCTCGGTGGGCTGGTTCCTGTGGGGGAAGCCCGCGTACTTCCAGCTCTACGAGATGGTCGTGGGATTCGCCGCCGGGTTCGCCGCGGCCATCGTGGTCAGCCTCCTGACCCGGCCCGATCCCGAGGGCGCGAAGCACGTGGACGCCGCGGCGCGCTGGGCGAGGCAGCGGTGAGACGGGCGGCTGCCGCGGCGCTCGCTCTCCTGCCGCTCGCCGCGTGCGAGGAGGGCGACGGAGGCCCGACGAGTCCCGAACCGGGCAGTCCGTCGAACGCGCTGATCGACCGGGTGGAGATCGTCTCGGAACCGGCCGCGAACGGGACGTACCTCGCGGGAGAGGAACTCGTCTTTGCCGTCCTCGTCACGAGTGGCGACGAGGTGGAGACCACCGGAGAGGTCTTTCTCATCTTCGATCTCGGGCTCGCGAGCCAGCCGGCGACGCTCGCGGCCCACGAAGCCGGGCGACTGGAGTTCCGCTACCAGATCCGCCGCGGCGACTACGACGGCGACGGAGTGAGCGTGCCCGAAGGCGAGCTGATGTTCTCCCCGGGAGCCGCCCTGCGCATAGGAGGCGTGGACATCGACCCCGCGATACGCGCACTGCCGGCGGACGGCGGCCACCGGGTGTTCGCGCACTTCGCGCCGGGCGAAACCGTCGTTTTCGATCCGACCCTCGACCGTTTCCCGGTGGATACGCTGGGCCTGAGCGGGGTCGTCGGCTGCGCGTCGACGGATGACATCGTGCCGATCGTGGAGGCCGTTCTCGACCGCAACGCGGCCGCGGCCGGCAGCCTGTGGTCGGTGGCCTACCAGCTCGGCAATTGCGCGGTCCTCAACGAGAACCAACCCGCCATCTTCCTGTCCGCCACGGTCCGCGAGCATCGCGGCGACATCTACGACCTGGTGCTCGCCTACGGCTCCGCAGCCACCCTGACGGACCCCGAAGTGGCCGCGAACTGGTGGACCCTCGGCGGCTTCGTCGAGCCCACCCCCGTCCGCTGATCCGGCCCGCGCGCCGGCTTGGAACGCCGATCTCCAGATCGGCACGCGCGGTGCTCCGCACCGCGCACGTCGCAACGCCGCATCGCCATGAAGGCACCTCAGGCTTGGAACGCCGGCTTCAGCCGGCATCGCGGCCCGACAGGGCCGCGAAACGCTTCGCGCTGAGTGGCCGTAGGGTGTGTTCGGCCCCGTCGCTACCCTCAACCCATGAGCCGCACCGCCTGCCACAAGTTCTCCCCCGCCGACTGCGCCGCCCAACTCCCCGACGACCGCTACTTCATCGCCCTGAACCGTGGGACTCTCGAAGTGGGGCTCTACGCCCCGGAGGGCACGGATCCCCAGGAGCCCCATGACCAGGACGAGTGCTACGTGATCCTGGAAGGTGAAGGCCGTTTCCGCATGGGTGACGAAACCGTGCCTTTCCGGCCCGGAGACTTCTTCTTCGTCCCCGCCGGCGTCCCGCACCGGTTCTTCGACTTCGACGCGTCGTTCAAAGCCTGGGTGATCTTCTATGGGCCGACAGGAGGAGAAAACCCGATGCACGCGCCCTCCGAACGTTCTTCCTCGCGGTCCTCGTAGCTACGCCCCGCCTCGCCTACGAATTGGCCCCCTCCAGCAGGAAAACGCCGTCGAGCCGGGCCATGGAACGATCAAAGGTCCAGACCGTGGACGCGCCGGTCCGCCGGGCAGCGCCCAGAATCATGGAGTCGGCAAAATCCGCGTCTCCTCTTCGATACCGAAGGGCGGCGCGGGCCGTGTCGTGCGCCGCTTCGATCTCCAGTGCCTCCGTGGCGAGCAGTTCCTCGACTTTCCGGCAGATCTGCTCGCGTGCGAACCCGTAGGCTCGCCGCAGCACTCAGACCAGCTCGATCATCACCTCCCGGCAGATGAAACCCGGCCGGTCGGAGCTCGGTTCGGCCGGCCGCTCGCGCGCGACCTTGGCCCGCGTCGGATGGTCCGCGACCAGATAGCGAACCAGGACGTTGGTATCGACTGCGATCACTGCCAGCTCGCCTGCCCGGCAATGGCTCGCTCCATGTCCTCAAGCGTTACCGGCGGCCCGTCGTACCGGAGCGCACCGAACAGTCGCCGGAGCGGGCGGACGGCCACGATCCGCACCTCATCATCGAGGACGAAATAGCGGACCCGATCACCCGGACGCAGCCCCAGCGCCTTCCGGACCGGCTGAGGCAGCGTCGTTTGCCACTTGGATGTGACCGTGGATTGCACCATGACGAATCTCCTTTCTGTTGCTCCCGGACCCTTGCAAACCTAATTGCAGCGAGGGGATGAGATCAATTGCCTTCAATGCTCCTGTCAACGGGGCCTTCAGGTGGGATTTCGATTCGGGTGGGATGTCGAGATACGCCGAATCGGCGATGTGGCGGTTGAGGATCGACGTTTTTTCGATTTGCATGGTTGGCAATAATTCCGTTGTACTCGTCGTAGATTCCATCAAATCACGCATTTCTAAAATCTGTATTATGATTTGCATGAATGATTCCCCGTAAGGCCTCCGAAGAGATCCGCGCCGCCCTCGGCCGACAGGCGGTCGTTGCCCTCCTCGGTCCGCGCCAGGCCGGCAAGACCACGCTGGCCCGCGCCATTGCCGAGCGATCTGACGCGGTCGTCCTGGATCTCGAGAGCACGGCGGACCGGGATCAGCTCGCGGATGTGCCTCTCTTCGTCCGCGCCAACCAGGACCGATTGGTCGTCCTCGATGAGATCCACAAGATGCCGGAGATCTTCGCCGAACTCCGCGTTCTGGTCGATGAGGGACGTCGCGTGGGCAAGGGTGTGGGTCGTTTCCTGGTCCTCGGGTCGGCTTCGATTCCGTTTCTAAAGCAGTCGGAAAGCCTTGCGGGCCGGATCGAGTATGTGGACCTCGGCCCCCTCAGCGTCCTTGAGGTGGAACCCACGTTCGAGGCCGCGACCCGGCTGTGGGTTCGGGGCGGCCTCCCGCTCAGCTTCCTCGCGAAGAGCGACGAGGACAGCCTCATCTATCGCCGGAACCTGGTCCGCACCTATCTGGAGCGCGATGCCCCCGAGTTCTATCCCCGCGTCCCGCCGCTCACCCTCGAAAGACTCTGGATGATGCTCGCCCACGGCCAGGGCGGGTTGTTGAATGCCGCGCGACTCGCCAGCGGGTTGGGAATCAGCGCTCCCACGGTCGTCAGTTATCTGGATCTGTTGGCCGGAATACTCTTGGTCCGCCGCCTCCCGCCCCGCCACGCGAACGTGAAGAAGCGACTCGTGAAGTCTCCTCGGGTCTATGTGCGGGACAGCGGCCTCGCACACGCTCTGCTCCGGGTCGCCGATCTGAACGCGCTGCTTGGCCATCCGGTGGCCGGCCCGAGTTGGGAGGGCTTCGTGATCGAGACGATCCTGGGCGCCGCACCGTGGGGGGTGTTGCCCTCGTTCTACCGGACCGCGACCGGCGCCGAGGCCGATCTGGTGCTCGACCCGCCCGGAAACCTACGTCCCTGGGTCATCGAGATCAAGCGATCATCCAGCCCGCGCCTGTCCTCGGGCTTCGCCATCGCCCGCCGTGATCTGAACGCGGAGCGCGCCTTCGTGGTGTACGGGGGTGAGGAACGATTCCCGATCCAGCGTGGCGTCGAGGCCATCAGCCTCCGCGAAATGGCGGGCCTCGTCCGCGACCTCTGAGCGGGTCGGCTGAGCCAGCTCAGCGGACGGCGAGTTCCAAGAGACCCCGGGACGGCTCGAGACGCGGATCACCGGTGGCGTGGGCCATCCGGTCGAGCGCGCTGACCACTTCGGGAAGGCCGACCTGGCGGGCCCAGTACATCGGGCCGCCCCGCTCCCTCGGGAACCCGTAGCCGAGCGCCCAGACCACGTCCACGTCGGCCTCGCGTTCCGCGATCCCCTCGCCGAGGATCTCGGCTCCCTCGTTCACGAGCGCGAAGAGACACCGCTCGAGGATTTCTCGGCTTTCCACCTCCCGCCGTTCGATTCCCAGACCGGCGGACTCCCGGCGTGCAATCTCGGCCACCTCCGGATCGGACTGGGGCGTCCGGTCCCCGGGCTCGTACCGGTAGAAGCCGGCACCCGTTTTCTGGCCGAGACGTCCCCGTTCGCAGAGCCGGTCCGCCACGTTCGGCGGTGGCGGCGGTTCGCCCCGGGTGGCCGCCTCGGCAGCGAGCCGCTGCCGCACGGCCTGCCCGATGTCGAGTCCCGCCAGGTCGGCCACCGCGAAGGGACCCATCCGGAACCCGAAGCCCTGAAGCGCCCCGTCGATCTGCTCGGGGAGCGCGCCCTCCAGCAGCAGCCGGTCCGCCTGCCGGCGGTAGGCGTAGAGCATCCGGTTGCCCACGAAGCCGTCGCAGACGCCGACCGGCACCGGCGCCTTGCCGAGCCGGACGCCGAGGGACATTGCGGTGGCGAGCGTTTCCGGCGACGTGGCGTCGCCCACCACCACCTCCAGGAGGCGCATGACGTGGGCCGGGCTGAAGAAGTGCGTTCCGACGACCGCTTCCGGCCGGTCGGTGGCGGCCGCGATGGCGTCCACGTCGAGCGAAGAGGTATTCGTCGCGAGGACCGCGCCAGGCTGCGCGACCTGGTCAAGACGGGCGAAGACATCCTGCTTGACGGCCATCTCCTCGAAGACCGCCTCCACGAAGAAGTCCGCGCCGCCGAAGTCCTCGAACCCTTCGGCGCGGCGGATCCTCCGCAGCCGCGCCTCCGCTTCCGCGGCGTCGATCTTCCCCCGGCCCACGGCGCGGGAAAGGCTCCCGGCGACCGCCGCTTCGCCCCGGACCCAGGCCTCGTCCGATTCCTCGTAGACCACCACCGGGATTCGGGCGGCGGCGAAGGACATCGCGATCCCGCGCCCCATGGTCCCGAAGCCCACGACCGCGGCGCTCTCGACCTCGGATCCGGTCACTCCCTCCGGAATCCGCCGCGACCGTGCCGCCTGCCGCTCCGCCCGCCCGAGGTGTTCGGCGGCAGCCGACTGTTCTTCTGGCGTCGGCCTCCGGTCCAGGGGTTCCGGAGTCGATGCGTTCATGGGCGAAACAGGATAGCGGGCGCCCCTCGGGCTGCTGCTAACGTCACGCCCGCCTGGGAGGCCCGACATGCGCACCATCCTGAAGATCGCGGCACTCGTGGCGCTGCTTGCCCTCGCCTGGGGCGCCGGCTGGCTTGCTTCGGGGATCGGCGTAGGGAGGGTCGCCCCGGAGGCGAGCCTCGAAGAGCGGGAGCGCGCCTTTTCCGAGAGCATGCGGGAGGTGGTGCTCGACGGGCAGTTCACCGTTGCCTGGCCGGAGCCCCGGGAGGGCGTCTACCGCGACCGCTACGAGATCGCGGGGGTCACCAAGCTGGATGGCGACCGCTGGCGGTTCGACGCCCGGATCACCTACGGGAATACCGACGTCACGCTGCCGGTGGTGGTGCCGATCCTCTGGGCCGGCGACGTGCCCATGATCCGGATGGTGGACGTCGAGATCCCCGGACTCGGGGAGGAGTTCGGCGCCACGATCGTGTTCGACGGGGACCGCTACGGGGGTACCTGGGACCACGGCGAGGTGGGTGGCTTCATGTTCGGCCGGGTGGTGCGGGACTAGGGGAGTTCACGCGCCGGACCGCGCTCCGAGGGGGAGATGACCGCGCGTACCGCTTCCGAGGAGATCTACGTCGCTCTCCTGCGCGGCATCAACGTCGGCGGCAAGAACATCATCAGGATGGCGGAGCTCCGCCGCTGTTTCGAGACCCAGGGGTTCCGCGATGTCGTCACCTACATCCAGAGCGGCAATGTGATCTTCCGCGCCCCGGACTCGACGCCCGCCGCCTTGACGATGCGAATCGAGGAGATGCTGGCCTCGGCGTTCGACTACCCGGGAAAGGTTGTCTTGCGTTCCCGCCGGCAGATGGAGGCGGTGGTCAGCGGAGCGCCCGCAGGGTTCGGCTCGCAACCCGATCGGCATCGCTATGACGCCATCTTCCTGAGGGACACCCTGACGGCGCAGGACGCCATGGGCGAGGTCCGGGTCAGGCCCGGCGTGGACCGGGCGTGGGCGGGTGAGGGCGTCCTCTACTTCTCCAGGCTGATCGCCCAAGCCTCCCGGAGCTACCTCAGCCGGCTGGTCTCGATGCCGGTGTATCAGGAGATGACGATCCGCAACTGGAACACGACGACCCGGCTGCTGCAACTCATGTCGTGAGCTGGCGGGGGAGCTCTTGGGCCGCGCGGGATCGGGCGGTGGGGATGATGCCGTTCAGGCGTTTCGCCGCTCCACCCAATCGAGATAGGCGTCGAGTTGGTGAACGAGGAAGAACGGCAGGTTGAGCAGCCGGAATCGTCGGCCGCCGGGTGTCTTCGCCGAGTGGAGGAGGACGTCGCCATCCCACAACCGCACCGCCAGATCGTGATCTGCGCGCTCCATGAACTGATGGAGCGAGCGGAGGGCGCCGCTCTTGCCGGACTTGATCTCGACCGGCGTGAGCCGGCCACGGTACGCGTACAGATAGTCCACCTCGGCAGTCGCGCCGGGCTTGGCGCGCACCCAGAAGATCGGTTTGCGGCCGCTTGAGAGATCGGCGGCCATCAGCTCCTGGCCCACGAGGTGTTCGGCCAGCCGACCCCGGTACAGAGCCCCGAGACCGGCCGTCCCCAGGAAACCGGATTGCAGCCCGGCGCGGTAGTTCATCAGGCCGGTATCGAGATAGAGGAGACGCGGAGACTTGCGCCGGTCCGGGAGGGCGGGGAGGACGGTTGCCGTCGTGGGGTGCAGGAGGAAGAGGAGCATCGCCCGCTCGAGGCTCCGCAGCACCTCGGCCATTTCCCGCGAGCGGTAGGCCGAGCCGCCAAACCCCTGGAACGAGATCCGCTCACCGGCGACGAACGGCGCGGTCTCGATGACATGCCGGAGCTGGCCAAGCTGGGCGGGATTCCGGGCGTACTTGGCCGCGTCGTCCGCAAAGGAGACGAGCAGACCCTCGTAGAGCCGGGTCAGCCGGCCGAGATCGCGATGGTCCAGATACGCGGCGGCAATCTCCGGCATCCCGCCCACCAGCGCATAGTCCCGGAACAGCCGTCGCAGTGGCGACAGCGCGTAATCCGGGCAAGGGATCTCCGCCAGCGCGTCGGAAGATTTGTCGAAGGCAACGGCGGCAACCTCCGCGAAGGTCAGCGGATAGAGGTAGAGGAGCTCAACGCGGCCGACCGGAAAGCTGAGCTGGTGGCGTTCGAGGGTGGTTTCGAGCAGCGATCCAGCCGCAACCACCGCGAGGTCGGGACGCTCTTCGGCGAAGTAGCGAAGCAACTGGACGGCGTGGGGCGAGTTCTGGATTTCGTCGAGAAACAGGAGGGTGTCCGGCTCGGAGGGGTCGGCGCCCTTGAGAAACAGGATCGCCTCCAGCGTCCGCGAGAGCGGCAGTCCCTGGTCGAAGATCTCGCGGTCGCCGGGATGGTCGAGATTCAGCGACACGTACTGCCGGAACTCGCCTCCGAAGGCGTCCACCGCCGTCGTCTTGCCCACCTGCCGTGCGCCCCGGAGCACGAGGGGCTTGCGGTCGGCGCGCCGCCGCCACGCCCGGAGATCTTGGAGGACGCGCCGGGGGATCATGCTATATGATCGCTATTTATTACGTTACTTGTCAAATATTCCCGGCAATCTGAGGATGGCC
This sequence comes from Acidobacteriota bacterium, assembly GCA_009840635.1. GTDB lineage: Bacteria > Acidobacteriota > Vicinamibacteria > Marinacidobacterales > Marinacidobacteraceae > Marinacidobacterium > Marinacidobacterium portitor. The sequence goes on along the minus strand of VXNL01000014.1, from coordinate 31,451 downwards.
ATCGATCGTCATTGACTCGAGGCATCCGCCGCGTCTGCCATCGACGGGACGCGCGCTCGCTGCGCTCCGCGCAGCGGTGCCGGCTGAAGCCGGCGTTCCAAGCCGTCGCGCCACCGTTTCGGCCTGGAGGCGGCGTTCCCGGCCGGCTGGGTCGTGAGGATGAGTGGGGTTGCGACGTGCGCGGAGCGCCAGTTCTCCCGGTGGGGGGGGCACCGCGCGTGCCGGTCTGGAGACCGGCGTTCCAAGCCGTTTCGCCTTAGAATCGCGCGCTTCCGATGGCTGATTTCGACACTGTGGTGCGCGGCGGGACGGTCGTCACCGCCGACGGGATCCGGTCCGCGGACGTGGGCATCAGCGGCGGAGTGGTCCGGGCCGTCGAGCCGGGACTGGGACGCGGCGAGGAGGAGCTCTCCGCCGAGGGCCGACTCGTCATTCCGGGGGGTGTGGACGCCCACACCCACATCGAGCAGAAGTCCTCGATGGGGTTGATGTGCGCCGACGACTACCACTCGGGCACCGTCTCGGCGGTCTGCGGCGGGACGACGACCGTCCTCTCCTTCGCGGTGCAGGGGAAGGGGGCGTCGCCGCGGGAGGTCGTTGCCGCTTACCACGCGGCGGCGGGGCCGAAGGCGGTCTCCGACTACGGGTTCCACCTCATCGTCGCGGATCCGACGCCGCAGGCCCTCGAGGAGGAGATCCCGGAGCTCGTCGCCGGGGGCGTCGTCTCCTTCAAGATCTACATGACCTACGACCTGGTGCGTCTCGACGACCGCCAGTTCCTCGAGGTGCTGGCCGCGGCGCGGCGCATGGGCGCCCTCACCATGGTCCACGCCGAGAACCACGACATGATCGGCTGGCTCTCGGATCGCCTCGTCGGGGAAGGGCACCAGGCCCCCAAGTTCCACGCCGCCGGCCACCCCAAGCTCGCCGAGAGCGAGGCGACCGGCCGCGCTATCGACCTCGCCGAACTCGTGGACGCGCCGCTCTACATCGTCCACGTCTCCTCGAAGGAAGCCGCGGAGGAGATCGGCGCCGCGCGCCGGCGCGGGCTCAAGGTCTTCGCCGAGACGTGCCCGCAGTACCTGCTGCTGACCGCCGAGGACCTCGACAAGCCGGGGATGGAGGGCGCGAAGTTCTGCTGCAGCCCCGCGCCCCGCGACCAGGAGTGCCAGGAGGCGCTCTGGGAGGGGATCGTCGACGGCACGTTCGACGTGGTCAGTTCGGACCACGCGCCCTACAGCTTCGACGACAAGGGGAAGCTGGCCTGGGGGCCCGAGCCGCCGTTCCCGAAGATCTGCAACGGGGTTCCGGGCGTCGAGCTGCGGATGCCGCTGCTCTTCTCCGAGGGCGTCGGCAAGGCGCGGATCAGCCTCCAGCGCTTCGTCGCCGTCTGCTGCGAGACGCCGGCGCGGCTCTTCGGCCTCTATCCGAAGAAGGGGACGATCGCTCCCGGAAGCGACGCCGACCTCGCGATCTGGAACCCGGACCAAGTGGTGGACATCCGCTGGGCCGACCTCCACGACCAGGTCGGCTACTCGCCCTACGAGGGCCGCCAGATCAAGGGATTCCCGGAGACCGTGCTCCGGCGCGGCGAGGTGGTGGTCCGGGACGGCCAGCCGCGCGCCCAGCCGGGCAGCGGCCGGTTCATCGTGCGGGACCGGCCGAACTCCGCCGAGCCGCTCTACCGCCCCTCCTGGTCGGTCGCCCTGGCGCGCAAGTTCGGGGCGGTGGACTTCCTGAAGTAGACGGCTGCCGCGTCGCTCAGCGGAGGGGGACCGGCGGCCCGAACGCCCGGTCTTCTTCCACCACGATGACCCCGTTCTCCTCCACGTAGCCATCCCACGCTGCGAGAAGCTCGGCCAGCACGTCCGGCCGCTCCGCCGCCAGATCGGTCAACTCACCCGGATCCTCGTCGAGGTTGTAGAGGGCCCAGTCGCCCTTCCCGAGGGGCGGCGCCAGCCAGGCGATCTTCCAGGGGCCCCGGCGCATCGCGCGGCGTCCAAAGATCTCCCACCCGGCGGTGGGCTCTTCGTGCACGGCGTCCGTGTCCCCGCGCAGGAGCCCGGCGATAGACCTCCCGACGGGCGCGATCTTGTCCTCCGCCGCGGGCATCGCCGCCCCGGCGAGTTCGAGGAAGGTCGGGAAGAGGTCCGTGACGTGGACGAACGCGCCGGAGACGGCTCCCGGGAGGTGGGCTGCGAGCGCCGGCGGAAGGACCGCGAAGCCCGGGACCCGGATGCCGCCCTCGTGGACGAACTGCTTGAAGTAGCGGTAGGGACCGCTCGCGGCGTCCGCCCATTCCGGGCCGTAGTAGACGAACGAGTCGAGGCGTCCCATGTTCTCGTAGGAGAGGTCGAAGCGCTGGGGCAGGAAGGTCTCGTTGTCGGCGAGCCGGCTGACGTCCTCGCCGGCGGCGCCGTTGTCCGAGAAGAAGAGGATCAGGGTGTTGTCGAACTCGCCGAGTTCGCGCAGTTCCGCGACGAGCCTGCCGATCTGGTGGTCGAGGCGTTCGACCATCGCGGCGTAGAGCTCCATTTTGCGGGCTTCGACGCGCCGCTCCTCGTCGCTCAGTTCGCTCCAGCGCCGCGCAAAGTTCGGTAGCGGAGGGACCTCGGCGTCTTCGGGGATCACCCCCACGCGCTTGGCGCCCGCGATGCGGCGCTCGGCGAGGGCTTCCCAGCCGTCGTCGTAGGCCCCCGCGTAGAGACCCAAGAACTCGTCCGGGACCTGGAGCGGCCAGTGGGGCGCGGTGTAGGTGCCGAGGGCGAAGAACGGCTTTCCGGCCGTGTTCGCTTCCCGGATGTAGGCGATGAGTTCATCGGTGTAGGCCCGCGTTGAGTAGAAGCCCTCGGGGAGAGGGACGACCTCGCCGTCCCGCCGGTAGCGGATCTCGTCGAGGGTGTCCACGGGCGCGGCGTCCTCGAAGTGGCTGGCCGCCCCCGGGAGGAGCACGAAGGAGCGGTCGAACCCCCGGTGCGGCGGGCTGTGCTCCGCGGCCTGCCCGAGGTGCCACTTGCCCGCGATCGAGGTGTGGTAGCCGGCGTCCCGCAGGACGGCGGGGAGGTGGAAGACGTGCTCGTTGAGGTACCCCTCGTAGCCGATCCGGCCCTCGAGGTCGTCGCCCATAAGGCTCGCCATGCCCCCGAGTCCGGCCCGGTGGTGGTCCACGCCGGAGAGCAGCATCGCCCGGGTCGGCGAGCAGGTGGCGGCGGTGTAGAAGCTCGTGAACCGCAGACCCGACGCCGCCAGGGTGTCCAGGTTGGGGGTCCGGATCTCGCCGCCGAAGGCGCCGATGTCCGTGTAGCCGAGGTCGTCGGCGATCAGGAGCAGGATGTTCGGCGGAGGCGGCGGCGGATCCTCCGCCGCGCAGCCGGAAAGGAGCGGACCAAGAAGAAGCGTCGCGGCACACCGGCGGAGCATCCGACGATTATGCGTTGACCCCGGTCCCGCCTCCTAGAATTCCCCGATGCGCAACCTGCGGGTCGCCGCCGCCCAGGTCGGCGGTATCCAGCCCGACGAGACGAGAACCGAAGTCGTCGGCCGGCTGCTCGACCTGATGGAGCGGGCGGCGGGCGCCGGCTGCCGGCTGGTGGTCTTCCCGGAGCTCACCCTCACCACCTTCTTCCCCCGCTACTTCCTCGAGGACATCTCCTCCGCGGACACGTACTTCGAGACCGCGATGCCCGGGCCGGAAACCCGGCCCCTCTTCGACGCCTCCCGGCGGCTCGGTGTCGGGTTCCACCTCGGCTACGCGGAGCTGGTCCGGGACGGGGACCGCCATCGCCACTTCAACACCGCGATCCTCGTCGACAGCGGCGAGATCATCGGGAAGTACCGGAAGGTCCACCTTCCCGGACACGCCGAGCACCTGCCGGAAGCGCCGTTCCAGCATCTCGAGAAGCGCTACTTCGAGGTGGGCGACCTCGGTTTCCCGGTGTGGAAGGCCTTCGGCGGGGTCTTCGGGATGTGCATCTGCAACGACCGCCGCTGGCCCGAGACCTACCGGGTGCTCGGGCTCCAGGGCGTCGAGATGATCGTGCTCGGCTACAACACCCCCGAGGTCAACATCCACCACCGGGAGCCGGCGCACCTGCGGATGTTCCACCACCGGCTCTCGCTCCAGGCGGGCGCCTACCAGAACGCCACCTGGGTCGTCGCCGCGGCGAAGTGCGGCGTCGAGGACGGCAGCCGCCTGATCGCCGGCTCGGCGATCGTCTCGCCGCACGGGGAGATCGTGGCCGAATCCGCAGGCGAGGGGGACGAACTGATCGTCGCCGACTGCGATCTCGACGTGGGGACCGACCTGAAGCGTCACGTGTTCGACTTCGCGCGCCACCGGCGCACCGAGCACTACGGGCTGATCACGGAACGGACAGCGCCGGTTCTGCCGGACTAAGCCGGCAGCACCGCGCGGCCGCCCAGCCGCCGGATCAGCCGCACGAGCGGCCAGAGGAGCGCCAGGTAGAGCAGCGCGGCGAGGATCAGTGGCGACGGGTTGAAGTGGACGCCCTGGGCGACCCGGGCCATGCGCAGCAGGTCCGGTAGCGCCACCACGCTCGCCAGCGAGGTCAGCTTCACCGCCTCCAGCGTGTTGCCCGCGAGGTCGGGCAGCACGTTGCGCACTCCCTGGGGCAGGATCACGTGGCGGAGGGTCGCGGCGGTCCCGAGCCCGGTGGAGCGCGCCGCCTCCCACTGGGTCGGCTCGATGCTGAGGATGCCCGCCCGCAGGATCTCGCCGTAGTAGGTCGAGGTGTTGATGGTGAGCGCGATCCCGACACCGAGGAGCGGCGGCGGCTCGATCCCCAGGAACGGCAGGCCGTGGACGATGAGGACGAGCAGCACCAGCGGGGGGAAGGCCCGGACCACGTCCACGCCCCAGGAGAGCGAGCGCGCCCCCCAGGCTGGAGCCAGGGTCTGGGCGAGCGCGAGGCCGGCGCCGGACAGGAGCCCCCCGGGGACCACGATCAGGCACGCCTGGATCGTGACCCAGAGCCCGCGCAGCAGCAGTCCGGAACTCTCCGCCATCACCCCGGGGTTCAGGAAGGTCTGGAAGAACTCGGACATCGGGGTTCAGCGGATGTGGAAGCGGGTCTCCAGCCAGCGGCCGATGCGGACCAGGGGCAGGAAGAGCGCCACGTAGACCCCGGCGGCGAGCAGCAGCGGGGCCGGGCTCGCGGTCTGGGCCTGGACGCTCGCGGCCTGGTTGAGGACCTCGGGGACGGCCACCACCGAAGCCAGCGCGGTGTTCTTGCCGGTGGCGATGGCCCGGTTGGTCAACGGAGGGATCGTCAGGCGGACCGCCTGCGGCAGCACCACCCGGCGGAAGGCCTCGCCGCGGCTGAGCCCGGTGGATAGCGCCGCCTCCCACTGGCCCCGGTTCACCGAGGTGATGCCGGCCCAGAAGATCTCCTCGGCGGAGGCGCCGAGCACCAGCCCGAGCGCCACGAAGGCCGCCATGAAGCCGCTCAGCTCGATGCCGGCGAAGGGGGCGGCGAAGTAGAGGACCACCAGCAGCACGAGCGGCGGCATGGCGCGGAAGACGTCGGCGTAGGCGGCGATCAGTCCCCCGACCGGGCGGAGCGGCGCTCCCCGGATGAGCGCCCGGATGGTGGCCAGAACCAGTCCCAGCGCGACCCCGGCGGCGATCGAGGTCAGCGCGAGCCCGAGGGTCACGCCGATCCCGGAGCGGACGCCCGGCCAGGCGGCGGCGAGGACCTCGGGGTCGAAGAAGATCCGCATTCAGAGCCGGCTCAGGAAGCTCTGCAGCCGCTCGCTCTTCGGCCGGTCGAGGACCTCCGCCGGCGGGCCGGACTCGAGGATCTCCCCGTCGGCGAGAAACGCGATCCGGTCGGCGGCTTCACGGGCGAAGGCGATCTCGTGCGTCGCGATCAGCATTGCGACCCCGTCCTCCTTCAGGGACCGGATCACCCGGAGCACGCTTCCCACCAGCTCGGGGTCGAGGGCGCTCGTCGGCTCGTCGAGGAGCAGGATGCGCGGCCGGAGCGCCAGCGCCCGGGCGATGGCCACCCGCTGCTGCTGGCCGCCCGAGAGTTCGTCCGGCATCGCGGTGGTCCGGTCGCCCAGTCCCACCCGCTCGAGCGCCTCCCGGGCCGCGGTCTCGGCTTCGCTCTGGCTGAGGCCCGCCGCGCGGCGGGGCGCGAGCGCGGCGTTTTCGAGGGCGTTCAGGTGCGGGTAGAGGTTGAACGCCTGGAACACCATGCCCATCCGGCGGCGGACGGAGGCGAGTTCGGCGCCGCCCGCCGGAACCGGATTGCCCTCGAAGACGACGTCTCCGGCGTCGGGTTCGGCGAGACGGTTGCAGCACCGCAGCAGCGTGCTCTTCCCGGAGCCGGAGGGGCCGATCAGCGCCACCAGTTCGGAAGCCCCCACCGCGAGGTGGATGTCCTTCAGGGCGGGGACCCCGCCGAAGGTCTTCCCGACCCCTCGAAGCTCGAGTACGGAACTCACCCGCAGGGCTCGCGTCCCGGCGTCTCCTGGAATCCGGTCAACCCGGGCGGCCCGAATCCCGGATAGGCGGTCACGGCCGCCGAGCCCGGCGCCGGCTCCACTCCGAGCCACTGCTCGTGGATGCGGGCGATGGTGCCGTCCAGCTTCATGCACTCCAGGATGGTCTCGACCCGGTTGCGCGTTTCGACGTCGTCATTCCGGAACGCGACGGCGAACGCGGTTTCGGCCCGGATGCGGAAATCGGCGCGGACGCCGGCGTTTTGCCGGATGGCCCACATCGCTACCGACTCGCCCACGAGGTTGGCGAAGGCGCGGCCGGAGAGCACCGCCTGCACCGCGTCGGCGTTCTTCCCGTAGCGGAGCACCTCGAATCCAAGTTCCTCGTGGTTGTCGGTGGCCCACAGGTCGTAGGCGGAGCCGTTGTTGACCGCGACCTGCTGCCCGCGGAGCTGTTCGAGATCGGTCAGCTCGGGTTCGTCGCTGCGGCGGAGGAACACCGGGTCGGTATCCAGATAGCCCTCGGTGAGAAGGACCCGTTCCGCCCGGCCCTCGGTAATCGTGGTCGGGGCGATCACGAACTCGAACTTCTTCGCGTAGAGCCCCGAGAAGATGGAGGACCACTCGGAATCCACGATCTCGAAGCCGGGCCGGCCCAGCCGCGCCGCAATCTCCCGGGCGAGGTCGACGTTGAAACCCTCCACCTCGCCGTTCGCGGCCATCATCGCGTGGGGCGCGAAGCCCACGTCGGCGGCGACCACCATGAGGCCCTCGCCTGCGACTTCGGGCGATCCCCCGCAACCGGAGAGGATCAGGAGCGCGGCCGGAAAGACGCCGACGCGCGGGCCGCCTCGGGACATTTCGCTCATGGTACCCGGCGGCTGAACATTCCCGAGGCGACGCCCGAGAAGAAGCTCGTGAGGGCGCTTCCCGCGATCAACCCGCCGGCGAGGATGTAGCGCGGGGAGTCGTACCGGTCGCCCGTGCGCCAGCTCACCAGGCGCCGGACGAGGAGCGCGGCGAGCGCGGTCCAGCCGGCGATCGGGTTCACGACGAGCAGGCCGGTGGCGAAGAGGACCCCCATCTGCCGGTTGGCTCCGCCGAGGAACTGCAGGACCGCCCCCGGAAGCGCCCAGACCGCGAGTTGGCGCGCCAGGTCCGGGTTGTGGCCCGCCGTGATGGTCGCCACCGCGACCCGGTCGTAGGGCGGGAACAGGTCCGCCTCGAAGTAGGAGGCGTAGGTGAGCAGCACGAGTCCCGCCGCCACGAGCAAGCCGAAGACCTCGGCGCCCCGTTGCGCGAGCCGCCCCTGCCGCTCGTAGTCCGGGTCCTCGCCGTGACCCCGGAGGATCCATCCCGCCTTCAGGTCGTAGCCCATGTCCGCGAAGGCCGGGCCGGTGGCCGACGCGAAGCCGGCCAGGAGGACCAGCGCGAGGGGCGGGAACCCGAGCAGCATTCCCAGAAGCAGGAAGATGAGGGAGGTCGCGAAGGCCGGGAACCAGCCGGAGTGCATCGCCGCGACCCCGCAGAGGAGTTCCGAGATGAGCGCCGCAGCGGCCGCGAACAGGGCGAAGGCGAGAACGCCGGCGATCCCCATCCCCGTCAGCAACCCGCCGAGAACCGCGACGAGCGCCGCCGCCGCCGCGAAGCCGGAATACCCCTTCGCGAACGTGGAGAGCCCGGCCCGGGGTCCGGCGGCGGGCGGGGCGGTCTGCGGTCCCTGTTGACCGCGGATCGCCCGGGCCATCTGCCAGAGCGCCACCGCCCCCGCGCCGAGCATGATCCCGTGCGGGGCGTGGATGGCGGCGAGGTCCAGCCCGAGCACCTGCGGCGCGTAGCCGCGGGCGAGGAGCCCCAGCCCGAACATCAGGAGGGCCACCTGGTTCCCGATCCAGCAGACTCCCACGATGTCGGTGGGGATGCCGGCCAGCCGCCCGAGGGCGCCCGCGATCCCTCCGGCGACCAGCAGCGTCGCCCGCCGGCCGCCTTCGTCGCCGGCGCGCAGACACTCGGCGGTGGCGATCCCGGAAGGCCAGAGCCCTTCCGCCGGGAACACCCGGCTCCCGAAGAGCCGGTAGAGCAGCGCGATGTCGAGCAGCGCCCCGAGCACGGCACCCAGGATCATCGCGGGAACGAGGTCGGGCCGGCCGAAGAGCCACACCATCCCGGCGGGAAGGAGCACGGCGTTCGCGCCGCCGAACGTTGCCGCCGAGATGACCGTCTGGAGCAGGTTCTGCCGGGCGGTGCTCCGGAAGCGGCGGGTGAGGGCGAGCGGGACGCGCCCCACCGCGATGGCGATGACGGCGGCGATGATCGAGCTGTTCGGAGTGATCCCGACGCGCGTCAGCAGCTCCATCCCGATGATGGCGCCGAGAAGCGCCAGCCCCGCCCCGAACAGCAGCGTCCCCGGCTCGAACAGGCTCGGGTGCCGCCTCGCCTCAGCCATCCGCGCCGAAGTATGCGCGAGGCGCACCGGCTTGGAACGCCGGCTTCAGCCGGCACGCGCGGTGCACTGCGCCGCGCGCGTCGTAACGCTGGTCGGCCTCACGGCGGACCGGCCGGAACCGGGACCAACGACTGTGACCTGCAGCACTCTCGCCAACTCCGCCAGAGCTACATGTTCTTCCCCGAGGACGGGCTAATGCGACATGTACCCGTCCAGCCGGCTCCGCCAGCGCTACATGTTCTTCCCCGAGGACCGGCTACTGCGACATGTACCCGGCCAGCCGGCTCCGCCAG
>VXNL01000014.1:0-22147 GCA_009840635.1 Acidobacteriota bacterium | reverse complement strand
CCCGAGGACCGGCTACTGCGACATGTACCCGGCCAGCCGGCTCCGCCAGCGCTACATGTTTCTCCCCGAGTACGGGCTAATGCGACATGTACCTGGCCAACCGAGTCCGCCAGCGCTACATGTTCCTCCTCGAGGACCGGCTAATGCGACATGTACCCGGCCGGCCGACTCCGCCAGCGCTGCATGTTCCTCCCCGAGGACGGCGATCTGGAAGCTCCGGTCCATATCGAACCGGCGGAACCGTTACTCCCCGCGCGGCTCCTCATCGCCCCAGATGTGCCGCGCGAACCACTCCCAGTTGTGCACCATCGCCGCCAGCCGCTCGCGCGGCTTCGTGATGCCGTGGCCGAACCCCTTGTAGATGATGAGTTGGGTCTCCACCCCGACGTCCTGTAGCCCCTGGTAGAGCTCGTAGGCGTTGGGGGTAGGCACCCGGGCGTCGAACTCGCCGTGCTGGATCAGCGTCGGGGTGCTGGCCTGGTTGATGGTTGTCATGGGGGAGGTCTTCGCGTAGATCTCCGGGTCGTCCCAGGGCGTGGCCTTCAGGTATTCGCGGGTGAAGCCGTGGATGTCGGTGTTCACGTAGTAGGTCATCCAGTTGGAGATGCCGGCGCCCACCGAGATCGCGCGGAAGCGGTCGCTGGTGGTGGTGAGGAAGGCTGAGATGTAGCCGCCCTGGCTCCATCCCATCGCCGACACGCGGTCCGGGTCCGCGACGCCCGCTTCCACGAGGGCCTCGACCCCCGAGAGGACGTCCCACGCGTCGCCGACGCCGAGGTTGCGGACGTTGAGCGCGCGGAACTCCTCGCCGTAGCCCGCCGAACCGCGGTAGTTGGGCATCATCACGACGGCGCCCTTCTTCAGCCATTCGAGGGCCGGATAGACGTAGCCGCCGACCAGTTGTGGCCGGGAGGTGCCGGTCGGGCCGCCGTGGATGATGACCATGAGCGGGTACCTGCGCGCCGGGTCGTAGCCGGGCGGCTTCATGACCACCCCCTCGATCTCGGCGCCGTCCTCGCTGCTCCAGGTGATGAGTTCCCGGGTACCAAGATCGCCCCAATCGGCCAGCTGGGCGGTCATGTTGGTGACCCGCTCGGGGGAGTCCACGCCGCGCGTCCAGCGGAAGATCTCGGCGACGGTGGTGCGTTCCTCGCCCTGGATCGCCAGGGTGGAGCCGTCGCGCGAGAGGTCCGCCGTCGCGATCATCTCGGGGGTGTCGAGGGCCAGCGTCACCTCACCGGATTCGGGATCCATCACGAACAGTTGGCGGGCCGTGCGCTGGGAAGCGACGAAGAAGACGCCCTCGTCGTTCCACGCCAGCGCGGACGGGTTCTCGTCGAAACCGGCGGTCAGGATGCGGGAGGCGCCGCCCGCCGCGGGGATGACGGCGAGTTCGGAGTTCCCGTAGTAGGGACTCGCGTCCGCCGAGGTAGAAAAGAGGATGCTTCCGCCATCCGGGGACCACAGCGGCCCGCGCTGGCGGCCGGGGTCGGTCACCAGTGACCGGACGGTGGCGGTCGCGACCTCGACGACCGACACGTCCGTCTGCCGGAAGGAGTTGACCTGCGGGGTGGGAGCGTGGTCGAAGGCGATCTCGCTACCGTTCGGCGACCAGGCGAACGTTCCGACGTTGAAGCCGTCTCCCCCGGTCAGCCGGCTCGGCTCGGCTCCCTCGCGGACGTCGGCCACCCAGAGGTGGGCCATACGGAAGTCCGTGTCCTCGACGGCGTAGTCGCCGTAGGTTTCCTCGCGCTCCTCGAAGTCGTCGGGCGCGGGGTCCCTGGCGACGAACGCGACCCGGGAGCCGTCCGGCGAGAAGCGGAAGGAGTTGATTCCGCCCTCGTGGGAGGTGAGCTGCTCGGCCTCGCCGCCCTGCGGGCGGATGAGGTAGATCTGCGCGCCGTCACCGCGGTCCGCGATGAACCCGAGGCGGGACCCGTCCGGCGACCACCGCTGCCCGGTGCTGTTCCCGTCCTTCGTCCGGGTGAGCGGGAAGGGCTCGCCGCCGGCGGAGGCCAGCCAGATCTCCCGGTCGAACCGGTTGTTCTCCCAGTCGGTCGAGGTGACCGTGAAGGCGATCATGCTCCCGTCGGGCGAGATGCGGGGACCGCTCGCCGAGTCCAGCGAGATCTGGGCCTTGAAGGCCGCGACGACCTCCGGTGGCTCTTCGGCGACGGCGACCCCAGTGAGGAGGGCGGCGGAAAGGATGATGAGCGGGCTACGGCGCATGACTTCTTCCCCTCGCGAACAGCGAAGTTACGGTTGGCGCTCTCGATCGTACCCGCGCGCGCCCCGGAGCGCCGTCTATCCGCACAAACGCGTATGCTCAAGACTGCCTTGGAACGCGACGAACGCCGTACCGACAAGTCTCGCTGGAATCTTGTCGTGGGAGGCGAGACGGACCGCAGCGTTCGCAGCTATCTGGCGCGCACCGGCGGCAAGAAGGGTGATCTGTCCCACTCTGTCGAACGGGCTGTCCGCCAGGCGATCTTCTGGGAGACGCTGGATTCAGTCCGGGAACGCAACCGGCACCTGACGGCCGGCGAGGTTCAGGATCTTGCCGACCGTGCGGTGGCGGAAGCTCGTGCGGATCGTCCTTGACACGAGCACCCTCGTCAGCGCCCTGACCCGCAGGCAGCCGGGCTCGCGTCGGCCAGAGCTCCTCCCGCCCGTGAAGGAGCCGGAAGACCGCCGCGACGTTCTTCCGCCGCGCCGCTACCTCAAGCGCCCCCGGTAACCGCCCGAGCCACCGCCTGCGCCAGCGCCCGCCGCGCCAGGACCACCGGTTTCCCAGTAGCCCTCGCCACGGCCGCCTCCAAAGGACCGTCGTAACCCAGGCAGTTCAGCCCGACGACGTCCACCTCGCGAAACTCCTCGGCCAGCCGGTCCTCCACCCCGTCGTCGGAGTAGGGCGACGCCACCCCGATGACGCAGGAGCTCCCCTCCGGCACCCGCCGCCGGGCGTCCGACTCCTGCCGAGGCTCGGGGATCAGCATTCCGACGGTGGCGCCCGGTACACAGGCTTCCCGGAGCGTGCGGTCGAAGATGGGGCCCGCCTTCACGAGGCCGGACCGCTCGGGGATTCCGAGGAACGGTCCCGTGCAGAGAATCGCCGCCACGTCGCCCGCCGGGATTCGGCTCAGCAAGGCCCCCATCCGTTCCTCGACGAAGTCCTCCCCGATGATCACTTCTTCGCCGGACCGGAGCCGGCACACCAAGGGCATCTCGCCGCCGCGGGGCGTTCCGGTCCCGACTTCCTGCCGCGACAGCCCGTCCAGCGCCCCGGCCTCGACCGTTTCCACGTCCGCGGCGGCGTCCCCCAGCATGCCGAGAATCTCCGGCACCACGTCCGGCCGCGGCGACTGTCCGATGGTCAGGAAGTGAACGGTTCGCATGCCGCGGCTGGCGGAGGTTTCCGAGTGAGCCGGCTCAGGCCAGCATCAGGCGCTCGCCCTTCGGTTCCGGCACCGGATCACCGAATTCGGTTGCGGTATCGATCCACAGCGCCATCGCTTCCTTTACGTTCCGGATGGCGGCCTCCTGCGAGTCTCCGTGAGCCATGCAGCCGGGCAGCTCGGGCACCTCGGCCACGAACACGCCGTCCGCACTGCTCCAGTAGAGGATGATTTCGTATCGATAGTTCACGGCCGAGACCCCAAATCGTACTTCAGCAGCAGTTGACGGATTTGCCGGACCTGATAGGGCTTCGCCATTCCGTTGTCCCGTTGCAGGGTGACGCGTTCGGCGATCCCTTCCCTACGGAAAACGTGATGGCTTCCGCGAATTCGTTCGGTGAACCCCAGATTCCGCAGCAGAGTTAGCAATTCGGCAAAGCGGATGTTTGCATCGGAGCGGCCCTCCAGGATCCGGAGGACCAGTGCCCGTCGTGCGGTCATGGCAGTTCAGTTCAATCCGCCGGCAGGGTGTTCAGACACTCCGGAGCCTACCATCGGGAGGGAGCTCCAGAGGCGGAGGGACGGACTCGATATGCGTCCGTCGAGGGCATCGTCCTGTCTCCGCTCTGGATCCGGGAACGCAAAGGCGACTTGCTACCGCGGAGCCCGAGGGCGCGTCGCCGCGCTGCGCGCGGCGGTGCCGGTCTGGAGACCGGCGTTCCAGGCCGGGGGTGCCATCCGGAGGAGCAGCGTTGCGCGGGTCCGCGGCCCTGCGGGCCGCGATGCCGGCTGAAGCCGGCGTTCCAAGCCGGTAGCGCTACCACGACGACTGGAGGGATCCGGACGAACTTCCCAACCGACCCGATCCGCTAGCATCGCCCGCCGCATGATGCCGGGCGCCCGCGAACTTACGCCCACCGAGATCGAGGACCTCGCCGCCGGCGCCTGGATCCTCGGGGCAGGGGGCGGGGGAAATCCCTACCACTCGCTCCTGAACCTGCGGGCGGAGGCCGCGCGCGGGTTCCGGCCCGTCGTGGTGTCCGCCGAGTCGCTCGCCGACGAGGACCTGGTCGCGGTGGTCTCGACCATGGGAGCCCCGCTGGTGGGTGAGGAGCGGCTGCCCGACCCCGACGTCGCCGCGCGTCCGGTCGAGGTGCTCGCCGAGCGGCTCGGGCGGCCCTTCGCCGCGGTCATGTCGCTCGAGATCGGAGGGTCGAACTCGCTCCAGAGCTTCCAGGTCGCGGCCCGCACCGGACTGCCGGTGGTGGACGCGGACTGCATGGGCCGGGCGTTCCCCGAGGCCCAGATGACCACCTTCGCCATCGCCGGGCTCCGGAACTACCCCTTCTGCCTCGCCGACATCCGGGACAACGTGGTGATCGTGGAGCGCGCCGCGAGCTGGCAGTGGCAGGAACGGCTCGGCCGGGTGGCGGTGACCGAGGTCGGCTCGATCGCCGCCACCGCGAAGGCCCCGCGGACCGGCCGGGAGATCAAGGACCACGCGATCCTGGGCTCGGTCACCCGCGCCATCCGGATCGGCGCCGCGGTCCGCGGGGCCCGGGAACGGGGCGACGATCCGGTGGACGCGGTGCTGGCCTCGGAGGGGGGCCTGCTGCTCTTCACCGGGAAGGTGTCCGACATGGAACGGCGGACCACCCGCGGCTTCCTGCGGGGGGTGGCCACCATCGCGGGGCTGGGTGCCGATCGCGGATCCACCATGGAACTCCACTTCCAGAACGAGTTCGCCGTCGCCTTCCGGGACGGCGAGCCGGCCGGCATGACGCCGGACATCCTGACCGTGGTGGACTCCGCGACGGGCGAAGCGCTCGGCACCGAGGTCATCGCCTACGGCCAGCGGGTCCGGGTGATCGCGCTCGAGTCCCCCAAGGCGCTCCAGACCGAGGCGGGGCTCGAACTCGTCGGGCCCCGGGCCTTCGGCTTCGATCTCGATTTCAGGCCGCTGTTTCCGTGAGCGGCCCGGCCCGGACCCCGGCGCCCACGGGCGCCGAGCCCGGTGCCGCCGTCAAGCCGGCCCTCCCGGTCGGCGAGTTCGTCCCGCTCGCCGCCCTCCTCATGTCGCTCGTGGCGCTCGCGATCGACACCATGCTGCCCGCGCTGCCCGCGATCGGCGAGGACCTCGGGGTGGCGCGCCGGAACGACGTCCAGTTCGTCATCACCGCACTGTTTGTCGGACTCGGCGCCGGTCAGCTCGTCTTCGGTCCGCTCTCCGACCGGGTCGGCCGCCGGCCCGCGATCCACGCCGGCCTCCTCCTGTTCATGGCCGGGTGCCTGATGAGCATCTTCGCCCCCACGTTCGAGGTGATGATCGCGGGCCGCGTCCTGCAGGGCGCGGGAGCCGCGGGGCCGCGGGTCGTGACGCTGGCTCTCGTGCGCGACCAGTACGAGGGACGCCGGATGGCCCGTCTCATGTCGTTCGTGCTCGCCGTGTTCATCTTCATCCCCACGATCGCTCCGGCCCTCGGTCAGGCGATCCTCTGGGCAGCGGGCTGGCGCGCGATCTTCACGATGTTCCTCGCCATCGCCGCGATCGCCTTCGGGTGGTTCGCGCTGCGCCAGCCCGAGACCCTTCCCGCCGCGCGGCGGCGGCCTCTCGCTCCCCGCGCCCTCGGGAGGGACGTCCTCGAGGTCCTCCGGATCCGATCGGCGCTCGGATTCACGCTCGCCAGCGGCTCGGTGTTCGCGCCGTTCATCGCCTACCTGAGCTCCGCCCAGCAGATCTTCCAGGAGACCTACACGACCGGCGCGCTCTTCCCGGTCTATTTCGGAGGACTGGTGCTCGCCGTCGGCGGCGCCTCGCTCGCGAACGGCCGCCTGGTGATGAAGCACGGGATGCGCCGGCTGTCGCTCGCGGCGGCCGTTGCCACGGTGTTGATCTCGATCCCGATGTGGATGCTCACGTTCGTGTTCGGGGGACTCCCGCCACTGTGGTTGTTCAGCGTCTACCTGCTCGCTGTTTTCTTCGCGTTCGGACTCCTCTTCGCCAACCTCAACGCGCTGGCCATGGAGCCGCTCGGCCACCTCGCGGGAGTGGGATCGTCAGTCGTGTCGTCGCTCTCGGTCTTCATCGCGGTACCGCTCGGAACGCTGGTGGGTCTGAGCTTCGACGGGACCATGTTCACCCAGATCGCCGCTTTCGCGGTGTTCGGGGCAGGGGGTTTCGCGGCGATGCGCTGGGCCGGGGGAGGCCGCGCCGCGGAAGCGGGTCCGGTCTAGTTGCCCCCGGGATCGGCCGCCAGCTCATCCGCGGCTTCCCGGCCGAACCGCGCGATGGCCTCGAGGGTTTCCCGAACGTCGTCCCAGGTCGTCGTGTGATTCAGGATGCACAGCCGCAGGGTGAAGATGCCCCGAACGGTGGTCGAGGACACAAGCGCGGGCTCCTCCCAGAAGACGCGCGCGAGCACCTTCCGGTTCACCCGCTCGAGCGCCGGTTCGTCGAGTTCTGCGGAAGGGTGCGCCCGGAAACACAGGATCCCGAGTTGCGCGGGACTGACAAGTTCGAGGTCCGGACTCGTCCCCACGAAGTCCTCCGCCTGCGCCGCCAGATCGATCCCCTGTTGAACCGCCTGGCGGAAGGCCGCCATCCCGAAGGTCTGGACCGACACCCAGACCTTCAGGGCGCGGAATGATCGGCTCGTCTGCAGACTGCGGTCCACCAGGTTCGGGTGGTTCGCGCCCCAGACGGTGTCCTGCAGGACGTCCGGCCGGACGGCAAAGGCGTTCTCGAGGGTGCGGTTGTCCTTCACGAGGAGGCAGCCCGCTTCATAGCCCTGGAAGAACCACTTGTGTGGGTCCAGCGCCACCGAGTCCGCCCGTTCGATGCCCCGCAGCAGGCGCTTTCCGTCCTCCGTCAGCATCGCGAAGCCCCCGTAGGCGGCGTCCACGTGGAGCCAGAGGTTCTCGGCGGCGGCGGTATCGGCCAACTCGGCGAGCGGATCGACGGCCCCGGTGCTCGCGGATCCCGCGTTCGCGGCGATCACGATCGGATTCAACCCCGCGCTGCGGTCCTGCCGAATCGCCGCCCCGAGTGCTTCCGCATCCAGGCCCAGGAGTCCGCGGTTCGGGAGCGCGCGAACGTGCTCGGGGGCAACCCCCACGACGCGTGCCGCCCGGGCGACCGCACCGTGGGTCTGATCGCTCAGGTAGACGACGGGACGTTCGGGATTCCCGGCGGCCTCCCGCGCTGCAACCAGGGCGTTCAGCGTGGCGGAGGACCCGCCGCTGGTGAAGATGCCGCCAGCGCCCTCGGGGTATCCGAGCCACCGCCGAAACCACTCCAGGACGACGAGTTCCACCTGGCTGGGGCCGCTTGCGACCAGCCAGTTGACGGCGTTGATGTTGTATCCGGCGGCGAGAAAGTCCGCGAGCACCCCGGGCCAGGTCGGGGAGGAGGGAACGAAGGCGAAACAGCGCGGGTGGTCGAGGCGCGTTGCGAACCGGAGCACCTCCCGCTCGGCTCGCCGGAGGACGTCTCCCGCGGGTTGCCCGTCCTCGGGAGGCTCCTCCAGGAGCGACGCCTCCAGCGCCTCGCGGAAGTCTCCGTCCCACGCATCCTGGGAATGCAGCCCTTCGATGCGCTGGACCAGAATCTCCGCGGCCTGCCCGGCGAGTTCCCGCATGAACTCGGGCGCCATCTGGAGACCGTCGCGCCCCTCGCGGGCGACGGAGGGTGAAGGGGAGCCCGACTGCTCGGTTCGACCAGGACGTCGTCCTGCATTGCCCGAGTGCTCGTCCACCGCGCCTCTCCTTCCGCTGGCGTTGCCGTTCGCGCTCCGCATCCTATTCGGAATGCCCTCGCATGTCACAGGTTCCCGGCGAAGTCATGGACGCATAGGCTTCGCCGGGGCTGGCCGACGATGTTTCTCGCACTTTCCGCTGCCAATTCGGGGAGGCTGCCGGCGGCCGGATACGGAATCGCGGTGACAGCGGACGGGGGTGCGTGAGTTGACGCCTCCTCACCGCGTCGGTGTCGACGTCGGCGGCACCCACACCGACGCGGTGCTGATGCGCGGCGGGGAGGTCCTTGCCGAGATCAAGGCCCGGACCACGGAGGACGTGACCTCCGGGGTCGTGGCGGCGCTTCAGGGTGTACTCGGAGACGGCGAGGCGGCCTCCGGCGTCTCCCGGGTGGTCATCGGGACGACGCACTTCACGAACGCGGTGCTCACCGGGAAGGGACTCGCCCGGGTGGCGGCGCTCCGGGTAGGGCTCCCGGCGAGCGCGTCGCTGCCGCCGTTCTGCGACTGGCCGGAGCGGCTCGCCGGCATCGTGCGCGGGCCGGTCTTCATGGTCGAGGGGGGCCACGAGTGCGACGGGCGTCCGATCGTTCCGCTCGACGAGAAGTCGGTTGCCGCCGCGGGGAAGGAGATCCGGACCGCCGGGTTCGATCAGATCGCCCTCAGCGCCGTGTTCGCTCCGCTCGACGGCAGCGCCGAGGCGCGCGCCGCCGAGATCCTGCAGGACGTCCATCCGGACGCCTCGATCACCGAGTCCCGCCGGCTCGGGCGGATCGGGCTCCTCGGGCGCGAGAGCGCGGGACTGCTGAACGCCGCGCTGCGGCCGCTCGCGGCCCGGGTGACGAAGGCGTTCGCCGATGCCGCGTCCGCCACTGGGACGGACGCGCCCCTCTTCATCGCGCGGAACGACGGCACGATCGCGAGCGCCGCCGCGGCGGCCGAGTTCCCCGTGCTGAGCCTCTCTTCCGGTCCCACGAACAGCATGACCGGGGCGGCGTTTCTCTCCGGGGCGTCGGAAGGGGTGGTCGTGGACGTCGGGGGGACGACGACCGACGTGGGCTATCTCCGCGCCGGGTTTCCGCGGGAGGCGCCGCGCGAGGTCGAGGTCGGGGGGGTTCGCACGCTGTTCCGGATGCCGGACCTGCTGTCCATCGCGCTCGGCGGAGGGAGCCTGGTGTCCGGGGACGGCAGCGAAGTGGGCCCGCAGAGCGTCGGGTTCCGGCTCGCGGAGGAGGGACTCGTTTTCGGGGGAAGCGTCCCGACGGCCACGGATTTCGGCGTCGCCGCCGGCTGGGCCGCGATCGGGGACGCCTCGCGGACCACGGGGCTTACCCGTGCGAGCGTGGGCCGCTTCACCGGCGTCGTCGCGGAGCGCATCGCCGAGGCGGTGGACCGGATGAAACCGGATGCCCGGGAGTGTCCGCTGCTCGCGGTCGGAGGTGGCGCGTTCCTGGTTCCGTCCGTGCTGGAGGGGATCTCCGCGACCGTGAACGTGCCCCACGCGGGAGTGGCGAACGCGGTGGGCGCCGCCATCGCCCGGATCGGCGGCGAGGTGGACAAGGTCTTCCACGACGTGGGGCGGGACGAAGCCTTCCGGCTGGCCGCCGAGGAAGCGGAAGCGCGGGCGGTGGCCGCGGGGGCGGATCCCGGCGGGTTGGAGATCGTCGAGCGCGAGGATCTGCCGTTGGCCTACCTGCCTGGCGATGCGCGGCGGGTGCGGGTGCGGGTGGTCGGGGAGGCGGGGTAGGTAGGCGCGTTTCGCTGCGCGTTGCGCAGCGATGCCGGCCGGAGGCCGGCGCTCCAAGCCGGTACGCCGCCGGGCTGGCGCCCCCTTACCCCGCGTTGCGGAGGAGGTAGTCCACCAGCAGGTTGGACATCACCCGCATGCCGATGGCGACCGAGGCGCTATCGGCGCGGAAGAACGGGGAGTGGTGCGGGCCGGTCCTCGTCCCCTCGCGGTGGACCCCGAGCCGGTAGTAGAAGCCCGGCACCTCGTTCGCGAAGAAGGAGAAGTCCTCGCCGCCCATCGTGGGGTCGAGTTCCTGGGTGTTCCCGGCGCCGACGATCTCCCGTACCGTGCCGATCATCTCGGCCGTCAGCTCGCGGTCGTTGATGGTCGCCGGGTAACCGCGGTCGTAGGTCAGCGAGTACGAACCGCCTCCCGAGGTGGTGATGCCCCCGAGCACCTCGTTCATCCGCGCCTCCACCAGGTCCCGGACCTCGGGGTCGTAGCTTCGTACCGTGCCCTCGATCTCCACCGATTCCGGGATGATGTTGAAGCGCTGGCCTCCGTGGACCATGCCCACGGTCACCACCACCGGCTGGAGCGGATGGACGTTCCGGGAGGCGATGGTCTGGAGCGACAGGATGGCCTGGGACGCCATCACGACGGGATCCACGCCCGCCTGGGGCTGCGCCCCGTGCGTCTGGACGCCGGTGATGGTGGCCTTGAAGTGGTCCACCGCCGCGAGCGCCGGCCCGGGCGTGTACCCGATCACCCCGAGCGGCAGCCCGGAGAGGGCATGCAGGCCGAAGACGGCCTGGGGCCGGGGATCGTCGAAGGCGCCCTCCTCGAGCATGAGTTCGGCGCCGCCTTCCTCGCCCGGCGGTGGCCCTTCCTCGGCCGGCTGGAAGATGAACAGGACCGTGCCCGGAATGTCGTCGCGCATGCCGGCGAGGACCGAGGCCACGCCGTACTGGACCGCGGTGTGGATGTCGTGGCCGCACGCGTGCATCACCCCGACCTCCTGACCGTTGTAGACGGTGCGCGCCGTGGACGCGAACGGGAGATCGGTGTCCTCGGTCACCGGGAGGGCGTCCATGTCGGCGCGCACCGCCACGACCGCTCCGGGCTTCCCGCCCTTCAGCACCCCGACGACGCCGGTGTGCGCGACCTTCTCGCGCACGTCGTCGAACCCGAGTTCGCGGAGATGTTCGGCCACCATCCGCGCCGTGTCGAACTCGCGGTTCCCGAGTTCGGGGAACTCGTGGATGTGCTCCCGGAAGGCGACCGTTTCCTCTTCGAACCGGGACACCGCCTCCTGGATGCGGTCATCCCAGGCGCCGAGTTCCTGGGCGGCGGCCGGCGCCGCGAGGGCAGTGAGCAGAGCGAAACCAAGAAGGCGGTGGAGCATGGGAACCTCCGTCAGCACCAGCGAGTGTACCGGGACGGGTCTCGGGTCCGCCGTCAGTGGAGGGCGTTCGGCGCGCCCCCGAATTCCAGGATGAACGCCCACTCCTCCGGCGTCACGCGCTGGACGGAGAGGCGCTGTCCCCGCTTCAGCAGCGACATGCCGGCGAGTTCGGGAAGGGTTCGCAGGACCGGGAGGCCGATCTCCTCGGGGAAGCGGGCCACGAACTCGATGTCCACCATGTACCACCACGGTTTTTCCTCGGTGGCGCGCGGATCGTGGTACTTGGACTTCGGGTCGAACTGGGTGAAGTCGGGATAGGCGAGGCGACAGACCCGAGCTACGCCGGCGATGCCGGGAGGCTTGGCGTTCGAGTGGTAGAAGAGGACGCCGTCCCCGATCTCCATCTCCTTCATGTAGTTCCGCGCCTTGAAGTTGCGGACCCCGTCCCAGTGGGTCCAGCCGTCGCGCTCGAGGTCATCGAGGCTGTAGGCGTAGGGCTCGCTCTTCATGAGCCAGTAGCGGCGGGGGCGGTCGGTCACGGGGCGGAGGAGAGTACCAGCGGCGACGACATCTGGGAGTCCGCGGGTTCGCCCGCCTGCGGCGGGCTGTGCCGGCTGAAACCGGCGTTCCAGGCCGTTGCGCTGTAGCTACAGCAGTCGGAACTCGACTTCGATCTCGGCGAGGACGTCCACCGCCTGGCCGCGGTAGCGCCCGGGCTGGAAGGTCCACTCCCGGACCGCGGCGATGGCCTTGGCGTCCAGCCCGGCGTCGAGGCTGCGGATCACCCTGGCCGGCCCGACGCGGCCGTTCTTCAGAATCACGACTTCGAGGATCACGATGCCCTCGATCTTCCGCGCCAGGGCGTCGTCGGTGTATTCGGGGGTGACGCGCCGGCGAAGCTGCGGAGGATCGACGCCGCTGCCGATCCGGTAGGCGCCCCCGCCGAACCCGCCGCCGGTTCCCTCGCCGACGCCGTCCCCGTCTCCCTCACCGAGCCCGCCTCCGGAGCCGGTCCCCGCGCCGCTGTTGCGGCCGGGACCCCGGTAGGTCAGCAGGTCCGAGGCGTCGCGGATCAGTCCGGCCAGCGCTTCGGGGTCCGGAGCGAAGGGGGCGTTGACGGCGTCCTCCAGAATCTCCTCCGCGACGTCCTCGGGATCCTGCAGCACCAGTTCCTCGGGTTCAGGAAGATTCTGGGTGGCCACTGTCTGGACCTCGAGCGGTTCCGCCTCGGTCTCGTCGCCACCGCCGCCGCCACCGCCGCCCGGGCCCGGCTGGACCATGAAGACGAGGCCGGGAAGATCGAACCCGGACTCCTCGATCTCGTCCGCGGCGAACACCCCGAACAGGATCAGCGCGAGGATGCCGCCGTGAGCGGTCATCGCCGAGGCCAACCCGCGTCTCCCGGTCTCGGCGTCGAGATGGTCCACCGGAAGCCCGGAGATCGGACTGATTTCCGGTCCGGCGGGAGTAAGGACCGTCCGCAAGTCATCCAGCAGACGGCGGAGGGTCGAGGTGTCTGGAGAATCTGGGGCTGCCACGCTGGGGACGGCGGCTCGCAAGGGCCGTACCGCATTGTAGCGATGCCGCCTGCCGGCCACCGGTGCGTGGTACCCTGCGCGCCGCTCCTGGCGTCTTGACGACTTCGGCGCGGTGGTCGGGCGTCCGAAAAGCGATGTGTCCCCGGACGCCGTTCGGTCGGGCGGAGGATCGCGTGCGGCGGTTTCCCCGGTGGCGGATCGGCCCCGACGCCGCTTTCCGGCGCCTTGTCCGCATCGCCCCCCAACGCGCCGGCTCAATCCCTCGATTCCCCATGCTCTACCCGTTCGGCGGCCACGATCCGGTCGTTCCCGAAACCGCGTTCGTCGCCCCCGGCGCCCGCGTGATCGGGGACGTGGTGCTGGGTGAGGACGTGTCGATCTGGTTCTCCGCCGTGCTCCGCGGTGACGTCAACTTCATCCGGATCCGCGCCCGCTCCAACCTGCAGGACGGAGTGGTGGTGCACGTGAACGCCGGGGCCGAGTCCACGACCGTCGAGGAGGAGGTCACCGTCGGCCACCAGGCGATCCTCCACGGTTGCCATCTTGGAAGGCGCAGCCTCATCGGCATGGGATCCGTCGTCCTCGACGGCGTTTCGGTGGGCGAAGAAGCCATGGTGGCGGCGGGGGCGGTCGTGCCACCCGGCCTGCAGGTTCCGCCGCGGGTCCTGGTGCGCGGCGTGCCGGGGCGGGTCGCGCGTCCGCTGACCGATGCGGAGATCGCCCACCTCGCCGACTCTGCCGCGCGCTATGTCGAACTGAAGGACCAGTACCTCCGCGAGCGGAGCGAAAAGAGCCACTGAGGCGCCGCAGTACCGTGCCGTGAGCGTTCCCACCCGTCCCACCCACCACTGCGCGGCGCTCGACGTCGAGCACGCCGGCAGCAGCGTCGTGCTGATGGGCTGGGTGGAACGTATCCGGGACCTGGGAGGACTGCTCTTCCTCGATCTCCGCGACTACCGGGGGGTGACGCAGATCGTGGTCCGGCCCGGTTCGGGACCGGCAGCGGCGGCGAAGCGCCTCGGGACCTGGTGGGTCGTCGCGGTCGAGGGGTTGGTGCTCACGCGGGACGCGCAGACCGTCAACCCCACGATCGACACCGGCAGGGTCGAGGTCGAGGCCGAGCGCATCCACATCCTCAGCGAGGCCCGGACGCCTCCTTTCGCGCCCACCGATTCCGAAGGCGTGGCGGAGGAACTGCGTCTCCGCTACCGCTACCTGGACCTCAGGAATCCCCGGCTGCAGCGGAACCTGCGCATCCGCGGCCGCCTGGCCACCGAGATCCGCGGTCATCTGGACGGCCACGGATTCCTCGAGGTCGAAACTCCCTTCCTGACCCGGTCCACCCCGGAGGGTGCGCGGGACTACCTGGTGCCGTCCCGGGTCCACCGCGGCTGCTTCTACGCGCTCCCGCAGTCGCCGCAGCTCTTCAAGCAGTTGCTCATGATCGGCGGGACGGACCGCTACTACCAGATCGTCCGCTGCTTCCGCGACGAGGACCTGCGGGCGGACCGGCAGCCGGAGTTCACCCAGGTGGACGTGGAGATGTCCTTCGCCGATCCGGACCAGGTCATCGAGGTCACCGAAGGGCTCTTCCAGCGCGCTCTCGGCGCGGTGGGCATCGAGGTCGAGCCGCCCTTCCCCCGGTTCACCTACCGGCAGGCGATGGACCGCTACGGGGTGGACCGTCCCGACCTCCGCTACGGCGCCGAGATCCGTGATGTCACCGAATTGGCGCGCGGAACGGGACATCCGCTCCTGGACCGGGTTGTCGGGGCCGGGGGCTCCGTCCGCGGGATCGCGGCGCCCGGGTGCGCAGGTTTCTCGCGGAAACGCCTCGATGGACTGCAGGCGGCGGCCGTCGAAGCCGGCGCCGGCGGCCTCCTGTGGGCGGCCTTCTCGGGCGGCGAGGTCCGCTCGCCGCTGCTGAAGACGCTGGGCGCCGACCGCCTGCGGGCGCTCCTGGAGGCGGCGGGCGGAGGTCCTTCGGATCTGCTCCTGATGGTTGCCGGTGAGGCGGAGACCGCGTGCCGGGCCCTCGGCGCGCTCCGCCGGCAACTCGCCGCGAGCGAGCGTTGGACTTCACCCGAACAGTTCGCCATGGCATGGGTCACCGAGTTCCCGCTCTTTGAGCGTTCGGAGGGCGAGGGACGGCTCACGTCCGTGCACCACCCCTTCACGAGCCCTCACCCCGACGACGTGGACCGGCTCGCGACCGATCCCCTCAGCGTCCGTTCGCTCGCCTACGACGTGATCGCGAACGGCTTCGAACTGGGCGGCGGCAGCATCCGGATCCACGACCGCGCCATGCAGCAGCGCGTCTTCGACGCGCTCGCGATTCCGCCGGCCGAGGCCGCGGAACGGTTCGGGTTCTTCCTCGAGGCTCTGGACTACGGGACCCCGCCGCACGGCGGCATCGCGCTCGGTTTCGACCGGATCGCCATGCTGGCGTCCGGCAGCGCCAGCCTGCGGGACGTGATCGCGTTCCCGAAGACCACCTCGGCCACCGACCTGATGACCGGCTCGCCGGCGGGGGTGGACCCGTCGCAGCTCGACGAGGTCGGGGTGGCGCTGGCGAACCAGGCCGGGGATCAGGACGACTGACGCGCTTGACGCCGATCGGCGCTGCGCTGTTTCGCGGCCCTCGCGGGCCGCGATGCCGGCCGGAGGCCGGCGCTCCGACCCCTCACTTGATCCGCCCGACCCCCGGTGTTAGCGTGAGTGCGTCCATGAAGCGCGTGGCGGACCACGTTTCCCGCCCCGGCCTTCGCCGTATTCCGTGCTGAGTCGACCCCGGGGTCCGCTCGCAGCCGGATCGCTCTCCGAGAATTCCGCCGGTTCGCCGGATGCCTCCGTTCCCGAGGCCGCAGCGGATGACGGAGGCCTCTCCGCGGTTCCCGCCCGAACGCAGTCCATGACCCGAATTCCCATTCCCGGCGAGGGAGGCCTCTCCTTCTTCGGCATTCGCGACCGCAACCTTCGCTCGCTCGAACACGATCTCGGTCTAACGCTCGCGAGCCGGGGAGACATCCTGCTCGCGGACGGACCGGAGGACCGGATCGCCCTGCTCGGCACCGCGCTCGAGGGACTTGCGGCGATCCACCGCGATCTCGGCCAGCGCTATCGGATCGGGGATCTACGGGCGGCTATCCGCATCCTGAGCCAGGATCCGGGCGCTTCGCTCCGCGAGTACTTCGTGGAGACCGTCGTTACCCCGTCGCCGGGGAAGATCGTCCGGCCGCGAAGCCTCCGCCAACTGGAATACATCCGGGCGCTGCGCGCCAAGGAACTCGTCCTGAGCGTGGGGCCGGCCGGAACGGGCAAGACCTGGCTCGCCATGGCGGTGGCCGTGGAGGCCCTCCGGAACCAGCAGGTCCGCCGCATCGTGCTCACCCGGCCCGCGGTGGAAGCCGGCGAGAAGCTGGGGTTCCTCCCCGGTGACCTCATCGACAAGGTGGATCCGTACCTGCGTCCCCTCTACGACGCGCTCCACGACATGATGGACGCCGAAAAGGCGCAGCGGCTCCGGGAACGCGGGGTGATCGAGATTGCGCCGATCGCCTTCATGCGCGGGCGGACGCTCAACGACTCGTTCATCATTCTGGACGAGGCGCAGAACACGACCTCGGAACAGATGAAGATGTTCCTGACCCGCATGGGGAACGGGACGCGCGCCGTGGTGACCGGGGACATCACCCAGAACGACCTGCCGCCGGGCCGGGTCAGCGGGCTCGTCGAGTCCCTCGGCGTGATCGGCGACCTCGAGGGAGTCGGCCTCGTTCGGCTCGAGGAGAGCGACGTCGTACGCCACCGTCTCGTGCAGGCGATCGTCCGCGCGTACGCGAAGAGCGAGCAGGCCCGGAAGCGGTCCCGCCACGGCCGGGAGTTCGAAGCGCCGGCGGTCTTCGCGGAGCCGCGCTAAGCAGCCTGTGATGAAACTGACGCGGCATTCGACGCCCGCTGAATCCTCCCTGAACCGCTCGCCCTTGGCTCGCTCATCGTTGCGCTTCGGTCGAAATACACTCGGTATTCCTCCCTCGCGCGCCTTGTCAGGGAGGCCCAGCGGGCGCCTCGGTGCTCACGCCAGTTCCACCACAGGCTGCTAACCGGAGACCGGAAGATGAAGGGACGCTTCACGGATTTCTCGCTGCGCGCCTTCCTGCTCCACCAGCGCGACCGGCTGTTCGCCCGCACCCATGTCGTGACCGCGCTTCTCGCGGTCGCCCTCGCGATGCTCATCTGGCCGGGACTCGGGCTCAGGACGCCGCTCTACGAGGTTGGCGAGATCGCACCCCGGACGGTCCGCGCGACCGAGGACTTCACCTACGAGGACGCCGCCACCACCGAGGCGCGCCGGCGCGAAGCGGTCGAACAGGTGCCGGAGGTCTACGACTTCGATTCCCAGGCGCGGGACGAGGTCCGCGCCCGGATCGCCCGCGGATTCGATTTCGGACGCGCGGCCGTCGAGTCCGACATCGTCGGGGAACCCGATTTCGCCGAGACCTTCGCCGGCATGCTCAGCATCGATGTGACCGCGTCGCAGCTCGGGTTGCTGGTGGAATCGGAGTTCGCCGAGGAGATCGAACAGAACCTCGCGGACACCGTGGCCAGCGTGCTGGCGCGCGACATTCTCGCCGAGAAGGGCGCCGTCGCCGCGCTCGGCCGCTCCATACTGCGCCGGGATCCGCGGACCGGAGAAACGGTTCCGCTGGCGGACTTCACCAACGTGCTGTCGGTGGGCGAAGCGGAGCGCGCGGCGGAGCAGCAGATCCTCGCGCTCTCCGAGCTGAACCGGACGCGCCGGCGCACGCTTGCCGGACTGGCGGCGACGTTCATGCGCCCCACGCTGGAGGCCAACACCGTGGAGACCACCCATCTCCGTACCGAAGCGGAGTTGTCGGTGGATCCGGTCGTCATCCAGGTGCGGCGGGGACGCACCCTGGTGCGCGCCGGCGACGAGGTGACGGAACTCGCCCGCCGCCAGATGGAGCGGATGCGCACCCCGCGGGTGGGAGCCTCCGGCTGGGCCGGGCTCGGCGCCCTCGGGTTCGCCGCCGCGATCGCGGTGCTGCTCGGGGTGCTGCTGGTCCCGGCCCGCCGGGACGAGAACTGGGGACGGCAGGCCTTCGCCATGTGCGGCTTCCTCATCGTCCTGGGCCTGACCCTGACCCGCGTCCTCGGATTCGTCGGGCGCGGAGCCGCGGCCCAGTTCGTGAGCGAGCCCTTCTCCGATCCCACGGTCTATCTCTGGGGGGTTCCCTTCGCGGCGCTCGCCCTGCTGGTCGTGATGCTCGAGACCCAGCAGTCGGCGGTGGTCACCCAGGGACTCTTCGCGGCCACGCTCGCCCTGATGACCGGGAACCTGAAGCTGGCGCTCTTTGCCCTGCTGACGGGGTTCGGCGCCATCTTCATCTACCGGATGGCCGAGCGCCGCGCGCAACTGCTGCGGGTCGGGACCTTCGTCGGCCTGCTGGGCGCTGCCCTGGTGGTGGCGATGGAACTCGTGACCGGAGACTTCGGGGGCCCGAGCCGGTTGGCCCTCGAGGCGGTCAGCGCCTTCGCCGGCGGTTTGCTGGCCGGGCCGCTCGTGATCCTGCTCCTTCCCGTGCTGGAGTGGGTCTTCGAGCGCACGAGCGACATGCGCCTCATGGAGTTGTCGCAGCGCGACAACCCGGTGCTCCGCCAACTGGCGCTCAGCGCGCCCGGCACCTACCAGCACAGCGTGACCGTGGGGATGCTCTCCGAGTCCGCCGCCGACGCGATCGGGGCGAACTCCACCTTCTGCGCCACCGCCGCGCTCTACCACGACATCGGCAAGCTGAACCGCGCCGGGTACTTCGTCGAGAACATGCGGGGCGAAACGCCGCACGACCTGCTCCCCCCGGAAAAGAGCGCGGACATCATCCGGCGGCACGTGACGGAGGGGATCGAGGCCGCCGAGCGGATGAACCTCCCCCGGGACATCGTGGACGTGATCCCGCAGCACCACGGGACCCGCATCATCAAGGTCTTCTACGAGAAGGCGAAGGCGGCGGCCGCCCGGAACGGCGGCGAGGCCGACGAAAGCCTCTTCCGCTACGCCGGACCGCGCCCCCAGACCCGCGAGGCGGGCATCATCATGATGGCCGACAGCATCGAGGCCGCCGCCCGCAGCCTGAAGGACCCGACCCCGGCCGACTTCGAGCAGGTGATCGACCGCATCATGGGCGCCATCGTCGACGACGATCAACTGGCCGAATGCGACCTGACCCTCAGCGACATGGCCCGGATTCGCGAGAGCTTCCTCTCCACCCTCCAGGGGATCCACCACGAGCGGCTGCCCTACCCGGGGTTCGACTTCGGCCGGCGGGCGCGTGGGGGAACCCCCACCGGGAGAACTGGGCCGCCGGTCCTTCCGGTGGGACCCTCCGGGCCGGAATCGGGCAGCGGGCGATCCGCGTCGAGCCTCTGAGCCTGTGATGCAGAACCCCGGCCCCACCGGCAATTCCGGAACCGGCGATTCGGCCGCGAAGGACGCGAGCGGGTCGCCCCGTCCGGAACCGGCGGACCCTCCACGAGAACCGGAGCCGCTCCGCTCGCGGTTCGCCGTCCAGAACCGCCAGCGCCGTTTCGCGGTGGATCCCCCGGCGCTGGCCGCCTTTCTCGAACGGATCGCGGCGGACGTGGCGCCGGGGGACCGCCGCGGCGCCACGCTGCGGATCGTTTCGGACCGGAACATCCGGGAACTGAACCGGCGCTACCGCGACAAGGACTGCGCGACGGACGTGCTCGCCTTTCCCGCGGATCCCGTTCCCGCGGGATTGCTGTCCGAGGACGAGGCGGCGTATCTGGGGGATCTGGTGGTCTCCGCCGAAACCGCCGCACGCCAGGCGCGCGCGGCGGGCATCGAACTCGGTGACGAGATCCGGGTGCTGGCGGTGCACGGCTACCTGCACCTCCTCGGATACGACCACGAACAAGACCGCGGAGAGATGGTGAGGCTGGAGCGCGTCCTGAGGCTGCGGCACGGCCTCGCAAGAAACTGAATGCTCTGGGTTCTCCTTCTCCTGGTCGCCGGACTCCTCGTCGTGCTGTTCGCGCTCTTCGAGATCGCTTTCTTCGCCTCGAGCCCGATCGCGGTGCGAGCCCTCGGCGAGAGCGTCGAGGAGGCGCGGACCCTCCGGGAGCGCCTGGCGGACCCGTTGGTGGTCCTCATCCCGGCCCGCTCCGGGCTCCTTGCCGCCGGCGCGCTCTTCGGTCTTGCGCTGGACCGGCTGGGATTCGGGGCCACCGGCCTCCTCTGGACCTTCGGCGTCTTCGTCCCGGCCTGGTTCGTCCTCCGGGAGCTGGTTCCCGCCGCCATCCTCCTGCGCGATCCCGAGGATGTGCTGCGGCCGCTCCTTCCCTGGTTCGGCCGCTGGGAACGGCTCGTGCGGCCGCTCGCCGAACCGCTGCGCAACCTCCTCCGGCGCGGATTCCCGCTCCCTTCGGAGCCGGACGACGAAGCTTCCGACGAGGAGGTCGAGGCGTTCCTGGAGACGGGCGAGGAAGAGGGGATCCTCGAGGAGGAAGAGGCCGCGATGGTGCGCGGGGTGCTCGAACTCGACGAAATGCTGGTTCGCGAAGTGATGACGCCGCGGCCGAGCGTCGTGTCGGTCTCCGACGATGCGTCCCGGCGCGAAGTCGAGCGGCTCGTCGCCGAGAGCCGGCACCACCGGATTCCGGTGTTCGGCGCCGCCGACCAGGTGGTCGGAGTGGTGGACGCCGTGGACCTCGTCGCCGTGCCCGGCGATGGAGAGGGACTCGCCCCGCTGCTCCGCGAGGTGCCCGTGGTTCCGGAGACGAAGCGGGTGGACGACCTGCTCAGGGAGTTCAAGCTCTCCAAACAGACGTTCGCGGTCGTGGTGGATGAACACGCGAGCGTCTCCGGGATCGTCACGCTCCGCGACATCTCGGAGGAGATCGTGGGCGAGGTGCACGAGGAGGACGAGCCGGTCGAGGAGGACCTGGTGCGGGAGGCGGACGGCATCTTCCGGGTGCGCGGCGGGGCCGAACTCGACGAGGTCGCGCGGATCACGGGGCTGACGCTCCCCGATTCGCTGAACGGCGCCGCCTTCGACACGATCTCCGGCTTCGCGCTCGCGGCCTTCCGGAAGATCCCGGCGCCCGGCGAAGTGATCGAGCAGGACGGCCTCCGCATCGAAATCCTCGAGGCCGACGAACGGCGGATCCACCGGGTCCGCCTGTCGCGGGTCTCCGAACGCTAGTTGGCCACTCCACCGTCCGAAAGCCCGGAGCATCGCGCCGGCTTCGTGGCGCTCGTGGGGCTCCCGGGCGCCGGAAAGTCCACGCTCCTGAACCGCCTGGTCGGCGAGCGGCTCGCCGCCGTACACCGGAAACCCCAGACCACCCGGCGGCGCATCCTGGGGGTGGCGCGCCGCCCGGGGCTCGAACTCATCCTGCTCGACACCCCGGGCATCCATCGCCCGCGCTCCGGTCTCGGCCGCGCGATGATGCGGGCGGTGGCCGAGAGCCTCGGAGGCGCGGACGCGGCGCTCGCCGTGGTGGACGGAACGCGAACGCTCACCGGGCGCGACCGGGACCTGCTGCGCCGGCTGGAAGCGTTTTCCGGCCCCCGCGTGATCGGCATCAACAAGACGGATGCGGCGCCGCGGACGAGGCTCGAAGAGCTCGCAGGGTTCTACCGCGAACGGGATCTCGGGCCGGTCGTGCTTTTTTCCGCCCGCACCGGCGCGAACGTGAACCCCCGGGGCGAGCCGCAAGACCGGGGGCAGGGGGACCAGCCGCCCGGCTCGCTGGTCGGCATGCTGGCGGAGCGTCTCCCCTTCAGTCCGCCGCTCTATCCCGACGGCCAGATCACCGATCTTCCGGAGGCTTTCTTCGCCTCGGAGATCGTCCGCGAGCGGCTGCTCGAACACCTCCACCAAGAGGTGCCCCACGCCGCCGCCGTGCGGATCGAGGCGTACGACGATTCGGAGCCCCTGGTGCGCATCGCGGCCTCGCTGCTGCTCGATCGGGATTCCCAGAAGGGGATCGTGATCGGCCGCGGCGGCAGGATGCTGAAGCGCATCGGCAGCGAAGCCCGCGGCCGCATGGAGAAGCGGCTCGGGCGCCAGGTCTTCCTGGACCTGCAGGTCAAGGTACGCCAGAAATGGCGGGACAATCCGGGGATACTCCGCGACCTGGGCCTTTGAGGAGGCCCGCGTCGGGTCGAGTGCAAAAACTCACGGCAGCGAACCTGGCGGGTTCGCTGCCCGCCGTTTCGGGGGAATGCGTGAAAGGGGGTCCGCCACCGTCGGAACCGTAAGCCTTTGATTCGGTTGGGTTTC
>VXNL01000088.1 GCA_009840635.1 Acidobacteriota bacterium | reverse complement strand
CACGGCCTGACGCCACTGGCGCCGGGTGGCTCCCCGGCTTGGAGCGCCGGCTTCAGCCGGCACAGCGGCGCGGAGCGCCGCGGGCGGTTCATCGCCGCTTTCCCGCCGAGCCACTGGCAGACGGAGTCGCCCCTCCCATACCCTGAACGGGTAGGAGGCGACCCATGCCCGTTCGAACCCGGTTCATCCTGATCCCGCTGCTTCTCGCAGCCACCTTCGCAACCGCCCAGCCCGGCGTCCATACCTCCAGCAGCGCGGCGGGGAGGTCATGCGCCTCCTCCGGCGCGACAAGCTTGACCTGATCCTGCCGGGCGCCATGCGCGACAACGGCGTGGACATGTGGATCCACGTCACCCGCCACGGCGATCCGGACCCGATGGCCTACTGGTTCGGCAACACCTACGGCTACCTCGTCTTCACCGACCTCGGGGACCGGATCGAGCGGGCCGCCTTCGGGAGCGCCGGAGCGGTCGAGGACATCGACGTCCGGGGTTCCGACGATTTCGCCCGGACCATCTCCAGTTACGGCCGGGGGTACCAGATGGCCTTCAACTACGGGGACGAGGTCTACGACGAGTTCACCGAGTTCGTCGCCGAGCGGGATCCCCAGACGATCGCCGTGAACACCTCCGAATGGCTGGCCGAGGCCGACGGCCTGTCCCACACCTCGTACCTCAAGCTGGTGAAGACCCTGGGCCCCACCTATGCCGAGCGCATCGTCTCCGCGGAGAACGTCATCAACGACTTCCTGGTGCGGCGAACGGTCCGGGAAGTGGCCGAGCAGATCAACAACCTGGAGACCGCCCGCCAGCTCACCCAATTGGCCCTCGCCCGGATCGAGCCGGGGCGCACCACGATCCGGGAGATCACCACTTGGGCCCGCGAGTGGGCGTACGAGCGGCACCTGGCCGGATTCAGCACCGGGGGACGGGGCGGCATCCGCCTCTACTACACCGCGGTGTCCGAGGACCCGCCCTACCCGCCGGACGCCCGCTACTGGATCTGGCACGAGGACTACGTCTTCCAGCGCGGCGACTTCTTCGCCTTCAACGTCGGGGTCAACTACATGGGCTTCGGCACCGACACCAAGACCCACGCCTACATCCTCCGCGAGGGTGAGACCGCCCCTCCGGAGAGCATCCAGAAGCTGTTCGATCTCGCAATCGCCGGCCAGTGGATCATGCGGCCCCACATGCGGGTGGGCATGACGGCCAAGGAGTCGCTCGACGCGATGGTCGCGGCCAGGGAGGAGGCGGGCTACATCTACACCCCGTTCGTCAACTCCGGAATCCAGGGGGTCGGCCGGACCCCCGACGGCGAAAGGAACCTCGACTACGTGATCATCCAGGAGGGGCTCGGCGACGGCGACCAGCCCGGTTTCGCCATCGACCACCACGCCTACGGCACCGTCGGCACCGGAACAGTCGGTCCCTCGGTGACGAACTTCCGCGCCGACCGGCACCACCTGGTGATCCAGGAAAACCACCTCTTCGCGTACGAGTACATGGTGCACATGAACATCCCGGAACGGCCCGGGTTCCCCCTGGCGATCAACATCTCGAACCCGCACGTGGTGACCAGCAAGGGCCTCGAGTGGCTTCAGCCGCCCAACGAGAAGATCTTCCTCATCAACTGACCGGCAGGATCACCCAAGCTCCTCGAGCAGCCGGCGCCAGGCCTCGCGTTCGCGCTCGGGGGCGAAGAACGGCGCCCGCCGGGCGCCGTGCCGGGTGAGCTCAGCGCGGAACTCGGGCTCACTCTCCGCACGCCGCAGGAGGGCCCCGAGCGCGTCGGTATCTTCGGGAGGGAAGGTGCCCGGGTGGTCCGGACCGAGGAGGCCGACGTTTCCGGGGATCCGGGACGCGATGACCGGCAGCCCGGCCATCACCGCCTCCGACACCACGTTGGCTCCCCCCTCCGTCAGCGACGAGATCACCATTGCGTGCGTCCGTTCGTAAAGCCGCCGCACGCGCCAGGCCGGGACTTCGCCGAGCCAGCGGTAGCGCGGATTGCGCGCCATTTCACGGCGCGCGGCTTCCGCCCACTCGGGATCCCGCGCTCCTCCGGCGTGGAGGACCCGCAGGCGCGAGTCCGGCGGCATCCCCCGCGTCGCCCAGGCCGCCCGCAAGGGGTCCTTCTCCCGGCGAAGGTGCCCCACGACGCATACGTCGAAGGTCCGTTTCGAAGGGCGGCGCTCCACGCTCCGGCCGGAAACCGACTGGTGCACCACGCGGACCCTCACGCGGAGTTCCGGCGGCAGCGCCTCCCCGACCAGGTCGTGCAACCCGACGAGCAGGTCGGCGCACTCGAGCGACCGGCGGGTGGTCTCCGGTTCCGTGTGCAGGAAGCCGTAGATGTCGGTGCCGGTCAGCGCCACGATCAGTGGACGGGTGGGGAAGCGGTCCCGGAAGCGGCGGATGGAAGCGGCGCTCCGCCAGGCGTGGAGGGCGATCAGCACGTCCGCTGACGCGCCGTCCCAGCCGGTCGAGACGGCCACCCGGTGGCCGAGCGACCGCAGCACGTCCGCCCAGCGCTTCGCCGTCACCCGGTTCCCGAAGCGGGACCTCGGGCCTGCGGGGGTTACTAGAATGATTCGCACGGGCAGAGACTTCCGCCGACATGACCCAGCGCGTTCCGGTCGATCATCTCGTCGCCATCATGGAGGACGCCCACCGGCGCAGCGTCGCGCTCACCGTGGGCCTCGACGACAACCAATTGATGGGTCGGAAGCTGCCGATCGTCAATCCGCTGCGCTGGGAAATCGGGCACGTCGCGTGGTTCTACGAGAACTTCATCCTGCGCGACCTCTACGGCCGCGCACCGATCCTCCCGCAAGGTGACGAACTGTATGACTCGGCGGCCGTCCTCCAGGACACCCGCTGGGATCTGCCGCTCCTCGGCATGGAGGCAACGATCCGCTACGCCGAGACGGTCAAGGACCGCTGTCTGGAACGGCTCGGTCCCGGCACGGCGAGCAAGCGCGACAGCTTCATGTACCAGTTCGCCACCTTCCACGAGGACATGCACACCGAGGCGTACGTGTACTCCCGGCAGACCCTCGGCTACCCGGCGCCGAGGCTCGGCCCGGACCTCGCCCGGAACCCGTCCGGCGTTTGTCCCGGCGACGCCCCCGTCCCGGGCGGGACCTTCCGCCTCGGCGCGGAGCGGGACGCGCCCTTCCGCTACGACAACGAGAAATGGGCGCATCCGGTGAACGTCGAGGCGTTTGCGATCGCCCGGGCGCCGGTCACGAACGCGAAGTTCGCCGAGTTCGTGGACGCCGGGGGTTACCGGCGGCGGGAGTTCTGGAGCGAAGCGGGCTGGGCCTGGCGGGAACGGGCCGGCGCCTCCCGTCCGGTCTACTGGCTCCCGGACACGGGGGACGGCTTCCGATTGCGGCGCTTCGACGAGACCGTGCCCCTGCCACCGGATGAGCCGGTCATCCACGTCAACTGGTTCGAGGCGAACGCCTGGTGCGCCTGGGCCGGCCGGCGGCTGCCCACCGAGATCGAGTGGGAAGCCGCCGCCCTCGGCGAGCCCGAAGGAGACCGGCTGGCGGCGACGAAGAGGACCTACCCGTGGGGCGACACCCCT
Source organism: Acidobacteriota bacterium (assembly GCA_009840635.1). Lineage (GTDB taxonomy): Bacteria > Acidobacteriota > Vicinamibacteria > Marinacidobacterales > Marinacidobacteraceae > Marinacidobacterium > Marinacidobacterium portitor. The sequence goes on along the minus strand of VXNL01000088.1, from coordinate 14,054 downwards.
CCCGAGCCGCGCCACGCGAACCTGGACGGCGGGTCGCTGGGGTGCATCGAGGTGGGAGCGCTTCCCGACGGGGACAGCGCCTTCGGCTGCCGGCAGATGCTCGGCAACGTCTGGGAATGGACGGCGGACACCTTCGCGCCGTTCCCCGCCTTTCGCCCCGACGCCTACCGGGACTACTCCGAGAGCCAGTTCCACCGGACGAAGGTCCTGCGCGGCGGCGCCTGGGCGACGCGCAGCCGAATACTGACCGGCCGCTATCGCAACTTCTTCGGCCCGGAACGCCGCGACATCATGGCGGGGTTCCGGACCGTGCGGACTTAGCAGCCAACGCCTATTCGTCCGAGGCGCCCGGGTACACCCGCTCGCCCTCGTAGCCCCTCAGGCCGCAGAAACCGACGACTTCGTATCCGTTCGCTTGTAGCAGCTCCGCGGCACGCGCGGCTCTTCCGCCACCCTGTCAAGCGGTGAGGATGGGAACTCCCGCCGGGAGCTCTCCGATCCTCGCCTCCAGTTCGTCGATCGGAATGTGGACGAAGCCGTCGATCGTGCCGTGCTCCGCGAGTTCCTCGTCGGTGCGGACGTCGAGCAACAGGGCGCCGTTCGCGAGTGCGGCGTCGATGTCCGCCGCTTCGACCCGCGGAGCCGGCTCGGACGCCGCCTCCTCGGTGGCCGCCGCTTCCTCGGACGCCGGCTCACCGCCGCCGCCGCAGCCCCAACCAAGGACGGCTGCCGCCAGGGCGACGACGCCAATTGAGGGTGTTCTCTTCACCGTGAACCTCCTGTTCCGAGTCAGTCGAGCGGGCGGTACTCCCGCGCGCCCGTATATTGCTTGAGGCCGCTGAAACCCACAACCTCGAAACCCGCGTCCTCCAGAATCGCCGCGGCACGCGCGGCGCGTGGCCCCACCATTCAGGTGGTGAGAACCGGGCGGTCCCGGGGCAACTCGTCCAGCCGATCCGCCAACTCTCCAAGATGGATGTGGAGCGCTCCCGGGATGGTCCCGGATTCAGCCAGTTCGAGAGCCGTGCGCACATCGAGCAGGAGCACCCGATCGTCGCTCAGGACCTCGTCGATCCGGGCCGCCGCGACAAAGGGCGCCTTGGTACCAAGGGCGCGCCCCATCAGGCTCATGAGGCCAGCCTATCAGCCCGGGATGGAGAAGACCGCACCGTTACGGATCACTCCCGGCCCAGGGCGCGGGCCTCCGCCAGGAAGCCCTCGTAGATCGCCCGCGCCTCGTCGAACTGGGCGTAGACGTGCTCCTGCTCGGCTTCGGAGCGCCAGTACTCCCATGCCTCAGCCATCTCGCGCAGCCGGTCGATCCAGCGGATCGAGTACTCGGCGGCCGCGGCGCTCCGCACCGGCTCGTCGCCCACCGTGACCCAGACCGGATTCGTGAACGCCTGGGCGTAGGCGCAGTCGAGCGGGCGCCGCTCATCGGGGGATCCCTCCGCGCGGAGCAGCAGCCAGCCGCTCCGGTCCAACCGGATCGTTCCCGAGACCGTCGCCGAGCGCCGGTCCCCGGAAAGCTCCACTTCCGCCGCGTCCTCGCCGCCGGAGACCACCCACGCCCGCTCGAGCGGGGTGGACGAACGTACCCAGGCGCTCCATTCCACTTCACCGCCGGACTCGGGAAGGTGTACGTCGTCCCCTGGAATCCGCCCGTTCACCCGAAAGTCCAGGAGCGGCCCGCAGCTCACGACGGCCCTGCCCTCCCGGATTCCTTCGAGGAAGGCGTCGAGATCCAGCCCCCGCTCCCCGGTGTGAACGTAGGTGCGGATCGATGCCACGAGTTTGGACCGCTGCATGTTGCTGATGGAGTCCTCTCCACCCACGGCCGTGACCCGGAGACCGTTGTTCAGGGTGGCGTACCAGGGGAAGAACCCGGCCCGCGAGGCCGAGGACCACTCGACCGCGTCCGTTTCGCCGAGCGCCGCATCCACTATGTAGCCCTTCGCGCCGCCGAGGCTCCCGGGGCTCCCGTCGGGGGCGACCAGTGGATCGTTTTCCCCGAAGTAGGCGTGCACGTAGCCGACGGTCGCTCCCTGGGCCTTCGCCTTCCGGAACATGTCGGTGTTGGACGGGTAGAGGCTCTCGATCCCGGTGCCTTCGTACCCCGTGGTGTAGGGCGAGATCAGGTGTTCTTCGAGGCCGAAATAGAAGACGTGGCCGTAGAACGGCGGGCGGTACTCCTGACCCACGACCAGCACCATCTCGTCGGTCGAGAGCGGGTGGGCGCCGCCGCCGGGCACGAAGTGCTGGTAGTCGAGGATCCGGTTGTCCTTGTTGGCGATCTGCTCCAGCACCACGTCCTGGTCCTCGGCGGCGGACATGAACATCAGGTTCTCGAGGGTGTTGTGGAGGTTGCCGGCGTAGTTCATGTGGATGTGGGTGGAGCCGCTCCACCAGCCCTTCGCCGCCATGTCGGTGATCCGGGGCAGCCGGAGCGTCAGTTCGGTGACATCCCCCGCGCCGATCTCGACGCTCATGCGCACCGGTTCGTATTCGAACCCGCGCACCGCCTCGATCTCGAGAGCTCCCACCGGCAGTTCCATCCGGAAGCTCCCAGCCTGGTGGAAGGAGTGTTCTCCCGCCCCTCCGATCCGCGCAAAGGCATCCGGCGGCGCGTAGAAGCGCCCATCCGCGGCCCGCAGGTGGATCCGCGAAGCCACCTCCTCCCCCGTCCCGTCGTCCACGGTCCGTACCGAAAGGACCCCCATGGGTCGGCTCCAGTTGCGCCGGGTGATCTCCACGGTGCGTTGCTTCCCGCCGTAGGTCTCCAGGAGTGCGAGCTGCGGCAGCCCCCCCGCGTTGTCGATGTAGGCGATCCACTCGCCGTCCGGCGACCAGCGCGGATGGAAGGCGTCGTGCTGGAAGAAGGTCAGCTTGTAGGGTGAGCCGCCGTCCGTCGGCTGCACGTAGAGGTTCGAGAACTGGTCGGCGGCTCCCGCGGTGGAGGAATAGATGAACCGCTTCCCGTCGATCGAGACGTCCGGACGGGTCCGGTAGAGCGACTGCTCCGCGAGCACGGTGACCCCCTCCTCGAACCCGTCGGCGGCCATGGGAGTCCGGATCACGTTTCCGGAGCCGAGCGGCACCTCGTGGTTCGAGACCATCAGGAGTTCCCGGGAGTCCGGCATCCAGGCCGGCGTGATGTGCATGTCCCAGGACCCGAAGTAGAGCCGCTCGTTCCCGTAGTTCTCGTCCCGGGTAAGCGCGATTTCCCCGGACCCGAGTTCGCCGTCCGCGAACTCCCGGACGTAGACGTTGAAGTAGCCGGAGGGCTTCGTGGACACGTAGGCGAGGCGGTTGCCGTCCGGAGAGATCACGGGATCGGTGTAGAGGTACTCGTCGCTCAGCAGCGTGCGGGTTTCCCCGGTCGCGACCTCGGTGATCGCGAGGCCGATGTTCTGGCCGTTCCGGTCCACGGTGAAGACGATGTAGCGCCCGTCCGGAGACCAGGCCGGCAGCGAGTGATACCCGGGACCCGAGGTGAGTTCGTCGGCGATCCCGGTTTCGGGATCGACGCGCCAGATGGAGCCGGACATCGCCACCGCGATGCTCTCGCCGTCCGGGGACCAGGCCGGCGCCCAGGGCGTGCTGCTGGGCGCCGGCGGGAAGTAGTAGTTGTGCATGTAGTTCCCGCCGTGGCGCGCGGGCGGATACGCCTCGGCCACCCCCTGGATGATGGGCGGCGGCGGCCAGCGCTGCGGCTGGGCGAAGAGCGGGGTGGCAACCGAAAACAGGAGAACGGCGAAGCGCAGGCGAAGAGTCATGAACGTTCCTCTCGGGGAGGCGATTCTACGGAACCGGTGGCTGGTCCAGACCGGTCTGCCCCGGAGGCCGCCGGGGTTTGCAACGAAATATGGCCATGGCTATATTCTCCGAATGCGCTCCATCTCCGCCGGCAAATTCAAAGACACCTGTCTGAAAGTCCTCGACCAGGTCGCCGCGAACCGCGTGCCCGTAACCATCACCAAGTGGGGCCGTCCCGTCGCCCGCCTGGTCCCGGTTGTCGCTCCGCGCTACGGGGAACTGCCCGCGGAACCGGGAGCTGCCAGCGTGGAGGAGGAAGTCCAGCCTTACGGTTCGGACGCAGCGGTAGTGGCCCCCGAAGATCCGACACAGCGGTTGCACCGGCTGGCGGAAGAACTCGGCCTGTCGCCGGACGATGTGCTTCACCAAGCGCTCACCGCCTACCGCGGAGGCAAGGCGCTGGACGAACTCATCGAACGCGCCAGACGACCCGTCGGGGCGTTCCGCTCCGGGCGGAGCGACCTCGCTGAGAAACACGACGAGGCATACGTGGAGATTCTGGAGGAGGAGATGGAAAGGTGGCGTTTGCCAGAGTGATGCCGCCCGTTCTTCTCGATACGTCGGGTCTCTTCGCTCTACTCGACGCTGAGCAGCGGTTCCATGAGGACGCGAAACGGGCTTGGGATCGGTTGCTCGCCGGCGCTCGCCGCGATCAGCAGCCTTTGCTCACTCACCACGCCATCATCATGGAATCGACCGCGCTCATCGCGCGGCGACTCGGCATGCGGGCGGTCCGAGAACTCCACGACGCGTTGCTGCCGGTCGCGGAGGTCGTCTGGATCGACGAGAAACTCCATCGGCGCGCCACCGCAGCGATGTTCGCCGCCGGCCGGCGCAATGTCTCCCTGGTGGACTGGCTCTCCTTCGAGATGATGCGGGACCGCCGGATCCGCCACGCGTTTACGTTTGACGGGCACTTCAGGGAGCAGGGATTCCTGCCCGTGCCGGGTGGGCGATGAGCGTTGCGACGGGCGTTTCGCCCGCTGCGCGGGCGATGCCGGCCGGAGGCCGACGCTCCGACTCCCCGCGCTACAGGTTGCGGGCGTGGGCGCGGGCCGGGAGCACGTCCCGGAGGCGCAGTCCCTCGCCCTTCAGGTAGGCCAGCAGACCCTTCTTGTCGATCGTGCGGAGGGCGCGGGCGCTGAGCCGCAGCCGCACGGATCGCTCCAGCTCGGGCACCCACACGGACTTCCACTGCAGGTTGGGAAGCTGACGCCGCTTGGTCTTGTTGTGGGCGTGGCTGATGGCGTTCCCGGTGAGGGGGCGCTTGCCGGTCAGCTTGCAGGTCCTGGCCATGAGAGGCGCGGATTCTAGCGGGGATCGAGGGCTTCCGCCTACCGCGCCCCCAGGTCCTCCACGGCGGCGCCGCTCAGCGCGTTCAGGAAGAGCTTGTAAGTGCCGCGCGGCTGGCCCCGGAACTGGGGACGGAAGCCGAAGAGCACGACCTCACCCGCGCCCATCGGGACCCGCGCCATGGCGATCTTCCCGCCGATGGCGCTCTCCTCACCGAGCGCCCAGCCGCTCATGAGGATGTCGTCCTCCGCGTAGCGGGCGATGACCTCCAAGTTGGCGGGAGGCGGCTCCATGATCGTCTCCCGGCCCCCCTCCCGGGTCCGCGGCAGGCCCACGGTGTCGAACGCGCGACTCCGGACGAACTGGGTCGCCACCTCGTCCCGCATGCCGAAGGCCAGCGGATGCGCCGTGTCCACAGTGGCCCGGATCAACGAGCCCGGAATGAAGAAGGTTCGGTCGGCCAGTCCGGCGGTCACGTTCCGCAGGGGGAGGCCGAACTGGGCGATGGCGAAGTCGCTCGCTCCGTCCAGCGTCACGAGCATGCCGCCCTCTTCGACGAAACGGCTCAGCGCCAGGGACCCTTCCAGCCCGATGCCGCCGGTGAATTCGTCGGGCATGGTGCCGGGGGCATGTCCCTGGAGAATCTGCCGGGTGGACTGGTGCGGCAGCACGATCACGTCCAGCCGCGACAGGTCGCCGGTCCGCACGTCGTCGTCGGAGAGACTCGTGAGGTCGTATTCGTAGTTCTCGAGCAGCCAGCGGGTCCATCCCTCGTCCATGCTCGCGACGTAGGACTTGTAGAGGCCGACCCGGACCGGTTCCAGCGGGAGCAGTTCCACGTCCGGCGCCCGGCCGAGTCCGGCGACGTCGAGCCCCAGCTCCGCGGCGATGCCCTCCATGGCCGCGTCGGCCGGGTCCGACTTGCGGACGACGAGGGTCCCCGCGGGATGCTCCGTCCCGCCGCCTTCAAAGCCCTCGGCTGCCCACGCGACTTCGGCGCCCGCGGCGAGCAACCGGTTCTGGGCGATCACCGCGGCGTTCGGGCGGTGTGAGATCGCGTAGCCGAAGGAGCCCCCGCCGGAGACCTCACCGGCCGGGGCCCGGACCGGACCATCGACCGATGCGGATGCGACGTCGGGAACCTCCGCGACCCGGTCCACCCGTACTCCCATCTGCATGGGCAACGTCCAGCCCGCAAGGTCGTAAGGGGGATCCGGAGGGCCGTCGGGCGTCCGCCGGCGGTCGGGATAGTCCTGGGCCTCCAGCAGGTCTTCGGCATAGGCGCGGAAGGCCTGCGCCCCCGGAATGATGTAGGAGCCCTCTCCGTAGGTCTCCCCGTCGATCTCGAACGGCTCCCCGGCCCGCTCGATCACGATTCCGCCCTCGTAGAGCACGTTCACCAGCGCGGCGGCCTCGCCCGGGTCCCACTGGCTGGCCGGAATGATCCAGCTCACCCCGCTCCCCTCGATCGCGTCGCGGCCCATCCGCCAGATGTCGAAGAGCCACTTCTCCCGGAGGTCGGCGGCCACGTCGAGGACCGCCATGGATGCGGTCAGCGTGTAGCGGATCGGATCCGAGAAGGGCGACTCTCCGCCCTGCCACGGATACGGATAGAAGACGTCGGTTCCGTTGGTCGGCGCCGCCTGGCCGCGGCGGGGGTTCCCCACGAACTCCGGACGGTCCGCCGGGTCGTAGATGCGCGGACTCGCCGAGGCGTGCGACGTCTCGGTCAGCAGCCCGATCATGTTGTGGAAGTAGGGCACCGTCCGCATGCCCCCGTTCCACCACATCGAATAGATCATGTCGGACACGGCGCCCGGCATCTTCTTCATGGCGAAGCGGTTCGCCATCGCCGAACCGATCAGGTTCACCGAGGTGGTGACCCCGGGATGGATCCTGGGATTCACCGGGTCGGCGAACGGCGGCAGGAATATCCGGGCCCAGGCCGGACCGGTCTGGTGATGGTTGTAGACGATCTGCGGAAACCACTCGTGGTAGAGCATCCGGCTCACCGCGGCCGTCTCGGGCATGTTGTTCATGAACCAGTCGCGGTTGTTGTCGTGCCCGACGTAGTGGTGATACAGCTCGGGCGGGCCCGTCGTCTCGAAGGGGGTCTCGAGGTTCCGGCGGTACCAGGACGCCACGATGTCGAGTCCGTCGGGATTCATGCAGGGCATGAGGATCAGGATCACCTCGTCCCGGATCTTCCGCACCTCCTCGGATTCCTCGGTGGCGATCCGGTGGGCGAGCAGGGGCACCATCTGCGTCGGCGCCACCTCGGTGGCATGGAGTCCCGCATCGATCCAGACCACCGCCTTTCCCTCGCGGGAGATCCGGATCGCCTCCTCCTCGGAGATCTCCGCGTGAGCGAGCGCCCGCGCGTTCTCCCGGTGCCGGTCCAGCGCCGCGAGGTTCTCCGGCGAAGAGATGAAGAGGACGATGAGCGGCTCTCCCAGGACCGTCTCGCCGATCTCGAGGAGTTCCACCCGATCGCTCGCCGCCGCCAGCGCTTCGTAGTACGGGAGCAGTTCGCCCCAGAGCCCGAGCTGGTAGTCGTCTCCCGGCTCGAAGCCAAGGACTTCCGACGGCGCCGGAACCTGCGCCTCCGCCAGGCTGCCGAACGTGAGGCCGGCGGCCAGCAGGAAAGAAACGGTGACTCGAAGCATGGAGCGTCCCCCGGGAGAAGCGGGAAATGTTACGGGGGACGCCCCCGGAGTCAGACGGACTCCTTCAGGGTCACCGCGTCGAGGAAGGGCATCATCTTCCTCAGCTCGGCCCCGACCGTCTCGATCTGGTGGTTCTGTTCGGCGCGGCGCCGCGCCATGAAGTTGGGCCGGCCGACCCGGTCCTCCTCGATCCAGCCCCGGGCGTAGGCCCCGCTCCGGACGTCCGCGAGGATCTTCTGCATCGCCGCCCGGGTCTCCTCGGTGACGATCTGGCGGCCGCCGTGGTAGTCGCCGTGCTCGGCGGTGTCGCTCACCGAGTAGCGCATGTAGTTGAGGCCGCCGCGGTACATCAGGTCCACGATCAGCTTCAGTTCGTGGAGGCATTCGAAGTACGCGATCTCCGGCTGGTAACCCGCTTCGACGAGCGTCTCGAACCCCGCCTTGATCAGTTCGCTCACGCCGCCGCAGAGGACGCTCTGCTCACCGAAGAGATCGGTCTCGGTCTCTTCCGCGAACGTCGTCTCGATCACCCCCGCCCGGGTCAGTCCGACGCCCCGGGCGTAGGAAAGCGCGAGCGCCAGCGCCTGTCCCGAGGCATCCTGCTCGACGGCCACCAGCGCCGGGGTGCCGCCTCCCTCGATGAAGAGCTCCCGGACCCGGTGTCCCGGCGCCTTCGGGGCGATGAGCGAGACATCCACCGCCGCCGGCGGACGGATGGTGCCGAAGCGGATGTTGAACCCGTGGGCGAACATCAGCGTCTTGCCGGCCCCGAGGTGGGGCGCGATCTGCTCCTCGTAGATCGCCGCCTGCGTGGTGTCGGGCGTCAGGATGGTGACCACGTCCGCCCAGGCGGCGGCGTCGGGACCGGAGACCACGGCGAGCCCCTCGGCTTCGGCGCGGCCGCGCGAGCGGCTAGCGGCATGGAGCGCGATCCGCACCTCGACCCCGCTGTCCCGAAGGTTCAGCGCGTGGGCGTGGCCCTGCGAGCCGTAACCGAAGACCGCGACCTTCTTGCCACGGATCAGATCGAGGTCCGCGGAGTCGTCGTAATAGATGTTGGCCATGGAAGGAATCCTCCGGTGGGTGGCGGAGACGTTCGTCCGCCGGGAAAAAGTGCTCCGCGCGCCGCGGTTTCAGCCTTTCGGTTGGAGACTAGACAGAGTGCGACCCGCCCTTCTCGTCCGATGAGGCCCGTCGGCGCTTCGGAGGTTTGCGGGCGTCGGGATCGGTCATGACGCTCGCGGCCCCGCGCGCCATCCCGACCAGCCCGGTCCGGACCTGTTCCACGATCCCGTACGGGCGCAACACTTCTTCGAGCCCGTCGATCTTCGCCGGCGACGCGGTCGCCTCGAGCACCACCGACTCCGGCGCGATGTCCACGAGGCGGGCCCCGGTGGCGCCGGCGAGCTGGATCACCTGGGTGCGCTCTTCGCCCGTTGCCTGGATCTTGAACATCGCGAGCTCGTGATGGATCGCGGGCTCGTTCGTGATGTCGTCGGCGCGCAGCACGTTCACGAGGCGCGAGAGCTGGACCCGCATGCGGCGCGCGGTGGTCGCGTCGGTCCGCACCACGATCGTCATCCGGGAGACCCCCGGGGCGCGCGCGGGCCCGACGCTCAGCGACTCGATGTTGAAGCCGCGGCGGCGGAAGAGCGAGGTGACCCGGTTCAGGACCCCCGGAAGGTCCTCCACCCAGACCACGAAGATGTGCGGCCGGATCCGGCCGTCCGGGCCCGGAGTCACGACCTCACCACTCGACCGTGCGGCCGGCGGCGACCGGCTCCTCCTCGGACTCCGGGTCCCCGTCGGCCTCCTGCCCGGGCCGCCGGATCATGTCCTGCAGGCGGGCGCCGGTCGGGACCATGGGGTACACGGTGTCCTCCTTCTCGACCTGGAAGTCCAGCACCACCGTGCGCTCGTCGGCGCGGGCGCGCTCGATCGCGCCCTCGACTTCCTGCCGGCTCTTCACCACCTCGCCGCCGAGGCCGAACGACCGGGCGAGGGCCGCGAAGTCCGGGCTCAGGATGGGAGTCCCGGCGTAGCGGCGGTCGTAGAAGAACTCCTGCCACTGCCGCACCATGCCCAGATAGCCGTTGTTGATGATCGCGACGTTCAGCTTGAGCCGTTCCTGGGCGATGGTCGCGAGCTCGCACATGGTCATCTGGAACCCGCCGTCCCCCGCGATCACCCACACCTCGTCGTCCGGGCGCGCGACCTTGGCCCCCACGGCCGCCGGGAGCGCGAAACCCATCGTCCCCAGCCCTCCGGAGGTGATCAGCGAGCGGGGCTCGTTATGACGGTAGTACTGCGCCTCCCACATCTGGTGCTGGCCGACGTCGGTGGTCACGATCGCCTTCCCGCCGGTCATGCGCCAGATGTCGTGGATGACGTGCGCCGCGTAGAGCTTTCCCATGTCGGGAAGGTTCTGGATGTCGCGGACCGCGGTGTCCCCCTTGAAACCCCGGATGCTTCCGAGCCACTCGGAGCGGTCCCGGGCCTCGATCACCGGGAGCAGGTGGGCCAGCACGGCCGAGAGGTCCCCGGCGAGGGCCACGTCCACCCGGACGTTCTTGTTGAACTCGGCCGGGTCGATGTCGATGTGGATCTTGGCCGCGTTCGGGGCGTAGGTCTTGAGGCTTCCGGTCACCCGGTCGTCGAACCGCATCCCGAGCGCCAGCAGCAGGTCGGCCTCCTGGATCGCCTGGTTGACCCACGACTCCCCGTGCATGCCCATCATCCCCATGTTGAGCGCGTGGTTCGCCGGGATCGCGCCGATGCCCAGCAGGGTCATCGCGATGGGGATCCGGGCGCGCTCGGCGAGTTCCCGCACCTGCCCCATCGCGCCCGAGATCAGGATCCCGTGGCCGGCGAGGATGACCGGACGCTCCGCCCGGTTGATGAGTTCGGCCGCCCGCTGCAGCTCGGATTCGGGCGGCCGGGGCTCCGGCCGGTAACCCGGCAGGTCGACCTTCCCGAGGCGCGGCCGCGTCGCGGTGAACGCCTGCTGCGCGTCCTTGGTGATGTCCACGAGCACCGGCCCCGGACGGCCCGAACGGGCGACGTAGAAGGCCTCGTGGAGCGCCGGCGCGATCTCGTCCACCTCCGTCACCAGGTAGTTGTGCTTGGTGATCGGCAGGGTGACCCCGGTGACGTCGGTCTCCTGGAAGGCGTCGGTTCCGATCAGGGCGCTGCCGACCTGGCCCGTGACGCAGACGATGGGCGACGAGTCGAGCATCGCGGTGGCGATCCCGGTCACCATGTTCGTCGCTCCGGGCCCGGAGGTCGCGACGGCAACGCCCACCTCGCCGCTCGCGCGGGAGTAGCCGTCCGCCATGTGGGTGGCGCCCTGCTCGTGGCGCACCAGGATGTGCCGGATGGGGTAGTCGAGCATGGCGTCGTACGCCGGGAGGATGGCGCCCCCCGGATACCCGAACACGGTGTGCACCCCTTCCCCGAGAAGGGTCTCCCAGATGAGCTGCGCTCCGGTTCGCCGCCAGCGTTTCGTCATCGTGGTCTCTCCGGGCCGTCACCCGGCATCATGCCCGGGCGGCGGCGCCAGCGCGGATCAGGAACCGCCAGGCCCCGCGTCATCGGCGAGTGCCTCGCGGATCCCTGCCGAGATCCGTTCTCCTTCAGCGGCGCCGAGGGACCCCGGGCGCCAGTCGGTTTGAAGCCCCTGCCCCGGCTCGCTCCGGCGACCGTAGGCGGGAATGACATGGAAGTGTACGTGCGGAATCGCCTGGCCGGCGGGCCGGCCGTTGTTCAGCAGGATGTTGTAGTGCGGCGTACCCGTCGCTTTCGCGACCGCCCGGCAGAGGCGGGGCAGCACCCTTCCGACGGCGGCGGCGGCATCGTCGGAGAGTTCGCCGACCGTCTCCCTGCTCTCCTTGGGCACCACCAGCAGATGTCCGGCGCTCTGGGGACCAATGTCCAGGAACGCGTACACCGAGTCGTCCTCATAGACGCGGTGACTCGGCAGTTCGCCCCGGATGATCCGGTCGAAGAGGGTGCCCTCGGACATGCGGGCGAACACTAGCAGTCCAAACAAGCCGCAGCGAACCGGGCCGGCGCATGGGACAGGCATCGAAACCGCCACGGAACAGCACGAATTTCCGGTCCCCGCCGGTACACTGCCGGCCGTGAAGCGCTGGGTATTCCATCGGTTTGGGAGCGAGAACCTCCGCTTCGAAGAGAGCGACCCGGAAACCCCGGGCCCGGGCCAGGTCCTTGTCCGTCTCCAGGCGGCGTCCCTGAACTACCGGGACCTGCTGATCCTGAAGGGCCTCTACAACCCTCGCCTGCCCCTGCCCCAGGTTCCGGTGAGCGACGGAGCGGGCGTTGTGGATGAGGTCGGTGAGGGTGTGACGGAGTTTTCTCCGGGAGACCGGGTGATCACCCATCCGGTGGTGGGTTGGGAGGACGGGCGCTTTCACCGCGAGTACTCGAGGGCCACGCTGGGCGGCCCCGGCCCGGGAATGGCGCAGGAAGCGGTCGTCGTTCCCGAGGCGGCGCTCTGCCGCGCCCCCTCCGGCTGGAGCCACGAAGAAGCCGCCGCGCTTCCGATCGCCGCCGTCACCGCCTGGAGCGCGCTCGTGACGGAGGGCCCGGTGCGGCGCGGCCAGACGGTACTCACCCTCGGGACCGGCGGCGTCTCCATCTTCGCGCTGCAGATCGCCAAGGCGCTCGGTGCGCGGGTGATCATCACCTCCTCCTCGCACGAGAAGCTGGAACGGGCGCGAGCGCTGGGCGCTGACGTCGGGATCCACCGGATCGAGAACCCCGCCTGGGACAAGGCGGTGCGGGAGGCCACCGGGGGCGAGGGCGCGGACCTGGTGGTCGAGAACGGCGGCGCCGGCACCCTCAACCAGTCGATCCGGGCCACCGCCGCCGGCGGCACCGTCGCGATGCTCGGCGCTCTCACGGGACTCGAGGCCCCCGTCCAGTTCGCGCCGGTGGTGATGCGCCGGATCCGGATCGCGGGGATCATGACCGACTGCCGGCGGGCGCTCCGGGACGTGGTGGACTTCCTAGAGAAGCAGGATCTGCGACCCGTGCTCGACCTCGACTATCCCCTCGCCGAACTCCCCGCGGCGCTCGACTGTATGGAACGGGGCGCTCATTTCGGCAAAATCATCATCCGGATCGCCTGATCACCCTCACAATTGCCGGTTCCATCCCCCATGCTCCCGAACCCGACCTTCCTGGTGCCCGGCGGCGCGGGTTTCATCGGCAGCCACTTCGTGGACCTCCTGCTCGCACGCTACCCGGACTGCCGGGTGATCACCGTGGACAAGCTGACGTACGCGGGATCCCTGGACAACCTGGGCACGGCCCTCTCCGATCCCCGGCACGAGTTCATCCACGGCGACATCTGCGATCAGGCCACCGTCAGGCCGCTCGCGGTCCGGGCCGACTACGTCATCAACTTTGCCGCCGAGACGCACGTGGACCGCGCCATCCTCGACGGCGAGGCCTTCACCCGCACCGACACGCTCGGGACGGCGGTCCTCCTGGAGGCCTTCCGCCAGTCAGCCCGGGGACGGCTCTTCCTCCAGGTGTCCACGGACGAGGTGTACGGGGAAATCCTGGAGGGCGACGCCGACGAAGAGGCACCGCTGGTGCCCCGAAACCCCTACGCCGCGAGCAAGGCCGGCGCGGATCTCCTCGTCCTCGCCTACCGCACCACCCACGGCCTGCCGGTGATCATCAGCCGCGGGGCCAACACCTACGGCCCCCGCCAGCACCACGAGAAGATGGTCCCCACCTTCTTCGCCAGGGCGCTGGCCGGCGAGGAACTGCCGGTGTACGGAGACGGCGCCCAGGTCCGGGACTGGTTCTTCGTCTCCGACCATTGCTCCGCTCTCGACCTCCTGCTGCGCTCCGGCATTCCCGGGACGGTCTACAACGTCGGCGGCGGGGATACGCGAACCAATCTCGAGATGGCGGGAACCATCCTGGACCTCGCCGAGCGAGCCGGCGGCCGGCGTGGGCGCATCGCCCACGTGGCGGACCGCCCCGGCCACGACCGGCGCTACAGCCTGGACACGAACCGCATCCGCCGGCTCGGCTGGACCCCCGAAACCCCGCTCGAGGAAGGCCTCGCGCTGACCTGCGACTGGATCGTCGAGCACCAGGCCCAGGTCACCGCCGCCACCCCCGTCCCCGCCTGACGGCCGGTGGATCGGCTGGGTAGGCCGGCCACCAGGCCAGCACCAGCGACGCAACGGCTTGGAACGCCGGCTTCAGCCGGCACGGGGGGCGCGGCGCGCGCCCCCCCCC
>VXNL01000002.1 GCA_009840635.1 Acidobacteriota bacterium | reverse complement strand
CGGATTCGTGGCCTTCCCGCAGGGATGCCTCGCGCCGCAGGCGCGGGCTGGGAGCGACCCCGAACCCCGCAGGGAAGTCCGCAGGGAAGTTCGGACGCCGGGGCCGCTTTTCCGGAGGAAAAGGGGGGGTCGCTCCCAGCCCCGCACTCCGCCCAAAAGCGGAGGGCGGAAGTCGCAGCCGCGCCGCCGAAACGCAACGGGGCCAACGGGTTTCGAGAACGCCCCGGACCGGTTCGAGCGCAGGGAAGTACGCAGATAAGGGGGCTCTGAGCGTGTGCGCTCCAGATTCGGCTCCGAGGGCGACCCCGGCGACGGCAGGTTACCCACCGATCTCGGGCCGGTCTCGCCTCTGGCCCGCGACTCCCCAACGCCCGGGGATCCCCGCCAGCTGTCGTCGCAGGCTAGCAGGTCCTCCTGGTGGCCGTGGTCGAGGTGGTCCCGATCGCGGCGGCCCCGGCAGCCGTTCCAGGGTCCCGTCCGTTCCGTCCGCTGCTCCACCGGGTCCGGCTTGCGGCCCCGGACCCCGCCGCCCGGTGCGCCCGAAGGTGGTATACGTTCCCGCTGCGGCCCCGCTCGGCTCGGGGTTTCCGGCGATCCAGGATCGTGCCGCCCCAAGTGGTTCCCAGTCTTGGGAATCGCTCGTAACAGAACGTATATTCATCCACTTATCGCGACACCCTAGCGGACCTGCGGGCCGCGTGCCGGCTGAAGCCGGCGTTCCAAGCCGTACGCGCGACGCGGCTTTATCGCCGTGCGCCCTTGCGCGGCGCGGAGCGCCGCGGTGCCGGTCTGGAGGCCGCTACCGCGAGAACCGACCGGCGTTCCAAGCCGTGTGCGCCACTGGACCGGTACCATTGGAACCCGCAAACGCTGGAGACCTACGCCCATGACCACTAGCGCTCCGTTTCGCTGGCTCGCGGCAGCCCTGGGCGCAGTGTTTCTCCTCGCGCCCACCGCCGCCGGCGCCCAGACGAGCGCCGACAACAACTATTTCGTGTACGTGGCGGCGGAGTCCGACGACACCGTGGACCTCGTCCGCTTCGGGCCGGACGGCGGCGAGCTGCTCCGGCGGATTCCCGTGGGGATCCTCCCGAACGAGATCGAGGGCCCCCACGGCGTACGGGTCTCCCCCGACGGCCGCCACTGGTACGTCTCCATCGCCCACGGCATGCCCTACGGCACCGTCCACAAGTTCGAGACCGGCACCGACCTCGAAGTCGCGGACACCACCGCCGGCCTCTTCCCCGCCACCATGGACATCAGCCCGGCGACCGGGTTCCTGTTCGTCGTGAACTTCAACCTGCACGGGGACCACGTCCCCTCGAACGTTTCGGTGATCGACACCGTCTCGATGACCGAGATCGCCCAGATCGAGCAGGGCGTGATGCCGCACGGGTCGAGGCTGAGCGCCGACGGGATGCTGGCCTACTCCGTCGCCATGATGAGCGCCGAGCTGTTCGAGATCGACACCATGACCTTCCAGGCCAGCCGGCGGATGCGCCTCACCGGCGACAACGAGACCACGAAGGCGGTCATGGAGGGCGATCCCCACGCGGGACACGCGATGGGCGGCGGGCCGGCGGCGAGTCCCACCTGGATCCAGCCGGCTCCCGACGGCAGGCACGCCTACGTCGCGCTCCAGGGGTTGAACCAGGTCCTTGAAGTGGATCTCGAAGCCTGGGAGCCCCGGCGCCGGTTCCACACCCAGCGGGGGCCCTACAACGTCGACGTCTCGGCGGACGGCCGGCACCTCGTGGTCACCGAGAAGACGAACGACTCGGTCGGCTTCTGGGATCTCGAGAGCGGGACCGAGCGCGCCTCGGTCGCAGCCTCGGCGCGCATCACCCACGGGGTGGTGATCACCCCGGACAGCCGCTTCGCGATCGTCACCGTCGAGGAGATCGGCGGCGAACCCGGGCGGGTCGAGTTCTACAACCTGGAGTCCCTGGAGCGCGAAGCGGTCGTCGAGGTCGGGAAACAGGCTTCGGGCATCGCCTTTTGGAAGACGGAATAACCGCGGCGCCCGGAGTGCCGGGGAAGCTCCCGGTCTTCCTGGTCACGCTGGCGCTCGCCGCCGGCTGCGACCCTTCCGAGCCCGAACCGGCGGAGTCCTCCGGTGGGGCCACTCCCGACTGGCCGGACCGGCACGCCGAATACGACGCAGCGATCGGGGACATCCCCGAATACCACGCCATTCAGGAGCGCCTCCAGACCGGCTGGAACACCTGGGACAGCCGCAGCGTGCTGCGCTACGTCCTGCTCCCCGACGGGCTCGCGGTCAACCTCGGCCTCAAGCGGCACCGCTACCTCGAACAGAGCCACCTGACGGAGGCGCTCATCGGGAAGCGGGAGGAAGGCGCGGAAGTGGTCCGTCCCGGCATCCGCGCCGTGGACGGGTCCTACCAGCGCCTCGAGATCGCCTGGCGCGGCCTCACCGCCGCCGTGGAAGCGGGACACGGCGAGGACGGCGAACTCGTGGTCCTCGTGACCCCGGAACCCGAGCCCGGCGCCTCCTTCGAGCTGGTGGTGAGCGCGGGGATGGTCTGGAACCGGCCGGGCGCGGTGGAACCCGCGGGCGGAGGTCTCCACGCCCGGCTGCCGGACGGCGAGCGGACCGTCCGGGTCGCGGGGACGCCCGCGACCGACCCCTACGCCGGCGGTCTGGCTCCCCACCGGATCGTTCGGCTCACCGAGCCCGTCGGCGTCTACACCGCGGTCCCCGGCGCCCCGGCGAAATCAGCCGCCGATCTCCGGAACATTCTCGACGGCCGCCGCGCCGAACTCGAAGCCCGCGCCGCCGCATACGGAGAACTCGCGGAAGCCTGGCTCGCGGTGACCTCCGGGTTCGCCTGGAACACCGTCTACGAACCCCGCCACGAACGGGTCGTCCCCACCGTGGGCCGGCTGTGGAACCGCGAGTACGGCGGCGTGGCCCTCTTCGGGTGGGACAACTTCTTCCTCGGCTACCTCGCGACGCTCGAAAGCCGCGACCTGGCGCTCGCCGGCATCGTCGAGCACCTGCGGGGCCACACGCCTGAGGGGTTCCTGCCCAACGACAACCGGGGGAACGGGAGCAAGTCCTGGGACCGCTCCCAGCCGCCGGTGGGCGGGATCATGGTGCGCGAGGTGTACCGGCGCTTTCCCGAGCGCTGGTTCCTCGAGGCCGCGTTCGAGCCGCTGCTCGCCTGGAACCGCTGGTGGCCGGAGGCCCGCAGCAACGGCGGCCTCCTCTCCTACGGCTCCCACGAGGCGAAGAACCCCTTCGCCGAGCCCGTCGTGCGCACGAAGACCGCCGCCGGCTACGAGTCCGGCATGGACGACTCCCCGATGTACGAGGACGTGCCCTTCAACCGGGACGAAGACGTGCTGGAACTCCAGGACGTGGGACTCACCAGCCTCTACATCGCCGACTGCCGGGCGCTCGCCGAACTGGCGCGCCTCCTCGGGCGCGAGGCGGAAGCCGGGGAACTCGAGGATCGCATCGCGGCCTTCAGCGACGCGCTCGACGGCCTCTGGGTCGAGGAGCGGGGCTACTACCTGAACTACCGCACCGATCTGGACCGGTTCTCCGAACGCCGCTTCGCCGACCCTCTTCTACCCGCTCCTCGCCGGAGTGGCCTCCGAAACGCGCGCCGGCCGGCTCATCCGGGAGCACCTGCTCAACCCCGAGGAGTTCTGGGGCGAGTTCGTGCTCCCTTCGACCACCCGCGACGACCCCTCGTTCCCGCGCCAGCGCTACTGGAAGGGCGCCATCTGGCCGCCGCTCAACTTCCTCACCTACCTGGGGCTCCGGCGGGCGGGCGATCGCGCCACCGCAGCCGAGCTTTCGGCGCGTTCTCTCGATATGTTTCTCCGGGAGTGGCGGCGCAGGGGCTACGTGAGCGAGAACATCTCCTCGATCACCGGAACGGGGGACGACGAGCGCCTCTCGAGCGACCCCTTCCACTCCTGGGGTGCCCTCTTCGGGATCATGGCGTTCATCGAGTCGGGCGATCTGGCGCCGCCGGAGGATCCCCTCCCGCAATGATCCGCGGCCGCCGGACGTCCATTCTCGCCGCCCTTGCGCTCGGGCTTGCCGCGAGCGCCGGCGCGCAGCCCCCGGAGACTCCGCCCCCCTGGCAGGACCCCACGGTCTTCCAGATCGGGCGCGAACCGCCCCGCGCTTCGTTCACGCCCTACCCGAACCCCGAAGCCGCCGTCACCGGGCGCCCGGCCGACTCGCCGCGCCGGATCTCGCTGAACGGCGACTGGAAGTTCCACTTCGTCCCCCGCCCCGCCGACCGGCCGACGGAGTTCTTCGAGCCCGGCTTCGACGACTCCGCCTGGGACGAGATCCCGGTGCCCTCGAACTGGGAGCTGCTCGGCTACGGCTATCCCGTCTACCGGGACGAGTTCTATTCCTTCCCCGCGAATCCCCCCTTCGTGCCCGAAGACGACAACCCGGTGGGTTCCTACCGGCGGAGCTTCGAGATTCCGGCGCGCTGGGAAGGGAACGAGGTCTTCCTCCGGTTCGACGGGGTCTACTCGGCCTTCTACGTCTGGGTGAACGGGGCCTTCATCGGCTATAGCGAGGGGAGCCGAACCCCCGCCGAGTTCCGGATCACGGAACAGATCACCACCGGGCCCAACACCCTCGCGGTGCAGGTCATCCGCTGGAGCGACGGCAGCTACCTCGAGAGCCAGGACTTCTGGCGAATCAGCGGGATCGACCGCGATGTCTCGCTCCTCGCCCGGCCCCCCACCTTCGTGCGCGACTTCTCGGCGAGCGCCGACCTGGTCACCGGCTACCGGGACGGCATCCTGGATTTCAGCGTGAACGTCGCGAACCGGGGGCTCGGGCCGGCGGGACCCCACGAGGTGCGCTACGAGCTCTTCGATCCCGACGAGAACTCCGTGTGGGGAGCGCCCGAAGTGCTGCGGCTCGAGGTCCCTCCCGGGGCGGAGGCCTCCATGGGGGCCACCGCGACGATCCCCGACGTTCGCGCCTGGTCCGCGGAGACCCCGAACCTCTACCGGCTGGTGCTGTCGCTCGCCAGCGCCGGCGGAGCGGTGACCGAGGCCACGGCGATCCGGGTGGGCTTCCGGCGGATCGAGACGGTGGACGGCGAACTGCTCCTGAACGGCCGTCCCATCGTCCTCCGGGGCGTGAACCGGCACGAACACGACCCCGAGCGGGGCCACGTGGTGGACGAGGCGGTGATGCTCGAGGACATCCGGCTCATGAAGCGTCTCAACATCAACGCGGTTCGGACGGCGCACTACCCGAACCTGCCCCGCTTCTATGAGTTGACCGACGAGTACGGGCTCTACGTGGTGGACGAGCCGAACATCGAGTCGCACGGGATGGGCTTTCTGCCCGAGGTGACCCTCGCGGGGCGGCCCGAGTGGCGGGACGCGCACCTCGACCGCACCGAACGGATGGTCATCCGGGACCGGAACCACCCGTCGGTGGTCATCTGGTCGCTCGGCAACGAGGCCGGCGACGGCGAGAACTTCGACGCCACCTCGGAGTGGATCCGGGAGAACGATCCCTGGCGGCCGATCCTCTACGAGCCGGCTGGCGAACGGGACGTCGTGGACATCGTGGCCCCCATGTACGTCCGGCCCTACTGGCTCGAACACTACGCCGCCTCCCGGTCGGAAAAGCCCTTCCTGCTCGTCGAGTACGCGCACGCCATGGGGAACAGCGTGGGAAACCTGGCCGACTACTGGCAAGTGATCGACAGCGATCCGAAGCTGGTGGGCGGGTTCATCTGGGACTGGGTGGACCAGGCGCTCCTCCGCGAGGACGAGTCTGGCCGGCCCTTCTGGGCGTACGGGGGCGACATCGGGCCGCCGGGGATCCCCACCGACGGCAACTTCCTGGTGAACGGACTCGTGTCCGCCGACCGGAAGCC
Source organism: Acidobacteriota bacterium (assembly GCA_009840635.1). Lineage (GTDB taxonomy): Bacteria > Acidobacteriota > Vicinamibacteria > Marinacidobacterales > Marinacidobacteraceae > Marinacidobacterium > Marinacidobacterium portitor. The sequence goes on along the minus strand of VXNL01000002.1, from coordinate 12,761 downwards.
CCACCCGCACGCCTTCGAGGTCAAGAAGGTGTACCAGCCCCTCCGGATCCGGGCCCTCCACGCCCGCTCGGGACTGATCGAGGTCGAGAACCTCCGCGCCTTCACCGACCTCTCCGACCTCGCGGGAAGCTGGCAACTGACCGCGGACGGGGTGGTGGTCGCCGAGGGAGAGGTGCCGCCCGTCTCCACCGCGCCGGGAGCGGCGGAAATCGTCTCCTTCGACATTCCGGAGACCGAGATCGAACCCCTGATGGAACGCCTGCTGACCGTCCGGTTCCGCACCCGCGAGGACGCGCCGCTGGTCCCGGCGGGCCACGAGGTGGCGTGGGAGCAGTTCTTCGTGGACGTGGTGCATCCCGACGACGTCGAGGAGGAGGAAGAAGAGGAGACCGGGGAGGAGGAAGGCGAGGAAGAGGAAGAGGAGCCCGCCGAGGGCGAAGCGGAGGTCCCGGAGGAGGAGCAGGAGGAGGAAGAGCCGGCCCCGGAACCGCCGCCGATGGAGCCCCTGACCGTCCGGGAATCGGACGACGCGGTCACGGTGGGCGGCCGGGGCTTCACGCTGGAGTTCAGCCGGGAACTCGGCACGCTCCGCTCCTTCCGTGCCGGACGGCGGGACCTCCTGAACGCCGGCCCGGTTCCCAACTTCTGGCGGGCGCCGACCGACAACGACTACGGGAACGGCTTCCCGGCGCGTTCGGGAGTCTGGAAGACGGCGGGAAGCCCGCCGGCGCGGGTTCTGGAGGACGTCCTGGTGCGGCAGGACGAGGACCGGCTGCGGGTCGTGGTGGAGAGCCGGTTCTCACTCCGTTCGGTCAATGCCTTCTACACGCTGCGGCACGAGGTGTTCGGCAACGGCACGGTGGCCGTCTCGGCGCGCCTCTCGGGCGTCGACGAGGACCTGCCCGAGATGCCGCGCTTCGGGACCCTGTTCACGCTGCCGGAGTCGCTGTCCGAAGTGGAGTGGTTCGGGCGCGGCCCCCACGAGAACTACTGGGACCGCCGGACGGGCGCCGCGGTGGGCCGCTACCGGTCGCCGGTGTCCGAGCTCGCGCACCCCTACGTCCGGCCGCAGGAGACGGGCACCCGGACCGACGTGCGCTGGGCGACGTTCACGGACGGGTCCGGCGCGGGGCTGCTGGTCATCGGCCTCCCCCACCTGTCGTTCTCCGCGCTGCCTTACCGGATCGCCGACCTCGACGGGGGCGAGACCAAGGGCCGCACCCACTGGGCCAACCTCGTCCCGCGCGACGAGATCACCCTCGCGGTGGACTTCCGCCAGACCGGAGTGGGCGGCGACGACTCCTGGGGCGCGGTCCCGCACCGCGAGTACACCCTCTGGCCGCAGAACCTCGACTTCCGCTTCCTGATGCGGGCGATTGCTCCGGAGGACGACCCGAGCGTCTTCACCCGGCTGGTGCTTCCCGACGAGGCGGCGGAGGACGCCGTCTACGGCCGCTCCCTCGAACTCCATCACTTCGGCGAACGGAACCTGGCGGCGCACCTCGCCCGGGGCGTGACGGCGGATGTGCAGCCGCCGCAGTCATCGCCCTATTCGGCGGCCGGCGACGCCGGACTCACGGACGGCATCCGGGGTTCGGTGGACCGCCGCGGCGGCCACTGGCAGGGCTACCGGGCGGACGAGGTCACCGCGGAGCTCGATCTCGGGCCGGCGCAGCCCGTATGGTCGGTGAAGTTCTCCTTCCTCCAGCACCCGGGCTCCGGCGTGTATTTCCCCCGGCGGGTGGAGGTCGCCACGAGCCTCGACGGGCAGTCCTGGTCCGAAGCGGCGATCCAGGAGGTCCAAGACCCGGACGACGTGGGGGCGGACACGCCCGACGGCGGCCGGCGGCGGGTCACGGTCGCGCTCGAGGGCGCCGAGGCGCGCTTCGTGCGCGTCCGCATCACCGGACTCGGGGAGGTTCCGGCGCCCTGGCCCACCGGGCCGGACGGGGCGCGCTACGAGGGCAAAACCGGCTGGATCTACCTGGACGAGATCATCGTCCGGTAGGCGGGGATCGCCGGTCTTCAGACCGGCACCGCGGCCCGCAAGGGCCGCGAAGCTGGACGCCCTCCCCTCCCCCGCGGCGAACCGCGGAACGCCTCGGAGCGCCGGCCTCTGGCCGGCATCGCGGCCCGAGAGGGCCGCGAAAACCCGCATGCCGCCGATTCCCGGAGTCGGAGTCGCGACACTCCTCGCGGGCACTGCTGCAAGAATCGCCCGGCATGTCCCGCCACTCCGTCCGCCGCCACCTCCGCGTCGAAGTCGACGCCTACGACGAGGCGATCCGGCGTTTCATCCCCGGCTACGAGGCGATGCTCGAAGCGGCCGCCGCCGAGATCGCGCGGGTGGCGCCAAAACGCGTGCTGGACCTCGGCGGCGGCACCGGCGCCCTCGCCGAAGCGATCCTGCGCGCGGCGCCGGGCGCGACGGTCGAGCTGATCGACGTGGACCCCGACATGCTCGCGGTGGCCCGGGAACGCCTCGACGGGTACGGGTCCCGGACACGCTTCCGCGAGGCCTCCTTCGACGATCCGCTCCCGGAGGCCGACGCGGTCGCCGCTTCGCTCACCCTCCACCACGTCCCCACGATGGACGAAAAGCGGCGGCTCTTCATTCGCATTCACGACTGTCTCCGCCCGGGCGGCGTCTTCGTGAACGCCGACGCCACGATGCCGGCGGAACCCGGCGCTCAGGAGCCCGTGTGGCGTGCGTGGGCTGCCCACCTGGTGTCGTGCGGCATTCCGGAAGAGCGCGCCTACCGGCACTTCGCCGAATGGCAGGAAGAGGACACCTACTTCCCGCAAGAGGTGGAAGCCGCGGCAATGCGCGCCGCCGGCTTCGAGGCGGAACAGGCGTGGACCGAAGGCCCGATGGTGGTCGCCGTGGGCCGGACCCGGGGATTGGATCGGACGTGAGAATCTTCAACATCGACTCGGACGAACGACTCACGAAACCGATGCGCTAGGCTAGGTCCGCGGTCTGAGAGGCATGGCGAAGATCACCCTGAGGGCGAATTTCCACCAGGAACGCGACGAGTGGATCGGTTGGTGTCCTGATCTGGACGTGACCTCCCAGGGCGCCACGAGGGACGAAGCGGAAACGAACCTGCGGGAAGCAGTGGAACTGTTCCTGGAAACGTGTCAGGAAATGGGAACCTTGGAAGAAGTGTTGCGAGAGGCCGGGTTGCTTCCGATTGCGGAAGTGAAGACCTTCCAGGTCGCCTGGCCCCTGCTCAAGGACTCCCATCCCGACACTAGTGCCGCGACTGCATCCGGTTAGCGTCGAGGCTCTGATCCGGGTATTCGAAGCCGACGGATGGGTGCGGACCCGGCAGAAAGGCTCCCATCTGAGCCTCACCAAACCGGGACACAAGCGTCCGGTGGTCATCCCGACGAACAGGAAGGAGGCGCAGGTCTGGCTCATCCGAACCAACCTGCGAACCGCGGGGATGGACCGCGGCAGGTACTTCGACCTGCTCGAACGGGTCATGTGAACGTGGCGAGGGACGGAGCGCGGGTCTCCGTCCGCAAGGCAGTCAGGACCGCTCGCTAGCCCCCGAGCAGCGACCTCGCCAGCACCCCCATCCCGAACCCGAAGTAGTTCCCCACCGCGTAGCCGGCGAGCGCCACCGCGATGCCGGGGAGCATCTGGACGGCGTAGCCGCGGGCGGAGGCGATCGCCACCGCCGAGGCCGCGCCGCCGATGTTCGCCTGGGACGCCACCGAGAGGGTCCCGGCGTCGATCCGGAGCAGCCGTCCCACCCCGAAGATCACGAGTCCGTGAACGGCAACGATGAGGGTCGCGAACCAGAACAGCACCGCCCCGGCGGCGAACATCTCGGAGACCAGGGACCGGGCGCCGTTGGCGGCCAGGAACAGGTAGAGCAGCGAGTTCCCGAGTACCGGCGCCCCCCGGAGCTTCCGCACCGGGCCGAGGTGGCCGAGGATCAGGGTGATCGTCGTCAGCCAGAGAACCGACGGAACGACCGGCCACGCGGCCGCGATCAAGCGCGCCGCCACCATGGTTCCGAGCGTGATCGCCGCCAGCCCGAAGAAATCGAGCATCCGGAGGCTCTCGCCGCTCTCGTTGAGCCGCTCTTCGAGCGTCAGCGGCCCCTCGCGGGTCCGATTTGGGTCGAGAGCCCTGCCGCCGCGAAGGAGCGCGGGGATCGCGATGCAGGCGGCGAGCCAGATGCTGGTCACGATCACGTCGGCGGCGAGCGCCCCCGACATCAGGTTCGGGTCCGTCTCGAAGGCCGCGGCGAGCGCGTAGAAGTTGGCGCTGCCCCCGATGTAGGTCCCGGTGAACTGGCCGGTGAGCTTCCACGCCTCCGGACCCAGCGCGTCGGCGAGCAGGACCGTCGCGAGGAAGGTCCCCAGCATGGTGCCGAGCGCCCCGAGCCCGAACGCGGTGAGCATCGCCTTCCCGGCCTTCAGGACCGCTCGCAGGTCCACGTTCAGGAGCACCAGCACGATCGCGGCGTTGATCCAGATGTTCGAGATCTGCTCGTAACTCTCCGCCTCCCCCACCAGGATCCCGGTGTTGGAGAGCACCATCCCGAACATGAGGCACAAGAGCCCGGCGCTCAGCGACCGGAAGAAGCGGTAGTTGCGCTCCAGCCAGACGGCGAGGAACACCGACGCGGCGAGCGCCAGGAAGATCCCGAAGGGGTCCTGGATCAAGAAGGCTCCCTGCTCAGCCCCCGAGGAACGTCCGCGCCATGGTCCCCATGCCGAACCCGAGGTAGTTCCCGAACGCGTAGCCGCCGAGCGCCACCGCGATCCCCGGCAGCAGCTTGTCCCCGTAGCCGCGCGCCGTGGCGATCGCCACCGCCGAGGCGGCGCCGCCGATGTTGGCCTGCGACGCCACCACCAGTGTCCCCGCATCGAACCGGAGCAGCCGGCCGATGCCGAAGATCACGAGCCCGTGAATCCCCACCGTGATCAGCGCGTAGAAGAAGAGCGACGGCCCGTAGGCCAGCATCTCCGAAACCAGCGACTGGGCGCCGTTCCCGGCCAGGAACAGGTAGAGCAGCGAGTTGCCGAGGACCGGGGCGCCCCGCAGCTTCCGGACCGGCGGGGTGTGGCCGAGCACGAGCGCGATGGTGGTCAGCCAGAGCACCGCCGGCACCACCGGGACCGCGGCCGCCAGGAGCTGCGCCGCCACCATCGCTCCGAGCGTGATCGCGGAGAGCCCGAAGAAGTCCATCATCCGCAGGCTCTCGCCGCTCTCCTTGAGCCGCTGCTCGAGCGTCAGCGGCGCATCGCCCTTCCGGACCGGGTCGAGCCCCTTCCCGCCGTAGAGGAGCGCCGGAATGACGAGGCAGGTGGCGAGCCAGCAGGCGGTGACGATCACGTCGGCCGCGACCGCCCCGGACATGATGTTCGGATCGGTCCCGAAGGCGCTCGCGAGCGCGTAGAAGTTCGCCCCGCCACCGATGTAGGTCCCGGTGAACTGCCCGGTGAGCTTCCAGGTCTCGGGGCCGATGGCGCCGGCGAGCAGGAACGTGGCGATCGCCGTCCCGAGCATGGTGCCGACCGCGCCGATGCCGAACGCCCCCAGCATGGGCTTCCCCGCCGCCAGGAGGGTGCGGAGGTCCACGTTGAGGAGCACCAGCACGATCGCCGCGTTCACCCAGATGTTGCCGAGCTGGTAGTAGGCCTCGGCGTCCCCCGGCAGGAGCCCGGAGTTCGACAGGATCATCCCGAACACGAGGCACATGAGACCCGCGCTCATGGCGCGGAAGAAGCGGTAGCGCCCCTCGAGCCAGACTGCCAGGAAGACCGCCCCGGCGAGGGCCAGGAAGACGCCGAAGGGGTCCTGGATCACGGGCCCTTGCTTTCTCCGTCAGCGAATGGCGTCCGCCCATTCGCGCACCGGGTTCACGAGCGTTCCGATCCCCTCGGCCCAGCAGGCGGCGGTGTCGCCGGGTTTCATGAAGATGGGCGGGATTCGGGCGTAGCCCACGCCGTCCGGGGTCCCGGTAGCGATCACGTCGCCCGGCCGCAGGATCAGGTTGTGGGAGGCGAACTGGATGAGTTCCGGAATCTTGTGCTCCATGATGCCGGTGTTGGCGTCCTGCATGATCTCGCCCGACAGGGTGAAGCGGATGTCCAAGTCGTGCGGGTCGGCGACGAACTCTGCCGGGGTGATGAAGGGGCCGAGCGGAGCGAACGTCTCCGTGGACTTCCAGACCAGCCAGTCCGACCCGTAGCGGTCGTCCCCCCTGCCCTCCCGGTCGCCCACGTCGTTCATCATGGTGTAGCCGAAAACGTGGGCGCCGGCGTCCTCCGCCTCGACGTCGCTCGCGGGCCGGCCGATCACCACCGCCAGCTCGCACTCCCAGTCCACCATCTCCCGCTCGGGCTTCATCAGGATCGGTTCGCCGTGGCCGATGGCGATGCTCCCCGGCTTCATGAAGAGGTACGGATTCTGCCGGCGGTCGCCCGGCTCACGTTCCCAGAAATGGTCCATCGAGACCTGCTGGTCGTCGAGCGCCGAGGCGTCGGACATCGCGGCGGGCGCGCCGGTGGTCATCTCCACCCCGTGCGCCGGGTAGTTGAGGGCGGTGGCCAGGATGATCCCCGGGCGTATCGGCGGGAAGACGTGGAGCCCCTCGAGCTCGTGAATCCACACCGGACGCTCTTCCGCGGATCGGGCAAGGAGCGGGACCACCTGGTCGACGATGGCGTGCACCCGGTCGCGCATGCCGAGATGCCAGCGCCCGGCGAGTTCCTTCATGTCCTCCGGCATGGGGAGGCTCACCCACATGCGGTTGTGCCGCTCGAGCGAGGCGTTCGCGCCCGCGAGGTCCACCGCCCAGGCGTCGCGGAGCACGATCCCCAGGAACGCCTCGCCCCGGTGCTCGAAGGTTCCCAGGCGGAAAGGCTCGACGGAGGCAACCGCGGGGACCGCCGTCCGGAGCAGGCCGGCAAGCGAGAGGACAGCGGCTGTCTTTGCGGTCACGGCGGCGGAGTATGCCAGCCCCGCGCCGGCGCTTCTACGGACGGAGATCCAGCACCGGGTCCTTCTCGCCGGTCATCTCCCAGCGCACCAGCGTGATCGGAATCACGCCTGCCCCGTAGAAGCGGTCGAAGAAGTCCTTCACGGTGAAGTCCTCGCCCTCCAGCACCGCCACCTCGGCGAGGAGCTGCTCGATCTGGATCTTCCCGATCACGTAGCTGGTCCCGTAACCGGGCTGACGCAGGTAGAGGCTCTGCTCACCGCGCACCAGGGCGCCCTCGGTCAGCCAGCCGCGCGGGGTCCACTTCATCGCGTAGGCCACCGCCTCTTCCATGTCGAAGTCGCCGCCGTGGAGATGGAGTCCGCTGATGGCGCGCGCCGCGCGTTGGGCGAGCATGATCCAGGTCAGCTCCCGCGACCGCGGCGAACCTTCGAGGAGGCCGAGGTGCATGAACATCTCCTCGACGCCGGTGGCGAGGCCTTCCGAGCGGAACGCATAGATGTTGAACAGCGAAGGCACCGCACGGATGGGGCTCAGGTGGGGCGCGTCGCGCATCGCCGCCAGCTCGATCCAGTGGTGCATGTGCGGCCGGAAGGCGTCCGGGTCCCGGTAGTTCACCTCGCTGAAGAAGTTCCGCAGGTCATCCGGGTTCTCGAGTGGCTGAAAGCTCCCGTTCACCGCCCGGAGGGCTGGATCCATGTAATCCTCGATGCTTTGGACCTCCTCACGGACCAGGAAGTCCATGTAGCGGTCCACGGACTCGTTGAGGCGGCGGTCGTACTCTTCGGCCGAGGCGATCCGCTCGAGTTCGGGAAGCGCCCGGTTCCGGTTTTCCTCGAGGCGCATGGACGAGTGGGAGCGGGCCAGCTCCCGCTCCATGATGGTCACGATCTGCTCCCACGACCAGGGCAACAGGTGCACGTGCTGCATCGCCCAGGTGTAGTTGTCGGCCCCGATTCCCGAGGGACCGGTTTTCGAGTCGGCCTCGGCCTCGAGGAACTCCCGGAAGTCCACGGTGGCGGCGTGGGCAGCCTCCACCGCGGCGTCGAGTGCGGCGCTCGTTCCCCCCACCCGTTCGCCGAACGCGATGAGGTCGGCCGCCTGGTTCCGGAAGTAGCGGAATCCGCCGAGCCAGAGGTCCCGCGCGTTCGACGCCGCGAGGTTCCCCTTCGCCTGCGCCAGCACCCCGGAGACGGTCCCGATCCGCTCCGCCAGTTCCGCCGCATCCGCCTCGGAGAGGGGATAGTCATAGGTCCAGAGGTCGATGAACCCGTGCATCACCGGTCCCTCGTGCGCCGGGACATCGCTCTGGGCCTCGAAGATCTGCACGTAGAAACCCGGATCGCGGGCCCACGGCCGCCGCACCCGGTGGTCGAAGTCCAGCCCGTTCATCTCCGCGCGCATCAGGTGCCAGTCGATCTGCTCGGCGACCGGCCAGCTCTCGGGGGCGAGCGCGTCGAGGCGGGCGCGCCACGCCGGCAGTTCGGCGTGCTGGCGCGCCATCGCCGCGGCGCTGTAGTCCGGAATGCCTTCCCGGAACTCGGGCGTTTCGAACTCGCGCCACTCCTCGAACAGGGCGACGAGGTCCGCGTGAGTGCCGGGCTCGGCGGCAGCCGGCGGGGGCGGTTCGGACCCGCAACCCGCGAGGAATCCGGCTAGCAAAAGCGGCAGCAACCGGAGTGGGACAGGGATGGACGCGGAACGGACGGTCATGGCTTGCCTCCCGGACCCGCCATCGTACGCGCCCCGGCGGCGGCGTGCGAGAACGGGTGGCGAACTAGAGCAGCGACTGCAGCACGCGCAGGAAACGCTCGACGTCGTCCCGGGTGTGGTAGTGCCCGAGCGACGCCCGCAGCACGCCGGCCTCGGGATCGTGGCCGAGGTTTTCCAGCGTGGTCGAGGATCCCAGGTCCCCGGCGGCGACCTGCACCCCCTCGGCCTCGAGCGCGGCCCCGAGCGCCGGCGCGCTGCCTCCCTCGCAGGTAAAGGTGAACGTCGGAATCCGGTACGCGGCCCGCCGGGGATCGTCCTCCCCGAGGACCGAGATGCCCTCGATGCGCGCGAGTCCCCGGAGCATCCAGCGGGAGAGGATCCGTTCCTCCTGCCGGATGCCCTGCATCCCCTTCCGCATCGGTTCCCGGCGTCCGAAGCGCTCGGAGGGAGGGGCAACCGGGGCGTTCGGCGCCTCGCCGAGCCGCTCGGCATAGGAAACCGCCCGGGCGAGCCCCGCGAGGACGTTGGGGGAAACGGCTCCGTTCGCGGACGCCGCGGGATCCAGCCGGCGGGCCCAGAGCGCCGCGCCACGGGCGCCGAAGAACTCCGCCACGTCCGCGATGACGGCGTCGCAGCGGAGGTTCCGGATGTCGAGCGAGCCGTGGGCGACGAAGTGGCTTGCGTCGGTGACGAGCACCGCGTCCGTACCCTCGAGAAGCCGCGCGACCGGGATGATCTCGTTCAGCGAGCCGGTCACCGGACAGGCCTTGGTCAGCAGCACGAGGCGGGTCCGCTCGTGGAGCAGCGCCTCGAGGTCGCGGAGCAGCACCCTGCCCAGCCGGCGCGGGCGCCAGTCGGACACCTCGACCCCGTCCGGCAGGGCAGCCCGCCAGGCGGCGCGCCGGCCGTCCGGCTCCGACCCGCAGAGTACGACGCGGTCGCCCTCACGAAGACCGAGAGAACCGGCGAGGCGGCGCACCAGCTCCGCGTAACTCTCACCGACCGCGATCTGATCCTCCGCCCAGTCCGCGTTCGAATTCCAGAACCAGGCCAGGTCCGCCCGCAGATCGGCTTCTGCCGACGCCCCGGCGCGCACGGGCCGCGGCCGCAGGGTGCGGGGGGACCCCACACTGTCGAAATCAAGCCGGCGGGGCGCCGGCGGATTGAAGGATTCGGTGACGAGCGAGAGTGGGAGATCCATGAGTGGCGGGGGCCTCCGGGCGGGAGAGAACGTCCACCCCCGATTAGGATAAAGCGCCTGAAGCCATCTATGGAGGATTCGATGCCGCGGCCCCCCGAGTTTCCGGGCGGCGATCCGCTTTTTTCGGTGCGGACCGGCAGCCGCGGCATCGTCGTCGTCACCGGGAAGGACCGGATCGGGTTCCTCACGCGCATCATGTCCGGCGAGCTGCCGGAGGCTCCCGGCGCCGCACGGACCGCCCTCCTCGGACCGAGAGGCAACCTGATCGCCCCGGCGGTGGCGACGGTCACGAACGGGGCGGTGCTCCTCGAATGCGAACGGACCCGCGAGGAAGCGCTCGCGGCGGCGCTGGACCGGTACCGGATCGCGGACGACGTGGAAATTGCGCTCGCGGAGCGCGGCGACTTCGAGATCGTCTGCACGGACGCCGCTCCGAAGCCTGGACGACCGGATGCGGGTTCCGGAGGATGGGTCGTGGAAACGGGCGCCGGGTTCGTGCGCCGCGATTTCCGGCCCTGGCCGGCGAAGACCGTCGTCCACGTCGGACTCCGGGCCGGCGGCCACGTTTCGTTCCGGGACCTGATCGAGGGCGGCGGAGAGTCCGTGGAAGCATCGCCCGAAGAACAGGAGTACCTCCGTATCCTCGCGGGCGAGCCGCGGTGGGGCGCCGAACTCCACGAACGCTCCCTGCCCCTCCAGAGCGGGTTGTCCGCGCACGTCCGGCTCGGCAAGGGCTGCTACATCGGCCAGGAGTACGTGGCGCGGCAGGCGCACCGGGGCCGGATCCCCCGTGTGCTGCGCCGGCTGGAGTTCGACGAGGAATTCGTTCCGCAGGCTGATTCGGCCGTCGTCTTCCACGCCGATCCCGCCGGCCGGGTCACGAGCGCCGCCCGGCGCCCGACCGGCTGGGGAGGTCCGGGCGCCGTCGCCCTGGCCGTGGTCTCCGCCGACGTGCCGGCGGGCGCCTACGTCCAGGTCCTGCGTGGCCCGACGGCCCGCCTGGTCGGAATCTGAACGGGCGGACCGCCCAAAACGTCGCGGCGCGCCGGGGCGCCGTTCAGGATCCGCATTTGATCCGGAGCGCTAGCTGCACCACAATGGTGCATCATGGTGCACGCTGACCGGGAACGCTCCCAACACACCGTCCGCCGGGTGTCCGTCTCCTTTGACGCCGCGGACTACGAGGAGCTCCGGAAGATCGCAGCCGAAAAGCGTGTTTCGCTCGCCTGGGTGGTCCGCGACGCGGTAGCCGCCTACATCTTCCGCCGAGGTCCGCTCTTCCGGCAGCCGCCGCCTTCCCGGCCCGCCCGGAGGACTCCGGAATGAGGCTCGCCGCCTGCGCCCGCCTCCCGGGCGGCGGGGGTGTCAGGTTCTGGCGTATCCGCCTCGGAGAATGCGCCCCATGACCACTTCCGCCCTCCTCTTCTCCCTGTTCGCCGTGGCCGTGGGCGTCGCCGCCTACGTCGCCGGCCTGCGGGCCGGGGAACGCGCCGGGCGCCGGCAGACCCAGTCGGACCTGAAGGACATCGCGCGCGCCGCGGCCGCCGAGAGCAACCAGCAGGCCCGGGAAGCCTACGAACACGCCACCGGACAGGCGGTCGAGCGCCTCCAGGCCGTGGCCCGCTCGGATCGGGAACTCGGCCAGGCGAAGTTCGCCGAGACCGCGGGACCGCTGCGCGAGTCGCTCGCCAAGGTCGAGGGTCTCGCGCGGGAACTGGAGCGGAAACGCGCTGAAGACCGCGGCGCCCTTCAAAAGGTAGCGGAACGCCTTGCCAGCCAGGTGGAAGATGTTCAGGACAGCAGTCGCTCGCTGCGTGAGGCGCTGAAGGGGGACAGGCAGGCCCGTGGCAAATGGGGCGAGATCCAGCTCCAGAACCTGATCGAGTCGGTGGGACTCACGAGCCACGCCGACTTCAGGACCCAAAAGGGAACCAATGGCGCACGGCCCGACTTGGAACTCCAGTTGCCGGGAGGGGCGCGCCTGCCCGTGGACTCCAAGGTTCCGATGGACGACTACCTGACGGCTACCGAGGTGGAGTCACCCGAGCTCCAGGACGCGGCGCTCGCGAAGCACGCGAAGCGGGTCAAGGCGCACACGGAGGAGCTTTCCCGGAGGAGCTATCCGACCAAGCTCGGCGACGGCCCGCCGTTCACGGTGATGTTCCTGCCCTTCGAATCGCTCCTTTCGGAAGCTATCCGACACGAACCGGACCTCCTCCCGTACGCGGCGAAACGCAACGTGGTCCTCGCCACCCCCCACACTCTGATGGGACTTCTCTGGAGCGTCGCCGCGATGTGGCGGAGCGAAACGAGCACCCGGAACGCCGAAGAGATGAAGCGAGCCGGACTCGAACTCGAAAAGCGCCTCGAGATCTTTCTCGGTCACTTCGCCGACGTGGGGAGTCAGCTCGCCAGAACGAACGCGGTTTACAACGCCGCAGCGGGCTCGGCCGAGTCGCGTCTCACGCCGCACCTGCGGAAACTGCGCGAGCTGGGCGGCCAGCCGGAGGAGACGGGGGAGGACCGGCTACCGAAACCCGTCGAGATGGCGCCGCGCCGGCTCTTCGGCGGCGACGTGGACGTGGTCGCCGAGCGGGAACTGCTCTAGACGACGAGCCGCCGGTCGGTCGGACCTCGCGGCTCTGGGACCGGCGTTGCAGCCGGGAAGGATGCCCGCCGGGGAGACACCTTTTGGCGCACTCGGTCGCCAGGATTCTCCCCATGACGATCCTCGCCCTCCTTCTCGCCGCCCTGACGGCGGTTCTGGTTCCCGGCGGCCTCTACCTGGCCACCGTGGAATCCGACTCCGGCTTGGAACGCCGGCCAGTCTCCCGGTGGGGGCCTCCAGACCGGCACGGGGGGGGGGGGGGGCCCCCCCCCCC
>VXNL01000089.1 GCA_009840635.1 Acidobacteriota bacterium | reverse complement strand
CGTATAACACTGCCTGCCATCATCGAGTTACACGATTATGATGGCGGAGCGGAGCGCCGCGGTGCCGGTCTGGAGACCGGCGTTCCAAGCCGGCGTGTGATCCGGCAGATTCGCGACGTCTCCCGCGCTTGATGGCGGAGGGCGATAGGCGGTTTCGCCCGCCTGCGGCGGACGATGACGGCCGGAGGCCGGCGCTCCGAGCCGCGTTCGCTCCTAGAATGTGCGGCCCCGGCCCGCCATGTCCGAAGCCCGCCACCCCTACGCCGCCTTTCTCCATGAGGTGGAGAGTCCCGCCCGTTATGGCGGCGGCGAGCGCTTCCAGGTGGTGAAGGAGTCGGACGAGGGGATCGCCTCCCGGATGGCGTTCTGCTTCCCCGACGTCTACGACATCGGGATGAGCCACCTCGGCACCAAGATCCTCTACAAGGTGGTGAACGACCAGCCGGACCTGGCGCTCGAGCGGGTCTTCTGCCCCTGGCCGGACATGGAGGCGAAGCTGCGGGAGCGCAAGCTGCCGCTCATCAGCCTTGAGACGCGCCGACCTCTCGCCGACTTCGACATCGTCGGCTTCTCACTCCAGTACGAGCTCACCTTCACGAACGTCCTCAACATGCTGGAGCTCGGCGGGATCCCGATCCGCAGCCACGACCGGGGGTCCGAGCACCCGCTGGTCATCGCCGGAGGGCCCGTGGCGACCCAGCCCGAGCCGATGGCCCCCTTCATCGACGGCTTCCTCATCGGTGACGCCGAAGAGCGGTTGCCGGAAGTCATGCGCGAGCATGCGCGGCTCCGCGAGGAGGGAATCGAGGACCGCGAGGAAATGCTCGTCCGGCTGCAGGCCGGGGGCGGGCTCTACTGCCCGGCGCTCTACGACCGGGACGTGTGCCCGCGGTCCGGACTGGCCTACGTCTCGCGGGCGCGGCGCCCGGAAGTCCCGCTCCGCACCGAGCGCGCTTTCCTCGACGACGTGAACCGCTTCCCGTTCCCGGACGACTCACCGGTCCCGGCCGCCGAGGCGATCTTCGACCGCACCGCGGTGGAGATCGCGCGCGGCTGCACCGAGGGCTGCCGCTTCTGCCAGGCGGGCATGATCTACCGCCCGGTCCGGGAACGGGACCCGAAGGCGATCGTGGACACGGTGGTCTCGGCGGTGGAGAAGGGCGGCTACGACGAGGCCTCGCTCACCTCGCTCTCCACCGCCGACTACTCCTGCGTGGCCCCCCTCATCAAGGAGGTCATGAAGGAGCTCGTCCCGCGCCGGGTCTCGCTCGGCATCTCGAGTCTCCGCGCCTACGGACTTCCGGAGGAGGTCCTCGACGACATCTCGCAGGTGAAGGCGACCGGCCTCACCTTCGCCCCCGAGGCCGGCTCGCAGCGGATGCGCGACGTCGTCAACAAGAACGTCAGCGAGCAGGACATCTACGAGACCTGCCGGCGGGTCTTCTCGCGGGGCTGGGACCGGGCCAAGCTCTATTTCATGATCGGGCTGCCCACCGAGGAGGACGAGGACGTCCTCGGCATCGCCGACATGGGCCGGCAGGCGCGCCACATCGGCGACCGGGAGGCGAAACGGCGGGTCCGGATCACGGTCGCGGTCTCGAGCCACGTCCCCAAGCCGCACACGCCCTTCCAGTGGTGCGCCCAGGACTCGATGGCCGAGATCGAGCGGAAACAGGAGCTCCTCCACGAACGGGCGCGGCAGGACGGCTTCCGGCTCCGCACCCACGACCGGCGAGTGAGCCACCTCGAGGGAATCCTGTCGCGGGGCGACATCCGGACGGCGCGGTTGGTCGAGATCGCCTTCCGCCTCGGCGCCCGTTTCGACGGCTGGGACGAGCAACTCCGCTGGGAGCTCTGGGAAGAAGCCCTCGAACGCTGGGAATCCGAGACCGGCGCCCTTCGCGGGGACTACCTCGGCACGATCCCGGTGGACGGCCGGCTTCCCTGGGAGCACGTGGACGTCGGACTCGCGGACGGCTTCCTGCTCCGCGAGTACCGGCGCTCGCTGAAGGACCGCGCCTCGCCGCCGTGCGGGAAGCCGGTTTCGATGCAGGTCCACCACACGAACGCCGCCGACGCCCGCGCCGACGAACGCAGGCTGGTCTGCTACCACTGCGGCGTCGCCTGCGACCTCGACGGCATGCGGACCGAGCGGATCGAGTTCCTGGAGAGCCTGGGCGCCGAGGAACCGCGCCGCGCCGAAGAAGTCCTGCTCCCGGTGGTCGCCGCCGCGGCGCCCCCCGCGTCCCCGGCCGGTTCCCGCCGTCCGGCGCCTCCCGTCCGCACCTTCCAGGGCGAGCCGGTGGTCTACCGGGCGCGTTTCGACAAGTTCGGCCCCATGGCGCTCCGGGGTCACGGCGAGCTGATCCGGATCCTCCCGCGGGTGCTGCGCCGCGCCGGCCTCCCGATCCGCTTCAGCGAGGGCTTCTCACCCCGCCCGAAGCTCAGTTTCGGTCCCGCCCTCCCGCTCGGGGTGCAGTCGCTCGGCGAGTTCTGCGAGTTCGCGCTCACCGAGGAGCTGCCGGAGGCCCGGGTGCTGGAGGCGCTGCGGGGGGCTTCCGAGCAAGGGCTGCGGTTCACGGAACTGGCCCGCGTCCGTCCGGGCGAGCCCAGGCTCTCCCGCTGGATCGCGGCGCTGCGCTACGCAGTGCTCCTTGCCGCCGACCTCGAGCCGGGAAGCGTCGAGGCCCGCCTGCAGGCGTTCTCGGAC
Source organism: Acidobacteriota bacterium (assembly GCA_009840635.1). Lineage (GTDB taxonomy): Bacteria > Acidobacteriota > Vicinamibacteria > Marinacidobacterales > Marinacidobacteraceae > Marinacidobacterium > Marinacidobacterium portitor. The sequence goes on along the minus strand of VXNL01000089.1, from coordinate 16,139 downwards.
GCTGACTCCTGGCCCGTCGAGCTGACCCGCCGCGTGAAGGCGAAATCGCGGCGCCGGGGTCCGCGGGCGCCCGCCGGGCCGGCCGAGCGCACGGTGGAAGTGAACCTCCGGGACTTCGTGGACGATGTCCGCCTCGCCCCCGCGGGCGCCGAGGCGGCGCTCCTCGGCTGCTCCGCCGACCGGCTCACACTCCGGTTCCGGATGGTGCTGGCCGGAAGCGGTTCGACGCCGCGTCCCGGCGAGATCACGCGGGCGCTCGCCGGTTTCGAGCCGGTGAACACCGAGATCGTGCGGACCGCCTGCGAGCCGGCGGCGCCGGTTCCCGTCCTCCAGGACCTCCCGCGGCCCACAAGCGCCCGACCCGGGTGAAGATCGAGGGATCGCTCTCCCTCAGCGCGGTTGCTTCGGCACGGCGGCCACCCCGCAGGGGTCCTGCTTGATGCATAACGCGCGGTATCTCGACACCCCGGAGTTCCTTCTCGATCACCGGGAGACAACTATGCGGTCCGCGATTGCGAGGGTTCACGCATGGGCCCAGCCGCTCGTTCCCACTCGGCCAGCACCTCCGCATGAACGTCCTGATCCACCAGATGGAGGTTCTCCGGGCGCACGCGGGCAAGGTCCTCGTACGCGATTCCCGGGCTGGCGAACCGCAGCCCAAGCCGGTCGTCGAAGACGGTGTTCGCGAGGATCTCCGGCTCGGAGCGACTGGTGTGGCAGAACTCAAGGTCACCAAAGGGTGAGCGGCGCTCCCCGCCGTTCCCGGTGGTGGCGACCAAGGTAACCATCGGCACTTGACTGATCGAGCCAAACTCGGCGAGAGCGGATTCGTAGCTCACGTAGCACAGGTGACCGGGGCGTAGATACCGGGCGACCACCCCGAGCCCCCGGCGTCCCGGATGCGGCGCGGCCCGGTTCTGGTACACCCCGCGGGCCAGCCGTTCCAGCAGGCCGAGTTCGGTCAAGCGGCGCAAACCGGCGTTGAAGGCGTGATCTCCGTCCGCGGCGAACAGCGCGCGGAGACCCTGCCGGTCGATCACCGGAAACGCGCGTCCTGCGCCGAGCACGAGGACCCGAACCGCTTCGGACAGGGTCATGAGCGGAACTCTGGCATGGGCCGGAGCCTGGAAATTAACGACTGACGGCGGCGTCGTTCGCCCTGTGCGCTGCCAGTCTGTTTTCCTTGAAAATCCGATCTGGATTTCGTGATTCTCAAGGAATATCGCGTGGTGAATCTTGCCCGTCCCGCCGCGATCCGCCGCGATCCCGTAACTTCCCGAACGCTCGGAGTTCGTGACCGGGTAGGCGCCGGGGCGAGCCCTAGTACTCGGCGAAGAAGCGTCGGACTTCCGCGGGGTCCGTCGTGATCGCCAGAGCCAACTGCAGCAGCGTGCGCGCCTTTGTCGGGGTCAGGTTGTCGCCGGGGATGATCCCGGAGTCGCGGAGCGCCGCGGTCTCCGGCACCCGCCCGCCGCGCGTGGCCGAGGTGGCCACCACCAGGATCCCCTGATCCCGGGCGCGCCGCAGGGCCTCGCGCTGGCCGCCGGAGAGGCCGGCCGCGCCGTCCACCACGAGGCCCTTCGCTCCTGCCGCCACCGACGCGTCGATCAGCCGGCCCGGCGCGTCCGGCACCGCCGCGACGATCTCGACGGCGGGCAGCGATTCCGGGAGCGCCGCGAGCTCGAACTCGGAACGGTGGGTGTGCCGCCGGGTCGGCTCGGTGAAGAACCTGACCACGTCGGGGTCCGCCACCCCGATCGGCCCGAGATCGACACTCCCGAAACCGTCCATGCGGTAGGGGCTCGTCCGCCGCGCGTCCCGGGCCGCGTGGACCTCCTGGTTCGCGACCACCAGCACCCCTTTGCCGACGGCGGCGGGATCCGCGGCCACCCGGAGCGCGTCGTAGAGGTTGAGCGGGCCGTCGCCGCTCACCGCGCTCCAGGGACGCTGGGCGGCGACCAGGACGACCGGCTTCCGGGTCGGCAGCACGAGGTTCAGGAAGAAGGCCGTGTCCGCGACCCCGGCCGCCCCGTGCGTGACGACCACCCCGTCCACCGCGGACTCGTCCGCGAGTTGCCGCAGACGGTTCGCGAGCCCGAACCAGTGCTCCGGGGCCGCGCCTCCGTCGGCGCGCGAAAACGCCCGCAGATCCTCGGTCCGGATCCGGGCTACGAGCCCGAGATCCGGGAGGTCCCGGGTCCAGGTCTCGGGGGCGAAGGTCTCCCCACCGGACTCGCAGCCCGCCAGTTCGAGGGGCGTTTCGCAGCCCGTGGCGATCTCCCCGCCCACGGACACCAGGACGACGTGCGGCAGGTCGCTTCCGGGCGGCGGCAGCGGCGGGATCTCCTGCGCGGCCGCGGCGGCGCCGGCGAGGAGGGCCGCGCCGGCGGTTGCGAGCGCCCTCTCAGTACTCATTGAAGATCCGCTGCAACTCCCGGGCATCGGTCGTCCGGGTGAGGGCGAGACGCAGCAGGATGCGCGCCTTCTGCGGGTGGAGGTTGTCGGCGGTGATTTCGCCCCGCGCCGCAGTGCGATCGCTGAGCACGACGCGGCCGGACCCCTTGCGGCTGCCCTGCACCACCACCACGCCCGCCGCCCGCGCCTCCAGCACCGCGTTCCCGTAAGCCGGCGATCCGTCGGCCAGGATGATCCCCTTCGCGCCCTCCTTCACCAGCGCATCGATAGGGGCTCGGGAGGCCTCTTGATACCCGTAGACCACGTCCACCTGGGGTAGTTCTTCGATGCCGTCGAGGTCGAACTCGGTGTCGGCGGTGTGGCGGGTGACCGGCGAGCGGTAGAGCACCACCCGGTCGGCGTCGGCGAACCCGAGCGGACCGACGTCGGGAGAAACGAATGTCTCGATGTGGTAGGTGTGCCGCTTGGTCACGAAGCGCGCCGAGTGGATGGTGTCGTTGAGCAGCACCAGGACGCCCTTGCCGGCGGCCTCGGGGGTGAGCACGGTGCGGACGGCGCCCAGGAAGTTGAGCGGCCCGTCCCGGCTGACCGCCGTCCAGGGCCGCATCGAGCCGATGACGACGATCGGTTTCGTGGTTCTGACGGTGAGGTGGAGGAAGTAGGCCGTCTCCTCCAGGGTCGTGGTGCCGTGGGTGACGACCGCGCCCGCCACCTCGGGCCTCGCGAGTTCCTCCGTGAGCTGGCGGGCGAGCGGCAGCCCCTGTTCGGCGCCCATCCGGGTGCTGCTGACCGCAGAGATCGCTTCCACCTCGATGCGCGCGATACGCGAAGCCTCGGGCACGGCCTCGACGATCGTCGCGCCGTCGATGCGGCCCTCGCGGTATTCCGCGAGCTTCAGGCGGTCCTTGCCAAGGCTCTGGATCGTGCCGCCGGTGGTGAAGAGCTTGACCACCGGCAGCTCCTGCGCCGGCGCGGCGGCGGGCAGCAGGAAGGCCGCGAGGGCCGCCGCTCGGATACCGGGCACGAAACGGCTCCCGCTACAGGTTCGGACGGCGGGTGTGGAAGTCCGTCGCGTCCTGGAGCGCCTTGGCGGCGAGCAGGAGCCGCTCCTCGCCGTAAACCTGCCCCAGGAGGGCGATCCCGGTCGGCGTCCCGTCCGGGTCGAAACCGTTCGGCACCGTCACCACCGGGTTCCCGGTCATGCTGGTGAGCGCGTTGATCGCGCGCCAGGGGGACACGACGGCGTCGAGCCCCTCCATGATGCCGGCCAGTTCCTCCATGAACAGGTAGCGGATCCGGTTGGCCTGCAGCCACTCGACCGCCGGCACCAGGTGCGACGCGCGCAGCTCGCCGCGGTGTCCCTGCCGCACCAGGTTCTCGTCCTGCCGGTTCCGCTTGAACTCGTCGAAACCGGTGGAGCGCTCCACGTACTCGATGAAGTAGATGAGCCGGTCGCGCGGGATCTCGACGGGTTTCAGGTCGTAGCCGAGCGAGCGGAGGGTGTCGAGGGTCCGGCGGGCGTGCCCGAGGTTCTCGGGGTCGTTCTCCGACTCGAGCTGCTCGAAAGCGGACTCGAAGTAGCCGAGCCGCAGCCCGCTCGCGGAAGCTGCGCCGTCCCAGTTGAAGGGGATCCCCTGGACGCAGGCGAGGTCCTGGCCGTCGGGGCCGGCGATGGCGTGCAGGATGAGCGCGCCATCCTCCACGCCGCGCGTCATGGGCCCGATCTTGTCGAGCGAGAACCCCGCTGCCATCACCCCGGTGCGGGGGACCCGGCCGAAGGTCGGGCGGAGGCCGACGACGCCGCAGCGGATCGAGGGGGAGAGGATGGACCCGCCGGTGTCGGTCCCGATCGCGAACCCCACGAGCCCGCCGCCCGCCGCCGACTCCGAGCCCGCGGACGATCCGCTGGAGCCTTCCTCCGGATTCCACGGGTTGTTCGTGCGGCCGCCGAACCAGTTGTGGCCGAACGCCAGTTCCCCGGTCGTCAGCTTGGCGACGAGCACCGCACCCGCCGCGTCGAGGCGTTCGACGACGGCGGCGTCCGTGTCGATGACCTGGTTCTCGAAGACGCCGGCGCCCCAGGTGGTCGGGTAGCCGCGCACCGCGATGATGTCCTTGGCGCCCCACGGGATGCCGTGCAGCGGGCCGCGGTAGTTGCCGGCGGCGATCTCCTCGTCCGCCTCGCGGGCCTGCTGGCGCGCCCGGTCCGCGGTCAGGTTCACGACGCAGTTGAGGACCGGATTCAGCCGCTCGAGCCGCGACAGGTACATCTCGGTCAGCTCGGCGGAGTTCACCTGCCGGGTCTCGACCAGGCGGGCCAGATGGGTCATCGGCCAGGACGCGGCGTCTTCGAGGTCCGCGGGGCGCGACACCTCGGGCGTCGCACCCTGACGCATCTCCCGCTCGAAGCGGTCGAACGTCATCCCAGGGACGGCCGGGTTGAAATAGAGGGGAGACGGCACGGAGTTGTCGATGCGCCGCTGCCGCATGTCCTGGTAGTGGCCGAAGTTCTTCTCGACCTCGTCCACCATCAGTTCGTATTCCTCGTCGGTGAACTCGAGCCCGGCGAGGGCCGCCGCCTCCTTCATCATCCCGATGGTCAGGCCCTCGGCGCCGGTCTCCTGGAGGCGGGCCCAGAGGACGCCGGGGAAGAGCGTCGCGCCGAGTCCGGCGCCCGAGAAATAGGCGAGGAACCGCCTGCGAGCGTGCTCGTTCCGGTTCGTCCGATGCATCACGCCACCTCGGCTCGCGAGTGTATCGGGGCGGGGGGTTGCGCTTCGGTAGCATCGCCGCCGTGACCTTCATCCCCCTCCGCACGCTGCTCGCCATCGTCGTCCCGCTGGCCGCCGCCTCCCTCGCTCCCGTCCCGGCAGCGGCCCAGGACGCCGAACTCCACGCGCTCTTCGACGAGTTCATGGACTTTCGCCGTCAGGAGGAGCCCCGTTTCGCCGCCTCCCTCGCGGGCGTTTCGCCGACCACCCTCGGGTCCATGACCGAGGCGGACATCGAGCGGCGCGCGGCGGCGGCGAGCGGATTCCGGGACCGGCTGCTCGAGATTCCCCGGGACCGGCTGTCGGACGAGGACCTCGTGCATCGCGACATCTTCGAGGCGATGCTCGGCGAGCGGATCGGCGACGTGCGGTTCGGCGGCCATTTCCTGCCGATCAACGCCGATTCCGGGTTCCACATCGGGATGGCCCGCCTCCCGAACTCGCTGCCGCTCCAGACCGTGGCCGACTATGAGGCCTACATCGCGCTCCTCCGGGATATCCCGCGCTATTTCGACGAGCACATCGCGCTGATGCGGCGCGGTATGGAACGTGGGGTCACGGTGCCCCGCGTGGTGCTCGAGGGCTACGAGGTCACGATCGCCAGTCACGTCCTCGAAGACCCCGAGGCGAGCGTTTTCTACGCTCCCTTCGCCGCCTTCCCCGAGCGGATTCCCGAAGCCGAACGCGCCCGGCTGCGGACCGCAGGCTCGGAAGCGGTCCTCGGCGGCGCGGTGGCGGCCTACCGGACCTTTCTCGACTTCTTTGAGAACGAGTACCGGCCCGCGGCGCGGACCACCATCGGGGCTTCGGACCTGCCCAACGGCCGGGAGTACTACGCGTTCCTCATCGGCCGTTTCACCACCCTCGACCGGACTGCCGAGGAGGTCCACCAGGTCGGCCTCGGCGAGGTGGAACGCATCCGGCGCGAGATGGACCAGGCGATGCGGGCCACCGGTTTCGAGGGGACCTTCGCCGAGTTCCTCCAGTTCCTGCGCACCGACTCCCGCTTTTACGTGGACACCCCGGAGGAACTGCTGCGCGAGGCGATGTGGATCGTGAAGCGCATGGACGGCGCGCTGCCACGGCTCTTCGGCCGGCTGCCGCGCCAGCCGTACACCGTGGAGCCGGTCCCGGACGCCATCGCCCCCAAGTACACCGGCGGCCGCTACGTCGGTGCGCCGCTCACCTCGACCCAGCCGGGCCGCTACTGGGTGAACACCTACCAGCTCGACAGCCGGCCGCTCTACACCCTGGAGTCGCTCTCGCTCCACGAGGCCGTGCCGGGACACCACCTGCAAAACGCCCTCGCCAAGGAACTCGACCTGCCCGAGTTCCGCCGCTACTACGGGATCGGCGCCTACGGCGAGGGTTGGGCGCTCTACTCGGAGCTGCTCGGCCTCGAGGTCGGCTTCTACGAAGACCCCTACAACAACTTCGGACGGCTGACCTACGAGATGTGGCGCGCCTGCCGGCTGGTGGTGGACACCGGGATGCACGCGCTCGGCTGGACCCGCCAGGCGACGCTCGACTACCTGTCCGCCCACACCGCGCTCTCCATCCACGAGATCACCACCGAGACCGACCGCTACATCGCCTGGCCCGGGCAGGCGCTCGGCTACAAGATGGGGGAACTCAAGATCCGGGAGCTGCGCGCGCTCGCCGAGGCCGAACTCGGCGACCGGTTCGACATCCGCGCCTTCCACGACGCGGTGCTGCTGAACGGCCCGGTCACGCTCCCGGTGCTGGACACCGTCATCCGCCGCTGGATCGAGACCGAGCGCTAGGGAGCGCCTCGGAGCGCCGGCCTCCGGCCGGCATCGACCGCGGAGCGGTCGAAACCGCCCACCGCCCGCGGGCCTGCGGCCCGCTGTGCCGGCTGAAGCCGGCGTTCCAAGCCGGCGGCGCCACCCTGCCGGCTTGGAGGTTGGCCGTTCCTAGCCCGGAATCTTCCTGCCGGGCGTCCACGGCGCGCCCGCCGCCTCGAGGTCCGCTTCGAGTTGGGCCAGGGTTTCGTCCACCAGGGTCCGCAGTTCGCCCCGGAGCGTCTCGAACTCCCCGGCCGCGATGCGGAGGCTCTCGCGCTGGGTCTCAGTGGGGGTCTGCCGGGTCTCCCAGTGGCCGCCGGCGATCCCTCCGGCCCGGCCCCGGATGGAAGGCACTGCCGGATGGTTGCGCGACTGCCTTGCCGGATCGCCGTTCAGCCGGACCTCGAGATCGGAGAGCGTCCGCAGGATGGTGTCCATCCGGCCGTAGAGCGCCTCTTCCGCCCGCGGGGTCTCGTTCAGGGCCGCGCGCAGGTGACGCAGCCGCTCCCGGACCCGGCCGGCCTCGGCCGCCGCCCCGTGAATCTGCCGCAGGAGCGCCGCGGTTTCCAGCTGGAACGCCGCCACCGCCGCCGGATCAACTCCCTCGGGCAGGTTCGGCACCGGCTTCACCCCGAACCGCTGCGGCTCACCGAGGCTGCGAGCGCCGTCCCGGGTGACCGCCACGAGCTGCGCCTGGTACTCCCCGGGCGCCGCGAGCGGCCCCTGCGGGGGCCGGACCCACGGCGGCGAGAACCCTGGCGTAGTCAGGTTCACCGGATTGGGCGCCGGGCCGCGGAGGTCCCAGGCCACCCGATGGACGCCCTTCTCCGCCGAGCCGGCGATCCGCCGCACCGGCTCGCCGTTCGCGTCCCGGATCACCACGAACACCGCCGGGTCCGCCTCGAGTTCCTCGATCCGCAGGGTGTCGAAGCCGGGGAAGGCGACATCGCCGCCCTGCTCGCGGGTCTCCTTTTCGCTCTCGCGCCGCTCTTCCTGCGCCGTCTGCAGATCCTCGGCGAGGAAGTAGGTGAACACCGCGCCGAACGGCGGGTTGTCCGCCACGAACGCGGTGCTGCCCTGCGTCGGGCGGCCGGGCGCCTGCGCCGGGACCGAAGGCACGTACCACCACGCATCGCGGAGCGGGAACAGCGCGGACTCACCCGAACGGACTACTGCCGCCATGCCCCGCAGCGGCGCGTAGTCATCCAGAACGTAGAAGCCGCGCCCGAAGGTCGCTCCGACCAGATCGTCGTCCCGCCGTTGCACCTTCAGGTCCCGGAACGAGATCGTCGGGGCCCCCTTCAGCTTCACCCAGTTCGTCCCGCCGTTCCACGAGACGTGCATCCCGAACTCGGCGCCCAGGAAGAGGAGGTTCGGGTCCTCGTGGTCCTGCTGGATGGCCCAGACGATGGTGCCGTCGGGCAGGTCGCCGGCGATGGACTCCCAGGACGCGCCCCGGTCCCGGCTCCGGTAGAGATAGGTGCGGAAGTCACCCATCTTGTGGTTGTCCGCCACCACGAAGAAGGTGTCGGCATCATGCTGGGACGCCTCGATGTCGTTGAAGAAGGAAAGCGCGGGGAGGTCCGGAATCGCTGCCGTTCGGGTCCAGCTGGCCCCGCCGTCGCCGCTCACGTGGACCAGGCCGTCGTCGCTCGCCGCGAAGAGCACTCCTTCGGCGACCGGTGACTCGGACATCCCGGTCAGGGTCGCGTAGCGCGACATGGCGTTCGTGTCGTGGAGCGCGTCCACGCTCCAGATCCGGTCGTAGAAGGGGAGTTCGTAGCGGTTCCGGCCGGTGGTCAGGTCGCCGCTGACCACAGTCCACGACTGGCCCCGGTCCTCGCTGCGCCATACCCGCTGCGAACCGAAGTAGAGCCGGTCGGGGTTGTGCGGGCTGATGAAGATGGGGGAGTCCCAGTTCCAGCGCTCGGGCGGCTCGCCGGGCGCGGCAACCGGCCCGATGTGCAGCACCTCGTCGCTCTGCCGGTCGGCGCGGTAGAGGTTCCCCTGCTGCGTCATCAGATACATGATGTTCGGGTCGCGCGGATCGATGTCCACCCCGTAGCCGTCGGCTCCGAGCGGCGCGTACCAGTCGCGGTTCCGGACTCCTTCCATGTTCAGCGTCCGGGAAGGCCCGTGCAGGGTGCCGAGGTCCTGCGCTCCGCCGAGGATGTCGTAGAACGGTGCGCCGTTGCTGAGCGCGACCTTGTAGAACTGCGAGACGGGCATGTTGGGAAAGTGCCGCCAGGTCACCCCATCGTCGAAGGACTCGTAAAGCCCCGCGTCCGTGCCGACGATGAGGTGCGCGGGATCATCGGGATCGATCCAGAGCGCGTGGTTGTCGCTGTGCTTCTCCCGCCCGGTGCCCAGGTAGTCGAAGGTCTTCCCGCCGTCGCGGGTGACGTGGATGAAGACGTCCATCTGGTACACGACGTCCGGATCGGTGGGGGACGCTTCGATCTCCTGGTAGTAGTGCGGCCCGGTGCCTCCCGAGAGGTAGGGGTTGCGGCGTTCCCAGCTCTCGCCCCGGTCGAGGGAGCGATAGAAGCCCCGCTCCTCCTCGTCGGCCTCGATGGTGGCGTAGACGAGGCGCGGGTCCGCGGGCGTCACCGCCAGTCCGATCTTGCCGACGTCGCCCTTCGGGAGGCCCGTCGTGATCTTGCGGAAGGTGCGGCCGCCGTCCTCGGACTTGTGGATCCCGGAGCCGGGCCCCCCCGCGAGGAACGACCAGACGTGCCGCCGACGCTGGTAGCCCGCGGCGTAGACGGTGTCCGGATCGCCGGGGGCGAACTCCAGGTCGGTCGCTCCGGTGTCGGGGCCGAGGTCGAGAGTCCGGATCCAGGTAGCGCCGCCGTCCTCGGTCCGGTACACCCCGCGTTCGCCCCCGCCGTTCCAGAGCGGTCCCTCGGCGGCCACCAGGACGGTGTCCCCGTCCCGCGGGTCCACCAGGATCCTGCCGATGTGCTGCGAGCCGGCGAGGCCCACCTGCTCCCAGGTGGCGCCGCCGTCGCGGCTCCGGTACACCCCGTCACCCCAGCCGACGTGACGTCCGCTCACGTTCTCCCCGGTGCCCAGCCACACCACTTCCGGGTCGGAGGGGTCGAGGGCGACCGTTCCGAGTGAGTAGGACGGATACTCGTCAAAGATCGGCTTCCAGGTGGTGCCGCCGTTCTCGGTCTTCCAGAGCCCGCCGGAACCGACGACCACATACCAGGTGGAGCGGCGCTCCGGGTGCACCGCGATGTCCGCGATGCGCCCGCCCATGAGCGCCGGACCGACGCCGCGCAGCTTCAGGCCCTCGATCGCTGTCGCGATGGAGCCGGCGTCGGCATCCGGGGTCTGCGCGGCCCCGGAGGCGGCCGCGAGCAGCAGGCTCGCGACGAGGAGCGCGGTCAGGCCCGGGCGGGTCCGGAGAGGGCGGCAATGGGTGTCGGCGGTGGTTGGGAACATGGGTTGCATCCCTCCTTCATGAGGCGTCCGGCGCCTCCCGGGCGTCGCAGGTGCGAATGCTAGAGTGAACACGAAGCCAGTAGACAACAGGAAAAGCGGAGTGTCCAAGAGCGTCAACGGGACGGGCGCGCTTCCGCCGCCCGCGCGTGGCATCGTCCGGCGCTGGCCCGCCCGCCGGGTTCACCTGTTGAGCCGGACGGTGATCGGGTCGCTCGTGGCCGTGAGCTTCGCAGGGCTCCTCATCGTGCCGACAACCTGGTGGGGGTGGACCCTGGACATCCTGTTCCGGAGCTGGCTGGCCTTCATCGGCACCGTGATGGCGCATGAAGGCGTTCACGGCCTCCTCGGGCGGACGCGCCGGGCCAACACCTTCTGGGGCCGGCTGGCGCTCCTCCCCGTGCTGGTGCCCTTCACGAACTTCCGGGGTACGCACCTCGAGCACCACCGGCACACCAACGAGCCGGGGAAGGATCCGGACCTCTTCCTGGATACGCCCCACAAGTGGCAACTCCCCTTCCGGGCGGTGGCGATGCCGCACCAGTGGTTCTTCTGGCTCCGCCGCCGCGGCGGGCTTCCCCCTGGCCACGCGCGCGACCTGTTCATGAACTATCTGGCCATCGCGGCCTGTTATCTTCCCGTCGCCATCCTGGTGGGCCCCTGGCGAGTCGTGACGGGGGTTCTGCCGGTGTGCGTTCTCGTGTCGTTCGTGCTCTGGATTCCCTTCGCCCACCTCACCCATGAGGGCTATTCCACCGGTGATCCGGCGGCGCGATCGCACAACTGGTTCGGCCGGTTGGCCTACTGGTTCTCCTTCGGGCTGTCGATGCATCGTGAACACCATCTGAGACCGCATCTCGCCTGGATTGAACTCCACCAGCTTGTCGAACGCGACCCCGAGCGGCGCCGGCTCCCACGGCGCGACATCTGGCGAGAAGCCCCGTCCCAAGCCGTCTGACCGGAACCGTCCCGCTCGCTACGCCCGATCTGGCGTGTCTTCTTGCGGACTCGCCGGCGCGGCCCCTGGACTACGCCTTCGTACTCAATCTCGGCCAGTCGTCGCACGCGGTCACCGACTTCGAGCCGCTTTATCGGGGGGCGGAGGGGGCCCGAGCCGCCTTTCCCGTCGCCGGCAGCCGCCTGCGCCAGCCGCCGTTCGACCTGCCGAGCTGGGAAACGCGGCCGGGGGCGCCGCCCGCGCTGGTGATCCGGGTGTTTCCGGAGGGGGAGCGGGAGCTCCGGATCCAGGAGTTTCTCGAAGCCCCCCTCTCGCTTCGGCAAGGTCCGCCGCTGCGGCAGATGCTCCTCGGAATCGGCGATCCCCCGTCCTGGAGCCTGGTGACCCAGGTGCACCACGCGGCGTCCGACCTGATCGGGACCCTGCTCTTCGTGCAGCGGCAACTGCGGATGGCCCGCGGCCTCGACACCATGCCGCCGCGCCCCCAGATGGTTTCGCCGGAATTGCTGCAGGCGCCGAAACGGGCCCGCCGGAACCCCGCCGCCCGGGTCTCCGCCGCTCTCGCCACGCGACCCGGACCTGCCTCCGCGGCCCGCCGGTGGCGCACGATCGTCGTCCCCCGCGAGCCGCTCGCATCCCTGTCGCAGACGGTCGGGGGGTTCCGGTGGAACGACTGTCTGCTGGCCGCGGGGCTCGACGCGCTCGCCGCCTGGAACGAGGCGCAGGGCGTCTCGGCGGAACGCATCGGGCTGTGGGTGCCGATGAACACCCGTGCGGAGCGGCTGCGCGGGTTCGGGAACGGCGTGTCGCGGATCCGGGTACATCGCGAGCCCATCGCCGGGGCGCAGAGCCGGGCCTTCCTGGAGCGCTGCCGGTCGGTTCGCCGGATCGTGTACCGCAAGAAGCGCACGGGGGAGTGGGCGCTCCCGGCGGTCCCGGTCCCTCCTCCGCTGTTTCCGGTGGCGGCGCCGTTCCTCCGCCGGTGGCTCTACCGGCCCTGGGCGGACTTCGGCACCGCGGGATTCACGCATCTGGAGAGCTGGCCGGGCGAGGAGGATCCGGTGCTGAACGAGGTGACGGGGATGGAGGTGATCGCCTGTCTCCACGAACGGCATCCGCTCTTCTTCGCGGCCATGTCGCGGGGAGAGCGGACCGTGGTGACGATCACCTGGGACCCGGCCCTGCTCCGCGACGAGGACATCGACTTCATCGCCGCCGCCTTCGAGGCGCCCCTCACGGATCCGCCCTTCCTCCGGTCCGGACAGCCCTGGACGCGGCCTCATTGAGTCGTGTCCATCGAGCGTTCGCGAATGACCTCGCGCGGTTCGCGATCGCGGTCCTGCTCCGGCTCGCCGGATGGGCCGCCGTCCTCCGCCACCGGGCCCGGCTGAAGGTCCATCCCCTCCGGGAAAGGCGCCTGCGGCGGCGTCTCGCGATCGGCCCGTCCACCGGGATCACCCGGGACTTGCCGGATGTGGATGCGGTCGCCGGGGAAGGGGATTCCGTGGCCCTTACCTCGGGCACCGCTGGCGAACCGAAGCGGGTCCCGTATTCCAGGAGGCGCCTCGCCGCGACGCGCGCCGTCTTCGTCGACGGAATGCTCCGTCTCGTCGCGGCGCGGCGGGTCCGCCGCCCCAGCCTCTACGTCTTCGGAGCGCTCGATCCGGATCGCTCGCTGAGTTCGCTCCTCGTCCGCGAGCGGCGCGCGCCGGCCTGGTTCGTCCTGTTGCAGGCGCCCTACCGCGCCCAGGCGGACCCGGCGCTCCTGGAGCTGAAGGAACGGTACGGCGCGTCCGCGCTTCGACTGCTGGTCCTCACGCTCGCGAATCCCGGGATGCTCTACGCGACGAATCCGTCCACGCTGAGCGCCTTTCTCGAGGAGGTGGAGGGGGACTGGGAGGCGGCCGCCGCGCTGGTCCGGCTGGTCGTCCGGGACCCCCGGCGGGTGTCTCCGGGCGCGCGCCGGATCCTCCGGAGACTCGCCTCCAGGGGGTCGCGGGAACGGCTGGAACAGGTGGCGGAGAGCGCGTCACCGCTCCCCATCACCGCCTGGAACCCGGCGTTCACGACCTACGTGTGCTGGACGGGAGGCGCGGTGTCGCCGTTCCTCGAGCGGCTTGACCGCCGCCTGCCCGCTCCCCGTTTCCGGAGGGAGCCGATGTACTCGATGTCCACCGAGACCGTCGCGACGATTCCGGACTACCGGCGCGCGGAGACGGCCTTCCTGCCCGTGGCGCCGGGCGTTGTGCACGAGTTCCTCGGCGAGCCCGGGGCTGGTCTCCTGGGCTCCCGCGAGCTGGAACCGGGTCGCACCTACGAGATGGTGGTGAGCCACCGCTTCGGTCTCCGGCGCTACGCCACCGGGGACCGCTTCCGGGTCGAGCGGTTCGTGGGCGGCCTGCCGGATCTCCGATTCGACGGCCGGCGCGGCCTGGGCTGGTCCTTCACCGGGGAGAAGCTCACCGCGGAGCAGGTGGACCACGCGCTCAGAACGTTGGAGGCCGAACACCCCGGCCTGCGCGAGGGTCGCTGGCTGGCGCTCTTCCCCTCGAATCCCGGTGGCGCGGCGCTCCCGTGTTACCGGCTCGCCGCGGTGGGCGGGGACTCGTCCGGCCTGCCCGGCGGTCTCCCGGAACGCCTCGACGAACTGCTCGGGGAACGGAACCTCGAATACCGCGCCAAACGGGCGAGCGGCCGCCTGGGCGGGATCCGGCTCTCAGCCCTCGATCGCGCCGGGTTCCTCCGCCGCGCCGCCGGCGGCGGCCCGGCCCACCCCGACTCCCAGTTCAAGTTCCAGCGCTTCTACCCCCGCCTCTGGGAGGAGTAGCGCACCGGCCGGCACGCCGCGCTAGCGCTTCGTCGCGAACCCCAGAACTTCGAACCGCGCCCCGAAGAGCAGCGTGCCCGAGCCCAGATAGGCGCGCGCCGGGTACTCCTGCGTGAAGAACGTCCGATAGACCTCGTTGAAGGCGTCGTAGTCCGCGACATCCGACGAATAGACCTGCACGAACGTCAGGTCGTCCATGGTCAGTCCGGCGGCCTCCAGGGTGTTCTGAACGCTGGTCATGACGAGGCGAGCCTCCTCCTGGGCGGTGTCCGGTACGGTCTGGTCGGGGAGCAGCCCGATCGTTCCCGCGACGTAGAAGGTGTCGCCCACCATGACGCCGCCGCTGAAGGGCGGCACGTCGGCATCGGCCGCCGTGCGGGGGTTGACGTAGTGCCGCTCGAGGCCGGCCGCCTCCTCCGGAGCCTCCTGCGGGGGGGCCGTCTCGGTGGCGCAGCCGAGGGGCAGCGCCAACACGAACAGCAGCGGGATCTGGCGATAGGTCATGATCGGGGTCCTCCTGGGCCTTGCTCCGGGCTCTCAAGCAGTCTCTGGAACGCCGCGTTGCCGCGGATGTTGTCGAAGTCGGCCTGGGACGCCGCCAGTTCCCTCCAGCGGACGTCGAGTTCGATGGCTTGCTCAAGCGCCGCCACGGCGCTCGTCGCGTCGCCGGCGCGGGCATGGAGGCGCGCCAGCCCGTAGATGAGCTGATCCTCGCCGGGAACGATCGCGATCGCTTCCCGCTGCGCCGCGACGGCCTCGTCGAAGCGGCCCGCCGCGGCCAGCGTCCGGGCCTCGCGCGCGTGGATGCGGGAGATCGACATGTGGACCAGGCGGCGCAGCTCCTTGAACGGCGCGGCGTGGTCGTCCACGCGCACGTCCACCCAGCGGTCGCTGGTCCGTCCGGAGTCGCCGATCGGCTTCACCACCAGCACCCCGCCCGCCTGCTTGCCGCGCGCGTCGCCGCCCGCCGCCTCGCCGGCGTCGAGGGCGTCCATCAGGCGGAGCGCGAGCGGCCCGTCAGACGACTCGAACGCCTCCGCCATGGCCCTCACCACGGCCTCCCCGGCCAGGATGTTGCCCTGGACCGAGAAGTTCTCGCCCTCGATGTGTCCCGCCCAGGCGCTGGTCGCGGATCCCGTGTAGGCCCGGACCCGGCCCTCGGCGTCGATGACGGCGAGTTGGCGCCGGTCCCGCCCCGGGTCCGAGCCCGTCAGGTGCTCGACCACCTCGTCCGGCGAGAGTCCCAGCTCCAGGAGTTCCAGGCCGCGCGGCCCGTAGGTCTGGTTCGCCGCCGCCTGGGTCGCGATGGCCCCCACGCCCGCCTTCGCGTAGGACACCACGGCGCCGGCGCGAAACGCCCGCGACTGGACGGCCACCCCCAGCTCGCCGGTGGCGGGATCGTGACCGACGATCGAGAAGGTGGCGACGGTTTCCTCACCGGTCTCGTCCACCGGGTTCTGGGCGCCGAGGTGCGGTGCCGGCCAAAGGGACGCGAGGCCGAGGGCGAGCGCGGCGATCGGTGTCCGGCGCGTCATGCCGCTATTCCTCGAGAACGAGACCGCGTCCCACCAGCCTGGCCGGGTCCGCCTCCGGCCTGGGGACGAACTTGCTCATCCAGCCCCCGTCCCAGCTCGCGATGTAGAGGTTGCCCTCCTGGTCCACGTCCATCTGGTGCGGGCGCGAGAGACCGCCCGGGAAGCCGCCCCGCGTGCCGCCGTAGGCGCCCAGGTGGTACTGGAGTTCGCCGTCCATCGTGTATTTGAGGATGCGGTTCAGCACCGCCGAGATCACCCAGATGGCGTCGTTCTCGTCGACGAAGACCCCGACCGGGTCGGAGATATCAGGCCACTCGTCGATGTACTCGCCGTCCTCGGTGAAGATCTGGATGCGGTTGTTGGTGCGGTCGCCCACGTAGA
>VXNL01000033.1 GCA_009840635.1 Acidobacteriota bacterium | reverse complement strand
GGCGGGGCGCGGCGCGCCGCGGTGCCGGTCTGGAGACCGGCGTTCCAAGCCGGCGGGTCATGCGGAATCAGGGGTTGTGGTTGTCGGTGGTTGTGTGTTTCTCGGCGCCCTTCTCGCCGGGGGCCGGCTCCCACTCGTAGTCGATCCCGCGGACGTGGCGCTCGAACCACTCGAGCTCGACGTTCACCTTGAAGAGCTGGTGGCGGAGTTCGCGCAGGCCGTGCGGCTCCCGCGGCGCGATGTAGAGGTGGGTGTCCACGCCGTTCGTGCGGAGCGCCCGGTAGAGCTCCACGGACTGCGGCGCGGGCACGCGCACGTCGTTCTCGCCGACGATCACCAGGGTGGGCGTCGTGACCCGGTAGATGTCCTTGAGCGGCGAGTTCCCCCAGTACACATCGATCGGGGCGTCCTCCTGCCACGGGGTCCCTCCGAACCAGGGCGTGCGGGGATGCCGCACGTCGCTCTGGCCGTACATCGAGATCCAGTTCACCGCGCCGGCCCCCGAGGACGCCGCCTTGAAGCGGCCGGTGTGGGTGATGATCTTGTTCGTCATGTGCCCGCCGGCGCTCCAGCCCATCTTGGCCATCCGGTCTCCATCGACGATGCCGCGCTCGATGAGGTAGTCCACGCCCGCCATCACGTCGAGATGGGCCTGGTTGAAGTAGTGGCCCACCATGTCGCGCAGGAACTCGTCGCCGTAGCCGGTGCTGCCCCGATAGTTGGGCTTGAAGACCGCGTAACCGCGGGCCGTGAGGATCTCGACGTAGCTGCTCCAGCGGCCGAACCGGAACTTGTCGGATGACCTCGGCCCGCCGTGCGTCTGGACGACCAGCGGGTACCGCTGTCCCTCCTGATAGTCGAGCGGGTAGAAGAGGAGGCCCTCCACCTCGACACCGTCCTCGCCGTTCCAGCGCACCGCTTCCTGGACCGGCAGTTCGAAGGTCTCGTCAAGGTAGTCGAAGACGCTCGTCACCTTCACCGGTTCGCCTCCACCGGCCGGCAGCAGGTGGATGTCGCCGTTGTTCTCCCGGTTGCTGATCCCGAAGACGTGCTGTCCGGCGGCAGCGAAGTTCCACCCCACGATGGAGTGGTCCCCGGCAGTGAGCGGCGTGGGCTCGGCGTCACCCACCCCGGCATGGAAGATCTGGCTGCGGACGCCGGTGTTGCCGATGAAGTAGATCGACCCGTCCGGGGCCCAGACAGCTCCGTTGGCTTCGTACGGCCAGTCCTCGTAGAGCACCCGGTGCGGGCCTCCGGCGGCCGGAACCAGGAAAACGTTCCGGTTGAAGTACGTCTCCAAATCGGCGCTGGACGCCGAGACGAACAGCACCTGCGAGCCGTCCGGCGAGAGTTGCGCGCCGCTCTCGATCACCGTGTTGTCGGTCAGTTGGATGGAATTCCCGCCGTCCGCGTCCATGAGCCAGACCTCGCCCTCGTCGCGGTTGTCGAGCAGTGGTGTCGGGGCCCGGGAGTGGGCGATCCGCGTTCCGTCGTGCGAGAGCCGGAACTCCAGGATCGAGAAGTCCCCCCGGGTGATCCGTTCGGCGTCCCGCGGGCCGTCGCCGGCGGTCGCCACCCGGAAGAGATGGCGCTGCTTGTAGTCCTCGTCGAAGGCGAAGAAGTCATCCCGGAGATCGTCCTTCCGCTTCTCCTCCGCGGTCTTCGGGTCCGGAGCGAGGAAGTAGATGTGTGCGCCGTCCGGGGAGAATGCGAACGACTGCACCGAGCTTTCGTGCTGCGTCAGCGGGGACGCCTCCCCCCCGCGGTTCGGCATCCGGTGGATCTGCTGGACCGGGCTCTCGCCACGGCGCGCCAGGAACGCCACCCAGGCGCCGTCCGGGGACCAGCGGGGACTCGATTCCCCGTTCTCGCCGTTGGTCAACCGGACATCGCCACTCCCGTCGGCGGCGATCCGATGGATGTGGGTGGTCCGGCCGTTCTTCTCCCAGTCGGTGTCGGAACGGGTGTAGAGCAACTCGCTCCCGTCCGGGGAGAGGCGCGGACTGCCGACCGAGGGAACGTCGATCAGTTCCACGATGGTCATCGGCCGCTTCTCCTGCGCCGGCGCGGCGACTGCCACGATGGCGAATCCGGCCGCGGCGAAGTGGAAAAAAGAGAATCGGAGCTTCGTCATGAGGCGCCTCCTCCGGCGGATTCTCTCCGCCGACTACGGGTCTTCGCCGTCGGTGACGGCCGTTCGGTCCGGATCACCGTCTCCCGGGGCCGTCTCCCAATCGTAGGGGACGCCCCGGACGTGCCGCTCGAACCAGTCGATCTCCACGTTCACCTTGAAGAGCGCGTGGCGGAGTTCCCGCCAGCCGTGTCCCTCCCGCGGTGCGATGTAGAGGTGGGTGTCCACCCCGTTCGACCTGAGCGCCCGGTAGAGCTCTACCGACTGGGACGGCGGGACCCGCACGTCGTTTTCTCCGACCAGCACGATGGTGGGCGTCGTCACCCGGTAGATGTCCCTGAGCGGCGAATTGCCCCAGTAGACATCGATCGGGGCGTCCTCCTGCCAGGGCGTTCCCCCGAACCAGGGCGTGCGGTAGGTCCGGACGTCGCTCTGGCCGTACATCGAGATCCAGTTGACCGCGCCGGCGCCGGAGGATGCGGCCCGGAAGCGATCCGTGTGGGTGATGATCTTGTTGGTCATGTGGCCGCCGGCGCTCCAGCCCATCTTGGCCATCCGCTCGCCGTCGGCGATCCCGATCTCGATGAGATGGTCCACGCCGGCCATGACGTCGAGATGGGCCTGGCGGAAGTAGTGGCCCACCATGTCCCGGAGGAACGGATCGCCATAGCCCGTGCTTCCCCGGTAGTTGGGCTTGAACACCAGGTAGCCGCGGGCGGTGAGGATCTGCGTGTAGTTGGCCCAATAGTCGAAAGCGAACCTGTCGGAAGCGGCCGGCCCGCCGTGGGTCTGGACGACCAGCGGGGACCGCCGGCCCTCCTCGTGGCCCAGCGGGTAGTAGAGGAGGCCCTCGACCTCCACGCCGTCCTCGCCCTTCCAGCGGATCGCCTCCTGGACCGGGAGATCGAACGTCTCGCCGAGATAGTCGAAGACGCTCGTGACCTTCACCGGATTGCCGCCGTCCGCATCCAGCAGGTGGACGTCGCCGCGGCTTTCCCGCTTGCTGATCCCGAAGACGTGCTGGCCGGTGCGCGCGTGGAAGTTCCATCCCACCAGCGAGTGGTCGCCGGCGGTCAGCGGGCGCGGTGCGGCATCGGGGCCGGCGGCGTGGAAGAGCTGGGTGCGCACTCCGGTGTTCGCGATGAAGTAGATGGAGCCGTCGGGGGCCCAGCGCGCCCCGTGAACCTCGTGCGGCATGTCTTCCCAGAGGAGCCGGTGCGCTCCGCCGGCGGCGGGGACCACAAAGACGTTCGAGTTGTAGTAGGTCTCGAAGGCGGCGTTCGATTCGGACAGGAAGAGCACCCGGGTTCCGTCGGGGGAGAGCTGGGCGCCGCGCTCGCTGACCGTGTTCCGGGTCAATTGCAGGGCGTTCCCGCCGTCCGCATCCATGATCCAGACCTCGCCCTCGTCGCGGTTGTCGAAGAGCGGGGTCGGCGCCCGCGAGTGGGCGATCCGGGTTCCGTCGTCCGCGAGGCGGAAGCCGACGACCGAGTAGTCGCCCTCCGTGATCCGCTCGGCCGGCCGGGGTCCGTCGCCGTCCGTGCCGACCCGGAAGAGGTGCCGCTGCCTGTAGTTCTCGTCGAATGCGAACACGTCGTCTCCGCGTTCGTCCCTCTTCTTCTCTTCCGCGGTCTCGGGGTCCGCGGCGACGAAGTAGACGAAGCCTCCGTTCGGCGAGTAGGCGAACGACTGCACCGGCGTCTCGTGCTGGGTGAGGGGCGACGCTTCGCCGCCGGACGTTCGGAGGCGATGGATCTGATTCGAGGCGCCGTCGCCCCGACGCGCCAGGAAGGCGATCCAGGCGCCGTCCGGGGACCAGCGGGGACTCGATTCCCCGCTCTCTCCGCTGGTCAGCCGCAGGTCGCCGGTCCCGTCGCTCCGGATGCGGCGAATGTGGGTGGTGCGGCCGTTCGCTTCCCAGTCGGCGTCGGTGCGCGTGTAGAGGAGCTCGGTCCCGTCGGGCGAGAGCCGCGGACTGCCGATCCGGGGGACCTCGACAAGCTCGACGATGGTCATCGGCCGCTTGTCCTGCGCCGGCGCGGCCGCCGCCAGAGCGGCAATGCCGGCCAGACCGGCGGCGGGGAGCCAACGGGACGGCGCCCGAAGCCCCGTCATTGGCGGTTGTCCTCCGCGTTGAGCGCCGTCAGCGACTCTCTTCGTCGTCGGTGGCTTCCATGTCCTCTTCGTCGTCACCGGGAGCGGTTTCCCACTCGTACTCGATGCCCCGGACGTGACGCTCGAACCAGTCGATCTCCACGTTCACCTTGAACAGTTGATGGCGGAGTTCCCTCCAGCCGTGCGGCGCTCGGGGAGCGATGTAGAGATGGGTATCCACCCCGTTCGACTTGAGCGCCCGGTAGAGCTCCACCGACTGCTCGGGCGGGACCCGGACGTCGTTCTCCCCCACGAGCACAATCGTCGGCGTGGTCACCTTGTAGATGTCCTTGAGCGGCGAGTGCCCCCAGTAGAGGTCGATGGGAGCATCCTCCTGCCAGGGGGTTCCGCCGAACCACGGGGTCCGGTAGATCCGCACGTCGCTCGTTCCGTACATCGAGATCCAGTTGACCGCGCCCGCGCCCGACGCCGCCGCCTTGAAGCGGTCGGTGTGGGTGATGATCTTGTTCGTCATGTGGCCGCCGCCGCTCCAGCCCATCTTGGCCATCCGGTCGCCGTCGGCGATCCCGAGTTCGATCAGGTGGTCCACCCCGGTCATCACGTCGAGGTGCGACTGCCGGAAGTAGTGGCCCACCATGTCCCGGAGGACGGCGTCGCCGTAACCGGTGCTTCCCCGGTAGTTGGGCTTGAAGACCGCCCAGCCGCGCGCGGTCAGCACCTGGACATAACTGCCCCACCGTCCGAAACCGAACTTGTCGGATGCCGCCGGTCCGCCATGCGTCTGGACGACGAGCGGATAGCGCTGCCCTTCCTGGTAGTCGAGCGGGTAGTAGAGGAGTCCTTCGACCTCCGCGCCGTCGTCGCCCTTCCAGCGGACCGCCTCCTGGACCGGCAGCTCGAAGGTCTCCGCGAGGTAGTCGAAGACGCTCGTGACCTTCATCGGATCCCCGCCGTCCGCGGGCAGCAGGTGCAGGTCGCCGTTGTTCTTGCGGTTGCTGATTCCGAACACGTGCTTTCCGGCGGCCGCGGAGAAGTTCCACCCGGTGAGCGAGTGGTCGCCGGCGGTGAGCGCCCGCGGCGCGTCGTCGTCCAGCGTGCCGTGGAAGAGTTCGGTGCGGACTCCGGTGTTCGCCGTGAAGTAGATCGATCCGTCGGGAGCCCAGCGCGCACCGTTCACCTCGTGCGGCATGTCCTCGTAGAGCACCCGATGCGCGCCCCCGGCGGCCGGCAGCACGAAGATGTTGTCGTTGAAGTAGGTCTCGAAGTCAGCGCTGGAGTCCGAAAGGAACATCACGTGGGTGCCGTCGGGAGAGAGCTGGGCGCCGAACTCGCTGACGGTGTTGTCCGTCAACTGCAAGGCGTTCCCGCCGTCCGCGTCCATGAGCCAGATCTCGCCCTCGTCCCGGTTGTCCACCAGCGGGCTGACGGACCGGTGGTGGGCGATGCGCATGCCGTCATCGGAAAGCCGGAACCCGATCACCGAGTAGTCGCCCTCGGTGAGCCGCTTCCCCTTCTGCGGTCCGTCGCCGTCCGCGGCCACCCGGAAGAGGTGGCGCTGCTTGTAGTCCTCGTCGAAGGCGAAGACGTCGTCCTGGAGTCTGTCCTTCTTCTTCTCCTCCGAGCTCTTCGGATCGGAAGCGACGAAGAAGATGTGCTTGCCGTCGGGCGAGAACTGGAACGACCCCACCGAACTGTCGTGCTCGGTCAACGGAGAAGCTTCCCCTCCCCGGTTCCGCATCACGTAGATCTGGGTGTGCTCGTCCTCGCCGCGCTTTGCGAGAAAGGCGACGCGGGTCCCGTCGGGAGACCAGCGGGGGCTGGACTCGCCGTCCTCCCCGTTCGTGAGCTGGACCTCGCCGCTGCCGTCCGCGTTGATCCGGTAGACGTGCGTGGTCCGGCCGTTCTTCTTCCAGTCCGTGTCGGTCCGGGTGAAGAGGATCTGGCTGCCGTCGGGGGAGAGGCGCGGGCTCCCCAGCGAGGGCACGTCGATCAGTTCGACGATTGTCATGGGGCGCTTCGCCTGCGCGGAAGCGAGCGCCGCGCCCAACAGAACGAAGGAAAGAGCGAAGAAAAAACGAGAACGGAGCATCACGGGCCTCCCGAACGAAAGATTGTCCCATTGTCTGCCCGTCCCCGGCTCGCTTCAACCGCGTCCGGCTCAAAGTTCCCCCGCTAGTGTGGTGTCCCGCAAATCGTGCGAGTCACCGAGAACGGCGAGGCGCCCGGCTGACAAGGCGCGTGAGGGAGGAATACCGAGTGTATTCCGACCGAAACGCAACGCAGAGCGCCTCGTAGAGGCGCGGTTCAGGCGGGATGCATCGCCGTTCGAATGCCGCGCGATTTGTGGGACGCCGCACTAAAATCCGGTGGCGAAGCAATTCTTCGGATGCGAATCGGAATCACCGGAGCGACCGGCCTGATCGGCGGGGCTCTCGCTTCGGAATTGGCCGGCCGCGGCCACGAAGTCGTGGCGCTGACGCGTAGCGCCCGCACGCCGGGCGGTTTGCCGCCGGGAGTCGGCTCGGCGCAGTGGAACCCCGGTGGTGACGGAACCGACGCCGGCCTGGTGGGCGTGCTGGAGGGACTCGATTCCCTCGTCCACCTCGCCGGCGAGCCCGTCGGAAAGCGCTGGACCGCTGCCCGGAAGCGCGCCATTCGCGAGAGCCGGGTCGCAGGTACGAAGACCCTGGTGGCGGCCCTCCGCGCCGCCCCGCGCCGGCCCGCCCGGCTGCTCGCGGCGTCGGCCGTGGGGTACTACGGGCCGCGCGGCGACGAGGAACTCGATGAGGACGCGCTTCCGGGGACCGACTTCCTCGCCGAGGTGTGCACCGAGTGGGAGGACGCCAGCGCCGGCGCCCGTCAGGCAGGGGTCGAGACGGTCCTGATGCGCATCGGGGTCGTGCTCTCCCCGCGCGGCGGCGCGCTGGCCACCATGCTGCCCCCGTTCCGCATGGGCGTGGGCGGCCGGGTCGGGAGCGGGCGCCAGTGGATGCCCTGGATCCATCTTGCCGACGTGGCGGCCGCGATGGTGCACCTGCTGGAAGCCCCCGCCGGATCCCTCGAACCGGTCTACAACCTCACCGCCCCGAACCCGGTGACCAACGCGGACTTCACGAGCGCCCTGGGCAAGGCGCTCCGGCGGCCGACGGTCCTTCCGGTCCCCGGGTTCGGCATGCAGCTCGCGTTCGGCGAGATGGCCGGCGCGCTGCTGCTCTCCGGACAACGGGTGGTGCCGCGGCGGCTGCTCGCCTCCGGCTTCGAGTTCCGGCACCCCGAGATCAGGCCGGCGCTGACGGACCTGGTGGGGAACTGAGTGCCCCCTTCGCGAGTGGCGCCACGCCGGGCGGCGGCGGGCCGCCGGTTCGCCCGGATCCTGATCGTCGTCTTCGCGTTCGGCGCGACCGCGGTCGCCGGCGCCATGCTCGGGTTGCTCGCCGCCTACCAGAGCGACATCCCGCTGATCGAGCAACTCGAGGCTTACGAGGGCACGGCGACGACCATCGTCTACGACCGGGACGGCGCCGAGATCGGACAGTTCGCCGTCGAGCGCCGGATCGAGGTGGAGTACGAGGACCTGCCGCAGCACGTCCGCGATGCCTTTGTCGCGTTCGAGGACCAGCGTTTCTGGCAGCACTTCGGCTTCGACCCCCTGGGAATCGCGCGGGCGATCTGGGACAACTTCCGGGCGGGCCGGATCGTCTCCGGCGCCAGCACGATCACCCAGCAGGTCGCCCGTCAACTGTTCCTGAACCGCGAGGAGACGCTGGAGCGGAAGATCAAGGAGGCCATCACCGCATTCCGCATCGAGCGCGCCTACCGCAAGGAAGAGATCCTCACCTTCCACGCGAACCAGGTCTTCCTGGGGTACAACAACTTCGGCATCGAGGCGGCGGCGCAGTTCTACCTCGACAAGGGGGCTTCCGAGTTGTCGGTGGGAGAGGCCGCGATGCTGACCGGCCTCGCTCCCAACCCCGGCCGGTTCAACCCGTACCGCAATCGCGAGGTGGCGGAACGCCGGCGGGACATGGTGATCGAGCGGATGGTCGCCGAGGGCTACCTCGACGCCGACGCCGCGGCGGCGGCCCGGGCCGAGCCGATCCGGCTGCGGCCTCGGGGCGCCGACCCCTTCGCGCCGCATTTCATGGAGATGGTGCGCGCCTACCTGCGCGACCACTACGGAGACTCGAGGACCTACCGCGGCGGCCTCCGCGTCTACACGACGCTCGACAGCCGCATGCAGCGAACCGCCACCGACGCGGTGGAGCTGGCGCTCCGCGCCCACGACAAGCGGATGGGGTTCCGGGGGTTCGCAAAGAACGTCCTCGATGAGGGAGTCGAGCCGGCGGAGTACGAGGACGATTCCTGGAGCGCTCCCCTCGCCATCGGCTCGGTGGTCCGCGGGGTGGTCACCGTGGCGGGGCCGGAGCCGGAGATCCGGATCGCGGACTACCGCGGCGGGGTGGATCGCGAGGCGCTCGCCTGGACCTTCCGGTCCGCAGACGAGCTGTTCGGGGTCGGCGACGTCGGGTGGTTCCGCATTCTGGCCAACGACTCCGAACCGGGGACCGAAACCGCCGCGGACTCCGAAAAGGGACGGCTCGATCTGGAACGTCCCCTCTTCGTGCGGCTCGAGCAGGAGCCGCTGGCCGAGGGCGCCTTCCTGGCGCTCGACATCGATACCGGGGCGATCCAGGCCGTCGTCGGAGGGTTCGACTTCGAGCGCAGCGAGTTCAACCGGGCCATCCAGGCGCGCCGGCAGCCGGGCTCGTCGTTCAAGCCCTTCGCCTACGGAGCCGCGCTCGCCACGGGACGGCTCGCGCCGACCTCGCTCCTGCTCGACGAACCGTTCACCTGGATCGACCCGGTCCGCGACGAGCCCTACGAACCCCACAACTACGACGGGGAACACCGCGGCTGGATCACCATGCGGAAGGCCTTCGAGGGTTCGCGCAACGTGCCGGCAGTACGGATGGTCCACGACATCGGCCCCGAAAACGTCGTGGCCCTGGCGCGCCGGCTCGGCATCCGGGGGGAACTCCTCCCCGTCCTCTCGATCACGCTCGGCTCGAGCGACGTCACCCTGCTCGAGATGATCTCCGCCTACAGCGCGTTCCCCAACCAGGGCGTCCGGATGGAGCCGTACTTCGTCTCCCGGATCACGGACCGCGACGGCCGGGAGCTGGAGCGGTTCTATCCCGAGACCGCCTCGGTGATTCCCGCCGATCTCGCCTACGTCATCACGCACCTGCTGGAGGGCGTGGTGGCCCGCGGCACGGCGGTTCGGGCGCGTCAGGTCGGCCGGCCGGTGGCGGGCAAGACCGGGACCACCAACGAATTCACCGACGCCTGGTTCATCGGCTTCGACCCGGAGATCGCGGCCGGCGTCTGGGTGGGCAACGACAACAACGAGACGCTCGGAGAGCGGGAGAGCGGGGCCCGGGTGGCGCTGCCCGCCTGGGTGCACTTCATGCAGAACGGACGCGCCGATCCACCGCGGCAGGGTTTCCCGGCGCCGCCCACGGTGGCGCTCGTCCAGGTGGACCTGGAGAGCGGACAGCCCTCGGGCGGCGGCCCCAACACGATTCTCGAAGCCTTCCTTCCCGGCACCGAACCGGTGACCGGTTACGACCGCGACCGCTAGGAGCGCGTCCCGCTCCGCCGCGGGCCGCGTACCCCTGAGCCCACTGACTCCATGAACAAGAAACTCGTCCTTCTCGGCTGCGGGCTCGCGCTCGCCGCGCTCCTCCTGGTAGCCGTCATCCTGTTCTTCTACGTCTCTTCGGCCTACAACGGCCTGGTGTCGCTGGATGAAGCGGTGGCCGCCGGCTGGTCCCAGGTCGAAAACGTCTACCAGCGCCGCGCCGACCTGGTGCCGAACCTGGTGGCGACGGTCCAGGGCGCCGCCGATTTCGAACGGGAGACGCTCGAAGCGGTGATATCGGCAAGGTCCCGTGCCACCGGCGTCCAGCTCTCGGCGAGCGACCTGCAGAATCCGCAGGCGCTGGCGCAGTTCGAAGCGGCCCAGGGAGCGCTGTCGAGCGCACTCTCCCGCCTCATGGTGGTTGTCGAGCGCTACCCCGACATCAAGGCCAACCAGAACTTCCTGAGCCTCCAGGATGAACTGGCGGGCACCGAGAACCGGATCGCGGTCGAACGCCGGCGCTTCAACGAAGCGGCCCAGGCCTACAACACGCGGCGGCGCGGATTCCCCACGCGCATCGTGGCCGGTTTCTTCGACTTCGGCGAGGCGGCCTACTTCGAGGCCGAGGAGGGCGCCGAGACGGCGCCCGAGGTGGACTTCAGCCGTTGACGCTGCGGTTTTCCCGGCGTCCGCTGGGCGCCGCCGTCCTCTGCCTCGCCGTTCAGGGCGCCGCCTTCGGCCAGGAGACACCGCTGCCGGAAATGACCGGCCGGGTCGTGGACCAGGCGGACCTGTTGTCAGCGGCCGAGGAAGCGCAGCTCGCGGACTTTCTCGCCCGCCTCGAATCCGAGACCTCGGTCCAGCTCGTCGTGGTCAGCGTTCGGCAGATCGACGGCGCGATCGAGGACTTCAGCCTGCGGCTCGCGGAGGCCTGGCAGATCGGGCAGGCCGAGACCGACAACGGCGCCCTGGTGGTGGTCTCCCGGGACGACCGCAGGGCACGGATCGAGGTCGGATACGGCCTGGAGGCGGTGATTCCCGACGGTCTGGCGGGACGCATCATCCGTGACGAACTGGCGCCGCGGTTCGCGGCTGGAGATTTCGCGGGCGGCTTCGGCGCCACCGCCGTCGCCATCGCGCAGGCGGCGCGGGGCGAATACGAGGGCGCCGGCGCCGGAACGAACCCGGCCGGGCGACGCCGGCCGGCGCGGCGGGGGGTTTCGACCCTGGTCCTGGTCGGCGCCCTCCTGCTGCTCCAGTTGCTGGGTTACATCGGAAACGCCTTTCATCCCGCCGGAGCCGCGGCGGCCGGGGGCGGCATCGCGGCGCTGCTGGGCTTCCTGATGATCGGGGTCGGCTCCCTCTTCTGGCTGGTGCCGCTCGGCCTCCTTTCCGGCTTCGGCGCCACGGCCTTCACCAGGGCGACCGCCGGCAGCCGCAGCGGCTGGGGCTACGCGGGAATCCCCGGCGGCGGGGGCATGCTCTGGGGTTCCCCGGGGTTCCGCGGAGGTGGTTTCGGGGGTGGTCTCGGAGGCTTCGTCGGCGGCGGCGGCGGCTTCGGCGGCGGTGGCGCCAGCGGGAGCTGGTGATGCGAGAAGGACTCCAGGCGGCCTGACCATGCGCGTTCCGAAGCCCCTCCGGTCGCACCTGTCCGAAAAGGACCTCGACCGGATCGCCACCGCGATTTCCGAAGCCGAGCGGGAAACCTCGGGTGAACTGCGGGTCCACGTGGTGGCGCGGCTCCTGCCGCTGGAAAACGCGCGCAAGCGGGCGGTGCGCGAGTTCTTCCGGTTGGGCGTGGACCGCACGAAGGACGGATCCGGGGTCCTCCTGTTCCTGGCGGTCCGGTCCCACCGGTTCGAGATCGTGGCGGACCGGGCGATCAACGAAAAGGTGGGCGAGGAGGCCTGGAACGAGATCGCACTTGAAATCACGAGCCACATCCGCGAAAACGGCATCGCCGACGGCCTCGAACACGGGGTTCGCCGCATCGGAGGCTTCCTTTCCGAGCACTTTCCCATCCAGCCGGACGACGTGAACGAGCTTCCGGACGAGGTCACGTTTGGCTGACCAGAATATAACAAGACGCGACTAATATTTTAGTGCCCTTTCCGTCACGCCTAATAAGCCTTATATCAATGACTTATGAGGATGTTGACAACGTGTCACGCAAAGAAAGATCCCATGTGCTAGGCTCATCGCGCGTTCCGGCGCAATCCGGGACGCACTCTCCGGGTTCCGGCTCCAGCCGGATACCAACCCCATTCGAGGGAGAAACGCTCCGATGTCCGATCCGGTGAAAGGCCCCCCAACCGAATCAGGCTCGCCCCAGGGCCAGGTACACCGCATGGTGCCGGTCCTGCCCCTCCGGGACATCGTGGTGTTCCCGCATTCCTTCCTGCCGCTCTCTGTCGGCCGCAAGAGCACTATCCAGATGCTCCGCGACGCGACGCGCGAGGCCGCCGAGGCCGATCCGTCGGGCACCGGCAAGGTGATGCTCGCGGTCCTCACCCAGAAGGACGATGCCGTGGACCATCCCGGTGAGGACGATCTCTACCGGGTAGGCACCGCGGCCCGGCTCGAGAAGCAGGTCCGGATGCGCGAGGGGACCGTCCGGATCGTGATTCGGGGCAGTTTCCGGTTCCGGGTCGAGCGGATCGTGCAGACGGAGCCCTACGTGCGCGCCGACATCCGCGTTCTGGACGGAACGGTGGGCGCCAACAAGACCGTGGAGTTCGAAGCGTTGACCCGGAAGATCCGGGAAGAACTCCAGGAGATGATCAAGACGGATCTCTTCCCCCGCGCCCGGGAGGTCATGAAGACCCAGCTCGCCCGCGTGGGGAGCGCCGGTCAACTGGCCGACTTCGTCGCGGAGCAGTTGCCGAGCCTGAACACCGAGATGCGTCAGGAGATCCTCCAGACGCTTTCCATCGAGGACCGGCTGGGGCTCGCCTACGCGGCGATCCTGCGGGAGAAGCAGGTGCGCGATCTCGGGCGGAGCATCGAGTCCAAGGTCAAGAGCGAGGTCGGCCGCACCCAGCGTGAGTTCTTCCTGCGCGAGCAGATGAAGGCCATCCAGAAGGAGCTGGGCGAGGGCGACGACTCCACCAAGGAGATGGACGAGCTCCGGGAGAAGATCGAGAAGGCCGGGATGCCCGAGGAGGCCGAGAAGGAGGCGCTGCGGGAGTTCCGGCGGCTCGGCCGCATTCCTCCCGCCTCGGCGGAGTACACCGTGGGGCGGACGTACCTCGACTGGCTGGTCCGGGTCCCCTGGGACAAGCGGACCGAGGACAAGTACGACATTCCGCGCGCCAAGGACATCCTCGAAGCGGACCACTACGACCTCGAGAAGGTCAAGGACCGCATCCTCGAGTTCCTGGCGGTACGGGAGAGGAAACCCGACCAGAAGGGACCCATCCTCTGCTTCGCGGGACCGCCGGGCGTCGGCAAGACGAGCCTCGGCCGGTCGATCGCGAAGGCCGTCGGCCGCGAATTCGTCCGCCTCAGCCTCGGAGGGATCCGCGACGAAGCGGAGATCCGCGGACATCGCCGCACCTACATCGGAGCGCTCCCCGGCCAGATCATCCAGGGCCTCGTCCGGGCGGGCACCCGAAACCCCGTCTTCATGCTGGACGAGGTGGACAAGCTCGGGATGGACTTCCGGGGCGATCCCAGTTCAGCGCTCCTCGAGGTCCTCGACCCCGAGCAGAACGACACCTTCCGGGACCACTACCTGGATCTGGCGTTCGATCTGTCGGACGTCCTGTTCATCGCCACCGCCAACATGATGGATCCGGTTCCGCCCGCGCTCAAGGACCGGATGGAGATCCTCCACCTCCAGGGATACACCGAGGAGGAGAAGATCCAGATCGCGACCCGTCACCTCATTCCGCGCCAGCTCGAGAACCACGGGCTCGACAAGGAAGACGACCAGCCGGTCTTCGACCGCGAATCGCTCGCCCTGATCATCCGGGACTACACACGGGAGGCCGGACTCCGCAACATGGAGCGGTCCATCGCGAAGATCTGCCGCAAGGCGGTCCGGAAGCTCGCCGAAGGCGAGGACGGCCCGCTCCAGGTCACGCCGGAAGTCGTGAGCGATTTGCTGGGCGCGCCGACCTCACTGTCCAGGGAGCTGGTGGAGCGCGTCAGCGTGCCGGGAGTGGCCGTGGGACTCGCGTGGACGCCGATTGGAGGAGATCTCCTCTTCGCGGAAGCGTCCCGCATGAAGGGAAACACCCGGCTGACCCTGACCGGCCAGCTCGGCGACGTCATGAAGGAGTCGGCGACCGCCGCCCTCTCGTGGGTGCGGGAGCACGGAGCCGCCTACGGAATCCAGACGGGCTTCTACCGGAAGTCGGACATCCACTTCCACGTGCCGGAAGGCTCGACGCCGAAGGACGGTCCCTCCGCGGGGATCACGCTGGTCGCGGCGCTGATCTCGGTCCTGACCGAAACCACGTGCCGGCCCGAACTGGCGATGACCGGGGAAATCACCCTGACCGGCCACGTGCTTCCCGTCGGCGGGATCAAGGAAAAGCTGCTCGCGGCGCATCGCTACGGCATCAAGGAAGTGATCCTGCCCCGGCTGAACGAGGGGGCCCTGCTCGAGGACGTGCCGGACGAGATCCGGGACGCGCTGCAGATCCACCTGGTCTCCAGCCTCGAGGAGACCATCCCGATCATCTTCCCGGACCTGGGCCCCGCCCCGACCATCGGCGCGGGTCCCGAACCCGACCGCCTGCCGATGCATTAGCGCCACGCCGGTGGCGAGCCCGGTATCCGGGCGGTCCGCCTCTTGAAGTACCGCGACTACTACGCCGTCCTGGGAGTCGGGGAGCAGGCCGATGCGCAGGCGATCAAACAGGCCTACCGGCGCCTCGCGCGAAAACACCACCCCGACCTGAATC
The DNA here is from genome assembly GCA_009840635.1 of Acidobacteriota bacterium. Lineage (GTDB taxonomy): Bacteria > Acidobacteriota > Vicinamibacteria > Marinacidobacterales > Marinacidobacteraceae > Marinacidobacterium > Marinacidobacterium portitor. The sequence continues at coordinate 4,286 of VXNL01000033.1, read as the reverse complement.
CGGGCGACCTCCAGGCCGCGGAGCGCTTCAAGGAAATCGGCGAGGCCTACGAGGTTCTCTCCGATCCGGACCGGCGCCGCCGGTATGACCAGTTGGGGCCCGACTGGGCGCGGCACGTCCGCACGACCCGCCCCGGGGCGGCGGGGACGGGGGGCGGGGCACGGCCCGATCCGCGCGCCTTCGGCGACTTCTCCAGTTTCTTCCACCACCTGTTCGGGCCGGACTCGCCTTTCGGCCCCCTCGAAGGAAGATCACGGAGGGCGCCGGGATGGCCCCCTTCCACCCGGTATCGGCCGCCGGGGCCCCCGGCGGATACGGCCGGGCGGACCGGCGTCGTGGAGATCAGCCTCGAGGAGGCGTACCGCGGCGCGCTCCGGCAACTCCACACCGGCCGGACCGGTTCCTACCGGGTCCGGATCCCGCCGGGGGTCCGCGACGGCGCTCGCCTGAAGGTGCGGACGCCCGACGGCGACGCGATGCTCACCGTCCGCATCGCGAGCCACCCGCGGTTCCGGCGCGAGGGAGACAACCTCGAGATCGAAGTCCCCATCCGCTTCGCGGAAGCGGCGCTCGGCGGGGAGATCGAGGTTCCGACCCTCGGGGACCCCGTCCGCATCCGCATTCCGGCGGGAATCTCCGGCGGCGCCGCCCTCCGGGTCCCCGGACGGGGGATGCCCCGTCCCGGCGGGGATCACGGCGACCTGGTGGTTCGAGTCCGGATTGCGGTGCCCAAGGACCTCACGCCGGAGCAGAAGGACTTCGTCCGCCGCTTCGAAGCCAGCGAGACCTCCTCAGGGGAGTAGGAGCGCGCGGCGCCGACCGGCGGGAAGGCACGTACGGCTTGGAACGCCGGCGGTGCCATCACGGCGCTGTGGGGGATTCGCTCCCCAGACCATCGAGCCTCCCCCGCAGCACCCGCGGCGAATCGCCGGTCATGTCCACGATGACCGAGGGTTCCCCTCCCGGCGTCCGGCCTCCGTCCAGAACTCGAAAGCTCCCGGCGCCGCGGCCAGCGAAGGTCTCGCGCACTTCGGCCGCGGTGGTGAGCGGGGGAGCGCCGGTCGGATTGGCGCTCGTCGAGATCACCGGATGGCCGAGCGCCGCGGCGAGCGCCCGGGCCAGCGGATGCGAACTCACCCGAACCGCCACGGTGTCCTCCCTGTCCGCGCGGCGGGGCAGCACGAGGGTCACCGGACCCGGCCAGCACCGATCCGCGAGGGCGGCCGCCTGCGCGGGGAGAACACAGACCGCCTCCACCTGTGCCCGGCTGGCCGCAATCCAGGGGAGCCGGCGGTCCCCCGGACGACCCTTGAGCCGGAACACCTCGGCCACCGCCTCGGGCGAGCGCGGGTCCGCGCCGAGGGCGTAAAAGGTTTCGGTCGGGAAGGCCACCACCGCTCCGGACCGCAGTTCCCCGGCCATCCGGCGCACCTCCCTCGCCTGCTCTTCCGGCAACGAGTCGGGAGTCAGCGAGCCCCCGCCGCCGGCCGGCGAACCCATTCCGCGGCTCAGGAACCGCCCCGCCGGGCACGCGGATGGTGCTGGTCGTATACCCGGCGCAGCCGCTCCTCGGTCACGTGGGTATAGATCTGGGTGGTGGAGATCGAGGCGTGGCCGAGCATCTGCTGCAGGCTCCTGAGGTCCGCCCCCCGCTCGAGCAGGTGCGTCGCGAACGAATGCCGCAGGACGTGGGGCGAGAAACGGCGCGGGATCCCCGCCTGTTCTCCGCGGGTCCGGACGATCTGCCAGAACCGCTGGCGGGTCATGGCGCCGCCGCGAGCGGTGACGAACAGCCACGACGAACCGGCCTTCGGGGTTCCCTCTCCCAGGACCCGCGGGCGGCCCTCCGCCATCCACGCGTCCAGGGTTGCCGCCGCGACGTCTCCGTAGGGGACGATGCGCGCCTTGTCCCCCTTCCCGGTCACGGTGACGTAGCCCGGCGTGTCGTCGCGGGCCGGCACCACATCGGTTGTCCTGAGACCCACGAGTTCGGACACCCGGAGACCGGTCGCGTAGAGCATCTCGAGCATGGCCCGGTCGCGGAGTCCCAACGGCGAGTCGTCGGGCGCGGCGAGCAGCCGTTCGACCTCGTCCGGAGTCAGGTAGCGGGGCAGCCCCGGGAGGGCCCGCGCCACCGTGATTCCCTCGGTGGGGTCGCGCTCAATGAGCCCCTCGGACTGCCAGAAGGCGTAGGCGCCGCGGACCGCGGAAGTGATCCGCTGGATCGAGCGGAACGCAAGGCCGCGGCGGTGAAGATGCGTCAGGAAGCGCTGCAGGTCGCCCGTGCCCAGTTCGGCGAGCGGCCGGTTCCCGCTGAACGCGTCCAGCTTGCCCAGATCCCGGCGGTAGGCATCGAGCGTGTTTGCCGAGAGGCGCCGCTCCACCCGGAGGTGGTCCAGGAACTCTTCCGCTCGCGGGTCCGGGCGGGGCGTCCTGCCGGCTTTTTGCGCGGCGCCGCTCATCGGCCCGGTCCTCCGCGCCGCCCGCCCCCAAGGCCGAACCGCTCTCCCAGCGCGGCGAGCGCGTCCCGGATCGGCTCCCATTCGCGCGGCGCCAACAACCTCGCGGCGAACACAAAGCCGAGCGCCCCCGCCGCGGTGGCGACCAGGGTGGTCGCCGCAGCCGCCCAGGCACCCGGAACCAGACGATCACCGGCGAACTGCACGAGCAGCCACGCCGCACCGCCGGTGGCGGCCGCCACCGGCAGCGCCCGGAGGCCGGCTCCGGCAACCTCGCCGAACAGGGCTCGCGCATAGGGTCGTCCAGATGCGTCCGAGCCCAGTCTCCCGGCCAGCAGCGCCGAGAGCAGCCCCGCGGAGAACCACGCCACGCAGACGGTCGCGAGTGGCAGGCCCAGATGGCCGAACCCCGCGACGACCACGAAGCTCCGGGTCGCAAACCACGTCACCACCGTGCCGATGGCGGCGACGAGGAGCGGCGGGCGGGTGCTGCCGAGCGCGAAGAAGGCGTCGGTGAGGAGTTTGGTGGCCCCGAAGGCGGGAAGGCCCAGCGCGAAGATGGAGAGCACGAGGGATACCTGCCGGGCGTCTTCGGGACTGAAGGCTCCCCGCTGGTAGATGAGGGCCACGAACGGTGCCGCGATCCCGACGAGACCCGCCGCGGCGGCGAACGTCAGCATCAGCATGAGCCGGCCGGACTGCCCGAGCACCCGGCCGAATCCCTCCCGGTCGCTGCGGCCGGCGGCCCGCGTGAGCGCCGGAAGCGTCGCGCTCGAAAGGGCCACCCCGATCAGGCCTGAGGGAAGTTGCACGAGCCTGTACGCCATCGCGAACCAGGCGAGCCACGAGGTTCCCGCGGACGCGAAGTGCCTCGAGATGATGACGTTGATCTGGAGCGTCCCGGCAGCCGCCGCCGCGGGTGCGAAGAGGCGGCACACCCGCCGAAAGGCCGGATCGGAAACGGTCTCCCGCATCCCTCCGGTGGGAACCGGGCGGTAGCCGTCCCGGCGGAACCAGCGCCACTGCACGAACAGTTGGACGAGTCCTCCGAGCGGCACCCCCAGCGCGAGTCCCGCCATCGGGTGGAGCCCCAGCCGGGGAGCGGCGAGGAATCCCATCGCCGCGAAGACGATGGTGGTGACGTTGAAGAACGACGAGGCCACCGCCGGCAGGAAGAAGGAGTTCCGCGCCTGCAGGCCGCCCATGAAGAGCGACGCGACCGACGCGCAGGCGATGAACGGGAACATGATCCGGGTCAGCCAGACGGCCAGCTCCCGCGGCGTTTCGACACCGAATCGAAGGGACTCGGGAAGCGGCGTGTCGAAGGCTCCCCGCGAAAACACGAAGTCCACCAGTTGGGGCGCGAACACCACGCCGGCCGCGGTGACCAGGAGGCTTACCGGGAGCAGGACCCGGAGAACGCGCCCTAGCAGCCGGTGCGCGGCCTCCCTGCCGTCTCCCTGGTCCACGGCCGCGAAGGTGGCGACGAACGCCTTGGAGAGCGCCCCCTCGGCGAGCATCTCCCGAAGCGTGTTGGGGAAGGTGTAGGCCGCGTAGAAGGCGTCGAGCAGCGGAGTCGAGAACAGGAAGGCGAGCGTCTGCTCCCGCACCAGCCCGGTGAGCCGGGAGAAGACGACGCCGAGACTCACGGAGCCCGCGCGGCGGGCCAGGTAGCGCTCGTCGCCGGAGCCGGACGGAGGCGGGTTGCCGTCGGGTGGCACGGGGACAGAGTAGCGGAGGGTTTGGCTGGAACGCCGGTCTCCAGACCGGCACGGGGGGGGGGGGGGGGGGCCCCCCCCCCCCCCCCCCCCCCCCCCCCCCCCCCCC
>VXNL01000072.1 GCA_009840635.1 Acidobacteriota bacterium | reverse complement strand
TGGACCGACCTTCCGGCTTGTGTTGCGCGGTGCGCGGTGCGGAGCACCGGGCGTGCCGGTCTGGAGACCGGCGTTCCAAGCCGTACGCGTCACCTTGCGCGAGCAGCGTTGCGCGGTGCGCGGTGCGGAGCACCGCGTGTGCCGGCTGAAGCCGGCGTTCCAAGCCGTAAGCGTCAGCCCGGGCGCGGGAGGCGGGGCACGGTGTACGGGCTCACCTCCTGCACGTGGCCCCAGATCCGGCGGCCGACCGCGTCGGCCTCCCGGAGGAGGGCTTCCTCGTCCATGGTGAGGACCGTGCGGTCACGCATGACGAACTGGCCGTCCACCATGACCGACTCGATATCGCCCGGATGCCCGCTGTGGATCAGCGCCGAGATGAACCTTCCCGCCGGCACCAGGTGGGCCCGCAGCGTGTTCACGACCAGGAGGTCGGCCTTCTTCCCGACCTCCAGGGTGCCGAGGTCGTCGGCCTGGTTGACGGCCTGCGCGCCGCCCTGGGTCGCGTCCGCGAGGACGTCTTCCGGTTGAGGCGACAGGCCGGGAACCTCGTCCCCGTCGCGATTGCGCCGGATCCGCTCGGTCAACATGGCGATGCGCATCACCTGGAAGACGTCGTTCGTGTTGTTGTCGGTCCCGAGCGCGATGGGACAGCCGGCCGTCCGCAGCTCCGCAATGGGCGGACTGATGCCGCGGTTCGACGCCATCCCCGCCTGGTGGGCGATGATGGTGCGCGACCTGCCGAGCAGTGCGACCTCCTCGTGGTTGACGTAGCGTGCGTGCGCCGCGAACAGCCGGGGACCGAGGAAGCCGTGCCGGTCCAGGTACTCGGTCGGCCGGATCCCGTGGTGCAGGACCATGAACTCGTACTCGGCGCGGCTCTGGTTCAGGTGGATCGTGTAGCCGAGATCGTGCCTGTCGGCGAACTCGCGCACCGCCCGGAGCAGTTCAGGCGACGAGGTCTCGGCGAGCGAGGCGGCCGGGAACACCGAGATGCGGCCGTTCCGCGCCCCGTGCCAGGTACTGAACAGGTCGCTGATCCGTTCCATGCCCTCGTCCCGCAGCCGCTCCGAGAACCGGGGCGTCTCGCTGACCGACTCCGCCATCGCCCGCGTGGACATGGGCCCGGGCACGTTCTCCGCGTCGCGGATCCCCTCCGCGAGGACGCAGCGGAGCCCGGAGTCGGCCAGCACCTCGGCCTCCCGCTGGACGTTCCCGGTGTACTCGACGATGGTCGTGGTCCCGGTGCGGATGGCCTCGAGCGCCGCGACCTGCACCATCAGATTGCCTTCCTCGCCCTCCAGCAGGCCGGCTGGCGAGACCGACAGGTTCGCGGTGTTCGGGAAACCGAAGTCCTCGTTGAAGCCCCGTGCGATCACCGCCCGCATGTGGGCGTGGGTGTTGACGAGGCCCGGGACGAGCGCCCGGTGGCGGCCGTCGTACCGCTCGGCGCCGGGATAGTCGGCGAGGACGGTGTCGGTCGGACCGATCGCCGCAATCCGGCCGTCCTGGACCGCGAGCGCCACGTCGTCCTGCACGGCGTCCGGGTTCGCGACGGTGGTGTTCGTGAAGACGACGGTCCCGCCCTGCGGCGCCGCCGCCTGAACGCGGCCCGGTTCCAGGAGCATGGCTGCCGTGCCGGCGCCAGCGCCGGCGAGCACCTGACGGCGGGTAACGCCGGGACTGCGGGAACTCGGATCGTTGGTTTTCGTCATGGTGGTAAGCCTTCCTGGAACGGAGAGTACCGCCTGACTCCGGCCGTCGCCGGCAAGCGCGACGACCGGACCTCCATAGAATCGAACCCATGAATACCGACTCCCCCGTCCGCTACCGCCGTGTTCGTCCCGCCGCCATCCTGCTGGGCGTGTTGTTCAGCGCGCCTTCCGTGACCGCGCAGGAAGGCCGGACCCACACCTTCATCCCGGAGCGGGGCTACCAGAGTTTCGCTGTCCGGGAGCCGGTGCTGCGGATCGCGCCCGGGGACACGCTGATCAGCGAGACCATGGGCGCAGCCTTCATGCCCGAGGAGGACCGGCACCTCGCGGGTGAGGTCGGCCCCATCTACATCGAGGGCTCGGAGCGCGGCGACACGCTCGCAATCAGGGTGGTCCGGCTGCAACTCAACCAGGACCGGGCGTTCTCGGGAACCTCGACCGGGTTCGCAGCGCTCACCATGACGCCCCAGACCGCCATGCTCCACGAACCCGTCCCCGAGCGCCGTTTCGAGTGGGTGCTGGACCTCGAGGCGAACACCGGCACCCTTGAGCTGCCGGCGAGCGGCAAGGACCCGGTGACCGTCGAACTCGAGCCGATGATCGGGCGGATGGCGGTCGCGCCGGACCGGGGCGAGGTCATTTGGGTTGCCGCCCCGGGGAACTTCGGCGGCAACATGGACACCCCGGAGATCCGCGAGGGGGTGACCGTGTACCTGCCGGTCTTCGAGCCCGGCGCCTACTTCTACTTCGGGGACATCCACGCCCTGCAGGGTGAGGGCGAGATCACCGGCACCGGGCTCGAGACCACCGCCGAGGTGACCTTCGAGTTCGACGTGATCAAGGGCAAGTCCATCGCCTGGCCCCGGATCGAGAACGACGAATACCTCATGGTCGCGGGCTCGGTGCGGCCGCTGATGGACGCCTTCCGGATCGCCCACACCGAGATCATCTTCTGGCTCGAGGACGACTACGGCCTCGACCGCTGGGAGGCGCTGCAACTTCTGTCGCAGGTGGGGAAGGCGCGGATCGGGAACGTTGTGGACCCGCACTACACCGTGGTGGCGATGTATCCGAAGAAGTACCTGCCACGCTGACGGGAAACGGCAAGACTCTGGCCGGCCGGCCCACCGGGCGTGGGGACCGCTGATCCTTCACCACGAGTCGGGATACCGGGAAAGCAGGACGACGCTGGGCCACCCGACCACCTCTCGGACGTGGACGATTGACAATCTGTAGCCCCGTGGCTACATTCTGTCCGTGTTCGCGATCCGCAAGACGGAAACCTACGCCAGGTGGCTCGACGGCTTGCGGGATGTCCGTGCCCGGGCGCGCATCCTTGTTCGGGTCGAACGGCTGGCCGCCGGAAATCCAGGCGATGTCAGGCCCGTGGGCGAAGGAGTCTCGGAACTGCGGATCGCTTACGGACCGGGCTATCGGGTGTACTTCAAGAAGCAGAGCCGCATGACCGTGGTGTTGCTCACCGGCGGCGACAAACGTACCCAGAGCGACGACGTTCGGACCGCTCAGAGCCTCGCACGAGACCTCTAGGTAGAAACCATGACCAAGACCGTTACTTCACCCTACGACGTTGCCGAACATCTCCGCACGCCGGAGGAAATGGCTGCCTATCTGGAGGCTTGCATGGAGGAGGCAGACGGCGATGCCGCGTTCGTCGCCAAGGCCCTGGGCGACATCGCCCGCGCCAAGGGAATGTCACGGGTCGCCTCCGACGCCGGCCTGTCCCGTGAGAGCCTTTACAAAGCGCTCTCAGGGGAGCGCAATCCCACGCTGGACACCGTTCTCAGGGTTCTGGGCGCGCTGGGCCTGAAGTTGCGCGCCGAAGCGATTTCCGAATCGGGCGCACCGTAAGGCGGAACGGCCCTACGCGCTTTGCGGGCCTGCGGCCCGCGTGCCGGCTGAAGCCGGCGTTCCAAGCCGCAAACGCCCTCAAAGCGGTCCAGCGTTACGAAGTGCGCGGCGCGGGGCGCCGCGCGTGCCGGTCTGAAGACCGGCGGTCCCTTCCCGTTAGCGCTTCGTGGGCTTGGGGTACTCGTGGTCGGGGTCGTCCTCGAGGAAGAGCGGGATCGGCGGGGGCGGGAGGCCCTGCTCGGCGCGGGCGGCGCGAACGGTCTCGCGCACATCGGTGAGCAGTTTCCGGGTGTCGTAGAGGATGCCGTCCTTCATCAGGTACTTGATGGAGCCGATGCGCTCAGTCCGGGCGGTGGCGTGGTTCAGCCGCACCGTGCCGGTGCCGTAGAGCACCTTCAGGTTGTGGAGCGGGTTCTCCTCGAGGATCACGAAGTCGGCGATCTTCTCCTCCTCGATGCTCCCGAGTTGCTCGCCGAGCCCGAGGTACTCGGCTCCGTCGAGCGTTGCGGCCTTGATCACCTCGAGCGGGTGGAACCCGGCCTCCTGGAAGAGCTCCATCTCCTGCACGAAGCCGAACCCGTAGAGGTTGAACGTGTAGCCGGAATCGCTACCGACCACGACGCGCCCCCCCCGGTTCTTGAACTCGTTCACGAACGCCATCCAGAGCCGGTAGTTCTCCTTCCAGTTCAGCTCCACCTGGGTGGTCCAGTCGAAGAAGTAGGAGGCGTGGTTGATGGCGCTCGGGCGGTAGAACTCCCAGAGGTTCGGGTGGGTGTAGACGGAATGCCACTCGCTCCGCTGCTGGCGCATGAGGTCCCGGGTGGCGATGTAGGCCACCCACGTCGGGTGGATCGTGAAGTCCAGCTCCAGCATCTCGTTCATGACCTCGTTCCACTTCTCGGAGAACGGCGGCGCGGCCTGCGCCCAGAGGCGTCCGGCCTGGGTGAACCGGTGGTACTCGTTGTTGTAGTTGTAATCGAACGGGTAGTGCTGGATCGTCTTGTCCACGAACATGGCCTCCGGCAGCCCATACCAGTGGGTCATGGACGTGAGGCCGGCGCGCGCGGTGTCGAGCGCGTTCATCCCCACCACGTCGAGCTGGGCGTGGTGGGTGGTGGAGAGGAGCCCCACCTTCGCCGCCTCGTCGAGGGCCGCCCGGAAGATGCGCGGCGCGGCGCCGAAGAACTTGATCCCGTCGGCGCCCTGCTCCTTGACCCACCGGACCCAGCGGCGGGCCGCGTCCGGATTGGTGACCGGCTCCTCGCCGTCGCGCCCGAAGACCACGAACGTTTCGATCCGGGGCGAGGTGATCTCGTTGTTCCAGGAACGCTCGGCGTGGTGCAGGAGCCAGCGCGTGTTGAAGTTGCCGACGTCGGCCCCGGTGGCGATCCCGTGCGCCATCCACAGCTTGTGGATGTACTCGGTCGGGACGCGCTGCCCCTCTCCCTCGTAGTGCTGGTGGAGGTGCATGTCCAGGAACCCTGGCAGGATGTAGTGCCCTTCGAGCCGGATCTCGTGGTCCCCGGGCTGCGCCACCGGCCGGTCCTCCTCGTGGATCGGGGTGACCCCGGTGCCCACGTTGTGGATCGAGCGGATGATGTTCCCCTCGACGATGATGTCCACCGGGCCGTACGGCGGCGCCCCGGTGCCGTCGATCACGATGGGACCGCGCAGGATCACCCGGTCCCAGGGACCCTCGCCGTCGGTGCGGTCGGGCACCGGGTAGGGAATGGCCTCCTCCTGGGCGGCGAGCGGCGCCGCGACGGCGCAGGCGGCGAGAAGCGCAAGCAGCAGGACGGACATACGGTTTCGAGACATGCGGAAGGCTCCTCCGGAAGCCGGGCAGTATCCCATACCGGCGGGGGTTGCCCGAGGGTTCTTCAGGCGGCGAGGCGATCGAGACGCAGCCGGTGGCGGTCGTCGAAGAGCCGCCGGGAAACCACCCGCACCACCGCCAGCACCCCGAAACCGGTCCCGGCGGCGATCAGCAGCAGGATCAGGATCTGGTAGCGGACCGCCTGGTCCACCGAGGCGCCGGCGAGGATCTGCCCGGTCATCATTCCGGGCAGGCTCACCACCCCGGCGGCCGCCATCGCGTTGAAGATGGGGATCAGCCCGGCGCGAACGCTCTCCCGGGCGATGTCGGACACCGCCGCTTCCCGCGTTTCCCCGAGAGCCAGCCGTTGCTCGATCACCTCGCGGCTGCGGACCACCGCCTCGGTCAGCCGTTCGGTGGAGAGCGAGACCCCGTTCATGGTGTTCCCGAGCAGCATTCCGAGCAGCGGAATGGAGAACCGGGGGGCCCACCAGGGATCCGGACCGAGTACCGCCGCGAGCGCGAAGACGGTGAACAGGAAGGACGACAGGAACATCGCCAGGGCCCCGGCGAGATACCCCCAGCGTCCTGCCAGCGGCCGCGCTTGGCGGATCTTCACCTCCCGCGCCGCCACCCCGAGCATGAAGAGCGCCATCAGCCCGACGATCACCGGGTGGCTCGTTCCGAGCACGAAGCGGAGCACGAGCCCCAGCAGGAGGAGCTGCGCCGACCCCCGCGCGGCGAGCCAGAGGAGCTGGCGGGAGACGCCAAGCCCCGCCATCCGGTTCGCGAGCGCCAGCAGCACGACCGCCGCCGCGGCGGCGACGAGATCCCAGTAGCTGAGCGGGATCACGCCGGAGTCTCCACGGGAGCCCGGCTCGGATCGGGAAGGCTCGAGACCTCGCCGTCCGGCAGGACAAGCACCCGGTCCGCCGCCGCCACGACCTCGGGAAGATGCGAGACCCACACCACCGGGGCGTCCCGTTCCTTCCGGTACCGGTCGATCCGCTCGATGACGAGCGCCCGGTTGTCCTGGTCGAGGTTGGCGGTGGGTTCGTCGAGCAACAGGACCTCGGGGGCGTTCAGGAGCAGCCGCAGAAGCGCCAGCCGGGAACGCTCCCCGGTGGAGAGCAGCGCCGGGTCGGCGTTTCGGACTGCCGGGTCGAGCCGGAGTCCCGCGAGTTCCCCGGCGAGGGAGTCCCCGTACTCCGGAAAGTGCTGGCCGACCACCGGGCGCCAGAAACGCGGCTCCGCGGGGAGAAGTCCGACCCGCCGGCGCCATTCGGGCGCCGGGAGCGCGGCGCACGACCGCCCGCCCCACCGGACGCTTCCGCGTTGCGGGTCGAGGTCCGCCAGCGCCCGGAGCAGACGGGTCTTGCCCGATCCGGACGGACCGGAGACCGCCAGGACGCCTCCGGGCGGCACCTCGAAGGAAAGCGCCCGGAGTCCCGGAATCTCCAGGTCGCGAACGGCGAACACGCTCCAATTGTGGCTCGATCGCCGAGCGGGGCGTCCCGGAGGGGCCGCCGGCCTCCGTACACTGACGCGGTGAGCGAGCAAGGCGGCCCGCCCGCCCGCCGGACGGTTTCCCTCGCGCGCTGCGCCGTCGCCGGGGTCCTCGCGGGGCTCGCCAGCCTCGTCCCGGGGGTGAGCGCCGGCACCATGATCCTGGCCTCCGGGGTCTATCCGGAGCTCGTGGGCGCGGTGGCGGAAATCACCTCGGGACGCCTCCGCCGCGCCTCGGTAGCCCGGCTCGCGGTAACCGTCGGAGCGGCGCTCGTCGCGGTCTTCGGCGTCGCCGGCGCCGCCCGCGACGCCTTCATTGCCTGGCCGGTCCTGTTCTTCGCGCTCTTCCTCGGGCTCACGCTCGGCGGGGCTCCCCTGCTGTGGCGGATGGCGACGCGCCCCGGCCCGGCCTTCTGGGCGGGAGCGGCGGCGGGAGCAGCGGCCGTGGTGCTCCCGATCCTGCTGGCGGGCCGGGGGGCGCCGGCGGACGCCGGGCTCGCGGCATCGGCGCCGGCATTCTTCGGGGCCGGGGCGGTCGCCGCGTTCGCGATGGTGCTGCCCGGAATCAGCGGCAGCACCCTGCTGCTCCTGATGGGGATGTACCTGCCGTTCCTGAACGCCGCCGACCGGCTGGCGAACACCCTCGGCCCGAGTCCGTGGGACCCGTCCGCAATTCTTGCGGCCATCTGGGGCGTCCTCCCGTTCTTTTTCGGCATCGCGCTCGGCATCGCCGGTGCCGCCCGGCTCGTGCGATACTTCCTCGGCGCCCATCCGCAGGCGACCCTCGGCGCGCTCTTCGGTCTGCTGCTGGGAGCGACGGCGGGGCTCTGGCCCTTCCAGACCATGAACGGCGTCTACTTCGCACCGACCGGCGCCCAGATCGTCACCGCCGGTCTGGCCCTCGCCGGAGGGTTCGGGTTCACGTCCTTCCTCGGCAGCGGCCGGCGGCGCGCCTAGCAGCCACTCTTCCCAAAGGACCAGCACTTCGTGCCCCAGACCTCCGCTCCGACCCGCGCCTTCCTGAACACCGGCCTTCCGCTCTTCGGCGGGGTCCCTCACCGGGTGGCCGACCTCTCGCCGGAAACGATCGCCTTCGGACGGCGCGAGATCGAACTCGCGGAACACGAGATGCCGGGCCTGATGGCGATCCGGGAGCGCTACGCGGCGTCCCGGCCGCTCGCCGGCGCCCGGATCACCGGATCCCTCCACATGACGATCCAGACCGCCGTCCTCATCGAGACCCTGCTCGACCTCGGCGCCGAAGTTCGCTGGGCGAGCTGCAACATCTACTCGACCCAGGACCACGCCGCGGCGGCGGTGGTGGCCGGACGCGGCGGAGACGCGGGCGACCTGCGGGGGCCGGCGGTGTTCGCCTGGAAGGGCGAGACGCTCGCCGAGTACTGGTGGTGTACGGCGCAGGCGTTCGACTGGCCGGACGGGCGCGGACCGAACCTCATCCTCGATGACGGCGGGGACGCCACCCTCCTCGTGCACAAGGGGGTCGAATGCGAGCGCGCCGGGGCGGTTCCGGCGCCGGAATCGGCGGAGAACGAGGAACTCGGGGTCATCTACGCGCTGCTCGCGGCCGCCGCCGAGGAACGGCCCGGCTGGTTCGGCGAACTCGCCGCCGGGATCGTCGGAGTCACCGAGGAGACCACCACCGGGGTCCACCGCCTGGCGCGCATGCACCGCGAAGGGGCGATCCTGTTCCCGGCCATCAACGTCAACGACTCGGTCACCAAGAGCAAGTTCGACAACGTCTACGGGATCCGCCACTCGCTGGTGGACGGCCTGATGCGGGCCACCGACGTGATGCTCAGCGGCAAGCTGGCCGTGGTGCTCGGCTACGGCGAGGTCGGGAAGGGCGCCGCGCAGTCCCTCGCCGGCCAGAAGTGCCGGGTGGTGGTGACCGAGGTGGACCCGATCTGCGCGCTCCAGGCGCTCATGGACGGGTATCAGGTCGTTCGGCTGGAGGACATCGTCGAGGAGGCGGACCTCTTCATCACCGCGACCGGGAACGTCCGCGTGATCGGCGTGGAGCACCTGCGGCGGATGAAACGGAACGCCATCGTCGGGAACGTGGGCCACTTCGACAACGAGATCGACATGGCCGGGCTCGCGGCGGAGCCGGGGATCCGGCAGCAGAACATCAAGCCCCAGGTGGACGCCTGGGTCTTTCCGGACGGCCGGCAGATCCTCGTGCTCTCCGAGGGCCGGCTGCTGAACCTCGGGAACGCCACCGGCCATCCCAGTTTCGTGATGAGTTCGAGCTTCGCGAACCAGGTGCTCGCGCAACTGGAGCTGCACCAGCGGCCGGAGAGCTACGCGCTGGGCGTCCACGTGCTGCCGAAACACCTCGACGAGGAGGTAGCGCGGCTCCATCTCGACAAGCTCGGAGCGCGGCTCACGCGGCTGACCCCGGAACAGGCCGATTACATCGACGTTCCGGTGGACGGTCCATTCAAACCGGAGACGTACCGTTACTAGCGAGCCGGTGACGAACGAACCGCCGGAGCGGTCCGGTTCGGGCGACCCACGGACGGCAGCTCTCGTCGTCCTCTCCTCGGCGGTCCTCCTCGGCGCCGTCTGCGGCGTCGTCTGGCTGCTCTACCGGTTCGTCGCCGCGTTCTCCCACGTGCTGCTCCCCCTGGCGGTGGGAGGACTCGCGGCGCTGGTCTTCAAGCCCTGGTTCCACGCGTTCCGGAAGCGCTGCCGGCTGCCGGCGTGGGCGGCGCTCATCGCCGTCTATCTGTCGGTGGCGGCGGTCCTGACCGGTTTCGCGCTGGTCTTCGGACGCCTGCTTGCGACGCAGCTCGGCGACCTGGCCCAACAGGCGCCGACGTTCCTCGAAAACGCCTACGCCTGGGTGGTCGCCGAGACCCCGACGTTCGTGGATTTCTTCGAGGACCACCCGATGGGACAGCAGATCCGGGACTTCGTCCTGAGTCAGCAGGCCGCCCTCCTCCAGGGGCTCGCCCGGGTAGGGGAACAGGCGGTGGCCGCGAGCGCGGGCATCCTGCGGGGCGTCGGGACGCTGCTCTCCTGGGCGGTCCTGCCCCTCTACTTCGGGTTCTTCCTGCTCTGGGAGCCGCCACCCACGGACACCGCCCGGATGCTTCCCTTCCTGAAGCCGCGGACCCGCGACACGGTGGTCCGGCTCACCCGCGACTTCGTTTCGATCCTGATCGTCTTCTTCCGGGCCCAGCTCGTGGTCGCGTTCCTCCAGGGCCTGCTGGTCGCGATCGGGTTCACGGCGATCGGGCTCGACTACGGATTCGTGATCGGACTGGGACTGGGCGTCCTGACCATCATCCCCTACTTGGGGACCGCCGTCGGGTTCGCCGTCGCGGTGCCGCTCGCCTGGATCCAGCCGGACGGGGGTCTCGTGCTCGCCGCGCTCGCCGCCGGGGTGCTGATCGCGGTGCAGTTGATCGAGGGCTGGATCCTCACGCCCAGGATCATGGGCGACCAGACCGGGCTGCACTGGATGGCGATCATCGTCGCGCTCCTGTTCTGGGGAAGCGCGCTCGGCGGCCTCACCGGTACGCTGCTGGCGATTCCGCTGACCGCGTTCGCGGTGTCCGCCTGGCGGCTTTTGCGGGAGCGCTACGTGGTCGAAGTCGTCTGATTCCGACGACGCTGAACCTGCGGTTCCTGAAGGAGCATCTTGAATGTCATGCCATCACATTTAGTATCATGATGGCATGATTCGAATGCAGGTTCAGTTCACGGGCGAACAGGCGGCCGCACTCAAAGAGGCGTCCCGAGCGCGGGGGAGATCCATTTCCGATCTGGTTCGCGAATCCGTTACCCGTTTTCTCGCGCGGGATGCGGCTCCGTCCCGGGAGGAACGGGTGCGGCTCGCCGAGGAGATGCTGGGCGCTTTCGATTCCGGGATTCCCGACCTCGCGGAAGACCACGATCGGTACCTGGCGGAGGACTTCGACGATTGAGCGTGTTCGTGGACACCTCGGCGTTCCTGGCCCTGCTGGATCGGGCGCAGCGCCAACATGACGCCGTGGCGCACGCGTGGAGGGGGGTCGTTGCGGCAGAGCGCCCGCTGGTCACTTCCAACTACGTCGTGGTCGAGTCGTTCGCACTTCTGCAGCGACGGCTCGGCATGGACGCGGTACGGGTGCTGGTCGCGCGTTTTCTCCCGTTGGTGGAAACCATGTTCGCGACCAACCAGATCCACGCGGCGGCAACCTCCGCGTTCCTGACGGCTGACCGCCGGCGCTTGTCTTTCGTGGATTGCGTCAGCTTCGAACTGATGCGGCAGCGCGGAATCAGTGAAGTCCTGTCGCTGGACGCGGATTTCCAGCGCGAGGGTTTCCGTCTGCTGCCGCCCTTGACGGACTAAGAACCCCGCGGCGGGCAGTGGAGTCCCGAACGTAGCGGTTCTTCCCGCCGCCCGCCGACGGGTGTGGTGGCGTCGCCGGCTTGGAGCCCCCACCGGGAGAACTGGGCCGGCGGCGCCACCCCGTCTCTTAGCCGAGCACCTCTTCCAGAGCGCCCGCGACCGCGTCGGCGATCTGGGCGAGGTCGGCGGACGTTGAGCACACCGGCGGGGCGCAGACGAAGACGTCGCCGCGGAGCCGGCTGAACACCCCGCGCTCGTCGATCGCCTTCAGGAGGCGGGGCCCCACGTTCTCCGAGGCCGGGAAGAGTTCCCGTGTCTCCCGGTCGGCCACCACCTCGACGGCCGCCATCAGTCCCTTGCCACGCACCTCGCCGACGTTCGGGTGGCCGCCGCAGGCCTGTTCCAGGTTGCGGATCAGCTCGGCCCCCTTCTCGCCGGCCATCTCCACGAGTCCCTCCTCGCGGATGATGCGGAGGTTCTCGAGCGCGACGGCGCAGGAGACCGGATGGGCGCTGTAGGTGTAGGCGTGCATCCAGATCGGATCGCCCTCGTCGAGGGTCGCCGCCACCCGATCGGAGAGGCCGATCCCGCCGAGCGGGATGTGGCCCGAGGTGATGGCCTTCGCGAACTGCATGATGTCGGGCTCGATGCCCCAGTGGTTCAGGCCGAACATCGTTCCCGTGCGGCCGAAACCGGTGATCACCTCATCGGAGACCAGCAGCACCTCGTAGCGGTCGCAGATCTCCCGGATCCGCGGGAAGTAGTCATCGGTGGGGACGATCACCCCGCCCGCGCCCTGGACCGGCTCGGCGATGAACATCGCGACGGTATCGGGCCCCTCCTCGAGGATCGCCGTCTCGAGCTCGTCGGCCGCGGCCTCGCCCCGGGTCTTTCCCGGCGGCGGGTCGTAGAAGTAGGGGTACGGCGAACTGATGTGGCGAAACCCGGGCATCCGGGGCTCGAACATGGGCCAGTAGACGCTCATTCCCGTGGCGCACATGGCCGCGAGCGTCACGCCGTGGTAGCCCCAGATGCGCGAGATGACCTTGGTCTTCTCCGGCTTGCCGCGGACCTTCCAGAAGTAGCGGGCGGTCTTGATGCTCGAATCGGTGGACTCGCCCCCGCCCGAGGTCAGGAAGAACCGGTTGATGCTCGGGTAGGCGAGCTCCGCAAGGGTCTCGGCGAGCGCGATGGCCTGGGCGTTCGAGCTCCCGGCGTATCCGGAGGCATAGGCCAGTTGCCGCATCTGCGCCGCGGCTGCGTCGGCGAGCTCGGTGCGGCCGTGCCCGATGAAGACGTTCCACAGACCCGAGAGGGCGTCCACGTAGTCCCGGCCGTCGGCATCGAAGAGCCGGGCGCCCTGCCCGCGGACCCACACGTGGCCGGCGGCGGTCGCCGCGCCCGAGTGGACCGGATGGATCAGGTGTTCGGCGTCCCGCTCGAGGAGCGCCGCCTTGCTGGTGTCGGACATTGGCTTTCCTTTCGGTCCTTTCTGGTGATCCTCTCCGCGACGAGGCTTCAGCGGCCCGCGGCCTCGTGGCCGACGGCGAGCGCCTCCGGAGAGGTCACGATGAAGACGCGGAATCCCTGCTCGATCCGCATCGCGATGTCGTCGGGGCCCGCGGTGATGCCGCAGGGGACGCCGGCCTCGAGGCAGGCGGCCAGGACGGTCTGGATCGCTGCCTCCACCGCCTCCATGTCGCCCTCGTAGGCGCGCCGCAGGTCGCCGGGGCCCGGGGAAACGATGCTGATCCCGGGGACGCTCGTGATCTCGAGCGCGTTCTCGATGCCGATCTGGTCCTCGATGAGCAGGAAGCTGACCAGCTCGCCCGCCGGATCGAGCGGCCACACGCCGGCCCGCGCCGCGTAGTCCTCCGGCGAGACCCCGAAGACCCGCGCCGCCTCGGGGTCCGCGTCCCCGCGGAGCCCGCCGGCGCTTGCCAGGGTCATGGAAGCCACCGCGTGCCGGGCTTCGTCAGCGGTCTCCACGTGCGGGAAGACGATTCCGTAGGTCCCGGCGTCGAGCCCGGCCGCCGTCCGCTCCGCCGCCTCGTCCATCCCGTCCCGGATCGGGGGAATGCGGAGCAGAACGGGATGCGGATTGGCGGACCCGCGCGCGCCGGGTGGCGACAGGGCCTCCTGGTAGGCGGACATCGTGGGGAGATCGAAAGGCCCACGCTCGAGGGAGTAGAAGATGAAGTCGGCCAGTTCCTGCTGCGCCATCTCCATCGCCGTTTCCGGGGTCTGCTCTCCCGAGAAGATCCCGAAGACCACCTGGCCGCCCTGGAGCAGCGAGGCGACCCGGTTCCACGACGGGCCCCCGTTGCCGGCCGCCTCGGTTTCGCTGGCTTCTTCCTCCGCTGGCATCTCCTCTCCGGCTGGAGGGGAGGAGCAGGCGGTGAGGCCCCAGGCAAGGCCCAGCACGAACAGGCGGCCGGCAATGGGGCGGGAAACGGTGATCTTCATGGGACAGGCGCTCCGCGGGAACGGGCTATCCTACCCGCTCGGAAGCGGCCCGCTCCGCTTCCACACCGTTACCGGATGGCCCCCGGAATCCAGGGATGTTCTCCCCGTGATTTCGGGGGCTTGCGTATTCCCAAGGAGGAGACGTTTCATGGCTACCGTCACGCTCGGCGGCACCCCGTTCGCCATTTCGGGCGACCTTCCCGAGGCCGGAGCCGCCGCCCCCGATTTCACGCTGACCGGCGGCGATCTCGGTGACATCTCGCTCGGCGACTACGCCGGGCAGCGGCTGATCCTGAACATCTTCCCGAGCGTGGACACGCCGGTGTGCGCCGCCTCGGTCCGCCGCTTCAACGAGGAAGCCGCGGCGCTCGAGGGGGTGTCGGTCCTGTGCGTCTCGCGCGACCTTCCCTTCGCCCACGGACGTTTCTGCGCCGCCGAGAACATCGAAGCGGTGAGCTGCGCCTCGGAGATGCGCGACGGCTCGTTCGGCGACGCCTACGGCGTGCGGATCACCGAGGGGCCGCTGAACGGCCTGCTGGCGCGAGCGGTGGTCGTCGTGGACGGCGACGGCAGGGTCCGCCATTCCCAGCTCGTTCCGGAGATCAAGGAAGAACCGGACTACGACGCCGCCCTCAGCGCCTGTAGCTGAGGCTGCGCTTGCCTCGTTCCCGCGTGGCCGCGGGCGGATTCCGGCCGGCTTCTGCGTGATACAGTCGCGGATTCCTTGCATCTTCCGGCGCATTCCGACCTGAGAAACCAGTCTCCCCCACGAAATTGACGGCCGCGCAGGAAGGGGGAGCCGACCTCATGGAACCCCCGTCCGAGGAAGAACTGTCAGAGGAAGACCTGTCAGAGGAAGACCTGTCAGAGGAAGACCTGTCCGGCGAGGGTTCCGGCCACGGCGAAGGCCCGCCAGCCCCGGTTCCGGGCGTCTTCGAACTGGGAGACTTCGTCTTCTATCCGCAGATCGGCCATTGCGACGTCGGGGAGGTGATCCACGACGCCCAGACCGGCCTCGACCTCCTCGAGCTGAACCCGCAGGACTCTTCGACCGGGAACCGGATCCTGGTGCCGGCCGGACAGGCCGCCAGCCGGGGTATCCGCCACGCCGGGGACTCCCCCGGGGTGATCGAGGAGGTCCTCGGATCGGACTTCGAGCCGACCATCGACGACGCCTCCGAGCGCCTGGACCTGATCACCGCCCAGGAACGCGAGGGGACGGTCTTCAGCCTCGCCCACGCGCTCAAGCGGCTCCACCTCCGGCACGAGATGAAGACCATCAGCCGCGAGGAGGAGAAGCGCCGCTCCCGCATCCGCAAGTGGCTGGTCGTGGAGTACATGACGGAGAAGGAGGGAACGAGCGGCCAGGCGCAATCGGCGATCACCCGCCTGCTCTCCCGCACCATGAATGCCGTCCGGGAGCGCGAGAAGGAAGCCGCCCGCGAACTTCGCAAGCAGCAACGCGCGGAGCGGAAGGCCGCCGAAGCGGAGCGGAAAGCGCGCCGCCGGGGCCGAAACTAGGCCGTTTCCGGCGGCGCGGCCCTTCCACCGGAATAGCATCCGGTAGGACGATGACCCGCCGTTCCCTCTTCGGACGCCCTCCCTCACCGGCGCCGCCGGTCCCGCCGCCGGCGACGGAACCCCGGATCGAGACGGCTTCCGCCGCCCGTCCGGGGTCGTCCGCGTCCCCGTTCTCGGTCCGGGAGATCAGCGCCCGGATCCGGGAGGTGCTGGAGGACGGCTTCCCGCGGAGCTTCTGGATCGAAGGGGAACTCTCCCAGGTGGGTCGGCCGCAGAGCGGCCACCTGTACCTGACCTTCCGCGAGGAGAGGGTGGTCCTCGAGGCCATGGCCTGGGCCAGCGACGCCCGGGGCTTCGCGTTCGTTCCCGAGCCGGGGGACCGGATCCGCGCCTTCGGCCGGCTGCGCACCTACGACGCCAAGAGCGTCTACCAGTTCCAGGTCCAGCGCCTCGAGAAGGCCGGGATCGGCGCGCTGCTGCAGGAGCTCCAGGAACGGGAGGCGCGTCTCGAACGCGAGGGGCTGTTCGATCCGGCGCGGAAGCGCGCGCTCCCCTTTCTCCCGCTCCGGATCGGCCTCCTGACGGCCGCCGGCAGCGACGCGTCGGTCGATTTCACGCGAACGGCCCGGACTCGATTCCCCGGCGCCTGGATCCGCGAACACCACGCACCGGTGCAGGGGCCCGGGGCGCCGGGAGCGCTGGCCGCCGGGATCCGGGCACTGGGCCGTCAGCAGCTCGACGTCATCGTGGTGGCCCGGGGCGGCGGTTCGGTCGAGGACCTCCTCCCCTTCAGCGACGAACTCGTGGTGCGCGCGGCCGCCGCCTGTCCGGTGCCGCTCGTGAGCGCGATCGGCCACGAGGCGAACCGTCCCCTGCTCGACCGGGTGGCGGACGTCCGCTCCAGCACCCCCTCGGCGGCCGCCCGCGACATCCTCCCCCTGCGGGAGGACCTCGTCCGGGAGATCGAGGCGCGCCGGGGAGCGTCGGAGGCCACCGTGCGGCGCGCCCTCAGGGCCGCGGAAGGCCGGGTGGCGACCTTCCGGACCCACCGGGCGACGGCGGCGCTGCCGGCGTGGCTCGAAGCGGAGCGGCGGGGCCGCGGACGCGACCGGTCCACGGTGCTCGAGGCGGCCCGAAGCGCAATCCGGAGCCGGGAGATCCGCCTCGACGCCACCCGGCAACGGCTTGAACGGAACCATCCGGCCCGGCGGCTCGCCGAGCAGGCGACCCAGTTGGGCCGCCTCCGGGAGCGCCTCGCCGGTCTGCCCCTCCTTCGCGGTCCGGAGACGCGGCTCGAGACGGCCCGGCGCCGGGTCTCTCCGGAACCGCTCCACCGGCTCGTCGCGTCGGAGCAGGCTGCGCTGGCCGCCCGCCGCGCCCAGGAGGGCGCCGCGGTCCGGAGGTCGCTGGAGCACCGCGCTTTCGTCGTCGGGGCGGCGGGCCGCAAGCTCGGAGACCTCGATCCGCGGGTCGTCCTGCGGCGTGGCTACAGCCTGGCGCTCGATTCCGCGGGACGCGCGCTCGCCTCCAGCCGCGGCGTGCGGGTCGGGGACCGCCTGCAGTTGCTGCTCGGCGAGGGGAAACTCGGCGCGGCGGTCGAGGAGGTGCGGTTGCCCCCGGACGGGACGGCCCCGTCGCCCGCGGGACAGAATTCCGAAGGAAACGAGTCATGAGCGAAGCCGGCGACCCCGCCCCGCGACCCGAGGCGACCTTCGAGTCGCTGGAAGCCGAACTGGAGCAGGTGACCCGCAGGCTCGAGGACGCGTCCGTCCCGCTGGAGGAGCGCCTGCAGCTCCACGCCCGCGCGGCGGCCATGCACCGGCGGCTCGAAGCCCTCGTGGAAGCGGCGCGGAAGGCCACCGCCGAAACCGGCAAGGACGCTTTCCCCGGGGACGAGGACGCCGCCGAACCCTACGAGAAGGTGCGGGACCGCCTGGGCGCGGTCGTGAACGCGCTGGAAGCGGACGATCTCCCGCTGGCCCGCGTCGTGGAGCTGCACCGGGAGGCGCAGCGCCTCGCGGCCCGCTGCGAGGCGATCCTCGACGGGGCCCAGGAAGCGGTCCAGCAGGCAGCGGGTGGCGCGGGCGCCCGCGAGGCGGACTCCGATGCGGATGTCCCCGTCTGAAACCGCCCCTCCGGCGGCGGCGCCGGAAACGGACGTCGGCGAGTTCCTCTCCGGCTGCGCGCGGGACGTGAACGCGTTCCTCGACCGCGCGCTCCCCCCCGAGACGGGCCCGGCGGCGACGCTCGCGAGCGCCATGCGCCACGCCGTTCTCGGCGGCGGGAAGCGGATCCGGCCGGCTCTGGCGATGGCGTCGGCGATCGCGGTCGGCGGCGCGCGCCGCGACGCCCTGCCCGCGGCCGCAGCGCTCGAGATGATCCACACGTACTCCCTGATCCACGACGACCTGCCGTGCATGGACGACGACGACCTGCGGCGGGGACAGCCGACGGTGCACGTCCGCTACGGGGAGGCGATCGCAATCCTCGCGGGCGACGCGCTCCACACCCTGGCGTTCGAAACCATCGCCGGCAGCGAGGCGCCGCCGGAGGTGCGGCTCGGCTGCGTGGCGCGCTTGGCGGCGGCGGCCGGACCCGCGGGCATGGTGGGCGGCCAAGTGCTCGACATGGAAGCCGAGACCCGGACTCCCGACGCCCGGGGCCTCGAGGCGATCCACCGCGGGAAGACCGGGGCGCTCATTTCCGCTTCGCTCGCGCTGGGCGCGCTTGCCGGAGGGGGCAGCGTCCGGCAGGCGGACGCCCTCGCCGCCTTCGGCCGCGAACTCGGGCTCGTGTTCCAGATCGTGGACGACCTGCTCGACGAGGAGCAGACGAGCGCCCGGCTCGGCAAGTCCGCCGGGAAGGACCGCGCCGCCGGGAAGGCCACCTATCCCGCGATCCACGGGCTCGAGGGCGCCCGCGCCGAGGCCGAGCGGCGGGCGGAGCGAGCCCGGGGATTGCTGGCTGCAGTGGGCAAGGAGCCCGGTCCGCCCGTAAATTCCGCCGGGATGCGTCTCCTTGACGCCCTTACCGAGCGCATCCTCCGTCGTACTGCCTGATGCCCCGAAACGGCCCCGCGCGCAAGAACGCCCGCTCCCGCCGCGGGGCGCCGATGTCGAACGCCAGGCGCTTCGTCCCTCCGGAGGGTGGCGGCTTCCGCGTCGGAATCGCGGCCAAGATCGCCGCACCCGAGGCGCCCGCCACCACGCGCGGACTGGCCGGCTGGCTCGAGAGCCGGGGCGCCATCGTCTGCCTCGAGGAGAAACTCGCCGAAGCGATCGACTGGAGCGGAGCCTCGGCGCCCTTCGAGGCGATCGGCCGGGACCGGGACCTCGTGCTGGTCCTCGGGGGTGACGGCACGCTGCTGTCGGTCGCCCGGGCGATGGGCGAACGGCAGGTCCCCATCTTCGGGGTGAACCTGGGGAGCCTCGGCTTTCTCACCAACGCTCCCCTCGACCAGCTCTACCCGGAGCTCGAGAAGATCCTCGACGGTGAGGGCGTAATCGACGAGCGGACCACGCTCCGGACCTCGCTCCTCCGCGACGGCGAGACGCTGGTCGAGGAGATGTCGGTGAACGACGTGGTGATCACCGGCAGCTCCATCGCCCGGGTGATCGAGGTGCGGATCACCACTGCCCACGGCTTCGTCGCCACGGTGCTGGGCGACGGCGTCATCGTGGCCACCCCCACCGGCTCCACCGCCTACAACGTCGGCGCCGGCGGGCCGGTGGTCCATCCCGCGGTGGAGGCGATCGTCCTCGCCCCCATCGTGCCGCTGACCCTGACCCAGCGGCCGGTCGTCTTCCCGGACACCGAGGACCTGACGCTGACCCTCCGGGGGCGCCGCCGCCAGGTGCACGTGACCTTCGACGGCCAGGCGAGCCATCCCCTGCTTCCCGGCGACGTGCTGAAAGTCCGGAAATCGGACATCCGGGTCCAACTCCTCAGCCTTCCGGAAACGAACTACTTCCGGGTGCTACGCAAGAAGCTGCTCTGGAGCGCCCTGCCCCCCAAACGGGCGCGCGCGACGGTCCCCGAACCACCGAACCCGACCTGACGGCTTGGAACGCCGGTCTCCAGACCGGCACCGCGGTGCTCCGCACCGCGCACG
>VXNL01000109.1:8587-19494 GCA_009840635.1 Acidobacteriota bacterium | reverse complement strand
GGCGTCGGGGGGGCCGGCGCGCGGCCCGCGGGCGGGGGGGGGGGGCCCCCGGCGCTATCCAAGTGCGGGTGCCCGCCGGGGCGGCTGGCGGGCCGGGGGGGGCCCCCCCCCCCCCCACGTCGTAACTCCCGTCCCGCTCACGGCACGCAGGATTTGTCCCCCAGACCGCCGCCCCGAAGACCCCTCCCGCACCTATACTCCGCGCCCAAATGACGACTCCCGGCACCCCCGACCAACCGCTGCGGGTCGCGGTCTTCGGATCCGGCCCGACCGGCTTCTACGCAACGGATCATCTCTTCAAGGCCCCGGGGCTCACCGTCGAGGTGGACCTCTACGACCGGCTTCCAACCCCGTACGGCCTGGTGCGCGGCGGCGTGGCGCCGGACCATCAGAAGATCAAGAACGTGACCCGGATCTACGAGCGCACCGCCCAGAACCCGCGATTCCGCTTCTACGGCGGGGTGGAGTTCGGCAGCGACATCCGGCTGGCTGATTGCCGGCGCTACTACCACGCCGTGATCTACTGCGTGGGTGCCCAGGTGGACCGGGCCATGCGGATCCCGGGCGAGTCCCTGCCCAGGAGCCACGCGGCGACCGAGTTCGTGGCTTGGTACAACGGCCACCCGGACTACCGCGACCGCGAGTTCGACCTTTCCCAGGAGTCGGTGGCGGTCGTCGGAGTCGGGAACGTGGCGGTGGATGTCTGCCGGGTCCTGACCCGGTCGATCGACGAGTTGAAGACGACCGACATCGCCGACTACGCCCTCGAGCAGCTCGCCGAGAGCGGCATCCGGGAGGTCCACATGCTCGGCCGGCGGGGCCCCGCGCAGGCTGCCTTCACGAACCCCGAGATCAAGGAACTGGGAGAGCTGGAGGGTGGCGACATTCGGGTCTTCGAGGAGGAAGCGGCGCTCGACCCGGTGAGCCAGGAGTGGGTGGATTCCGGCGCGGACAAGTCCGCCGCCCGGAAGGTCGAGATCCTCCAGCAGTACGCGGCGGAGAAGCGGTCGGGCAAGCAGCGGACCCTCGTCGTGCGCTTCCTCGTGTCCCCGGTGGAGTTGATCGCCGGGGAAGACGGCGGGGTGACCCGCGTGAAGCTCGTCCACAACGAGCTCTACAAGAACGAACGGGGAACGATCCGCCCGCGGGCCACGGAGCGCTTCGAGGATCTCGACGCGGGCCTCGTCTTCCGCTCCGTCGGATATCGTGGCGTGGCGCTCCCCGACGTGCCGTTCCGGGACGACTGGGGGGTTATTCCCCATGAGGTCGGGCGGGTGCTCGACTCGCCGGACGGCGAGCGCCAGGAGGGCCAGTACTGCGCCGGCTGGATCAAGCGCGGCCCCACCGGCGTGATCGGCACCAACAAGCCCGACGCGCTGGAGACCGTTCAGGTACTGCTCGAAGACGTGGCCGCCGGCAAGCACTGGCAGCCCGAGTTCCCGGCCGCAGAAGCCGTGGAGCGGTTCGTTGCCGAGCGCGTTCCCACCTACTTCTCCTTCGCCGACTGGAAGGCCCTCGACGCCCTCGAGGTGGCGCGCGGGAAGGCGGAAGGCCGCCCGCGCGTGAAGTTCGTCAGCGTCGAGGAGATGCAGGCCGCGATCCGGTAACGGCCGCTCGCCGGGCGGATCGATCGTCCGGACCTGTTCCCCGGGGGATTTCCGCGAGTGCGCCTTTCAGTTCGGACCTCACCCCCGGATTCGTTTCCCGGTTGAGGCGGGCCGCCAGCACCGGTCCGGCGTCCCCGGGATTCACCTGGGCCAGTCCCCACGCCGCGTGGCCGCGCACGAGGGGTTCGGGATGGCCGAGCGCCGCTTCGAGCGCCTTGAAGGCCCCGGGACCGCCCACGTTGCCCAATGCGACGGCCACGTTCCGGAGGAAGCCCGCGTAGCCCGCGCGGCGGATCGCGCTCCGCCCGGTCCGCTCGCGGAACTCCTCGGGCGTCAGCCGCAACAGGTTCGCGAGCGTGTCGGTGTGGAGCCCGTCAGGCCGGGCCGCGAGCCGGGGTTCCTCCGCCTTTCCGGCGAAGCGGTTCCAGGGACAGACGTCCTGGCAGTCGTCGCAGCCGAAGATGCGGTTGCCGATGGCCTTCCGGAACTCGACCGGGATGGGTCCGCGGAGTTCGATGGTGAGGTAGGAAATGCACCGCCGGCTGTCCACCACGTAGGGCTCGACGATCGCGTCCGTAGGGCAGGCGGTCATGCAGCGGGTGCAGGTTCCGCAGTGGTTCGGATGCGGGTCGTCGGGTGGCAGGTCCACCGGGAGCAGGATCTCGCCGAGAAAGAACCAGGAGCTGCCGCGCGTCGCGATGACGTTCGAGTGCTTGCCGACCCAGCCGAGGCCGGCCCGTTCGGCGAACGCCTTTTCGAGCAGGGGGCCGTGATCCACGAGGGTCGGGATCCGTCTCTTGGCGCCGGGCGGACGTTCGGGAAGCAGTCCGGCTTCGACGGCGCCGGCCTCGGCGAACGCGGCCAGGGCGCGGAGTTTCGTATCCAGCACCCGGTGGTAGTCCTCGCCCCGCGCGTACTGCGAGATCACCCCGCCGCCAGGCGGCGCGGAGGCGGGACTGCCCGCGTAGTAGTTGAGGCCGCAGGCGATCACGGTCCTCTCGGTGTTTCGTGCCGAGCCGCCGTTGGCGCTCCGGACGCTGGCGGCGTCGCTACGCCGGCCGGGGTCGCGGGCCATCCAGTGCATCGTGCCGTGGTTGCCGCCGGCGAGCCATTCCTCGAACCGCTCGCCCGCGTCCGGGAGCCGGGGCGGGGCGAAGCCGACCGCGGAGAAGCCGAGGCGGAAACCCTCTTCCCGGATCGCGTCGCGGAGGTCCGTCCGTCGGCTCCCGGTTTCGGGCATGGCGACAGCGTACTGCTACATGTCGCTGTCCGGTCGACCCCGCTACTGCTACATGTACGCGGCCAGCCGGCTTCGCTAGTGCTACATGTTCCTCCTCGAGGACCGCCTATTGCTACATGTACGCGGCCAGCCGACTCGGCCAGTGCTACATGTTCCTCGCCGAGGACGGCCTACTGCTACATGTAGCCGTTCAGCCGGCTCCGCTACTGCTACATGTTCCTCCTCGAGGACCGCCTATTGCTACATGTATGCGGTCAGCCGGCTTCGCTAGTGCTACATGTTCCTCCTCGGGGACCGCCTATTGCTACATGTACGCGGTCAGCCGGCTCGGCCAGTGCTACATGTTCCTCGCCGAGGACGGCCTACTGCTACATGTACCCGGCCAGCCGGCTCCGCTACTGCTACATGTTCCTCGCCGAGGACGGCCTACCGCTACATGTACCCGGCCAGCCGACTCCGCCAGTGCTACATGTTTCTCCCGCAGAATCGGGTACCGCGACATGTAGCGCTCCAGCGGATGCCGCTACTGCGACATGTTCCTCCCGGAGGACGGGCCAGCGCGACAAGTGGCAGTCCGCGCAGAAGCCTGGGGCGTGAATCGGGTTACGTGGCGCGGAGCGCTGCGCGTGCCGGCTGAAGCCGGCGTTCCAAGCCGGTGTGCCATCGGTCCGGCCTGGAGGCCCGCGTTCCCGAACGTACGCGCCCTGCGGCGCGGAGCGCCACTGTGCCGGTCTGGAGACCGGCGTTCCAAGCCGGCGCGCAACCTGGCCGGCTGGACCAGCTCGGTTAGCGGGATCCGGACTTCCCGGAATCGGAGGGCTTTTCTTCCGTGTCGGTCGCGGCGGGCGCCCAAGGGTCGTCCACGCCGGCGCCAGGGCAGAAGTCGCCGGTGTCCAGGAAGTGGGTGTGGAGGCACTCGAGCGTCGAGCCGAGGCTCTGCAGCAACTCGACCGTCTCCGGGTACGGGACGCGGGTGAAGAACCCGGCCCGTCCTCCCCGGGCCATGTCGGCGGTGGACTGTCCGAGGCGGGTGATCGCGGTGACGTCCCCGCCCCGCGACACGAGGTAGTCGATGAGCTCGTTGTCGCCCCGTGACGCCGCGTAGTGCATCGGCGTGTAGAGCCAGGAGTCCCGCTGGTTCACGTCCGCGCCCAGTTCCTCGATGAGGTACTTCACGGCGGGAATGAACTGGTCGGGCTCGTTCCGAACGCTGAACGCGCCCAGTCCCAGGTATCCGCCACCCGCTACGGCATGGATCGGCCAGGCGTTCGGCGCCCCCTCCGGGATCCACGGCAGCGCGGAGTCCTCCTGCTGGCGGCCGTCCTGCTGCCGGCGCTCCCGCATCCCCACCTCGGGCCAGCGGGTGGGAATGTGGGGATCCGCTCCGTGCGCGACGAGCAGCCGCATCGCCTCGAGATCCTGGGCGAAGGCGGCCCGCCAGAACGGCGTCGCTCCGGTGAGGTCGATCCCCATTTTGGTGAGACCGTATTCCCAGTACCAGAGGTGCGTGTTGAGGCGGGGATTGGGATCGGCCCCGGCTTCCAGCAGCGCGCGGAGCACATCCATGTATTCGGCCTCCTGCAGGTCCTGCGCGCGCGGCTGCGGATAGTTGGACTTTGGCGCCCACTCGGTCTGGAGGACGGCGAAGAGCGGCGTGACGCCGTCCGTCGAGGTGCCGAGATCCGGATTCGCCCCGCGTTCGATGAGGACGAGCGCCAGGTCGAACTGGCCGTTGAGCGTCGCCATCAGGAGCGGGCTCGTGCCGTCCGCGCTCACCTGATCCAGGTCCGCGCCGCCGTCGAGGAGGGCCGTCGCGGCTTCGATATGGCCCTCGCGGGCCGCGTGCAACAGCGCGGTCAGGGCGCCGGTCCGGCCGACGAGAACCTCGCGGTAGGGCGGCCGTATGAGGTCGGGCCCCCCCGGGTAGTCGGGCCCCACGCGGCCGAGCGAGTGCGGGCTCACCTCACCGACGTCGTAGCCGGAGCGGAGGAAGTCGCGCTGCGCGCGGATGGCTGCCTGGACCCGGGCCGGACTGGGCTCGCCCGGGGGTTCGGCTTCCGGGTCCACCTCGGGCCCGTACATTCCCATCCTTTGCGGCGGCGCGCCGATCAGATCGCGGAAGCGGCGGTTGGCTTCCCGGTCCAGCGCCAGCGTGGGCAGCACGTCGACCACCGCGGTCGCGATCCCCGGGTCGCCGCCGGCGGCAAGCAAGGCGGTTATGGCGTCGGCCCGGTTTGCAGCCGCCGCGAAGAACAGGGGAGTCTGCCCCGCCGACCTCTCCCGGGCGTCCGGGTCCGCTCCGTGGTCGAGCAGCGCGGCCACGGCCGACCGGCCATCCGTGGCGGCGGCGGCGAGGTGCAGCGCCGTCACGCCGGTGTTCGTCGTTCGGGCGTTCGGGTCCGCCCCGGCCTCGAGCAGGCTAAGGACGACGGCGCCATGGCCGGCCCGCGCGGCGACCTGGAGCGAGGTATAGCCGCCGATGCGCGTGCCGGCGTCGACCGCGGCGCCCGCCGCGACGAGCGCCTC
The DNA here is from genome assembly GCA_009840635.1 of Acidobacteriota bacterium. Lineage (GTDB taxonomy): Bacteria > Acidobacteriota > Vicinamibacteria > Marinacidobacterales > Marinacidobacteraceae > Marinacidobacterium > Marinacidobacterium portitor. The sequence goes on along the minus strand of VXNL01000109.1, from coordinate 14,121 downwards.
GGCCACGGCCCGATGCCCGCCCTCGGCGGCGAGGTGCAGCGCGGTCAACCCGTCGCCGCGCGCGGCGTTCACGTCCGCCCCTTCCTCGACGAGGGTTCGTACGACCTCGAGCTGCCCGTCACGGGCGGCCGAGAGCAGTCGCTCCTCCGCGCTGGCCGCCAGGGGCAGGATTGCCGCTGCCAGCAGCCACACCACGGCGCTTCTCATGCGGAGACGCCCCCGGCGGTGGCCGCCGCGTCCGGAAGGTCGAGCGGGAACACGCCGTCGCTGTCGCCGAACGAGTCCATCTCGGGGTGTCCGATCTTCCGCATCAGGCTCAGGAGGGCGTTCGCCATCGGCGTTCCGGCCGGCGCCCGCAGATGGAGGCCGCCTTCGAGGGCCCCGTTCGCCCCGCCCAGCAGGAGCAGCGGCGCCCGCCGGTGGTTGTGGAGGTTCCCGTCCGCCATCGCGGAGCCCCAGATGATCGCCGTCTTGTCGAGGAGCGAGGCGTCGCCTTCCATCGTGTCGCGCATCTTCTCGAGGAAGTAGGCGAGCTGGCCCAGCCGGTAGGTGTTGATCCGGTTGAAGTCCATGATGTCCTCGGGGACGTTGCCGTGGTGCGAGGCCCCGTGGACGGACTTCGTCGTCCCGCTCTCGGGGAACGTCCGGTTCGACTGGTCGAATCCCGTTTTGAAGGTGATGACGCGCGTGAGGTCGGTCTGCAGCGCGAGCAGCTGCAGGTCGAACATCAACTGCATGTGCTCCACGAAGGAATCCGGGACCCCGGAGGGGGCCTCCGGCATCTCCCGTTCCTCCCCGCTCGTGTTGCGCGCCTCGACGAGCTGGATCCTCCGTTCGATCTCGCGGATGTGCTCGACGTACTCGTCCAGCGCGACCCGGTCCGCGGCGCCCAGGGTTCCCTTGAGGCGGGCGACCTCGGTCGCGATCCAGTCGATCATGCTGCGGTCCGTGCGGCGCCGCGCCGCCCGGTCCGCGGCCGTGTCCCCGGCGCCGAACAGCCGCTCGAACACGACGCGCGGCTCGCGGATCGCCGGCAGCGGCTGGCTGGGCGTGGCCCACGCGAGCGAGGTCGTGTAGGCGCAGTGGTAGTTGTAGGCGCAGCCGCCGCCGCGGTCGATGCCCTCGATGCAGAGTTCGAGCGAGGGGAGCACCGTCTCGCGCCCGAACCGCTGCGCGTGCAGCTGGTCGAGCGAGGTGCCGATGAAGATGTCGGACCCCTGGGTCTGCTTCGGATGGGCCTGGGTCAGGAACACCGCCGTTGTCCGGTCGTGGTCGCCGCCGATCTCCTCCGCCCGGAACGCCTCCGCCGAACGGCAGTCGGTGTTGCTGACGATCGTCATGTGCTCGCGGAACGTCTCCAGCGGTTTGAGCTGGCTGTCCACGCCCAGTTCGAAGCCGCGTCCGGTCGCCGCCGGCGCGAAGAGGTGGCGGCCGTCGCCCCAGTCGCTCGAGCCGGCCACCCCCATCGATTCCTCGATGGCGACGAGCCTCGTGAATTCCGCCGCCTTCTTCGGGGCGGCCCACAGCCCGGCGGGAGTCATCGCGTCGAGCAGGGGCAGCGCCACGCTGGCGCCGGCCCCCCGCAGGAAGGTGCGGCGCGGGAGGTGTTTCCGGGTGATGAAGTTCATGAGCCCTCTCCGCTTGCCATTGGAGGTGCTGATTCTGCCAGATCGTCCACCGCGGGCGCGGGACGCGCCATGCGGAACGGGTCGCTGTTCACGACGCCGAGGATGAACGAGGACATGCGGTAGCCGCCCGCCTCCGCCTCGTGTGCGATGGCGCGGATCCCGGGCCCGTCGAAGTACTCGGCCCGGCGCCCGGTCGCGTAGGCGAGCAGGTGCTCCGTGAAGTTCCGGACAAGGGGGATCGGCCGCTTCATGAGGACCCGGACGAGCTCGGCCGGCGTGCTCACTTCGGTCCCGTCGTAGAAGGTTCCCCGCGTGTCGAGCGCGACGCCGTTCTCGCGCATCCGCACCCGCCCCGTCACGTCGTAGTTGTCGAGCGCGAGTCCGATCGGATCCATGAACCGGTGGCACGCGCGGCAGGTCGGGTTCGCCACGTGCATCTCGAGCCGCTCGCGCGTGGTGAGCCGCCGCCCGCGGCTGGCCGCCGCGGTGTCCTCGAAGGCGGGGATGTCGGGCGGCGGAGGCGGAGGCGGCGTGCCCATCAGCACCTCCATGACCCACTTCCCGCGCAGGACCGGCGACGTGCGCGCGGACATCGAGGTGAGCAGCAGCACGCTGCCGTGCCCCAGCACGCCGCGCCGGCTGTCGTCCGGATAGCTCACCCGCCGGAATTCGGGCCCCGAGACTCCCGGAATCCCGTAGTGCGCCGCGAGGCGCTCGTTCAGGAAGGTGTAGTCCGCCGTGAAGAGTTCGAGCAGACTGCCGTCCTCGCGCACGAGGTGGTCGAAGAAGAGCTGCGTCTCCCGGACCAGGTCCTCGCGGAGCTGGCCGGTGAAGTCCGGATAGAGATACGGCTCGGGCTGGTTGTCCTCTGCGTCCTGAAGCCGCAGCCACTGCGAGGCGAAGCGCGTCGAAAGCGCCTCGGCGCGCGGGTCGGCCAGCATCCGCCGCACCTGCGCCTCGAGGACCGCCGGGTCCGAGAGCCGTCCCTCCGCGGCGAGCGTCACCAGTTCCTCGTCCGGGCTGGCGGCCCAGAGGAAGAACGACAGCCGCGACGCGAGGTCCACGTCCGCGATCCGGTAGGTCTCACTGGGTGAAACCTCGGGCGGAGCCTGCTCGAGACGGAAGATGAAGGACGGGCTGGCGAGGATCGACTGGAGCGCGGTCCGAATGCCGATCTCGAACCCATCCTCCGCGGCGGCGCGATCGTAAAAGGCCATTGGCCCGGCGAGATCCTCGTCCGTGACCGGACGCCGGTACGCCTCGCGGGCGAGCCGGGTCACGATCGACTTCGCGCACGCCCGCGACTCCTCGGAAACGTCCGTTACCGTCGCCCCATCCTCCGGATAGCAGTCGAAGATCTTTCGACGGCTCGCCGTCTCCGAGAGCCCCGCACTGCGGCCCGGGCCGGTGATCATCAACTCGCTCAGGTGGGGCAGCGCGGTGATCCCGTAGTTCGCCCACGCCTGGGAGTCCTCGCCTCCGACGAAGGACCAGCCCGGCGTCTTCAGGGGATCCTCGTACGGCCCCTCGATCGTGCGCACGAAGGCCGCCGCGACCTGGCGCTGGCCCGCCCGGACGAAGATCGGTTCGGTGCGGATCGGCACCGTCGAGCGGCCGCCGTGCTCGAGGCCGAGGAGGGCGACGCCTTCCCCGTCGATGGAGACGTCGACGTCCTGGAAGCCGGTCCCTCGGCCGAAGAGCGTTTCGATCGAGATCACGTACTCGCCGTCCACCGGGAAGTCGTGGGTGACGACCATCCCGCCGCGCGTCCCGTAAGGCGTGCCCTCGAGGTGATCCCAGGCGTGCTGCGAGACATCGATCGGATTCGTGTACTTGGCCGTCCTGGAGAGCGCGTCCGGGTTGCCGATGGCGATTCGGCTGACCTCCGTCGCAGCCCTGAGGTAGGCCTCGAGGAGGGTTGTGGAGAGACCCTGCGCGTCCGACATGTTGTCGAAGGCGCCGAGGTAGGTGTCCGCCGGCAGCCAGCGGCCGGCCTCGATTTCGAGATCGAGGAGACCGCGGATGACGCGCTCGTACTCGGCCCGGTTCAGCCGCTGGAAGCGCCGCGAGCCGGGGTTCCCGGAGCGGGCGGCCTCGCCGTCGACCACGGTCTCGAGCGTCTCGGCCAGGGCGAGCAGCGTTTCGGGGGGCGGGCGGCGCTGGCCCGGCGGCGGCATCATCCCGGCCCGCAGCTTCCGGATCATCTTCTCGGCGATCTCGGCCTGCTCGTGAGCCGCGCCCACGTCGAACTCCCTGAGCGTGAGATTTCCGGTCCGGAGGCGCTCGTTGTGGCAGACCACGCAGTAGCGCTGGACCACGCCGGTGAGTTCCGCCGCCTCCGCGGGGAGCGCGGCCGCGGGCTCCGGGGAGGGTGCCACGCGGGACGCACTGTCCTCAGGGGGCCGCCCCATCAGGGCCCACCAGAAGAAGAGAACCGCGCCCACGCTCATCGCCTTAACCGGCAGAAGATACCCGAATCGACCGCCGCTTCCCATTCCGAGCTGGCCGTCCGGCGTTGTCCGGCCAACCGATACAGTCTCGCTCCCCAGGAGAACCCCGAATGAACGCCGAGACGCTGTCATCCATCCGCGGTGAACTGGCCGCCATTCAAGAGGCCGGGCTCGAGAAGCGGGAGCGGCTGATCCTCTCGCCGCAGGGCGCTCTGATCCGGGTCGGCGGAGAGGAAGTCCTGAACTTCTGCGCCAACAACTACCTCGGCCTCGGGAACGATCCCCGCGTGCTCGCCGCTGCCGCGCGGGGTCTGGAACAGCGTGGTTTCGGGCTCAGTTCGGTCCGCTTCATCTGCGGCACCCAGGACATCCACCGCGAGCTGGAGCGCCGGATCGCCGAGTTCCTGGGCACCGAGGACACCATCCTCTACAGCTCGTGTTTCGACGCGAACGGCGGCCTCTTCGAAACCATTCTCGGGGCCGAGGACGCCATCGTCAGCGACGAGTTGAACCACGCCAGCATCATCGACGGCGTTCGCCTCTGCCGCGCCCAGCGGTTCCGCTACCGGAACCGGGACATGGACGACCTGGCCGCCAAGCTCGAGGAGTGCGGCGGCGCGCGCCGCAAGCTGATCGCGACCGACGGCGTCTTCAGCATGGACGGGACGCTGGCGCCGCTCGAGGACATCTGCGAGCTGGCCGACCGGCACCAGGCGCTCGTCATGGTGGACGACTCGCACGCCACCGGATTCATCGGAGACACCGGCCGCGGGACTCCCGAGCGCTTCGGGGTCGCGGAGAGGGTGGACATCATCACCTCGACGCTCGGCAAGGCGCTCGGCGGCGCCGCCGGCGGGTTCACGTCGGGGCGCGCCGAGATCGTGGCGCTGCTGCGCCAGCGCAGCCGTCCCTATCTCTTCTCGAACACCCTGGCGCCGGCGATCGTCTCGGCGGCCCTCGAGGTCGTGTCGCTGCTCTCGACGACAGAGGAACCTCGGGAGCGGCTGCGGCGGAACACCCGGCGGTTCCGCGAGGCGATGACCGGGGCGGGATTCGAGATCCCGGAAGGCGAGCACCCCATCGTCCCCGTGATGCTCGGCGACGCGCGTCTCGCCTCCGGGATGGCCGACGACCTCCTCGAACGGGGCATCTACGTGATCGGCTTCAGCTTTCCGGTCGTGCCGCGGGGTCTGGCCCGCATCCGGGTGCAGTTGTCGGCGGCTCACGACGACGAGCAGGTGGACCGGGCGGTGGCGGCGTTCATCGAGTGCGGCCGGGCCCGCGGCGTCATCTGACAGCCCGTGGGAGAAGCACCCCGCATGCCCCACCGGGCATCTGTCGGGCCGGCCGTGCCGCTCTTTGCCGTTGCGGGGCGCTTCTCCCACGGGGTGATGACGCGGTTCGCTCCGCGACCCGCGCCATCCTTTTCCTGGGGAGGGAAACCCCTCCCCACGCC
>VXNL01000109.1:0-8577 GCA_009840635.1 Acidobacteriota bacterium | reverse complement strand
TTAGTGCGGGGGCTGGTTATTTTTTTAAAACGCCCCTCCCCCGGGGGGTGAGCCCGGGGGCGCCCCCGCCCCCCGCCCCACCCCGCTGGGGGGGCCCCACCCCCCCCCCCACGCCCCACCCCCACGGCGCTGTGCGCCGTGAACGGATAGCGAACGAGTTGCTCCACCGCCAGCGGCACCAGGTTCCAGCACTCGGCGGGGTATGAGCCAGCCGCGCGAACCGGTCGCGCTCGCCTTCAGCGGCGGCAAGGACAGTTCGCTCTCGCTCCACGCGCTTCGCGCCGAGGACCGGTTCGAGGTTGCCGCGCTGGTCACCACGGTGACCGAGCGGTACGACCGGATCAGCATGCACGGGGTCCGCCGCTCCCTGCTGCGCGAGCAGGCGGCCTCGATCGGCCTTCCGCTCACCGAGGTGACCATCCCGCCCCGAGCCTCGAACGAGATCTATGAGCGCGCCATGGGCGAGGCGTTCACCCGGCTCGGCGACCGCGGCATCCGGAGGGTCGCGTTCGGAGATCTCTTTCTCGAGGACGTGCGCGACTATCGCCTGCGGCAACTGGGGGCCCTCGGCCTCGAGTGCGAGTTTCCGCTCTGGGGGCGGCCGACCGGGGCGCTTGCCCGGACGTTCGTGGACGAAGGATTCCGTGCCCGGATCGTCTGCCTGGACCCCGCCGCTCTCGACGCCTCGTTCGCCGGGCGGACGTTCGACGACGCCTTCCTGGCCGATCTGCCGGAGGGGGTGGATCCCTGCGGAGAGAACGGCGAGTTCCACACCTTCGTCTTCGACGGACCCATTTTTGGCCGGCCGGTCGCCGTTTCGGTCGGCGAGGTGGTCGAACGCGACGGCTTCTGGTTCTGCGACCTGTTGCCGGCGGCCCGGGAGGCGGTCGCCGCTGGTAATCTCTCGGGAGAGTGATTCCGCAAGGAGACCCATGACGTCCATCCGCCTCTCCGTCCTGCTCGCGATCGTCGCTCTCAGCGTCGCCGTCCGGCTCGCCCCGTACGCGTTCGGCGCCCATCACGTCGATCCCGGATCCATGGCCTATCCGTGGAACTTCTCCCCGATCTTGGCGCTCTCGCTCTTCGGCGGGGCGCTCTACGCCTCGCGCCGGCTCGTGTACCTCGTCCCGCTGGCGACCTATCTGCTCGGAGACGTCGGCATCTGGGTCGTGACCGGCCGTGCCGACTGGGCCCTCTACGCGGGCCAGCCGGTTGTGTATCTGGCGGTGGCGCTGGTCGCCACCTGCGGTTTCCTGATGCGCGGGAAACGGTCCTGGGGACGGCTCGCGGGCTCCGGCCTGCTCGCGGCGTTGGGTTTCTTCGTCGTCACCAACTTCGCCGTCTGGGCGTCCGGCGGCGCGGTCCGCTATCCGATGAACCTCGCCGGGCTCATCGACTGCTACGTGCAGGCCATCCCCTTCTTCCGCAACAGCCTCATCAGCATGGCGGTCTTCCTGCCGCTGCTGTTCAGTCCGGTGGCGCTCCGGGACCGGTCGCTGGTCCCGCGCTGGCAACTCTCGACGAACTAGCGGCCGCGGATGGCCGAGCCGCGCGTCGTCTCGCTGATCGCGAGCGCCACGGAGATCGTCAGCGCGCTCGGCATGGAGCACCGTCTCGTCGGGCGCTCGCATGAATGTGACTTCCCGCCATCCATCCTGAGTCTGCCGATCTGTTCCTCGTCCAAGGTGGACGCGGCGGCGTCGAGCCGGGACATCGACCGCCAGGTCCGCGAGATCGTCGGCGAGGCGCTGTCGGTGTACCGCGTCGACGGACGCCTGCTCGACGAACTGGCGCCCACCGTGATCGTCACCCAGACCCAGTGCGAGGTCTGCGCGGTGAGCCTTCGCGATGTGGAGGAAGCGGTCTGCGAGGTGGTGCGTTCCGAGCCCCGGATCGTTCCCCTTGCGCCCATGGCGCTCGGCGATGTCTTCGACGACATCGAGGTGGTGGCGGGGGCGCTCGGAATCCCCGACCGGGGCCGGGAGCTCGCGGCGGAGTTGAAGGCGCGGCTGGACGTTCTCCGGACCAGGGCCGCCGGGCTCGAGAGCCGTCCCCGGATCGCCTGCATCGAGTGGATCGATCCACCTATGCACGCGGGCAACTGGGTTCCCGAACTGGTGGAGATCGCAGGCGGCAAGGTGATGGCGGGGGAGCCGGGCCGCCACTCCGGGTACTTTGAGTTCGAGGAGTTGCTCTCCATGGACCCGGACGTCATCGCGGTCATGCCGTGCGGATTCGACATTGCCCGCACCGGGGCCGAGATGCCCGCCCTCGCGGCACAGCCGGGTTGGAACGATCTCTCGGCGGTCCGCGGGGGGCGCGTCTTCCTCACCGACGGCAACCAGTACTTCAATCGCCCCGGTCCGCGCGTCGTCGAGTCCGCGGAGATCCTCGCCGAGCTTCTCCATCCGGACGAGTTCGGTTTCGGGCATCGGGACTCGGGCTGGACACCGTGGGTGGTTAACGCGACTGGCTGAGCCGTCTCGCCCGGTGCCGTCTGGGGGTTCCTCCGGCGGGCTCTGTCCTGCCTGCCGGTTCGCCAGAGTCGTCACCTCCCGGCGAACCCGCTTCACGCTCTGCGAGCGTTCCTTCACCGAAGCCCGTTTTCCTCGCTACCCGCGACTGCCGGTACTGACCTGCGACGGCTTCGTCCCGGTCCCGTCCCGGGACGCGCGTTCCGACGATTCCGGCCGCTGAAGGCCATCGGCGCGTGCGCCGGACCTCGTCGTGTCGGCGGGATGTGCGTTCAAGGTCATGATCTGATATATTTCATATAAGACTTAATGAGTATGGAGTAGATAGATCATGTCTCTACCTCTCACCGAACGCGCGGGCGCGGCCCTGTCACGCGCTGCGGGCCTCGCGGAGGAACGCAACAACCCCGAAACCACCCCGGAGCATCTGCTCGCCGCGCTGCTCGACGACGCGCCCGATGGGCTCGCTCTCCGGCTTCTGCGCCGTCTGGACGTCGAGCCCTCGGTTCTGGGCCGCAAACTCGATGCGGCCCTCGGCGCCTTGCCGGTCCGGCGTTACTCGGAGGCGGACGCGCCTCCCGCGTCCAGAGACCTCGCCAAGGTCATCCACGCCGCATCGGGCGAGGCGAAGAAAGTCGGGGACGAGTTCCTGAGCGTGGAACATCTGTTCCTGGCTCTCGTTTCGCAGAAGTCGGACGCCGGCGCCGCCCTCGGCGCTGCCGGAGTGGACCGGAAGAAGCTGGAGGCGGCGATCAAGGCGGTGCGCGGCCCCGCGCGCGCCACGGGTCCCAACCCCGAGAGCGCCTACGAGCCGCTCCAGAAATACGGGAGGGACCTCACCTCGCTCGCCCGTGCCGACAAGCTGGATCCGGTCATCGGCCGTGACGACGAGATCCGGCGGGTGATGCAGATCCTGTCCCGCCGCACCAAGAACAACCCGGTGCTGCTCGGGGAACCCGGGGTCGGCAAGACCGCCATCGCCGAAGGACTGGCGCTCCGCATCGTCAAGGGTGACGTGCCCGAGGGGCTTCGCGAACGGCAGGTGGTGGCGCTCGACATGGGGGCCCTCGTTGCCGGCGCGAAGTTCCGGGGCGAGTTCGAGGAGCGGCTCAAGGCGGTGCTCGGTGCCGTCCAGGAGGCGGACGGCAGGGTCATCCTGTTCATTGACGAGCTGCACACGGTCGTCGGGGCCGGCAGGACGGACGGGGCGATGGACGCTTCCAACCTGCTGAAGCCCGCGCTTGCCCGGGGAGACCTGCACTGCATCGGGGCGACCACCCTCGACGAGTACCGGCAGCACATCGAGAAGGATGCGGCGCTCGAGCGCCGGTTCCAGACGGTGGTCGTCGACGAACCGTCGGTCCCGGACACCGTGACCATCCTCCGCGGCCTCAAGGAGCGTTACGAGGTGCACCACGGGGTGCGGATCCAGGACGGCGCGCTGCTGGCCGCCGCTTCGATGTCCAGCCGTTACATCTCCGGGCGCTTCCTGCCGGACAAGGCCATCGATCTGGTGGACGAGTCGGCCGCCCGCCTGCGCACCGAGATGGACAGCGTGCCCACCGCTCTCGACGAGGTGGAGCGGAAGCTCCTGTCGCTCCAGATCGAGCGGGAGGCGCTCCGGAAGGAAAAGGACGAGGCCTCCTCGAAGCGGCGCGCGGACCTCGAACGGCGGATCGCCGACCTGGAGGAGGAGGCCCGGGCGCTCCGCACGCAGTGGCAGGGCGAGAAAGCGCAGCTCCTCGAGGTGCGAGGACTCCGCGAGCGCCTCGAAGAAGCGAACCTGGCGATGGAACGCGCCGAGCGCGAGCAGGATCTCGGCAGGGCCGCCGAGCTCCGCTTCGGCACCACCCTCGAACTGAAGCGTGAACTCGCCGCCGCCGAGGCGCGGCTCGGGGGACAGGAAGGACGGTTGCTGCGGGAAGAAGTGGACGCCTCCGACGTGGCGTCGGTGGTCTCCCGCTGGACCGGGATTCCCGTGGACCGGCTCCTCGAGGGCGAGCGCGAGAAGCTGCTCCGGCTCGGAGACCTGCTCCACCGCCGGGTCGTCGGCCAGGACGAAGGCGTGCGTGCAGTCGCGGATGCGATGGTCCGCGCCCGCGCTGGCGTCCAGGATCCGGACCGCCCGCTCGGCGCCTTCCTCTTTGCCGGCCCCACGGGGGTCGGCAAGACCGAACTCGCCCGGGCGCTCGCCGCCGAACTCTTCGACGACGAGCACGCGATGGTGCGCCTCGACATGACGGAGTACACCGAGAAACACTCGGTTTCCCGGTTGATGGGCGCCCCTCCCGGCTATGTCGGTTTCGAGGAAGGGGGACAGTTGACGGAGGCGGTGCGGCGCCGTCCGTTCGCGGTCATCCTGCTGGACGAGATCGAGAAGGCGCACCCCCAGGTGCGTACCGTGCTGCTCCAGGTACTCGACGACGGCCGGCTCACGGATTCCCACGGCCGGCTCGTGAACTTCCGTAACACGGTGCTGATCATGACCTCGAACGTCGGCAGCGACCGCGTTCTCGCGCTGGCCGAAGCGGGCCGCGGCTACGAGGCGATCAAGCGGGAGGTCGTTTCGGAACTCCGCCGCGAGTTCCCGCCCGAGTTCCTGAACCGGGTGGACGAAACCGTGGTGTTCCGGAGCCTGTCGCGGGATCAGGTGGCGGAGATCGTGAACCTGCAGCTCGACCGGCTGCGCGACCGGCTCGGCGATCAGGATCTGACGCTCGAGGTGACCGACGAGGCCCTCAAGGTGCTGGCCGCCGAGGGCTACGACCCGCTCTACGGCGCCCGTCCGGTCCGCCGGGAGATCCAGCACCGGGTCGAGACACCGGTCGCGCGGATGATCGTGGGGGGCGCGCTCCCGGCCGGGTCGTGCGTCAAGGTGGGCGCCGCAGCCGGCGGGACGATCGAAGTGACGGCCGCAGAAGGCGCGGCGACCGGCGAGCCGGTTGCGGCCTGACCCCGCGCGGGATCAGGAATCCGGCGTCGGCGGATTCCGTGTCAATTCCTTGACGAAGCGCCAGCCCAGGAAGCCGCCGATCACCCCGGCGAGGCTGCTGCCGGCGGCATAGGCGTAGACCACGCCCGGCCCCTCCAGCGAGTACAGGATCGCCTGGCCGCCCAAGGTTCCCACCAGCAGGAACAGCATCGCGGGGACGGCCAGGCCCGCCCGCGACCAGTTGAGCACCGTGGCCCAGATGGGGCGGCCCAGGTTGTTGAACGCCGCCGTCGCCACGTAGGCGGCGCCCGCGAGGACGAATCCCCCCGCCCCCAGCCGACAGAAGGCCCGAACGATACGGGCGCCGTCACCGGTCATTCCGAACGCCCAGACGATGAGGTCGGTCGCGAGCCAGAGGACTCCCCACGCCGCCAGCGCATAGAGGACGGCGAAGACGAGACTGTCCCGATAGGTCGCCTCCAGCCGGTGCAGCTTCCGGGCGCCGTAGTTCTGGCCGAAGATGCCGCCCACCGCCACGGCGAGCGCGATGATGCCCGAGAAACCGAGGACCACCATTCGGGTCACCACCGACCAGCCGGCGACGGCGCTGTCCCCGAAACGCCCGACCCAGGCGGCCAGGAGCAGGAAACCGGAAGGCGTGGACAGTTGGGCAAGCACTGCCGGTCCGGCCACCGCGAAGATGGCGCGGAAGTCGTGGAACGTCTCCGCCAGCCGGAGCGGGGCGGCCAGTTCGTGGGTCCGCACCACGAAGTGAAGTCCCACGAGCGCGGTCACGATCCGCGAGAAGACCAGCACCCAGGCCGCGCCGTCCACGCCGAGCCCCAGACCCAGGATCACCAGCGGATCGAGCACGAACGCGACGCCCCCGGCGACCATGGTCACGATGAGGGCCCGCCGGGCGTCGCCTTCGGCGCGGAGGATGGCGGCGGTGCTGATGCCGAGTCCCAGGACCGGAAGCGACGGCAGGATCCAGGCCAGGTAGCGGCTCGCGACCTCGGTCGCCGGCCCGGGCTCCATCAGCAGTCCGACCGCCTCCTCGCGGAAGAGGAAGACCAGCCCGGCGAGCGCCGTGAGGGTCAGGAACGAAACCGTCAGGCAGGACGTCGTTCGGCTGCGCGCCAGCGCGTGGTCGCGCGCCCCGAGCGCCCGGCTGACGAGGGCGGTGGCGGCCACGGCCAGGCCGATGGCCACCGCGCTGACGATGTGTTGCACGAACGAGGCGAGTCCGACCCCGGCAACCAGCCGCACGTCGCGGAGCAGCGAGATGTAGAAGAGCGTCAGGAAGTCCACCAGGAACAGGAAGAGGAACCCGATCGAGGCGGTCGTGGTCATGACGACCACGTGCCGCATGGTCGATCCGGTGGTGAACCGGCCCTCCTTGTCCGGGGCCATCGGATCCGCTCAGGCGAAGGCCCGGTAGGCGCGGTACCCGGCCCGGCAGAGGGTGTGCCGGAGGCCGGCCCGGCTCGTTAACGGCGGGATCTCGGGCAGGCAGGCGCCGGCATCCAGGTCCAGGAGCGCCGCCGCCGTCCGGGTTGCGATGGTGTCCCTGAGTTCCAATTGCCGTCCCCGGTTCTCTTCCACCCAACCGGCGAGCACGACCGGCAGCACCAGGCAACCGAGGAGGGTTTCCCGGTAGAGCCGCCAGCAGCGCTCGAACGGGAACTCCCGGGCGCCGAGGCCACAGACGATGTCGTGGTACTCGAGCAGCGCGTCTCTCTCGACGGCGCGGCGGACTTCCGGCGCGACGCTTCCCGCGAGGAAGTAGGCCACGTCGTAGAGCCCGTTTGCGACCGCACTGTTCTGCCAGTCCACCACCGTGAGGCCGTCCCCGTCGAAGAACATGTTGTCGAGCCGGTAGTCGCCGTGCACGAACGTCAGCGGTTCCTCGACGAGTTGGCCGAGATGGTCCACCAGCCGGAGACCGTACTCCTCCGCCAGGTCCCGGACCTCCTCGGGCCACGAGCCGGACAGGAAGGACAGATTGCGCGGCAGGGTCCGCAGGTAGGAGACCTGGAGAGCCGACCAGACCCAGGGCGCCAGCATTTCGTGGAAGCCGCCCGGCAGCGGGGCGACGCGGTCCCAGTATTTGCCGTGGAGCCCGGCGACCTCCCGCACCGCCCGCCGGGCCTGCTCGGGGCTGGCGCCCCGCACCTGGTCCGCCGCCGTCATGTCACGGAGATCCTCGAGAACCAGCACGAAACGGTGGGTGCGGGGGTCGAAGTCGCCGTAGAGGAGCGCGGGGGCGCGGAGCGGCGAGGCGGGCGCCAAGTGGCGATAGAAAGTGAATTCGCGGCGGTAGAGACGCCACCGCCGGCCGAGCCTTCGATTTCTCGGCTTGTCGCTCGGGAGCTTCACGATCACGCTCTCGGAGGGTCCGGCGTCCGCGGCGAAGGTCAGCTCGCAGCGGAGGATCTCGGCCATCAGCCCGACCCCCTCCCCGATGGCCTCGCACTTCAGTTCGCGGACCGGTGGACAGTCGGCCCGGCCGCCGGCCACCAGGGCCTCGTGCAGCCACTCGGCCGTCAGGCCCTCGCCCGTGTCGGGAATCCCGGGACCCGCCATCGTGCCGTGAGGCCTTACTCCGCCTCGTACTCTTCGGCGCGGTGCATGTCGAAGTCACCGTGGTCCGGGTTTGGCGGAAACCGGCGGAACTCGGCGTGGCAGCGGTAGCAGACCGTGACGCTCCCGAGGCGGCGATAGATCAGAAAATCGAGGAGCGCTACCGAGGCGAAGACCACGAACGCTCCGGGGAAATCCCAGAGCGCGTAGGCGATCGTGGAGAGCGCGATCGCGCTCAGCACCACCGCGCAACCGATCTGTTGCGGGACGTCCTTCTTCCGGTAGAGCTCGGGGTTTCCGCACTGCGGGCAGGAGGCGAAGGCGGCGCTGGCCGAGAGACCTTCGGCGGCGGCGGGCGGATTCCGGTGGCCGCAGTGTTGGCACTTGTCGTCATCGGTCTGGAAGGGAGGGTTCCAGGTCGAATAACGGTCGCAGACGTCGCAGTAGAAGCCGACCTCGGGAGCTCGTTTGGCCAAGCTCGCTTCCGGTCGTGCTCAACAGCCTGTGGTGAAACCCACGTGAGCGTCGAGACGGGCGAGGCGCCCGGCTGACAAGGCGCGTGAGGGAGGAATACCGGGTGTATTCCGA
>VXNL01000074.1:7291-110329 GCA_009840635.1 Acidobacteriota bacterium | reverse complement strand
TGTTGTGCGGTTGTGCGTTTTTTTTTTTCTTTCTTTTGTTGCGTTCGTGTGTGAGCCCCGCCCCGCCCCCCCCCCCCGCGGGGTGGGAGCGTAGGCGCCCCCAAGGCAATATGGCCTTCTGCCACTGACCGGAGGCTAGAGAAACCATGACCTCGTCTGATTCCCTGCTCCGCGCCCCTTCGGGGGCGATCACGCACGTGGGAGATGCCGCCCGCCGCCGCCGGCGGGTCGAGGAGACCGCCGCCGGGGTGTTTCGCGGCTGGGGCTACGAGGAAGTCCTGCTGCCGCTCTTCGACCACGCGGAGGTCTTCGCCCGCGGCGGCGGACGCTGGTCGGAGCGGTCCAGCTACCGGTTTACCGAGGGCGGTGACCTGCTCGCCCTCCGCGCCGACTTCACCGCGCTGGCGGCGCGGGCCGCCGTCACCCGGCTGCCCCGGGAGGCCGCGCGACTCTTCTACCGCGGCGAGGTCGTACGCCGGCCGGGCCGGGGACTCGGTCCGTCGGCGTTCCGGGAGGTGGGGGTCGAGCACTTCGCGGCGGGGACCGGAGCCGATCTGGAGATCCTGCTGGTGGCTCTCGAGGTCCTCGAACGCCTGGGAGTGGACGGGTTCGTGTTCACCCTCGGTCACGCCGGTTTCCCGCTGGGGCTGCTCGATGCAGCGCTCCCCGAGGGTTCCGAGCGGAGCGAACGGCGCGCGGAGGCCCTCCGGGGTCTCTGGCGGCGCGATCCGTCCCGGATCAGGGCCGCGCTCGGCGGGCGGGCGGGTCCGCTGGTCGACGCGCTGGAGCTGTTCGGCGGGCCGGATGTTCTGGAGGCGGCGCGGAAACGCCCGCTTCCCGATGGGGCCGGGGAGGCGGTGGAGCGGCTCGCCGCGATCGTGCGCGTACTGGAGGATCTGGAACTCGCCGGCCGGTTCCGTTTCGACCTGGCCGAACTCCGGGGCTTCGACTACTACACGGGGCTCATCTTCGAGGTGCACGCTCCCGGCGCCGGGCAGGAGATCGGGGGAGGGGGCCGCTACAACGACCTGCTGGCGAACTTCGGCGATTCTCGCCCCGCCGTCGGTTTCTCGCTCTCGGTGGACCGGATCGCCGGAATCCTCCCGGAATCGTCGGATGTCGACCCTGGCGCGACCGAATCCGTCGCCCGTGGACCCGACACCCGGAGCGGGCTGGCGGCGCGGTTCCGGGCCGCCCGGGCCGCCCGCGCCGGTGGCTTTTCCGTCCGCTTCGACGCTCCCTCCTGATCGCCGCGGGCCGCGCCCCGGGAGCCGCCGGTGCGTCATCCTAGAATCCCCGCTCGCTCATGGACCCGCCGCTCGTCGCCGCCCTGCCCACGGGGCGGCTGCTGCGCGCCGTGACCGGACTGCTGGAGCGCGCCGGCGTTCCCTTGCCCGAGGGAAGCGCCGACCGCCGCCTGCGCCTCAGGGACGACGGGATGGAGGTGCTGTTCGCCAAGGACCGCGACGTCCCCATCTACGTGGAGCACGGGGTGGCTGACTTCGGGGTCGTGGGCCGGGACATCCTGGAGGAAGCGCCCGCGCACATCTATGAGCCGCTCGACCTCGGGGTGGGACGCTGCCGGATGGTGGTGGCCCGTCCGGCGGCCCGGCCGCTTCCCGAGCCGCCGCTCAGGGTGGCGACGAAGTATCCGTCGGTGGCCGCCCGCCACTTCGGTGCGCGCGGTGCGCCGATCGAACTGATCCGGCTGTCCGGCGCCATCGAACTGGCGCCGGCCATGGAGCTCGCCGACGCCGTGGTGGACCTGGTCGAGACCGGGGCGACGCTCCGGGACAACGGCCTGGTGGAGGAGGAGACGCTTTTCGAGAGCACCGCGCGCGTGGTGGTGAACCGCGCCTCCTTCCGGCTTCGCGGATCGGCGCTCCAGGGGTGGCTGCGGCGTCTCGAAGCCGCTACGGAGGAAGGATGAGCGGCGGGGACCCCGGCTCCCCCTTCGTGGTCCCCCTGTTCGAAGGGGCCGGCGCCTGGCGGGCCGACCCTCGGCGAGTCGCATCGGCGGGCAACGGCTCCGGCGAGGGCGTTCGGGCGGCGACCGCCGCCATCCTCGAGCGCGTGCGGCGCGAAGGCGACGCGGCGCTCGTCGACCTGGCGCGCCGGTTCGACGCGCCCGATTTCGATCCGTCCCGGCTCCGGGTGTCCCGGGAGGAACTCGAAGAGCGCGCGAGCGGCGCCGGGCAGGAAGAGCAGGCGCTGCTCCGGCGGACCCGGTCGCGCATCGCCGCGTACCACGAGCGCCAGCGGGAGACCTCGTTCCGTATGGACATCGGGAACGGCTCGCGTCTCGAGTGGAGATCGCTCCCGATCGCGGCCGCCGGGGTGTACGTCCCCGGAGGGGCCGCGGTCTATCCGTCCACCGTGTTGATGAACACGGTGCCGGCCGCCGTCGCCGGGGTCCCACGGATTGCGCTCGCCACGCCTCCCGGGGCTCTCGAACGCAGCCCGGTCCTCGCTGCCGCGGTTCTCGCGGCGGGCGTCCACGAGGTGTACCGCATCGGCGGCGCCCAGGCCATTGCCGCCTTCGCTTTCGGGACGGCCTCCGTTCGTCGGGTGAACAAGGTCGTGGGTCCCGGCAACGCCTACGTCGCCGAGGCCAAGCGCCAACTCGGCCAGCTCATCGGAACGGATGCGTTTGCGGGTCCCTCCGAGGTCGTGGTGCTCGCCGACGAGACCGCCCGCGCGGACTGGGTCGCCGCCGATCTCCTTGCCCAGGCCGAGCACGGTTCCGGCGACGAACGGGCCATCCTCGTCACCACCTCGTCCGAACTTGCCCAAGCGGTGGTTGCCGAGCTCGTCCGCCAGGCCGAAGGGCAACCGAACGCGGAAACGATCGCCCGCGCGCTCGCCCGTCACGGAGCGGTGGTGGTCGTCGGGGATCTGGAGGAGGCCGTCGAGGTCGCGGAGGAGATCGCGCCCGAGCATCTCGAAGTGATGACGCGGGACCCCGAGGCGCTTGCCGACCGCTTCCCGAGCGCGGGGGCGGTCCTCCTGGGGGATCACTCGCCCGTTGCCGCCGGCGACTACGGGGCGGGCCCCAACCACGTGCTGCCGACCGGCGGCGCCGCCCGCTTCGCCTCCCCGCTCTCGGTCGGAGACTTCCTCAAGCGGCAGAGCGTCCTCCGCTACGGGGAACGCACCCTCGCGTCGCTCCGGGAGGACTTCGAGCGCTTCGCCCGCGTCGAGGGTTTCGAGGCCCACGCCCGGTCCGTCGCCATCCGCTTCGAGGCGCAGGACTCCCGGGGCCCCGCTGCCGGCGGCGCTCCGGAACTCTCCACCGAAGAGCGCTAGGGACCCGTTTGGTTAGATTGCGCGCATGAAACCCGTTCCACTGGACGCGATCCGTCCCGAGGTGCTCGAACTCGCCCCCGACATCGGGTCGCGTCCGGACGTCCCGATCTACCTCGACTGGAACGAGAGCCGCTGGCCGCTGCCCGAAGGCGTCCTCGGCGGGATGGCGGAGGCGGTCGCCGGCACCGACGCCCGGCCGTACCCGGACCGGGGCTATCCGGCCGTCCGCGAGGCCATCGCCCGTCTCGCCCGCTGGACCCCGGACGGAGTGGTCTTCGGCAACGGCGGGGACGACATGCTCGCGCTGGCCGGGCTCGCCACGACGGGCGCCGGGCGGCGGGCGCTCTATCCGTCTCCCGGGTTCTCCATGTATCCCTGGGCGGTCCGGCTCGCCGGCGGCGAACCGTCTCCGGTGTCCCTCCGCGACGACCTCTCCTACGACGTCCCGGAGTTCCTGCGGCGGATCGAGACCGAGCGGCCCTCGCTCGTGTTCATCACGAATCCGCACAACCCGACAGGACAACTGCTGCCGCTCGGCGCGCTCCGCGAACTGGCCGCGGCGGCGCCCGGCTTCCTGCTGGTGGACGAGGCGTACCACGAGTTCAGCGGACAGACCGCCCGGCCGCTCCTCGACGAGTTCGGAAACGTCATCCTCCTCCGGACCTTCTCGAAGGCGATGGCGATGGCGGGGGCCCGCCTCGGCTACCTGCTCGGCGCCCCGGAGGCGATCTCGGGTTTTCGCCGGGCGCAGCCGCCGTTTCCCGTCGGGGTCTACACCTGCCGCGCGGCAGCTGCGGTCATGCGACAACGGGACGCGCTGCTCGAAATGACCGCCCGGATCACCGCCGAGCGCGAATCGCTGGCGGCCCGGCTCGCGGCCGTGCCGGACGTTTCCGTCTGGCCGTCGCACACGAACTTCCTGCTCTTCAGGACGCCGATGGAGAGCACGGTCCTCGCGCGCCGGCTCCTCGACCGGGGCGTCGCACTGCGCGACTTCTCCCGCCATCCGCTGCTCCAGGGAACGCTCCGCGTGACCGTGGGGACTCCCGAAGAGAACGTGATCTTCCTGGACGCGCTGGCCGATTCCCTGTCTTCCCCGGTGGAGGACTCGGAACTCCAGGTCGCGGGAATCCCGGAGTCCCCCGTGGCATGAGCGTCTCCGCCCCGGCGGGCGTCCCCGCGCGGCGCCGGCAGGCCTCCCGCCTCCGGGAAACGCGCGAGACGCGGGTCCGGGTCGCCCTCGATCTCGATCCGGCGGAGCCGTCGGCCGAGATCTCCACGGGCATCGGCTTCTTCGATCACATGCTTGAGGCGTTTGCGCGTCATTCCGGGATCTCATTGACCGTAGAGGCCGAGGGCGACCTGCACGTGGACGCCCACCACACGATGGAAGACGTGGGTCTGACCCTGGGCGAGTGCCTCGCGGACGCGCTCGGCGATCTCGAGGGCGTACGCCGCTTCGGCGCCGCGCACGTTCCTCTGGACGAGGCGCTGTCGCGGGTGGTGGTGGATCTCTGCGGGCGGCCCTTCCTGGGCTGGCGGGTGGCGTTCCTCGCCGAACGCGTCGGAGAGACGCCCACCGAACTCTTCGAGGACTTCTTCCGGGCCCTCACCGACCGGGGACGGCTCACGGTGCACGTGGACGGGCTCACCGGCCGGAACGCCCATCACGTGGCCGAAACAGTCTTCAAGGCCTTCGCCCGCGCTTTCGCCGAGGCGAAGGAAGTGGTGGGCGGCGCCGTCCCCTCGACGAAGGGCACTCTCTCCGACTGACGGCCCGTGGGCGCCGAAGCTGTCGTGGTGGACCACGGCGCCGGGAACCTGGCGAGCGTGGTCCGTGCCCTCCGGAGGCAGGGAGCTGAAGTCGAACTCACCTCCGATCCCGGGCGCATTGCCGCCGCGCAGCGGCTGGTCCTGCCGGGGGACGGGCACTTCGGCGAAGCGATGCGGGCTCTTCGGGAGCGCGGGCTGGAAGCGCCTCTCGAGAACGCGCTCGATTCGGGAGCCTGGCTGCTCGGAATCTGCGTCGGCCTGCAGATGCTCTTCACCGGAAGCGACGAAGCGCCCGGAGTTCGCGGGCTGGGCCTGCTGCCGGGACGCGTCCGCCGTTTCGGCGGCCGGCTCCGCGTGCCCCATATCGGCTGGAACCAACTGGAAGAGTTCGGTGATGCCTCCCTGTTTCGCGGCATCCCCGAGGGCGGGTACGCGTACTTCCTCCACTCGTTCTACGCGGACCCCGCGGAGGGGCGCCACTGGCTGGCGACCACCGAGTACGGCGTCCGGTTCGCGTCGGCGGCGGCAAACGGCCGTATCTTCGGGATCCAGTTCCACCCCGAAAAGAGCGGACGCCTCGGCGCCCGGGTGCTTTCCAACTTTCTTGGGTTCGGCGCGCAGGAGAACTGAGTCGTGTCCTCCGGAGCGATTGAACCCATTCCCGCGGTGGACCTCTCCGGGGGGCGGGTCGTCCGCCTTCTGCGGGGGGTGCGGGAGCGCGAGACGGTGTACGGCGACGATCCGCTCCGGACGGCGAGCGGTTTCGCGGCGGCCGGGGCGCGCTGGCTGCACGTGGTGGATCTCGACGCCGCCTTCGGCGACGGTGGGAATCGGGAGGCGATCCTGCGGCTCCTCGGCGAGTCGCCGCTCCGGGTGCAGGTCGCTGGCGGCGTCCGGTCGGTGGAGTCCTACGCGGCGCTCCGGGAGGCGGGCGCCGCCCGGGTCGTGTTCGGAACCGTCGCGGTCGAAGCCCCGCAGGTGGTGGAGGAGGCGATCCGGATCGACGGGGCGGGGGTCGCGGTGGCGCTCGACGTGCGCGGCGGCCTGCTGCAGACCCGGGGCTGGGTCGGACCGGTCTCCCGGGCCGCTCCCGCGCGGACATCGCCGGAAGCCGCGGCGCGCCACTGGGGGGAGTGCGGGGCGTCCGCCATCGTGTATACGAGCGTCGAGCGCGACGGCACCATGGAAGGGCCGGATGCGGAGGCCGCCCTGCGAGTCGCCGCCGCCTCCGGACTGCCGACGGTGGTGGCGGGCGGCGTCGGGGCGCTCTCGCATCTGCGGGCGGTGCGCACCGCCGCCCGGGAGCATGAGCTCACGCTCGGCCGCCGTCCGGTGAAGGGCCGCCTCGCGGGCGTCATTCTGGGGCGGGCGCTCTACGAAGCGCGTTTCACGCTTCCCGAGGCCCAGGCGGCGCTCAGCTAGCGGTCCTGCTCCGTTCGGGAACCCTGGGCGGGGAACCGCCGGGTGATTTCCGCCGCCACCTCCCGCCCGTCGATCCCGAGAGCCTCGAGCAGGACGAGCAGGTGGTAGACGAGATCCACGGACTCGTTCACGACCTCGCTGGTTGAGCCGGAGACGGCGGCGAGCGACACCTCGACGGCTTCCTCCCCCACCTTCTGGGCGATGCGCGGGGTGCCCGCGTTGAGCAGGGCCGCCGTGTAGGAGCCCTCGGGACGGCTTGCCGCGCGCTCCCGGACGATCCGGGTGAGCGCGCTCAGCGCGGGTCCGAGTTCCGGGGCGGACGCGGCTTCCGGAGCCCCGCTTCCCTGCGGTACCGGTTCGAAGAAACACGACGTCCGGCCCGTGTGGCACGCCGGACCGGCGGGGTCCGCCTGCACCAGGAGGACGTCGCCGTCACAGTCGGCGGTCAACGAGCGGAGATGGAGTTCGTTGCCCGAGGTTTCGCCCTTCTTCCAGAGAGTCCGGCGGCTCCGCGACCAGAAATGGACCCGGCCGCTGTCGATCGTCCGGGACAGGGCCTCTTCGTTCATCCAGGCCAGCATGAGGACGCGGCCGCTCACCGCGTCCTGGACCACGGCGGGGACCAGCCCCGCCTCGTTCCACTGGATCTTCGCCTTCATGGAACGACGGCAAGTTCGGGAACGCTGAAGAAATCGGCCTCCGGCGGACGGACCGGGATCCCCCGCCGGGCGAGGAAGCGCTTCACCTCGGCAACCGGGTGGATGCCGCGATGGAAGATGGACGCGGCGAGCGCCGCGCTCGCGCCGGTCGCTTCGAAAACCTCGGCGAGGTGCGAGGGGTGACCGGCGCCCCCGGAGGCGATCACCGGCACGGAAACGGCCTCGGTCGCTTCCCGGAGTTGCTCGATGTCATAGCCGTCCGCGGTCCCGTCCCGGTCCATGCTGGTGAGGAGGATCTCCCCGGCGCCGAGGTCCTCGCCGCGCCGAAGCCATTCGATGGCGTCCCGTCCGGTGGGGATCCGCCCTCCCGCCACCACCACCTCGAATCCGCCCCCCGGGACGCGGCGGGCATCCACCGCGAGAACCAGGCACTGGGACCCGAACCGGCGGCTGCACTCGGCGAGGAGTTCCGGCCGCTCGACCGCCGCGCTGTTCAGGGAGACCTTGTCGGCGCCGGCCCGGAGCAGATTGTCCATGTCGGGGACCGAGCGCACCCCGCCTCCGACCGTGAAGGGAATGGTGAGCGCTTCCGCCACCCGCCGGACGGTGCTCAGCGCCGTCCCGCGCGCCTCCCAGGTGGCGGTGATGTCGAGGAGACACAGCTCGTCCGCTTCGGCGGCGTCATACGCCACGGCGCATTCCACCGGATCCCCCTCGTCTGTGAGGTCCCTGAAGCGCACGCCCTTGACCACCCGGCCGTTCTTCACGTCGAGACAGGGAATGATCCGGCGGGCGAGCACCGGACGATTCTAGGGCGGCCGGCGGGGAACGCCGGCCTTCAGACCGGCACGCGGGGCGCGACAAACCCGGGACGGACTCCTAAACTTCCCGGATGAGCGAGGCCCTGCCGCTTCATCCGGGTGCAGGGACGCCGCGTCCGCAAGGGCCCGGACAGGAAATCCGCGCGCGGCGCGACCGGATTCGGGAAGAGGTGGGGAGCGAACGGTGGAGCTCCGGGAAGGAGGTGTTGGTCGTGGAGGCGGCCCGGGCGACGCTGCAACTGACCGGGACGGCCCTCGCCGAGGAGGAGATTCAGGCGGCGCGTCACGGGGCGCCCACCCCCGCGTTCGGCCCTGCGCTCGGGGCGCTCGGTCTCGTCGGGAGAGCCGCCGCCGACCGGGATCCCACCGAGGCGTTGATCGGTGAGGTTCACGCGGTCTCCGCCGGCCTCGCCGGGGCAAGCCCCTTCCGGACCATACAGATCGAGCCGCAGTTCCAGGGCGCGGGCCTCTCGCCACCCCAGACCGTGGCGCTCCGGCTCGGCAACCTCCTGGAGTGGGTCTCCGGCGCCAGCGGACGCGATCTCGAGACTGCGCCGCGCGCGGCACTCTTCTTTGCCCGCTTCCTCGAGATCTCGCCCTTCGAGCGCGCCAACTTCCGGGTGGCGCACCTCATGCTCACGTTCTTTGCCCTTGCCGACGACCAGCCGCCCATCTGGTTCGAGGTGGAGGATGCGCCCGGCATCCGGGAAGACGTCTCGCGCGCCTTCCGCTTCGACACCGCGCCGCTGACGGAGCGCATCGAAGTGTCCCTCCAGCGTTCGCTGGATCGCATCGCCGGTCCATCCGGAACCCCCGCTACAATCCGAAACACCGGGTGATCGTGGGTGCCGCTCCAGCGGCGCCGGCCCGGTTTCCGGAATGATCCAGCCGTTCGGCTCTCTCGGCTCCCTTGCTTCGTGGGCCATGCTCCAGCAGCGGCAGGTCGTCGAGTACGTCACGCTTCCGAGCGAGGAGCCAGAACGGGGGATCCTGACGCTCATTGTGGAGTCCTTCGCCCTCGCCGGAACGCTGCTCCTGGGTACCGTGCTGATCGGGCTCGGGGTAGGGATCTTTCGCGTCTGGCTGCTGCGCCGGTATCCGGAGAACAGCTTCAACGGAAGCGGACGGGACACCCCCCGGCTCGATCTGAGTTGAGGCCCGCCCCTCCACCGGGCCCTGGGGATCGCTTCCCGGAGCAGGTTCCCGTCGTCATCTATGACGGCGGTTGAGGTTTCTGCACGCGCGCCGCGGTCGCGGCGGCCCGCTTCGCGGAAGACCGGCCGGTCCGTTTCGCCGCGCATCAGGAGCTGACGGACGACCAGTTGGGGCAACTGGGTGTCTCGCGCACCGCCTGCGAGAAGCGGGTGCGTTTCCGCGACGCCCGCGGCAGGTTCCACGGGGGCGCCTTCGCGGTCAACCGGTTCGTGCTTCACGCCGCCCCGTCCGGCTGGACCGGCCTTCCGGCCCGCTTCCTGGTGATCGCCGCCTACGTCCTTCCCCCTCTCCTGCTGGCCGAGCTCGCCGCGTACGAGATTGTCGCCCGCAACCGGCATTGCCGTCTGCTCAACCCCGACCGCTAACCGGTATCCTGCGCCGGTACGTCCGAGGAGGATTCCCGTGTCCAGAGCCCTTTTCCTGACTCTCATTGCTGTCTTGCTCCTGCTCGGTTGCGGGGCGCCACCCATGGAAGAAGAGCCCATGGAGCCCGCCGCGGTCGCCGTGGGCGACCAGCCGGCCGGCGAATACGTCCGGTTCGCCGACGCCTCGGGCGCGGCGGCCTGGGGACGCATCGAGGGCGGCGAGATCGTGGTCCTCCACGCCGCGCCGTGGGCGGGCGGTGCGCCCACCGGAGACCGGGTGGCGCGGGACGGAGCGAGCCTGCTGGCGCCGGCCGACCCAGGCAAGGTCATCGCCATCGGCCTCAACTACGCCTCGCACCTGGGCGGGCGCGAACCGGCGCCGTATCCCGGGGTCTTCGCCAAGTTGCCGACGAGCATCGTCGGTCCCGGCGACGCAATCGAAATGACCGAGGATGCCGGCAACGTCCACTACGAGGGCGAGCTGGTGCTGGTCATCGCCAAGGAGGCGAGCGATGTCCCGGTGGAGGCGGCGCAGGAGTACATCTTCGGGGTGACCGCAGGCAACGACGTCAGCGAACGCGACTGGCAGAGCGCCGATCTCCAGTGGTTCCGCGCCAAGGCGGCGGACACCTACGGCCCCATCGGCCCGGTGATCTCGCGCGGCGTCAACTACGACGATCTCGAACTCACCACGCGGCTGAACGGGGAAATCGTCCAGCAGCAGCGGACCAGCGACCTCATCTTCGACACGAGCGACATCGTGAGCTATGTGAGCCGCTACGTGACCCTGATGCCGGGCGACGTCATCTTCACCGGGACCCCCGGGACCACCCAGGCGATGAACGAGGGAGACATGGTTTCCGTCGAGATCGAGTCGGCGGGGGTCCTCGAAAACCCGGTCGCCCGCCGCTGATCCGAGCGGCCCGGCCCGCGGTTCCAGGCGGCCTGTGACCAGGCCGGACCGGCGCTCCCCTCAGGTCCGGAGGGACCTTGGGGCGAGCAGCGAAGCGCCGTGCGCTGGCCTGGGGCCAGCGCGTGCCGGCCTGGAGGCCGGCCCAGTTCTCCCGGTGGGGGCTCCCGAGGAGTCTGCGGCGCAGACTCCTAGCGGGCGGCCGCCTTGCTCAGGCGCCGCCCCAGGTGTTCCTCGATCGCCGAACAGGGGACGAACATCGGCTTTTCGTCCACTTCGATGTGGACGGCGCAGACCCCCGGAGTGTCGCTCGAGACCTCGTAGGTTCCGGAAAAGGTCCCGAGCGGGGTGGGGAGCGAGAACTCGCCGAACCCGGGCCCGTCGTCACTGCTGACGGTGCCCCCGAAGCGGGCGAAATCGGCCCGCAGCGCCTCGAGGAGACTTGAGATCTCCGCTGGCAGACTGAAATCGAACTGGCAGGCGGACACGGCGCGATGCCCCTAGTTCGCGGCCTGGAAGCCGGCTTCGGCGAGCACCAGCAGCAGCGCCTTCTGGATGCCCAGATGTCCGTCCCGGTTGGCCCACCACTCGTGGAGCGAGTGGGCGCCGAAGCCCTCGCCGCCGCTGCCGACCGTGGTGGCCGGGATTCCGAGCGCGATGGCGACGTTCGAATCGGTGGAACCCATGCTCAGCTCGGGTTCGGCGCCCACGGCGCGGGTGGCGGCAAAGGCCCGCTGGATGAGGGGGGTGTCGATGGGGACGATGCCGGAGGGCCGGTTGCCGATCATCTCGATATCCACCGTGAGTTCCTCGCCGTCGCGCCGCAGCTCGTTCTGCTCGGCGAGCGCCTCGGTCATCGCGGCCTGGAAGATGGCGTCGATCTCCTCGAGCCGGCCGGGTTCCATGGACCGCATGTCCACCTCCATCCAGCTCTCGAACGGGATCGAGTTCACGGAGGTCCCGCCGCCGATGCGGCCGATGTTGTAGGTCGTCTTGGCGCCCGCGGTGACGTACTCCCCGGCTCGGTCGTCGAAGAGCTTGATGGCCCGGGCCATGGCGTGAGCGGGGTTCCCGAGGCCGAACGCGCCCCACGAATGCCCACCCGGACCCAGGAAGCGCACCCGGTAGCGATGGGACCCGATCGCGTGATTCAGCACGCGCGTGTTGCTCGTACCGTCGACCGCGATGAAGGCGTCGATCCTCGACGCGCCGTCCCGGAAGAGATGCTTCACCCCGCGGAGGTCGCCGATTCCCTCTTCGCCGACCGATCCGACGAAGAGCACGTCGTCCCGGGTATCAAGTCCGTGGCGATCCATGACCTTGAGGATGGTCAGGATGGTGACCAGGCCGCGTGTGTCGTCGGCGATGCCGGGGGCCATGAGCTTGTCGCCCTCCCTGCGGACCGTGACGTCGGTTCCCTCGGGGAAAACGGTGTCGAGGTGGGCCACCACGGCCACCGTCCGGCCTCCGCCCTGGCCGTCCCGGCGCGCGACGACGTTTCCGATCTCATCCAGGTCCGCGTCGAAGCCCGCTTCCCGGATGAGCCCGCGGTAGTGGGCAGCCCGTTTTTCTTCTTTGAAGGGCGGCGCCTCGATCTCCGTCAACTCGATGAGCAGACGCTCGTTTTGCTCGTCCATCGCGAGCACGTCGTCGAGTGCGGCCGCGACCCGGGGGTCGGCCGTGATCGCCGTCATCTCGGTTTCGTACTCGGCCAGGATCTCGAGTTCCTGGGCGGTGAGGCCCGGGACCGGGAGCAACAGGAGCGCCGCCGCGGCGGCGAAACGTCGGAGTCGGTAACCTGGAAGCGGCATAACCGCCCAATGCTACCGAACGGGAAGCACCGGACCACTCCCGGGAAAGTCGGCGCGGGCACGCCGGGAATGCGGCACGGCCCCCGCAGTAACCTCTCCCCGCCCATGGAGTTCGAGTACCCGGTGCGGAGGCCCGCGGCCCGCGGCGGTCGCGGCCAGGTCCTCGGAGTGCTGATCGCCGCCACCGCCGGGTTCGGCCCGGTCGGGGGCGGCGAGGCCCTGGCGCAACCGCCGGAACGGGTGGTGGTGCTGGGATTCGACGGTGCGGACCCGGACACCATCGAGACCATGATCGCCGCCGGGGAACTGCCCAACCTCCGCGGGCTCGGCGAGCGCGGAACGCTCGCCCCGCTCCAGACCACCAAACCCTCCGAGTCACCCGTGGCCTGGGCCACCTTCGCCACCGGCATGAACCCGGGCCGGACGGGGATCTTCGACTTTCTCGAAGTACGGGAGGGCAGCTACGTCCCCCAGATCGCGCTGGTTCGGCAGACGGCCAGCGAACTTCCGGGAGCGCCCTTCCGGGTGGGTCTCGTGCTCGTGATCGCCCTGGGCGCGGGCATCGTGGCGAGTTGGGTGCTCCACCGCACCCGCGCCCATCCCCGGTACCGCTGGCCGGTGCTGGCGGTGGCGACGATCGTGCCCGCCGCGGGGACGGCGCTCCTCGCGGCGTGGGTTCCGAACGCCGTTCCCCAGGCGGTCCGGGCCCGGCAGGGAGACGCCTTCTGGAAGATCGCCGGTGGGGCGGGGGTTTCCACCATCGCGCTCCAAGCGCCGATGGAGTTCCCGGTCGAGGAGTCGCCCGGCACCCGGATCCTGGCCGGCTTCGGGGTTCCGGACGCCCGAAAGTCGTTCGGACTCTGGGCCGTGTACACGACGGACCTCCTCGACGAGGAGTCCACCGAAACGGGCGGCACCCGCTTCCCGCTCCGCTTCGAGGGCGGCGTGGCGGAGAGCGTGGTCCGCGGGCCGCGGAACTTCACCGTATCGGTCACCGAGGCCGAGCAGCCCGAGGTCGAGATCCCGATCCGCTTCCGGCGGATCGGGGAACGCCTCGAAATCGAGACCTCCGGCCAGTTGGCGAGTCTGGCCGGCGGCGAATGGTCCGACTTCGTGTCGGTCCGCTTCCCGCTGAATCCCCTCATCAGCGTGTCCGGCCTGGTCCGTTTCCGGGTGCTGTCGCTCGAGCCGAATGTCGCCGTCTACCTGGAACCCATCAACTTCGATCCCGAGCGGCTGCCACCCATCGTGGACCTGTCCTTTCCCCAGGACTTCGCGGGGGATCTCGCCCGCCGGACGGGCCCCTACGAAACCGTGGGCTGGAAGATCATCACCAACCCGCTGCGCGACGAGGCGGTGGACTTCGACGCCTTCCTCGAGGACGCCCGGTTCGCCCGCGAATCCAACGAGAGGCTGCTGATGGACGCGCTGGGCGACGACTCCTGGCGCCTGCTGGTGTCCGTCTTCCTGTTTCCCGACCGCATCCAGCACATGCTCTACCGGTTCGCCGACCCGGAGCACCCGAACCACGATCCGGAACTCGCGCGGCGCTACGGCGGCGGAATCGCCGACGCCTACCGGGAGATGGACCGCATCGTCGGCGACGCGATGTCGGCGGCCCCCGCTGGCGCCCGGTTCCTGGTGGTCTCCGACCACGGCTTCCATTCCTTCCGGAAGCAGTTCAACGTGAACACCTGGCTCGCCCGGAACGGGTATCTGCGGGCGGCCGGGGACTCGGAACAGCGCCGGCTCGAAGACCTGTTCGACCCGGAAGCGCTCTTTTTCCCCGGAGTGGACTGGAGCCGGACGAGCGCCTTCGCGCTCGGCCTGTCCGGGATCTACCTGAACCAGCGCGAACGGGAGCCGGAGGGCATCGTGGAGCCAGGCCCCGAGCGCGACCGGCTGATCGAGCGGCTGATCGCCGACCTCAAGACGTTCCGCGACCCCGAGACCGGAGATCCGGTGGTACGCGAGGTGTACCGACGCGAGGACATCTACGAGGGTCCGTTCGTGGAAGAAGCGCCCGACCTGATTCTCGGACTGGAGCCCGGCTACCGGATCGGGTGGCAGAGCACGCTTGGAGGGATGCCCGCGTCGGCGATCACCCCGAACCTGGACAACTGGAGCGGGGACCACTGCTCTATGGAGGACACCGCCGGCGTGCTCGTTTCGGACCTGCCGCTCCGGGGGTCCGCGTCGCTCCAGGACATCGCGCCGACGATCCTGGACCTGCTCGGGGTCAGCCCGGTGGAGGAGATGGACGGAACTTCGCTGCTGTCCCGCTGAAGCGGGCGGCGGGACCGGGCCCGGTCTGCCTCAGGCGGTGCGGTTCCGGTAGATCCACAGTCCCGCCGCCACGAAAATGCCGACGACGACCAGCGAACCGGCGTTGACCGGTCCCAGCGTGCCGGACCACAGGATCGCGTAGCCGAGCGCTCCGGGCACCAGGGCGTAGTAGACGAAGGGCACCAGCGTGCGCCGGATCACGGCGCCCTCCCGGCCGACCAGCCCGACCACCGCCGAGGCGGCGACCACGTTGTGGACGCAGATCATGTTCCCCGCCGCGCCGCCGACGGCCTGGAGGGCCACCACCCATCCGGGATCCACCGCGAGCCGCTCGCCGACCCCGAACTGGAAGAGCGAGAACATCATGTTGCTCACGGTGTTGCTGCCGGCGACGAAGGCGCCGAGGCCCCCGATGAAGGGTGCGAAGAACGGCCAGGCCGACCCCGCGACCTGCGCGGCGCCCTCCGCGAGGGCGATCGGCATCGAGGCCAGTCCCGCCGCTCCGCCGCCCGTGTTCAGGAAAACCTGGACCATGGGCACGGTGAAGACCAGCGCGACCGAGGCGAGCGCAGTACTCCGAAGCGAAGCGGTGACCGCCCGGGTCGTTTGTCCGCGATCCATCCGGTGCGCCACCACGGCGAACAGGGACGCCGCGACGAAGACGGTCCCGGGAAGGAAGAGCGGAGCGGCGCTCGCGCTGATGCCGCTCCCGAGGATGTCCGGCCAGCGGAGCACCACTCCGGACAGGAGGTCCCGGAGGGGCAGGGAGGGGAGACGGGTCAGCAGCAGCAGCCCGGCGACCACGCCATAGGGCGCCCAGGCGGACACGGCGCCGATCGTTCGGCCGGCCGTGGGCTCGGCCACGGATTCGGCCTTGTCCCCGGTCCAGTCCGCTTCCCAGGCCGAGCGCGCCGGAAACTCGAAGTGCTCCTCCGGTGGGGGGACGAAGAGGCCCCTCCGGGCGGCAGTGACCACGATCCCGAGGCCGACCAGGCCGCCGAACAGCGCCGGGAATTCGGGCCCGAGGAACCAGGCGGTGAGCATGTAGGGCACCGTCATCGCCAGCGCTGCGAACAGCGCGAACTTCCATACCGCCAGACCCTCGCGGAAGCTCCGGTTGGCGCCGAAGAAGCGGGTCATGGTGGCCACCACGATGAGCGGGACCAGCGTTCCCGCGACGGTGTGGAGCACCGCGACCCGGACGCCGATGAACGCCATGAACTCGGTCCATTCGGCAAGGCCGATACTGGCCGCGTAGGCGGTCACCGCCTCCGATCCCGAAAGCCCGGTGGAAACCCCGACGAGAATCGGGGTTCCGGCGGAGCCGAAAGAGACGGGGGTGCTCTGGATCAGCATTCCCGCGACCACCGCGGCGAGCGGCGGGAATCCGAGCCCCACCAGGAGCGGCACCGCGACCGCCGCCGGGGTGCCGAAACCGGCCGAGCCCTCGATGAACGCCCCGAACAGCCAGGCGATCACGAGGACCTGAATGCGCCGGTCCGGCGTGATCCCCACGAAACCCCGGCGGATCACCGCGAGGGCGCCGCTTTCCTGCAGCGTGTGCAGGAGCAGGATGGCGCCGAAGATGATGTAGAGCAGGGTTGCCGCCACCACCAGTCCGTTGATGGATGCGGCGGCGATCCGGAGTCCGGAGATGTCCCACACCGCCCAGGCGAGGCCGGCGGCGGCGAGCCAGCTCAGCGGCATCGCCCGCGACGCGGGCCAGCGCAGCACCACGAGGAAGAGCGCCACGACGGCGATCGGGACGAGCGCCACCGCGGCTAGACCGAGAGTTCCCATGACCGTTACCCGTTACCGGCTTCCCAGCTCTTCGACGCCGCCTCCGGAAGGCTGGTCAGAAGAGCCGATGCTACGCTGCCGCCCGTGCCACGGGCTTCGTTTACTTCGCTGGGTTGTCGTCTCAACCACACGGAGGCGGCGAACTGGGCAGGGCAGTTCGCGGGCAAAGGCTACACGATCGTTCCCTGGGGTGAACCGACCGATCTCCTGGTGATCAACACCTGCTCCGTGACCCACCGGGCGGAGGCGCACTGCCGCAACACCGTGCGCCGGGCACTACGCCGGTCGCCGGAGGCCTTCGTGGTGGTGGCGGGTTGCTACGCCCAGTCGGGTCTCGACGCGCTCCGCGAGATCCCGGGGGTGGACATGATCGTGGGGACGGAGTTCAAGGAGACGTTCCCGGACTATCTGGACCGGCCCCGGAAACTCCCGGAGCCGGTCGTGCTGCACTCCGCCCGGATCTCCCGGCACGAGTTCGAGGTTCCCTCCACCGGGCGCTACGACGCGACCCGCGCCAACCTGAAGGTGCAGGACGGCTGCGACTTCTTCTGCTCGTTCTGCATCATTCCCTACACGCGCGGCCGGGAGCGCAGCCGGCGCTTCGACGACCTGGTCCGCGAGGCGGAGGAACTGGCCGAGGCCGGCTACCGGGAGCTCGTGCTCACCGGGGTCAACATCGGGCGCTACCGGAGCGGGGGACGGACGCTCGCCGACGTTGCGGACCGGCTCGAGGAGATTCCTGGGGTGGAGAGGATCCGGATCACCTCGATCGAGCCCACCACTGTCGAGGACCGCCTCCTCGAACGCATGGCGGAACGCGGAGCGCTCTGCCGCTATCTCCACCTTCCGGTGCAGAGCGGCGACGACGGCGTGCTGGCCGGGATGGGCCGCCGCTACACCTTTCGGGACTACCGCGAGTTTGCGGACCGGGCGGTGGAGACGGTGCCCGGACTCGGGCTCGGGACCGACGTGATCGTCGGATTCCCCGGCGAGACGGACGACGCCTTCCGGCGCACCTGCGACCGCCTGGAAGCGATGCCGTTCGCCTACTACCACGTGTTCAGCTACTCGTCGCGCGCCGGGACCCGGGCCGCGGCCCTCCCCGGACACCTTCCCCCCGAGGTGGTCGCCGGGCGGAGCCGCAGGCTGCGGGAGCTCTCCGACCGGCGCCGGGACGCGTTCGCCCGCCGCCACCTGGGCCAGCGGGTGGAAGTCCTGTTCGAACAGCAGGACCGTTCGGGACGCTGGACCGGCCTGACCGACTCCTACCTGCGCGTCGGGGTGGTCTCGGCGGAGCCGCTCGAGAACTGCATCCGGGAGGTTCAGCTCACCCGGGTGGCGGAGGACACTCCCGGGCTCGCGGTGGGAACGCTGGTTTCCTCGGACTGAGAGGGCGTTCCCGGCTTTACGCGCCGTGAGGGCGGGTGGGGTCGCGCCGCGCGCGGTGCGGAGCACCGCGCTTGCCGGTCTGGCGCTGGGAGTGGGATTCGTCGGGACGCGCCGTCGCGGTGCGTGACGTTACGACGGGCGCGGCGCGGAGCGCCGCGGTGCCGGTCTGGAGACCGGCGTTCCAAGCCGGCGCGCCTAGGAGCAGCCGGACGTTGCCCCGCAGTTCAGGCACTTGAAGCAGGTGCCGCTCCGCACCATCAGCGCGCCGCACGTCGAACACGGAGGTGAATCGGCGAAGACGGCCGCCGACTCCAGGACGGTCCCGCGGCGGCGAGTTCGCTTCTTCTCGGGAGGCGCCACGGCGGCTTGGGGCGGCTCGCCGTCCTCGGCGCTCAACTCGTCGGCATCGGTCAGGAAGCGGTGTCCCAGCCAGCGGAAGATGTAGTCGGTGATCGAGTCCGCGTGGGGAATGTCCGGGTTGCCGGTGTAGCCCGAGGGTTCGAAGCGCGTGTGCGAGAACTTGTCCACCAGGACCTTGAGCGGAACCCCGTACTGGAGGTTGTAGGACACCGCCCGCGCGAAGGCGTCCATCAGTCCGGACACGAAGGAGCCTTCCTTGGCCATCCGCAGGAAGATCTCGCAGGGAGAGCCGTCGTCGCGCAGTCCGACGGTGAGATAGCCCTTGTGTCCGCCGATGTCGAACTTGTGGATGATGGCGTCGCGCTCCGGCGGCAGGTGCTCCTTCTCGGCGGAATCGCCGGCGTCCACCGTTTCGGTGGCCGACTCGCCGCGGTTCAGCGGCTGCGACCGCTTGCTGCCGTCCCGGTAGATGGCAACCGCCTTCAGGCCAAGCTTCCAGGAGGCGAGATACGTCTTCTCGATGTCCTCGATGGTGCTCTCCTCCGGCATGTTGACCGTCTTCGAGATGGCGCCTGACAGGAAGGGCTGGACCGCATGCATCATCTTGACGTGGCCCATGTAATGGATGGAGCGTTTCCCGCCGAACGGTTCGAGGGCGCAATCGAAGACCGGAAGGTGTTGCTCCCGGAGATCCGGCGCCCCCTCGACGTGGCCGTGCTCGTCCACGTAGTCCCAGATCCGCTGGAGCGCTTCGCCCTCGTAGCCGAGCCGCTCCAGCGCCGAGCGCACCGTCTGGTTGACGATGCGGATGATCCCGCCGCCGCTGAGCTTCTTGTGCTTGATGAGTGACAGGTCGGGCTCCACGCCGGTCGTGTCGCAATCCATCATGAGGCCGATGGTGCCCGTCGGGGCCAACACCGAGGCCTGCCCGTTCCGGAAGCCGTGTTCCTCACCGAGCACGATGGCCTCGTCCCAGACCTGCTGCGCTCGGGAAAGGACCTCGTCCGGGACACCCTCGGCATCGATCTCGGTTGCCGCGTCCCGATGCATGCGCATCACCTCCAGGAACGGCTGCTCGTTCGCCGGGTAACCCTGGAAGGGTCCGGTGACCCCGGCGATCCGGGCCGACTGGTGATATGCCCGGCCCGTCATCAGCGAAGTGAGGGCGGCCGCGATCGACCGGCCGACGTCGCTGTCGTAGGGGACGCCGCGATGCATCAGCAGCGCCCCGAGGTTCGCGTAGCCGAGACCGAGGGGCCGGTACTCGTGCGAGTTCTTCTCGATGCGCGGCGTCGGATAGCTCGCGTTCCCGACGATAATCTCCATCCCGGTCAGCACCACATCGACCGCGTGCTCGAAGCCGTCGGTGTCGAAACTGCCCTCCTCGTCCACGAACTTCATGAGGTTCAGGGACGCGAGGTTGCAGGCGCTGTCGTCGAGATACATGTACTCGGAACACGGGTTCGATGCGTTGATCCGCCCGCTGTTCTTCGAGGTGTGCCAGCGGTTGACGGTGTCGTCGAACTGCATCCCCGGATCGCCGCAGCGGTGCGCCGATTCGGCGATCTGGCGGAACAGCTCGCGGGCCCCCATGGTGTCCATGGGTTCACCGCTGGTAATCGCGCGGGTGGACCAGTCCTCGTCGTTCTCGACCGCCCGCATGAAGGCGTCGCTGACCCGTACACTGTGGTTCGCGTTCTGATACTGAATCGACGCGTACGCCTCACCGTTCAGGGAGCCGTCGTACCCCGCTTCAATCAGGGCGTGGGCTTTTTGTTCCTCGCGGGACTTGCAGTCGACGAAGTCGAGGATGTCCGGATGATCCACGTTGAGAATCACCATCTTCGCGGCTCGCCGGGTCTTGCCTCCACTCCGGATCACGCCGGCGAAGGAGTCGTATCCCTTCATGAAGGAAACCGGCCCGGAGGCCCTGCCGCCGCTGGACAACTGCTCCCGTGAACTGCGGATCGTGGAGAGGTTGGTGCCGGTGCCGGACCCCCATTTGAAGAGCATCCCCTCGGTCTTGGCGAGCGTCAGGATGGAGTCCATGGTGTCCTCGACCGAGTTGATGAAGCACGCTGAACACTGCGGGTGCTCCTCGACCCCGCAGTTGAACCAGACCGGCGAGTTGAACGCGGCGAACTGGTTCAGCAACAGGAAGGTGAGCTCGTCGCGGAACGTGTCCGCGGCCTCCTGGTCCGCGAAGTAGCCATCCTTCACGCCCCAGTCCGCGATCTGGTCGGCGACGCGTCCGACGAGCTGCCGGACGCTCGATTCACGCTCTCCCTTGTCGAGCGATCCATGGAAGTACTTCGACGCCACGATCGTGGTCGCCATCATGGACCACGACTTCGGGAACTCCACGCCGTGCTGCGCAAAGATCGTCTCGCCGTGTTCGTCGGTGATGACGGCGTCGCGCTTTTCCCACTCCACCTGGTCGTAGGGTGAGACGCCGCGTTCGGTAAACCGGCGCCGGAACTCGAGTCCGCCGCCACGACCGTTCTTTTGCTCCCTGCGGGTCTTCTCTGTTTCGGAACGGGGTCCCACGGTGGTGGGCTCTACGGCTACCTGCATATCGAACAACTATCCCCTGGTTGAAGAAAACTGGAAGTTGGCGCGAGGGCACCCCTCCAAGAATGCAATGAAGGGCATTGGGTTCTGAACTAAAACACAACATCTTGCGGTATGCAACCGGCAAGACCACAATGGGTTGTGGGTGGGGGTGCGAACGAAGCCCCGGGTGGCATCCCGCGGATTCCAACGGTTTTTCGGGGTTGCCGCGGGTCTTGCGGTGACGGGACGCCGCCCGCGGCCCCGGCCTGACGGCTCTTCGAGCCCCCTCGCCGGCGTTCTCCGCGCCGGGAAAGCAAAACCCCCGGCGGCCTCGCCGCCGGGGGTCCGCCGCTACGACCGAAAGGCCTCAGTTGTTGTTCGGGCGCCGGCTGCCGCTGCTACTGCCGCGGCTCCCTCCGCTGCTGCCGCTGCCACGACTTGCCGCGGCGCCGCCGCCACCGCCGCCACCACGGCTGACGGCGCTGCCGCCGCCACCGCCGCTGCTACTCGATCCGCCACCCCGGCTGGCCGAGGCTCCGCTACCGCCGCTGAAACGGGAGAAACCGCTTGGTCGGCTTCGGGAACTCGCGCTGGGGCGACTACGGGAGCCCGCGCTGGGGCGGCTGCGTGAGCCTGCGCTCGGGCGGCTGCGTGAGCCTGCGCTCGGGCGGCTACGGGAGCCCGTGCTGGGCCGGCTGCGCGAAGCGCCGCTCGGCCGACTCCGCGAAACCCCGCTGGGCCGCCGCGAGGCTCCGCTGGGCCGGCTCCGGCTCGCTCCGCTTGGCCGGGCGCGGGAAGTCCCCGCACGTCCGGCGGAGGTGGCGCCGCCCCGGGGAGAGGCCGGCCGCACCGCCGAGGGCCGTCTGGCTCCGCTGTCGCCCGACCGCCCGGAGGCGCGTGGCCGGGGAGCGGCAGTGGGACGGTTCCCGGTGGTGGCGCGGCCGCCGCGAGCGGCCGACGGCCGTCCGGTTCCGCGTCCGGCGGCCGCGGGACCGCTCGTCGCTCGGCCCCTGTTCGTTGCCCGGGACCGGCTCGCCGGCGGGCTGCCCGCGCTCCCGTCCCGTCCGGCCGCACCGCGGGACAAGGTGGCGCGGTCCCGTTCCGCCGCCCAGGCCGACCGCGCACTGCGAGCCTGCGCGGCGCTTCGAGGAACGGCCACGCGCTGCGCCCGGGAAGTGGTGCGGGCGGAGCCGGCAGCGGCCCGGCGCGCGACCGTTGGCGCCCGTGAGTTGGAGAGCCGGCGGGTGGTCGCCTTCGCCGACCGGGTCATGGCGGTTTCTCCGATCGCGCGTTGGCGCAGACCGCGATCCAGGACCGCGCCTCCGGAGAGGATGTGGGCGTTGTCGACGTTGCGCAGGGTGGAGGCCGCCAACCGGTTGCGCGAGGCAGGGCGTCCGATGGCGTCCCGGCTGGTGAAACTCCAGGCCTGGCGGTTCACGGAACCGCGCGGCACCGCCTTGCCGAGGACCTGTCCCCGACGGACTCGAGGACGATTCGAGTAGTAGCCGTCATGCCAGCCG
The DNA here is from genome assembly GCA_009840635.1 of Acidobacteriota bacterium. Classification (GTDB taxonomy): domain Bacteria; phylum Acidobacteriota; class Vicinamibacteria; order Marinacidobacterales; family Marinacidobacteraceae; genus Marinacidobacterium; species Marinacidobacterium portitor. The sequence continues at coordinate 88,139 of VXNL01000074.1, read as the reverse complement.
TAGTTGCCGTACCACCCGCGGAACGGATACACCGCAGAGCCGTAGTAGCCGAGGGGAGACCAACCGACCCAGTCGTATCCGTAGCTCCAGGAGACCCAACCCGGACCCCAGACGGAACCCGGCAGCCAGTACCAGCCAAGGGGGCCGTGTCCCCACCTGCCGTAGTGATACGGAGCCCATCCCCAGGGGTCGTAGGAGATCCAGGTGATTCCGAACGGGGTGTGCGCCCATCGTCCGAGCCGGTAGGGCGCCCAGCCGGCGGTCACCGTCGGATACCAGACCCACCCCAGGTGGACGTCGTGGTGCCAGCGGCCATGTCCCTCGAGATCGGGGGCGTGCTCCCTGACTTCCTCGGGAAGCTCGTCGTAGTGCGTTTCCGCCGTGGTCACGACGCGCCGCTGCCGGTCTTCGGCCCAGGCGTAGAAGTGGTCGTTGCCCAGGTACTCCTCGGGTGCAGCCGGCGCGGCGCCTTCGGAGGCGACGGTCCGTTGACCGGACCCCACCAGCACCGAGCCCGACTCGGTGGACACCGTCGCGATACCCGAGTAGACGACGAACTGCACGGTGCGGCCGTCTTCCAGGAGATCCGTCCGGTACTCACCTTCGCCCTGCGGGGAGAAGGTGCCGCCGGGGGTCTCCACGACCACGTCCGCATCGCCGCCGAGCCACACGATGAGGCTCCCGGTCCAGAAACCGAGCCGGTGCGGACTGTCCCCTTCCACGTAGTCCAGCTTGGTTCCTTCGTCCATCCACGCGGTGACCCGGCCCGCAAAGCGCAGTTCGACCTGGCCGGGTTCCCGGGTCCAGATGCGGTCTCCGGGCAGGAAGGGGCTTCCCCGTTCTGCCTCGTGCGCGCCGAAGTCGTCCGCCCGCTGGTGCCAGACGTCGCCGTCGACGATGCTGAGGTTCCCGTAGGCGTACGACCGCCCGGTCTCCTCGTCGGACTGCGCGAGCGCCGCCGAGGAGGTGCCCAGGGCAAGCAGCAGGCCCAGGACGCCTGCATGCCGGAGAACCTTGTTTCGCCTGTTCGCTCTTTCGTGCATGGGCCACCTCCCTGAGGCTGCCACCCGTGTTGCCGCAATCCCTATGCCAGATACCGTCCGATTGTCTGCTGATCCGGCGGAGTTGGACATCGCTGAGAGCGGGGCAAGCGGCGGCAGCATTCCGGGATTCCCGACCCCGGCCTCACCCAAGCTGGTCGAGGAATTCCGACGCCTGGAGCCGGGCGCGCGCCGCGCGGAACCTGCGCCAGGCGGGCCGGACGTCGCGGTCGCGATTCACCAGCCGCGCCAGCTTGCTGCCGTCGGGATCGTCCTCGACCAGGGCTTCCAGCCGCCGGCGCATGTCTCCTTCCGGGAGGGACTCGACAAACGCGTCCTGCTCGCTCAGGGTGTCTTCCAACCGGGGCTTCGGCACGGGGACGAAACGGCCCCGGATGTCGGACTCCAACTGCCAGACGATTTCCTGGGTCGAGGGGTCCTCATGGTCTTCCGCGACGCTGACCATGCGTGAGGTGTCCCGATCGTAGTAGTAGGTCCGTTCCGGGCCGTCGTCGACAAACGCCGCGACCAGCGCCTCAAGCAGAGAAGGGTCGGTCTCCACGGACTCAGAACCGTTGCAACAGGAACTACCGGAGGGACGCCCCCTCCAATGGAGAGAGACTAAACGACAGACCCCGACCGCGCCAATTCCCACTCCGCCGCAACTATCCGGATTCGGGGGGACTTCACGATTGGCGGCGCCGGGTGATGCGGGTCAACTCGGGAGGGTCGTTCGTGATCTGGAGGGTGTGCGTTTCGATGACGCCCCCGTCCAACCGGACTCCCGCGACCAGGGCGCCGTCGGTCACGCCGGCGGCGCAGAAGATCAGGTGCCGGCCGGGGGCCAGATCCTCCGTTTTGAGCACCCGCCCCGCGTCCACTACCCCGGTCTCCAGGAGGCGACGCTGCTCCGCTTCGTTTCGCACGAGGAGTTGCCCCAGCATTCCGCCGCCGAGGCACCGCAGGGCGGCAGCCGCAATCACGCCTTCCGGCGCGCCGCCCGATCCCATCGCCGCGTGGATCCCCGAGCCCGGCATCGCGCTCAGAATCCCGGCGGAGAGGTCCCCGTCGCCGATCAGCCGCACCCGGGCGCCGGCGCGCCGCAGCCCGGCAATCAACTCCTCGTGGCGGGGCCGTTCGAGCACGACCACGGTGATCTCGCTCGTGGGGACACCCTCGGCCTCGGCGATCGCGCGCACGTTCCGCTCGGGGGAGTGCTCGAGCCGGATGGCGTCCCCGAGGAGGTCCCGGCTGGCCGCACCCACCATGATCTTCTCCATGTAGACGTCGGGCGCGGTGAGCAGTCCCCCGCGCTCCGAACCGGCGAGCACCGCAATCGCTCCCGGTCCGCCGGTCGCGCAGAGGTTCGTTCCTTCCAGGGGATCCACCGCGATGTCCAGCTCGGGGACTCCTTCCCCGCCGCTGCCGAACCGTTCTCCACTCCACAGCATGGGGGCCTTGTCGCGTTCTCCCTCGCCGATCACGACCCGTCCCCGGACGGGCACGGTGTCGAGGACCCGGCGCATGGCGGCAACCGCGACCTGATCCGAATGGTGGCGGTCGCCCTGGCCGATGGTCGCGGCGCACGCGACGGCGGCTTCCTCCACCGTGCGGACCAGGTGGGAAGCCGCGACGGCCATCGGGCTGCCCGCCATCGTCCCGCTGCTCAGTGTTCCTCCGGCGCCGGGAGGCTGACCCGGGTGGGCCGGTCCCGCCGGTAGCCCAGGGCGTAGTCCGCCTGCATCAGGGTGTGGATCTCCCGGGTTCCCTCGTAGATCACGGCGCCCTTCGAGTTCCGCCAGAAGCGCCCCACCGGGTATTCGTCCGAATACCCGTACGACCCGTGGATCTGGATGGCGTCCGAGGCGGCTCTCTCGGAGGCGACGGTGGAGACCCACTTCGCCAGCGACGTCTCGCGGGTGTTGCGTCGTCCCCGATTCTTCAGTTCTCCGGCACGCAGCCACAGCAGCCGGCTCACCTCGTAGTCACGCTCCATGTTCGCGATCATCTGCTTCACCAGCTGGTGCCGCCCGATCTCCTGACCGAAGGTGGTGCGGGACCGCGCCCAACGCACGCTCTCGTCCCGGCAGGCGCGGATCAGTCCGGTGGCCCCGGCGGCCACCGTATAGCGGCCCTGGTCCAGGGCGAACATGGCGATCTTGAAGCCCTCGCCCTCGTCCCCGAGCCGGTTCTCCGCCGGGACGCGGACGTCATGCATGCGGAACCAGCCGGTATTGCCCGCGCGAATCCCCCACTTGTGGGTCATGTTCCCGGACTCGAAGCCCGGGAAGGAGCGCTCCACGATGAACGCCGAGAGTCCCGAATGGTCCCGCCGAGCCCGCTTGTCGGGATCGGTCCACGCGATCACCAGGAAGTTGTCGGCGATCTCGGCCAGGGAGATCCAGTGTTTTTCGCCGGTCAGCACGTAGTCCGGCCCGTCGCGCCGGGCCGTGGCCCGGATCCCCACGGCGTCGCTTCCGGCGTCGGGTTCGGTGAGTCCGTAGGTGGCGATCTGCTTCCCTTCCGCCTGCGGCCGCAGGTAGCGGTCCTTCTGCGCCTCGCTGCCCCAGGCGAGGAGCGAGAAGGAGTTCAGGCCGGCATGGACCGACATGATGACCCGCAGCGAAGTGTCCACGTACTCGAGCTCTTCGCAGGCGAGCCCGAGCGAGATGTAGTCCAGCCCCGCGCCGCCATAGCGCTCGGGAACCGATATCCCGAGGATGCCGAGTTCTCCGAGTCCCGTCAGGATCGCGCGATCGAACACCTTGGCGGCGTCGTTTTCGCGGATATGCGGCGCCACCTCGCGGGCAGCGAACTCGCGAACCAGCGACTCCGTCGCGCGGTGTTCCTCATTCAGATCGAAGTTCAGACGCTCAGCCAAATCTCCCCTCGCCTTTCCGGTCGTTCTCGCCGGCTCCTTCCCTGCCGCCTCCGTCCCGCCGGCGCGGAGCGCGGAGTATACGGCGCGGCTCCGGGCCATTGCCCGGCATGGCGCGTGAGAGAGGAATACCCCTTGTCCGCCAACTGAAGCGCACGGATGGCGGTCGCGTCGCGGCCTGTTTCAGCCGGGAGGCCACCGGATCAGATCCCGCTGGCCAGTGCGGCGGCCGCTGCCTCGGCCTCGGCCTTGCGTTTGCTGGGACCGATCCCTCTTCCGAGGGCGCGCCGGCCCGCCAGCACTTCCATGACGAAGGTCTTTTCGTGCTCCGGGCCGCTTTCGGAGATGAGTCGATACACGGGGAGTCGACCCTCTTTCTTCACGAGCGCCTCCTGCAGGGCTCCCTTCGGGTTCTCGGTTGCGGGGACGATGGTTGGGCTCTGCCCGGCGGCTTCGGCGGGCGGATCCGCGGCCGTTCCTCGTCCCGGTCGGCTCCGCCTGCGGCCGGACCGGCGTTCGAGCCGTTCGAGGGCCCGCCGCGCGGCGTCCTTCTCGGCCTCCTTGAGGCCTCGGCCAACACCGGTTTCGGTGAGTCCATCGGCCAGCCGCAGAGTCACGGAGACCGTGCCGTTGCTCCGGGAGTTCCGCGGTGCGCGTCTTGGTTCGTACTTGGGAGCGTCCTTGCCGGCCTGGGCGAGGCGGTTCTGGAGCAGCGTCTTGGGGTCGAGGAGTTCCAGGTCGGGATCCCGAAGCTCCTCGAGGGCGGTTGCGAACGGCCGGCCCAGGGCGCGGCGCGCCGCCCCCAGGCTGCCGTCCAGATAGAGCGCCCCCATCACCGCCTCCGCGGTGGCCGCGGCGTCGTCCCCGTCCCCGAGTGACCAGTGTTCGTTCAGCGTGCGCGTGAAGTCCCGGCTCTGCAGCCTCATCCGGGCGAGCGTCATCCTCCCCTCGTCCCACTCGGGGAAATGGTCGTGAAGCGCCTCCGCCAGCACCAGATGCATGACGTCCCGCCCGAGGAAGCGCAGTGCGGGCCGGTTCGCGGGCTCGGCACTCCCCGTGGACCCCGGCGCCGGGGCCCGGCGACCCCTCGTTCTCCGCTTTCTGCCCCGGCGGCCGCCCGGGGTGCGTTCCCGTCCCGCGTCGCCCGCGTCCAGCGCCGCAGCCAGGATTCCGGGATTGGCGAAGGTGTACCCGAGGGCCCGTTCGACTCTCTTGCGCAACAGGAGAAGGCGGCGGGCGAACCGGATCCCGAGCGGGCCGATGGAACGCAGTCCGCTGCCGGCTCGACGGACCCATCCCGGAGCACCTTCCGGCGGTTTCAGCCGGAGCCGCTGCAGTTTCTTCCTGAATGCGGCGCCCAGGACGCCGCGCGCCGCCGGCATCCCACCGTCGAGATAGGCCGCCCCGAGCACGGCTTCGAAGACGTTGGCGAGGATACGGTCGGAGGATCGGACCTCTTCCCCCGCGTTCCGGCCGCGGCCGACGCGAATGCCCTCATCCAGCGCGAGAGCGCGGGCCGCCGCCGCCAGCGACTGGTTGCTCACCAGTTCCGACTTGGTCTCCTGTCGCCGTTGCCCGTCCCATTGCGGCCGCTGAAAGTGCATGGACTCGGTCACCACAAGTCCGAGCGCCGCGTCGCCGACGAATTCCAGCCTCTCGTAGTCCGCGACCGCGTGGTCGTTTCGATACGAGCCGTGGGTCAGGGCTTCTTCGAGGAGCCCGAGGTCCTGGAAGCGGTATCCGAGCCCTCGGGCAAACTCGAGCACCGGCCGGTGGTTGGACGCCGGTGCGCGCCGGCGTCGCCTGCGCCCCATCTCAGTTCACCCGAACCAGGACCATCGTCAGGTCGTCCGTGTGGGTCTCGGCGCCGGTGAACTCCAGGACGGCGTCCTCGACCGAGCGCTGCAGGTCCGCCGGCGTGAGGGCCGCCCCCTCCTCCAGAAGGCGCATCAGCCGTTCCTCCCCGAACATGTCGGATTCGGCGTTCATGGCTTCCGAGACGCCGTCCGTGAAGAAGAGCCAGGTTTCCCCGCCGTGGAGGCGTTCCGAGCGCTCTTCCAGGATTTCGTCGAAGACCGGTCCCGGGTCGAGGGCCAACCCGAGCCCGGGCGGAGCGAGCGCTTCCGAGCGGGGCCAGTGTCCGTCCTGCTGCACCAGATGCAGGAGCGGACTGTGACCCGCCCGCGCGAACGTCACGCGCCCCGCCTCGGAGTCGAACACCGCGTAGGTGATGGTGATGAAGGTTCGTGAATCGAGTGCGTTGTGCAGGACCCGGTTCGCTTCGACCAGCACCCGCCGGGGGGACGCGTGAATACGGCTCAGGGCGAGCATCAGCCCCTTGAGTTCGGCCATGATGAACGCCGCCCGCGTGCCAGTGCCGGAGACGTCGGCAATCACCACCCCCAGCCGGTTCGGCCCGAGCGGGATCAGGTCGTAGTAGTCGCCCCCGACCTCGGTTGCGGGGCGGCAGACGGCGGAAACCGCGAATCCCGGCACGGACACGGATCCCTCGGGAGGGAGCAGGCGCGCCTGGGACTGCCGCGCGGTTTCCATCTCCTGCTCCAGGACCGCCGCGCGCCGGAGGCGTCCCATGTCGTCGGCGATCTTCGCCGTCATGATGTTGAACGAGCTGGCGAGCTCGCCGAGCTGGTCCGGGGACGCGGCTCGTACCTGATGGCCGAAATTGCCTCCCCGCACCAGCTCGGTCCCCTGGCTCAGGGCTTCGACGGACCGCGTGATCGACCGCGCGAGCCGGAGCCCGGCGGAGAAAGCGACGCACTCGATGAGCACGAAGACGATTCCCAGTCCGCCGAGCACCAGGAGCAGGCCGCTCCGCCAGTCCGGATTGCTGATCGCCACCGACTCGGCGAGCCCGCTCGTCGTTCCCTGGATCAGGTGAATCGGGGCGAATGCGATGGCCACCACGACCGTGCCTCCCTCCATCGCGGGACCCCAGGGAAGGGCCTCCAGCAGCAGCGGCTCATCCCAGTCGATCGTGAAGCGATCGTTGTCCGTCCCCGATAGGGGGGCCGGGGCCGGCGGCTCCTCGTTCTGGTCTCCGAGGTAGAGCGCCCAGACCGTCCGCACGATCAGGTCCTCCTCCCGCGCGCTCGCTTCGAGGAGCGGAGCGAGCGGCGCCAGAACGACAGCCAGGCGGTCCCCCCGGAGTCCGGGAAAGACGGCGCCGAACCACTCGGTGTCCTCCATCTGGACCACACCCTCGTACGGGGTGAGAGCCCATTCGGGCACCGGATCGGACTCGCGAATCGGCCCTCCGGCGTCCGATCCGGTCAGCCGGACGATGCGCCCGCCCTCGATCTCGAGGTACCACGCTGCCGCTCCTGGCGCGAAGGGGGCGACTCGGGCCACGGCCCCCTGGAGTCCGCGGGAGATCTCCGCCCCGTCTGAATCCGGTGCGATCTCGAGCAGCGCCTGCTGCGCCGCGGAAGCGAAGGCGGTGCCCCGGGCCGCGAGGTTCGCCTGGAAGGCATAGGAGCCGAAAAGCCCCAGAACCACATAGAAGGCGAGCAGAAAGAAGGACGTCAGCAGGAGAACCGGCAAGAGCCCCACGAACAGATAGGAGACTGCCAACTTCCGCCGGACGGGGTAGAGGAGCCATCCGAGAAGGTCGCGGCCGAAGTAGACGAGTACCGCGCCCAGGGTGATGGCGAAGACCATCCACGCATCCGCCGTCCACGAGCGGGGCAGCGCGCCCGCCGAGGAAAGGGAAGCGATGGCTCCCACGCCGAGCAGGAATCGACCGGGCCACGAGAGGGTGAGCGCCTTCGCCGCGCGTTCCAGGCCCTTCGCGAGGGACCTGGGATAGGCGGGCGCCGCCGGAGGCGGAACGGAAGAGGCCGGTCCGGCGGGTCGCCCCGCGGGCTTTGATGGGTCTTGGTTGGAGATGTGCTGGAGTGCGGGTGTCTTGGGGACGGCAGTTGGCCGGATTGCCGAATCCGGGGCGCTCCCCGTGAGGTCCGGTCCGGCGTCTCCGGGGTTGCGCACGCTCGCACTCGAGACCCGAGGGCCCGGCGCCGCTCGCGGGGCGGACGATCCGCCGACGCGTGGTACGGCGCCGAGACACCGGGCCTGGCGACGGTCTGATGCGAGAGATGCGGCCGGCCAGTTCCGCCAGGCAAGGCCCCGCCTGGAAATGGCCCGGTTATCGCAACGCGTATCGGAAGCGCCGGCGAGCGCCGGTCCGCCAGAGGGACGGGCCGACACCCGAGTGCTCAACAAAAGTCTAGCAGCCGGTGGAGAAAGTGACGTGAGCACCGAGAGCGGCGAGGCCCAGTTCAGCCGGGATGCACCGTCCCGTTCGCTTCCGAAGCGGGGCGAGAGTTCGAGCCCCGCGGAGACCCCTTGAGCACGAAGCATGGCGGCCGGCGACAACCGTCGGCCGGCATGTTTCGTAGCTCGGGAATGCCGCGTGACTTTTTCCACCGGCTGCTGGCAGGGGCCTCCTCCACCCCCCCGCGTCCTTGTCTGGCGCACCGTACACTCCAGGCCCGCCTCCATGCGCCTCCTGGATCGCCGTCTCGGCGCCGTATTCGTCCTGGCGGCCGGTGTGGCAGGCAGTGAGCCGGCCCCCGGCCAGCAGGCCGGGAACCCGGAACGCCCTGCCATCCGGCTCTACGGAGTCGTGCAGCAGCGGGACGCAGGCGTCGCGCTCCTCCGGTTTGCCGAGGGAAGACCGCTGGCGCTCCAGGTCGGGGAGGCCCATCGTGGATTCACGGTGGTGCGGGTACTCGCCGACGGCGTGGAACTCGAGGCGCCCGACGGGCGGTCGCTCGAAGTGAGCCTTCCGGAGGTGGCGGTTCTGACCGGGAGCGGTGAGCCTCCCGCGATACCGGAGACCCCGGTCCAGACTCGGGCTCCCACGGAGATTCCGGCAGGTCCCGAAGCTGGAGCGCCGGAGCGCCCGGCGGTCGATGCCCAGGCCTCTCGGCCTCCGCGGGACACGGGAGACCGAACGTTCTCCCGGGATGACGTGCGGCTGCGGCTACTGTCGGAGCTCCCGCGAATCCTGTCGAGCGCGGTCGTCGCCCCACGGGTGCTCGGTAACGAGGTCGTCGGGCTGGAACTCGTCGCCTTTCCGACGGACACCGTGCTCGGGGAAACCGGGCTGGTCCCCGGAGACGTGCTCCTGGCCGTCAACGGCAGGGAGGTGCGGGGGGCCGAATCGCTGGCGGTGCTCGTGCAGCGGTTTCAGACCGCAAGCCAGGTTGAGCTCACGGTAGATCGCGACGGAGAGGTCTTTCCGCTCCGGTATCGGATCGAATAGCCGGACCCCTCCGGGATCGCTCCACGGAGCTTCCGCCGGAAGCGGTGCGGGCGATCCGCCGGCGCGGAGCTGCTTCAGCGCCGGGTGAGAGCCCCGGGGCCGGGCGGCTGCAGCAACACGACGACCTCACCCGGCTCGACCAGGTGGTGGTAGGTCTTCGCGTGGACTTCGAAGGCGGCGGGATCCTGCCGTAGCGCTGCGATGGAGTCCTCGAGCGCCGCGGCCTCCCGGCCGAGCCGCTCGACTTCGGCCGCCAATTCGGCCCGTCGCCGTCCCTGCTCGTCCAGTGATTCGAGACCGCTCACCCCGACGGCAGCGGCGGCGACCCCGATCAGCACGATCACCACGACCGGTGCCGCGCGCTCGGTGAGTGCGGCGAGGACGCGCCCCCATTCGGCGCCCTTCCGAAGGGCTCGTCCCCCGAGGCTGCCGAACCTCCGGCGCAGGCTCCCCAGGACGGAAGCGACCGCCTCAAGAGAGGACTTCATGGATCCAGCAGGGATTCTCCACAGGCTGCTGGACCTGAATTGTATGTGGAACTGCGGTTGCGCCGGTATCCGTCCCCGCTCAGCGCCCGCCGCCGAGCTGCCCGGCAAGCTCCCGAAGCCGCTCGGTCTGATCTTCCAGCGAGGCGAGCCTTCCGCGCGCCTGGTCCACTACGGCGGGATCCGCGCCAGCCAGAAAACCGGGGTTCGACAACCGTTTCCGGGTGCTTTCGCGCTCCTTGCCCAAACGCCCGAGTTGTCGCTCGACGCGTTGGCGCAGGGCTTCCAGATCGACGGCTTCCCCCAGGGTGGTGTGCGCTTCGAAGGCCGGGTCCACGATGGAAACCCGGCCGGCGTCGGGTTCCGGACCGGTCGGGAGCGGCGCGTTACCGGGGGATGCGACGGAGACGGACGCGAGCCGGGCCAGCGACGCGACGGGTTCCCGGCACTCCGCCAGGAGGGCGCCGAACCCGGCCAGACGGCGCGATTCCTCGACCTGGACCCGAAGTCGCAGATCGGGCGGCAGCCCTGCGTCGGCGCGGAGTTTGCGGACGCCGCTCACCAGCCGCTGCAGAGCCTCGAAGCGCTCTTCGAGCTTCCGGTCGCGCCTACCGGTCCCGTGGGGGAATGCCGAGCGGGTCAGGAGATCCGCTTCCGGCCGTCCCCCATTCCACAGGTCCTTCCGGTCCATGGCCAGCCGGAGCCGGGCAAAGAGGTGTTCCGTCACGAAGGGGGTCACGGGATGCAGCAGATGCAGGGTGTCGCTCAGGACACTCCCCAGGGTGGCCGCCGTCCGCCGCGCCGCCTCCGGTCCGGAGCGGAGCCGCACCTTGGCCAACTCGACGTACCAGTCGCAGAAGTCATTCCAGACGAACCGGTAGAGGACGGCGCCCACTGCCGCGAAATCGAAGCTGTCCAGAGCTCTCGAGACCTCGCTGGCGCAGGCGTTCGCCCGGGAGACGATCCAGCGGTCTTCGGCCTGTGGCTCTCCCATCGGGCCTTCGTCCTCGACTTCGTCCAGCGCAATGAGTGCGAAGCGGGACGCGTTCCAGAGCTTGGTGAGGAATCGGCGGCCGATTTCGTGGAACTTCGACAGCGAGAGACGCATCTCCTGTCCTTCGGAACAGAGTCGGACCAGGGTGAAACGCAGGGCGTCGGCGCCCACTCCCTCGAAACCGTCGGGGAAGTTCCGTTCCACCCGGCGGAGCAGTTCCTTCATGTTGGTGGGGCGCGCTTCCTCCACCGGCCGCTTGAGTTCCGCCAGGGTCGCCCCGTCGATCACCGCCAGCGGATCGACGCCGTTTCCCTTGCTCTTGCTCATGACGGCGCCGCGTTCGTCGAGCACTGTGGGATGGATGTAGACGTCGCGGTAGGGAAGCCGGTCCGTCATCTCGATCCCGGCGAAGTTCATCCGCGCGACCCAGAAGAAGAGGATCCCCTTGTCGGTGGAGAGCACCGAGGTCGGGAAGTAGCGGGCGAGGTCGGGTGTCTCATCCGGCCACCCCAGCGTGCTCATCGGCCAGAGCCAGGAACTGAACCAGGTGTCGAGCACGTCTTCGTCCTGCCGCCAGGCGCCCGGGTCGGCGAGCACTTCGGCGGGTGTCTCGACCCCTACCGCCACTTCCCCGGTTTCCCGGTGATGCCAGGCCGGGATGCGATGTCCCCACCAGATCTGCCGGCTGATGGTCCAGTCCCGGATCTCGATGAGCCAGCGCGCGTAGACCTGCTCCCAGCGGGCCGGGTGGAACCGGAGCTCGCCCTCGCGCACTTTCTCCCATCCGGCTTCTCCCTTCTCGAAGCCGCTGCGGCGGAGCGCCCGGTCCGCGAGCGGCCGCATGCGGACGAACCACTGGTCGGAGAGGCGGTACTCGATCGGAGCCCCGGAACGCTGCGCGCGGCCCAGCGGCACCTGGTGGGGGATCACGGCCTCGAGCAGGCCCACGGCTTCCAGTGCGGCGACGGCCTCGCGGCGCGCCTCGTACCGGTCGAGCCCGCGGAACGCCTCCGGCGCCTGATCGTTCAGGGTCGCGTCCTCGTTCATCACGTTCAGAGGTTCGAGGCCGTGACGCTCGCCGATCTCGAAGTCGTGCGGATCGTGGGCGGGGGTGATCTTCAGGCAGCCGGTTCCGAACTCCCGTTCCACTCCGGAGTCGGCGATGACCGGAATCACGCGGCCGGTAAGCGGAAGCTGGACCTTGCGGCCAATGAACTCGCGGTAGCGGGGGTCCTCGGGGTGCACCGCTACCGCAACGTCCCCGAAGAGCGTTTCCGGCCGGGTGGTGGCTACGGTGAGGCGGTGGCGCGGATCGTCGGCGAGCGGATAGTGGATGCTCCACAGATGCCCCGGTTCGCCCTCGGGCGCCGTCTCGACCTCGTCGTCGGAGAGCGCGGTCCGGTCCACCGGGCACCAGTTGACGACCCGCTTGCCCCGATAGATCAGTCCACGGTCGAAGAGCGCCTTGAAGACCGTCCGCACTGCGCGCGAAAGCCCCTCGTCCATCGTGAAGCGGATGCGGCGGAAGTCGCATGAACACCCGAGCTTGCGCAGTTGTTCCAGGATGACTCCCCCGAACTCTTCCCGCCATTCCCACACCCGATCGATGAAGGCGTCGCGTCCCAGCTCCCGGTAGTCCACGCCCTGGGCGTCTAGGTGCTTGCGGACCACGGTCTGGGTGGAGATGCCCGCGTGGTCGGTTCCCGGCACCCACAGAGCGTCCCGCCCCTCCATCCGCCGGTACCGGATGAGCACATCCTGGATCGTGTTGTTGAGCGCGTGCCCCATGTGGAGCCGGCCCGTGATGTTGGGAGGCGGGATGACGATGGTGAACGGCTCCCGCTCCGGATCACCGCCCGGCCGCATCCGTCCGCCGGCATCCACTTCCGTCTCGAAGGCCCCCGCCTTTTCCCACCGGTCCCAACCCTCGGCCTCGACGGCCGCCGGGTCGAGGCGGGTTGCGAGGGCGTCCGCCGGGCCGGTGCTCATTCCCGCCGCGAATTGGTGCCTAACGGCCGACGGCGGCGGCCAACGCCTGCGCGCGCTCGGTACTCTCCCAGGGGAACCCCGGGTCTTCGTGCCCGAAGTGGCCGCCCTTGGCGGTGTTTTCGTAGATGGGCCGGCGCAGGTCGAAGTACGCGATGATCTCGCCGGGAGTCAACCCGAAGACCTCCCGGACGGCACGTTCGATGGCCGCGTCGTCCACCTTCCCGGTACCAAAGGTATCCACCCGAACCGAGACCGGCTCCGCGCGGCCGATCGCGTACGCGATCTGCACCTCGGCCCGGCGCGCGAGTTTCGCGGCGACGATGTTCTTGGCGATGCAGCGGGCCATGTAGGCCGCCGAGCGATCCACCTTCGTCGGGTCCTTGCCGGAAAAGGCGCCGCCTCCGTGGCGGGCCATCCCGCCGTAGGTGTCAACGATAATCTTCCGGCCCGTGAGTCCGCAGTCGGCCGCCGGGCCGCCCTCCACGAACTTGCCGGTCGGATTGACGAGGACCGCCGGCGAGCCGGCGCGGAATCCCTCCGGCAGCACCGGGAGCACCACCATTTCTTCGATGTCGCGCACGACGCGACCGGTAGCTTCTTCCGCGTGTTGCGAGGATGCGACGACCGTAGGGACCGAAACGGGATTCCCGGCTCCGTTGTAGGCCACGGTGACCTGCGCCTTTCCGTCCGGGCCCAGATACGGGATGTCGCCACTGGTGCGCGCCTCGGTCAGGCGCCTCGTGATCCGGTGAGCCAGCATGATGGGCAGCGGCATCAGCTCCGGCGTCTCGTCGCAGGCGAAGCCGAACATCATTCCCTGGTCCCCCGCGCCCCCCGAGTCCACGCCCATCGCGATGTCCGCGGTCTGCCGGCCCATGTGGATCTGGACGTCCACCGCGTCGGCGTCGAAGTCGTCGTTCCTCCCGGTGTATCCGATGCGCCGGATCGTCCGGCGCACCACGGTTTCGAGCTCTTCCGGCGAGGGCCCGCTCCGCGCCGTCGCTTCCCCGGCGATCACCGCCCGGCCGGCGGTGACGAGCGTTTCGCAGGCGACCCGGGCCAGGGGGTCCCGAGTCAGGAACGTGTCGAGAATGGCGTCCGAAATCTGGTCCGCGACCTTGTCCGGATGGCCTTCGGTCACCGACTCCGAGGTGAAGAGCCGCATGTCGCGGTGTTGTTGCACGCTTACGGGACGCCTTCCTCGCTCTGGGGTCTTGACCGGTAGTGAGAGGCGATCTTCGCCGTTCGCCTCGGGATTCGATGCTCGGGAGAGCGCGCGATGATAGCAGCCGAATTCCAATCAGGATCCGGGGCTCGCGGTTGCCTCGTCATCGTGCGAACCGGGGAGAATCGGTGACGGCAGGTTCCCCCCGGCCCACCGCCGTCATCCTCCTGGCCGGCAGGTCACAGCGGACCTGGCCGCTGACCGCGGACTTTCCGAAGCCGCTCCTGCCGCTGTGGGGCCGCCCGCTCACCGAGCGGGTACTCGACCAGTTGCGCGGCGTCGTGGACACCGCGGTACTGGTGGTCGGGTACCAGAAGGAACGCATCCTCGATCACTTCGGAACGCGCTACGCGGGAATCCGCCTCGTGCCCGTGGAACAGAAGAGCGCCCGCGGGACCGCCGACGCGCTGCGGGTCGCGGCCGCCGCCGTCCGCGGACCGGTCCTCGTTCTCAACGGCGACGACTTCTACCACCACGACGACCTGGCGCGGGTGAGCGCGCACCCGACGGCGATTCTCTGCAAGGAGGCGAGCGACCCCTGGAACCGGGCGACAGTCACGGTCACCGAAGATGACTGGCTGGTGGATGTCCAGGAAAAGCCCCCGGCGGCCCGGCCCTGGGAGCTGAGCAGCGTGGGCGCCTATTCGCTGAGGCGGGAAGACCTGGACCACCTCGGGGAGGTCCGCGAGAGCGTGCGCGGCGAACTTGAACTCCCGGACCTCATTCGAATCCTGGCGCGCTCTCCCGGCGTGCGCGCGGTGCGCGCCCGGCGTCCCTGGATCCCGCTGACCTACCCGTGGGACGTCATCGGACGGATCGTGCCGCTGTTTGGCGGAGACCCTGCGGGGGAGGGGGCCCGGGCGCTCGGATTCGAGACCAGCACCGGGGAAATGGGAGAAGGGGCCGTCTTCGTCGGCGAGGGCGCATCCGTTCACTCCGAAGCCCGTCTGGTGGGACCGGTGGAACTCGGCGCCGGGGCGCGAATCGGCGCCGGCGCCGAGGTGGAACGGGCGGTGCTGATGGAAGGGGCGAGCGTGGGCGCCGGAGCGATCGTCCGGGACAGCGTGCTCGGTCGTGGCGCCTCGATCGGAGAAGGCGCACGCCTCCGCTCGGGTCCGGTCGAGCGGATCCAGGTGCTCGAACACACGGCGCGCGTGGGAGTTCCGGTCGTCGGGGCCTGTCTGGGAGCGGGCGCCAGCGTCGCCGCCGGCGCCGAGACGCCTCCGGGCACCCTGCTGGGCCCGGGGGAGCTCTTCGGCTAACGACGTTTCAGCGCGCTAACGACGCTGCAGCAGCAGGAAGACCGAAGCGAGCCCGAAGAAGAGGTTCGGGGACCACGCCGCCAGCACCGGGTCGAGCAGTTCCGCGTTCCCGATGGAACGGAAGAACTGGGTGGCCACCAGATAGACGATCGCGATCGCGAAGGCGATGGCGGCGCTCGCCCAGGCGCTCTGATTCGTCCTCCGGAATGCGAACGGAAGCCCGATGAGCACCGTGACCAGCGATGCGAAGGGCAGGGAGGTCTTGGTCTCGAGGGCTACGTGAAGCACCGGATCGCGGTGACCCGCCGCCTCGATCGTTTCGATACGTTGCTCCAGGTCGCGATAGGGAAGGTGGTCGGTGGCCAGGTCCACCTTGAGAAGTGCATCCGGTACCGAAACGTCCGGAATCTCCCGCACGGCGAACGGCTCGGCGGCGCGGCCGCCATGGAGGTCGCGCTCCCAGCCTCCGATCCCGGTCCAGGTCGCTTCCGCCGCCGACCAGTGGGCGGAAGCCGCGTAGCTGCGCGCGGCGAGCGAGGCGCCTTCCGGACTGAGCCGGAATACGGACAGCCCGCTCAGGACCACGTTGTCCGCGTCGAACTCGTCGTAGTGGTAGATCTGTCCCTGGGGCCCCAATCCCCAGTGCCGTTCCAGCGGATTGACCGTCCGCCGCGCCTCGCCCCGGATGCGGGCGCCGGTGTCTTCGGCCTGGGGCGCCGTTTGGGGTATCAGCCGTTCCTGCAGCCCGAAGCCGGCGCCGCTCACGAGCAGTCCGGTGGCGAGCGCCGGGACCACGAGGCGCGCGCGACTGATCCCCCCGGCGAGAAACGCCGTCACCTCGTTGTGACGGCTCAGGAGGCCGAAAGTCACGAGCGTCGCCGTGAGGGTCGCGAGCGGAAACATCTGGGCCGTGAACCCCGGAACGGAGAGGCCGAGGTAGCGAAGCACGGTGGAAGTCGGGATGTCCCGCTCGAAGGCGTCGCCGATCACCGCGTTGAGCAGGCCGATCAGTTCCCAGGAGAGCAGCGCGGCCAGCGCTATCAACAGGAACGTGAGGTAGCGGGCAACCACGTAGCGGTCCAGGATCGTGGGCAGTCCCGGCGGACGCCACCGGCGCACCGCCGAACGGCGGCGGGGGACCAGGCGCCACAGCCGGCCGAGGAGGCGACCGGCCGCCTCCAGCGGGTGCAATTCCCTCGAAGCCAGGGCCAGCAGGGCGATGCCGGCGGCCACCGTCGCGATGTTGGCTCCCCACATGGCGATCCAGGGGGACAGCTCTCCCGCCCCGGCGAGTTGTTCGCCAAACGCGTTCGGTGCGTACCAGGCGAGGATCACGAGGATGGCCACGGCGAACGATCCAGCGCGCGTCGGTCCCGCCGACGGCCGGATCCCGATGCCCAGCCCGAGCAGTCCGAAGGCGAGGCAGGCGAAGGGAAACGCGAACTTCTTGTGAATCTCGACCAGGTAGATCGGGTGGTCGGTGCCTTCGTAGGCGGCTACGAGATCGGGCAGCATCATGGCCCGGGCGCTGTGGCTGACACTCGGGGTTTCCGGGCCGAACACCTCCTCGGCATCTAGCGGCAGGCGGATCCGCTCCGCGCGCTGAATGCGGTACTGCCCCGGATCGTCGAGCCCGGCATTGTGGACTTCCACGTCGGTGAGTTCGAGAAACGCCAGCCGCTCTTCGGCGACCGTCACCAGCCGTCCGCGGTCCGCGACGAAGATGGTCGGCTCGTCGACGCGCGCGGTATCGGCGAGAAAGACACGCCTCCAGCCGTCCTCGCCCGGAGGCACGGCGCCCACGAGCAGGACCCGGCCGTCGAGGAGCTCGTCATAGAACATGCGCGGCTCGATCTCGGTGCGCAGCCGGGAACTCAGGAGGTCGTCTCTCAGCTCGACGAACCGCTGGTTCGCCGGCGGTACTACGTCCAGCATCAACCACAGGCACAGACCGAACGTGACTCCCGCCGCGGTCCCGATCGGAACCAGAAGACGCCAGGGAGAGATTCCGCCGGCTCGCATGGCGATGAGTTCGTGTCCGCTGGACAGCCGGTTCAGCGCGAGCAGGATCCCGAGCAGCAGGGCGCTCGGGACGGCTACGGCCAGGAGCGCCGGGATCAACTGAGCAAAGGCCATCCCCACCGTTCCCGGGTTCGCTCCCTGGGTGACGATCAGCTCGATGTTGACGATCAGTTCGTTCAGCAGCAGCGCGAACAGGAAGACGGCGGTCCCGAGGAAGACGCCGGGGGCGATGAGCCGGACGATGTAGCGGCTGAGGAGACCCACGGCGGACTTGCCGGATTGTAGGAGCCGGTGGACGGGGTGGGGCGGCGTTCGAGTGGCGATGCATCCCGGCTGACCGCTCGCCTTCGGCTCGCTCGTCGTTGCGCTTCGGTCGAAATACACCCGGTATTCCTCCCTCGCGCGCCTTGTCAGCCAGGCGCCTCCCCACTCTCGGCGCTCACCCCACCCCGCCCACCGGCCCCTCGGAGCCGGTGAAGGAGGTGGGGCGGCTTGGAACGCCGGCTTCAGCCGGCACCCGCTGCGCGGAGCGCAGCGGAACGGCGAATCGCCGTGTTGCCGGATGTTCCGGGCGGAGGCTCGTCCTCCACGGACGAGGTCCGTCCCTCCGCCCGCCGGCGGCGGGCAGTGCCGGTGAAGCCGGCGCTCCAGGCTGGCGGCCCGTCACGGAGGTTGGCAGACCTATGGGACTGCATTCGGTGGGAGTGCTCCCTCTGCGTCCTGGATCGCAGACCCACCGTATCTTGGGGGTACACCGCCCTCGAAACACAACATGTTGTGGGCGAGCCCGCTGACGGCGTAGAATACGCTCGGGTTCGGCAGCGCCGCAGCCACAATCTTCAGGTGATCAGCGAGTGAGGATCGAGCGGCTCGAGATCGCCGGATTCAAGAGTTTCGCCGAGCCGGTGACGCTGGAGTTCGGGGAGGGCGCCACGGCGGTGGTGGGGCCGAACGGCTGCGGCAAGAGCAACATCGCCGACGCGGTCTTCTGGGTGCTCGGTGAGCTGGGCGCCGGCACGATCCGGGCGCGGGGAAAGGAGCTCATCTTCAGTGGGAGCGCTCTGCGCGAGCCCCTCGGGGTCGCCGAGGTGCGGCTCCACGTCAGCGGGGCCCGGGGTTCGGAACCGGGAGAGTCCGAAAACGGCGTCCCGAGGAACGGAGCGGACGCGGTTGCCGGAAACGGTGTTCCGCCCGAGTCGGGCGCGCCGCCCAGGATCCCCGGCAACGGCGCCGCCGGACCGATCCCGGAAGACGGCGGGGCGGCCGGTGGTTTCCGGCGGAACGTGGTCGTCAGCCGCCGCGTGGACGCCAGCGGACAGTCCGTTTACGAAATGGACGGCCGGCGGTGCACCCGGCGAGAGATCCGGCGGCTGTTCGCCGGAACCGGACTCGGCCCGGGGTCCTACGCGCTGATCGAGCAGGGGCGCGCCAACGACGTTCTCAGCCGCAAACCCGCCGATCTACGGCTGCTGGTCGACGAGGCGGTCGGACTCGGCGCCTATCGCCTGAATCGACGGGAGAGCGAGGCGAACCTGCGGGCGGCCGAGAAGGCGCTCGAGCGCGTGCGCGAGCGGCTTCGTGAACTGGACCGGTACATCCGGGTGGCGCGGCGCGACTCGCGAACCGCGAGCCGGGTTCGTGAGGCCTCGGAACAGGCGCAGATGCTCGGTGTTGCCGAGAAGGCGGCGCGACGCGAGGAACTCTTCTCCCGCATCCGCGAAAACTCCGCTCCGGAAGATGCCCTTGGCGCGGAGCGCGCCCGCCGGTCCCGGAGCCTCGGAGCCTTCGAACGGTTCGTGGAGGCTCTTCGGGAGCAGGCCACCGGCACCGAGTTCGAACTTCGCGAAGCGACCCGGGAAATCGGCGATCTGGGAGCGCGTCGGGCTCGCGCGGCCGCACTCCTCGACGAAGGCGCCCGAGCCGCCGGGATCCGCGCCTCGCAGGTATCCCGTCTCGACGCGGAGGCCACGGCCCTCGAAGCCCGGCTTGACGATCTCGAGATCGAGCGGCAGGAGAGTGAGCGCCGCGCCGGGGAGTTCCCCGACCGGCTGGCCGAGTTGACCGAGGCGGCCACCGAGCGGGTGGCGGCCCGGGACCGGGCGCTGGCCGAGGAACGCGAGGCCCACTCCCGGCTGTGGGAACTGGGGCGGGAGGTGGATCGCCTGCGGGCGAGCGTCCGATCGTTCCGGATGTCACGGGACCAGTACGCGACCCGGCGCGAGCGCCTGTCGGCGGCCGGACTGGGACTTTCGGGGAGTCGCCGGGAGCTCGCCGCCCGCCTGGATCACGCGACCCGGGGCCTCGCCGGAGCGCGTTTGCGGGTCCGGGCGCAGGAGGACGAAATCACCGGTCTGCGCGGCCGGCTCGAGACGGCCGAAGCGGGGTGGCGTTCGGCGACCTCCAGGGCGCAGGCGGCGCGTGACGAAGAGGCGAGGGCCGCGGAGGAACAGGCCGCCCTTTCGGACCGCCACCGGGCCCTCGAGGCGCTGCTCGCGTCGCGCAACCAACTGGGCGAAAGTGCCTCGAAAGTCGTTGAGGCGGCTCGCCGCCGCGGACTCGCGCCCGGCGGCGCGCTCGGCGAGCTGGTGGAGGTGGACCCGGGATACGAGCGGGCGGCGGAGCGGCTCCTCGGCGTTCATCGCATCCGGATCGACCGCGTGGCCGATGTCTCGGGTCTTGTCGAGGAACTTGGCGGCCAGCAGGCCGGTCCCTCGGAGGTCCTGGTATCCGAGCTGCTCGAAGCCTGCGCGTCTCGGGAGCGGGTCGTGAAGGATGAAGACGATCGGTTGGGCGACCACCTGAGACCGAAGGATCCGGGACTCCAGCCTGCCATTCCGGATGCGGTGGTCACCGCGGACCTGACGGAGGCGCTTCGAGCTTTCCTGAGGAAGCCCGGCGCCTACGTGACTCGGGACGGGGCCAGCGTGACGCCTCCCGGAGTCGTGCGGTTCGGCCGGGGCGGGCCGGGTGAGGGCTTCCTGAGCACGCGGCGCGAAGTGACCGAACTCGAAACCCGGAAGCGTGAGGGAACCCGGCAGTTGGCCCGGCTGGCCCGCGCCTCGACCGGCGCCCGGGAGGCGGCGGAAAAAGCTCGATCAGCGGTCGAGGATCTGCGGCAGACGCTGGCGCGGGCGGAGAACCTCGCCCACCGGCTCCTGCTCGAGGCGGACCGGCGCGGGGAGACCTTCGACGACGTCTCGACGCGAATCGAAGAGCTGGAAGCGGAGGTCTCCCGGCACACCGAGGAAGCGGAGGGCAACGAGAAGGCCGATGCCCGCGCGGCGGCGCAGCTGGCTCGCGACGAGGCGCGGCTCCAGGAAGCGTCCCGCGAACTCGGCGAGCGGGACCGAGCCCACGCGGCCCTTCGGCGCGAGCTCGAGGCCCGCGAGGGGCAGTGGCGCGACGCCGACCGTGAACTGGCGCGCCACAACGCGGTGGCCGAAGAAGTCGCGGGCCGGGCGCGGGCTCTCGAGGGGCAGGTCCGGGACGACCGTCAGCGGCTGGACCGAATCCGCGCCGAGCACGCCGCGGCTGGGCGGGAAGAAGAGGAATGGCGGACGCGGCGCGCGGCCGCGCTTCGCGAGCGGGAGTCGGCCGAAACCGCCATCAGGGATTGGGAAGCCCGGGAAGGAACCTTGGCCGGCGTGGCCGGCGACCTGCGAACCCGGCTCGAAGGCGCCGTCGAGGCCGCGCGCATCCGGACGGCGGAAATCCGCGACCTCGAAGAGAACCTGCACAAGGTCCGGTCGGGAACCCAGGAAGCGCAGGGTCTCCTGCGGGAGTTGGAGGGCGAGTTCCAGCGCTCGGGCGGACGTTCGCTCGCTGACGCGGCCGCGTCCCTTCCGGCGCCGCTCCGCGGCCGGTCCCGCGAGGATCTTGCGGAGGAGATTGCCGAGGTGCAGGACCGCATCCGGAACCTGGGTCCGGTGAACGAGATTGCCGAAGCGCGGCTCCGCGAGTTGCAGGCGGAACGCCGCGAACCCGAATCACACCTCCGGGACGTGGAACACGGCATCGCCGACGGCCTCGCCGCAATCCGCCGCCAGGACCGCGAGGCCCGCCGCATCTTCCGCGAGGGTTTCGAGGCGGTCAGCGCCGGGTTCGACGAGGCCTTCCGGCAACTCTTCGGGGGCGGCCGCGCCGAACTGCGGCTGGTCGCGACGCCTCCTCCCGGTTCCCGCGAGTCGGCGGATACGGCCAAGGGAACGGGCCGGGGCGCCGACCCCGCTGGCGGGAATCCGGACCGGGCGGCGTCCGGAAGTTCGGAAAACGGGGTCGGCGAATCGGCGGCCGCGGGGACCGGTGAAGAGTTCGAGGCCTGGAACCCCGAACCGGGATCGCTCGCCCCGGAAATGCCGGAGGATGCCCAGCTCGGGGTGGAGATTGCGGCCCAGCCGCCCGGCAAGAAGCTGCAGAGCGTCCGCCTCCTCTCGGGTGGGGAAAAGGCCATGACGGCCATTGCGTTCCTCATCGCCCTCTTCCGCTATCGTCCGGCGCCCTTCTGCCTCCTGGACGAGGTGGACGCTCCTCTCGACGACGCGAACGTGCGGCGGTTCGCATCCATGCTGGACGAGCTCAAGCGGGATACCCAGCTCGTCGTCATCACCCACAACCGGCTGACGATGGAGGCGTGCGAGCATCTGTTCGGAGTCACGATGGAGGAACCCGGTGTTTCCCGGCTGATCTCGATGCAGATCGGCGCCGAGGTGGAGGACTGGATCGCCGCGGCAACGGAACCGGACACCGCGGGCGCCGCCGCTTCCCTCCCGGCTTAACAGCCTGTGGTGAAACCCACGCGCGCGCCGAGAGTGGCGAGGCCCAGTTCTCCCGGTGGGGGTCCCGCTGACAAGGCGCGTGAGGGAGGAATACCGGGTGTATTCCGACCGAAACGCAACGACGAGCCCCGCAAAGCGGGGCGGTTCAGGTGGGATGCATCGCCGCTCGAGCCCCCACCGGGAGAACTGGGCCGCGTGGGTTTTGCTACAGGCTGTTAAACCGGTGACTGGCGGCGGGCGCGGGGGACGGTCGGCCCGGTTGCCCCGCCGGGCGATGGTGTTCGCCGCCGGACGGGGCGAGCGGATGGGTCCCTTGACCAGGGACCGCGCCAAGCCGGCGCTCCCCTTCTGCGGGGTGCCCCTGCTGACCCGGCTGCTCCGCTGGCTCACCGGCGGCGGGGTAAGCGACGTGGTCGTCAATCTCCACCACCATCCCGAGACGCTGGAACCGCTTCTGGCTTCCGCCGAGCGCGCCATGCCCGGGCTGACCATCGGGCGGTCACCCGAGCCGGAACTGCTCGGCACTTCGGGCGGGCTCTCGCGTGCCGCGGCGCGCTTTGGACTCGGAAGCGACGCCGGCGGACCGCTGCTGGTCCTGAACGGCGACACGCTCCCCACCTTCGATCTCGGGGCGATGGCCGGCTTCCACGGGGCGGCGGGCGCCGAAGCCACTCTGCTCGCCGATCCGGAACCCGGTCCGGAGTTTTCCGGTGAACGCCGTCTGGAGACCCGCGAGGATGGCGTCATTACGGGACTGAGCGGACCGGGAGGACCCGGATTCGGCTTTTCGGGAGTGTGGCTCCTGGAACCCGCGGCGCTCGGTCACCTGCACGGCGGGCCGGGAGGTCTCTCGCAGGACCTTCTTCCCGGCCTGATCGCCGCGGGGACCGCCCGAGCCTTTCCGAGCCGGGCTCCATGGTTCGAAATCGGGACTCCGCGGCGCTATCTCGGCGCCTCCCGGCGCGCGCTGGAAGCCGGAGCGCTTCCCGAGAAACGGGCCCGGCCGGCGGGCGCCGCCAAGGCGCGTTTCCGGGGCGTCGCCGGGGGGCAGTGGCCGGAGCTGATCGGCGAGGGGAGTGTGGTGGCGGAGGACGCGCGCGTCGAGGGGTCCCTGCTTCTCGAAGACGTGCGGATCGGGTCGCGGGCGGTCGTCCGCGAGTCGGTCGTGGCCGCCTCGGAAACGGTTCCGGCCGGCGCCCGGATCGAGGCCGCGCTCTTCACGGGTGGCGCCGCGATGCCGCTATGACGACCGTTCGGTCCCCCGGGGTTGCCCCGTGTCGGTAGGCGCGATCGCTCCGAAGGCGCCGGGCTCGGACGCACGGACGCGGCTGAACGTCTTTTTGCGGCGATCGCGAAGCCTCCCCCCGCACCTCCGCACCGGGGTGGCTGTCGAGCCACTCGTGAAGGAGGCCGGCGAGCGGGTCTATTTCCGGATTCGTCCCGTGAGCCGGACCCGCGAAGCGGTCCGGGAGCAGGGGATGGCGACCGTCGTGCTCTCGGTCATGGCCGAGCCGTACGCGCCGGGTTCCCTGCCGTTTGCCAACTCCACCCTGCTGTACCGGGAACTGGGCGTCCGGACGCCCCGGATTGTGGAAGAGGCCCCGGAACTTGGCGTGACGGCGCTCGAGGATCTGGGGGACGAACTCCTGCAAGCGGTGTGGGCCGAAGGAGGCGCCCACGTTTCGATGCTCTACGACGAAGCCGTGGACATCATCGCCCGGATCCAGCACGAAGGAGCCCGCCTCGCCGAAACGCCGGCGGCGAGCGGCTTCCGGGCCTTTTCCGCCCGGCTCGACGCGGGGCTCTTCCTGCGGGAGCTGCGGTTCTTCACCGAGCACTTCCTGAGCGGGTACGCCGGTCTGCGGCTGAACGGGCCGGCACGCGGCGAACTCGAGTCACTGTTCGAGGCCCTCGCGGAGGAGGCAGCCGGTGGCCCGGCGGCGCTCGCCCATCGGGACTTCCACTCGCGCAACCTGATCGCCGGTGACAGCCCCGTCGCGTCCGGCGCGCGCCGCGTTCTCTGGGTGATCGATCACCAGGACTCCCGCCTCGGACCACGCTCCTACGATTTGATGTCGCTGGTCCGCGACCCGTACGTGGCCACCGGTGACGCAGCCCGCCCGCCGTTTCGGGAACCGGAGCTGGTCGCCCGCTTTCGGAACGCGGCGGGTGTCCGCGGAGACCCCTCCGAACTGATCGCCGAGTTCGACGCGGTCGCGCTCCAGCGCAACCTGAAGGCGCTCGGCACCTACGGCTTCCAGGTTTCCCGCCGGGGCAACGACGTCTACCGCCGCTACGTTGCCCCAACCCTGCGAATGGTTCGCGAGAACCTGGAGCGCCACTCCGGGCGCTCCGACCGGCGGCGCCTGGGGCTTCTGCTCGCCGACGTCCCGACCGGCTGAAACGTAAACTCCCGCCCCGGCGGATCCCATGACCGAGCAACCCACTCCCCCCGTGTCCGCGGGATCCTGGAAGGATCGGCGCCTCCCGACGATCGCGTCCCTGCACCGGAAGCTGGCCCCGGACGCGCCGGACGAGGGAGTGCCCGCCACTCTTCGGGGATGGCTTGCCGGACGGCGGTCGAGCGGGAAGCTGCTGTTCCTGAGTTTCCGGGACGGCTCGGGCTTCGCACAGGTGGTCGTTGCGAAGGCGGCGGTTTCCGCCGAGGCCTTCGAGAGCGCCCGGCACTGTCCGCTCGAGAGCGCCGTCGAGGTGGCCGGGGCCGCGTTCCCGGAGCCCCGTGCCCCGGGAGGGATGGAGATCCGCGCGTCAGGCTTTCGGGTCCTCCACGCCGCCGATCCCTATCCGATCACGCCCAAGGAACACGGGGCATCGTTCCTTCTGGACCACCGGCACCTGTGGCTCCGTTCCAGAAAGCAGCACGCACTCCTGCGGATTCGCGACGAGGTCCTGTACTCGTTCCGCGAGTACCTGCGGGAACAGGAGTTCGTGAACGCCGATACGCCGATCTTCACCCCGAACGCCTGCGAGGGGACGACGACGCTCTTCGAGACCCGGTACTTCGACCGCCAGGCCTACCTGAGCCAGAGCGGCCAGCTCTACAACGAGGCGGTGGCCATGTCGGTGGGGCGCACCTACTGCCTGGGGCCCACGTTCCGGGCTGAGAAGTCGAAGACCCGCCGGCATCTCATCGAGTTCTGGATGCTGGAGCCGGAGGTCGCCTTTGCGGAACTACCGGACATCATCGACCTTGCCGAGGGGTTGATCTGCCACGCGGTCTCCCGGGTGCTCGACAACCGCGCGGCGGAACTCGAGATCCTGGAGCGCGACCCGGGGCCGCTGCGCCGGATCCAGGCGCCGTTCCCCCGGGTTACCTACGACGAGGCAGCCGGGATTCTGGCCCGCAAGGGGACCAGCTTCACGCCGGGAGAGGACTTCGGGGCGCAGGATGAGACGGCGCTCACCGAGGACCTGGACCGGCCACTCTGCGTAACGCACTTCCCCGCCGCCATCAAGGCGTTCTACATGGAGCCCGACCCGGAGCGTCCCGACCGGGTCCTCTGCCTCGACATCATCGCCCCCGAGGGTTACGGCGAGGTGGTTGGCGGCGGCCAGCGCATCCATGACCAGGAACTCCTGCGCCGGCGGGTCAGGGAACACGGCCTGCCGGAGGATGCCTTCGAGTGGTATCTCGACCTCCGCCGCTACGGAACGACGCCCCACTCCGGGTTCGGGCTTGGCATCGAGCGGTTCGTCGCCTGGATGTCCGGCCTCTCGCACCTCCGGGAAGCGATCCCGTTCCCGCGCACGCTCTACCGCCTCGCGCCATGACACCCGTCAGGACTCCTCGCGTGGGGCTCGTGAGCCTCGGATGCGCAAAGAACCTGCTCGACAGCGAAGTCATGGCCGGCGTCCTCACGAAGCGCGGTTTCGAGATGACCGCCGATCCGGCGAACGCCGACGCCCTGGTCGTGAACACCTGCGGGTTCATCGGCCCGGCCAAGGAAGAGGGGATCAACACGATTCTGGATCTGGCCCGCCTGAAGAACGAGGGCCGGTGCCGCCGGCTGGTGGTCGCCGGATGTCTGGCGCAGCGGTACGCGGGGGAGCTCGCCCGGGAGATCCCCGAAATCGATGCGGTCATCGGGCTCGACGAGGTCGAGCGCATTGCGGACGTGCTGACCGCCTCCGGGCGCCGCACCCCGCCGCTCCGGGCCGACCAGTCCGTCACCTGGCTCTACGACCACACCACGCCCCGCATCCGCTCCACGGCGGCCCACACCGCCTACATCAAGGTGGCGGAGGGATGCGACTATCCCTGTTCCTTCTGCGTGATCCCGCAGATCCGCGGGCACTTCCGCAGCCGCGATCCGGATTCGGTGCTCGCCGAGGCGGCCTCGCTGGCCGCGACGGGGACCCGGGAACTCGTCCTGGTGGCGCAGGACACGACGGCCTACGGCAAGGATCTCGGAATCCGGCACGGCCTCGCGGGGCTGCTGCGCGGACTGGCCGCGGTCGAGGGCATCGCCTGGGTGCGATTCCTCTACGCCTATCCGACGACCCTCGATGATGAAGTGCTGTCGGCGATGGCGGACGTCCCCGAGGTCTGCCGCTACGTGGACATCCCGTTGCAGCACGCGAGCCGGCGGGTGCTCCGGGAGATGCGCCGTCCGGGAAACCGGCAGAGCAACGAATGCCTGCTGGCGAGGATCCGCGACGCGGTTCCCGGCGTCGCCATTCGCAGCACCTTCATCGTCGGGTTTCCGGGGGAGACCGAGGACGAGTTCCGGGAGCTCTTCGATTTCGTGGAGACCGCCCGATTCGATGCGATGGGGGCTTTCGTCTATTCGAATGAGGAATCCGCAGCTTCTCACGTGGAGGAAGAAGTGGTCTCGGAGGCGGAGAAGGAAGACCGCCGGGCCCGCCTCATGGAGCTGCAGCGCGGTATCGCCCTGGCCCGGCACCGCGAAATGGTCGGGAGCGTCGTGCCGGTGCTGGTGGATGGCGCCGCCGAGGAAAGCGAGCTGCTCACGGCCGGCCGCACCGAGGGGCAGGCGCCGGACGTGGATGCCCGGGTCCTGATCGTGGATGGGGACGCGCCGGCCGGCCAATTCGTGGACGTGGAGATCACCGAAGCGCATCCCGAGGACCTGGTGGGTCACGCGCTTCCGGTTGGTGTCGCGGGGACGGTGCGAGCCGCCGGAAGGAGCGAGGCCGCGACGGCCTGAACCGGACCGCATAACGTCTCCCACCGGCCGCTGACGCGGGTTCCGGCCGGCTCCCGCGGCGGGAAAATCGCCCGTTCTCCGGCCGTTTCGGCGTGGGGTATACTCAATCGTTCGGGTTCGGCCGGGGTGGGGTCGTTCCCGTTTTTCTTTCATGACCCGTCGCGCTTCGGTGCGGCGGGTTTTCTCCGATTCCCCAATCTCAAGAGGCTCTACGCATTTCGCAAGAAGAAACCGACCCGCCGCTCCTTCTTCAGGCGGGCGACGATCTCACCGCAAACATCGAAAGACTGGCCCGAAGGGCGGCGGCGAGTGCTCAGGTCGAGTTGGCATGGATCGAGATCAAGGGACCCCGCAGCGGCCGGCGGGTACGCGTCTTCATCGAGCGGCCCGACGACGCGGTCGGGCTGGGCGATTGCGAGCGGGTGAACGAGAAGCTCTCGGCGCTCCTCGATCTGGAGGATCCGATTCCCGGTTCCTATACGTTGGAAGTGAGCACTCCGGGGCTCGACCGGCCGCTGCAATCGGTCGAGCAATGCCGGCGGTTCCTCGGGCATCGGGTCCGGATCCGCCACCGGACGGAGAGTCTGCCGGACACGGTGACCGGAACCCTCCGGGCGGTCAACGGGGACGCCGTCCTCTGCCTGAGTGGGCCCGGCGGCGAGCGGCGAATCGCCTGGAGCGCGGTGGTCGCCGCCCGTCTCGCTCCGGATTACGCGGCTCTGCTCGGAAGGCGTCCCGGCGGTCGGAGGCGCCCGTCGACCTGATGGCCGCCATCGAGGAACTCGCCGTGGAGGTGGATCGGGCCGAGATCATCGCCGGTGTGGAGCAGGCGGCGGGCCTTGCCGCGTCGCAGAGCAGTGGCCGTGCCCTGAGCGCCCGCCTCGACACGGGCAAGGGACGCCTGGTCTGCTACGCCCGAAAGCGGGTGGCCACGGAGGTTCGGGATCCGGAGACGCAGGTCGCGGTCGCGGCCGCGCCCGAGGGGTCGTCTCCCGGCGAGCTGGTGGAAATGCCCGTTCCCTTCGGGACCGCCGCCCGCAGCGCGGCGAGGGCGGCCCGCGCCGTGCTCGAAGCCCGGCTGAGAGCCGCCCGGATGCTCGCCCGGGCCGAACGCTACCGCGATCGCGTCGGAAAGCTGGAAACGGCCATCGTCGCTCGCCGCGAGGGACAGGACCTCATCGTCAATCTCGGGCCGGTCGAGGGTCGGCTGCCCGCGGAGGAGCAGAGCCGCCACGAGGTCTTCAACCCCGAGGACACCATCCGGGTGGCCGTCCACTCCATCGAACCCCACGATCCTCCCGTCATCCTCTCCCGGATTGCTCCGGCCGTCCTGGCGGGATTGATCGAACGCGAGACACCGGAGGTCCGCCGTGGTGTCGTCCGAGTCCGGGCGGTAGCGCGTCATCCGGGACTCCGGGCGAAGGTCGCGGTATCCAGCGCGGCGCCCGATGTGGACCCGGTGGCCGCCTGTCTCGGGCCGGGAGGCTCCCGGATTCGGGCGGTGAGCCGCGAACTCCGGGGAGAACGGGTGGACGTGGTTCTGTGGAACGAAAGGGTGGAGAAGTTCGCGCGGAACGCGCTGCGTCCGGCGGAAGTGCTCGATATCCGCAGAGTGGACGGGGAGTCCGGCGATGGAGGCTCACGAAGGCTGCGTCAGAGCGGCGGGCTGCTGGTCACGGTTTCCGAAACCGAGCTGCCCCGCACCCTGGGAAAGCGTGGTCAGAACGTCCGCCTCGCCTCCGAACTGGTCGGCGTGCCGATCGAAGTGGTGGCCGAGGGAGCGTCTCCGCGAGGAGACGACCGGAGGGAGCGGCGGGGTCCCCGGACCGGGCCTTCCCCGGGCCGCGGCCCGCGCGATTCCCGTTCTCCCCGGCGGGGGCCCCGTGATGGGGCGTCGCCCTGGCGGGGTCCGGACAAGAGAAGGCGCGGTGGTCCCCCGCGGCACGATGGACCGCGGCGCCCCCGGTCTCGTCCCGCGCGGAGCAATCGGTCGGGGCAGGTGAGAAAACCCGCGCCGGAGGCACGGGGCCGTTAATTCATGCCTTCCACTGTCCGGGTCAGCGACCTCGCCAAAGAGGTCGGGATGGAGCCGGGGGAACTCCTCCGGGTTCTTCAGGCGGACTTCAGTCTGCGTGTCCGGACCGTCTCGTCATCCATCCGGGACGCCGATGCCCGCAAGGTCAGGAACCGCCTCCGCTTGCAGCAGCGGCGAGCGTCGCGCCCCGACCGCCGCCTGCAGGCTGAAGAGAACATCCGGCGCGCCGCGGAACAGCGCCGCTTGCGGGAGGCGGCGGAGGCAAAGGCGCGCGGCGAAGCCGAGCGCAAGGCGCGGGAGGAGGCCGAGAAGAAGGCCCAGGAAGAAGCCGAAGCGAAGGCGCGGGCCGAGGAAGAAGAGGCCGCGCGGCGGTCGGCCGAAGCGGCCGAGGCCGAGCAGCGCGCGGAAGCAGCGCGGCAGGCCGCCGAGGCGGCAGCCCAGGAGCCCGAAGCCGAAACAGCACCGGAGCCCACCGAGCCGGCGCAGGAGAAGCGGCCCGCGCCCACGGCTGCCCCGCAGGCCGGCGACGGAGCGATCGATGTCCGCACCGGACCGACCGAAGCGCCCGCCCGGCCCGAGCGAATGGCGGCGGTTTCCGCAAAACCCGCCGAAACCCCGGCGCCCGCTGCTCCGCGCCGCATTGAGACCAGGATCATCACGTCACCCTCGGGCCCCGCCGAATTCCGGCCCGGAGCTACGGATCGCAAGATCGTGCCTGCCGTCACCCGGCCGGTCCGGAGAGCCACGCCGCCGCGGATCCGGGCTACTCCGCCGCCACTCAGGAGGTCGCCGGCGGCTCCGCCCAAGGCCCAGCGCCCCGCTCCCGGCCGGCGGTCCAAGGGACGAAGGCGTCAGGCGCCGGCCGAGACCCCCGAGTCTCTCGAGGGATTCGATAGTCCGCTGCCGCCGGGTTTGCGCCAGGCGGTGACCCGGGAATACCGGACCAATGCATCGGTCGCGCTGAGTGACGGAATCACCGTGAAGGGTCTCGCGGAAGCCATGAGCATCCCGACCGTGGAGGTGATCAAGGCGTTGCTCCTGCAACACGGAGTGGCGGCGTCGATCAACCAGCCGCTCGATACGGAGATCGCCACCAAGCTGGTCCAGCATTACGGGGGAACCATCGTCGAGGCCGGGACCGGGGCGGCCGGGACGCCCGCTGGCGAAGCGCTCGCGGCCAGCGAGGCGAAGGAGGACTCGAAGAAGGAAGATCTGGTCGAGCGGGCTCCGGTGGTCACCGTGATGGGTCACGTGGACCACGGCAAGACGAGCCTCCTCGATGCCATCCGCAGTGCGCGGGTGGTCGACACCGAGGCGGGCGGCATCACCCAGCACATGAGCGCGTACACCGTGGAAACGAACGGCCACCGGCTCGTCTTCCTGGACACGCCGGGGCACGAGGCCTTCACCAAGATGCGGGCTCGCGGCGCGGGCGTCACCGACGTGGTGATCCTGGTGGTGGCTGCCGATGACGGCGTCAAGGAGCAGACGATCGAGGCGCTGAACCACGCTCGCGCGGCCGGGGTGCCGATCGTGGTGGCGGTGAACAAGATGGACAAGCCGGCGGCCGATCCCGATCTCGTGATGCGCCAGCTGGCGGAGCGTGAGGTAACCCCGGAGGACTGGGGCGGCGACTCCATCTTCTGTCAGGTATCTGCGAAGACCCACGACGGGCTCCCGGAGCTGCTGCAGTCGGTGCTCGACGTGGCGGAACTCGAGGAACCCACGGCGAATCCGCGGGGGCCCGCCCAGGGCGTCGTCCTCGAGGCCCGGAAGGACAAGGGCCGCGGCCCGGTGGCCCAGTTCCTGGTGCAGGAGGGCACCCTGTCCGTCGGCGACACGGTGAGCGCCGGCGCGGCCTGGGGCAAGGTGCGGGCGCTCCTTGACGAATCGGGGCGGCGGATGAAGAAAGCGCCGCCGTCCACGCCCTGCGAGGTGCTCGGACTCACCGAGGTGCCGGTGGTCGGCGACTCCTTCTCGGCCAGCCAGAAGCCGGCGGAGGCGCGGCGCGCGGCGGAGGAGAAGAAGGAAGAAACCCGGCTGCAGTTGATCGAGGGCCGCCAGCGGCTGAACCTCCAGAACCTGCACGCCCAGATGAGCGGCGGTCTGAAGGAACTTTCGATCGTGGTGAAGGCGGATGTCGGGGGAACGGTGGAGGCCGTCCGGGACGCGCTGGAACGGCTGTCGACGGAGGACGTCAAGGTCCGGGTGATTCACGCCGGCGCGGGCGCCGTTTCGGAGAGCGACGTGAACCTGGCGTCGGCGACCGAGTCGATCATCGTCGCCTTCGGTGTGCGTCCGGATCCTCAGGGGCAGCGGCTTGCCGAGCAGGAGAAGGTCGAGATTCGCGGCCACACGGTCATCTATCACCTCGTCGAGGAGATGGAGAAGGCGCTCGCCGGTCTCCTGGAACCGGAAACGGAGATCGTCGAACTCGGGAAGATCGAGGTGCGGCGCACGTTCCAGGTGCCGAGAGTGGGGGTCGTCGCCGGTTCCTACGTCCTCGCGGGTACGGTCCCGAGGAACTCCCGGGTGCGTCTGGTCCGCGATGGCCGGCTGGTCCACACCGGGCGCATCGGCAGCCTGCGCCGGTTCAAGGAGGACGTGGCCCAGGTCCGGGAGGGCTTCGAGTGCGGCGTCGGAATCGCGGGCTACAACGACGTGAAGATCGGCGACATCATCGAGGCGTTCCGCGAGGAGCAGGTCAGTCCGGTCGCCGACTGAACCTGGCGCGCGGACGAGCCCGGTTCTCCCGGTAGGCATTTCATCGCGTGACCGGTCCCAGAACGCGGGTGGGGCTGCTCCGCATCACCCTGCGACTTCCGTACGCACGGTCGCGGAAGGATCGGCGCAGCGTCGTCCGGTCGCTGTCGGACAGGTTGCGCGCCCGCTGTCTGGTGGCGGTTGCCGAAACCGGAGATCCGGAGATGCTCAGGGAGGCGGAGATTTCGGTGGTCGCTGTCGGTCTCGGAGAGGAGGTCGTGGCCGCCCGGCTGGACACGGCGCGCAGCATCGCCATTCGCGCTTACCCTTCGGAGGTGGCGGACACCGCGATCGAGTGGTTGGCCGTTCAGGAGTAGCTCGATGAGAACCGGGGGAAGGCGCGAGCGGGTCGCCGAGGCGATCCGGCGGGAAGTGGCCGGCATCCTGCGGTTCGAACTGGCGGATCCCCGGGTCGGGCGCGCCACGGTGACCCGCGTCGAGCTGACCGGCGATCTCACCCTCGCCCGGGTCTATGTTTCGGTCTACGGCAGCGACGCCGACCAGAAGGAGACGCTCGCCGTCCTCGGCCGGGCCCGGGGCCGGGTGCGGACCCTGCTGGGGACCCGAATCCGGCTGCGCGCGACTCCGGAGATTCGGTTCGTGTTCGATCCGTCGGTCGAGTTCTCGATCCGTCTGGAGCAGATCCTCGACCAGGAGCGCGCCGCCCACCAGGGGACGTCGGGGGACGAGTCCCCGGAGGGAGGTGACGGGGAGCCGCCCGTCCGGCCGGGCGAGGAGAAGAACTGATTTCGGGCCTCCTCCTCGTGGACAAGGACGAGGGACTCAGTTCCTTCGCGGTCGTACGGCGTATCCGGGCAACCCTTGGCGGCGTCCGGACCGGTCACGCCGGTTCCCTCGATCCCTTCGCAACCGGACTGCTGCCCGTCTGCGTAGGCCGGGCTACCCGGCTCGTGCGGTTTGTGGCCGGGGGCGCCAAGCGCTATCGCGCCCGGGTGTGTTTCGGGCAGGCCACCGATACGGACGACGCTACCGGGCAGCCGCTGGGCGTTCCCGCGGCCTGTCCGGAATCGTCGGCGATCCTGCAGGTGCTTCCGGAGTTTCTCGGCGAGATTGACCAGATTCCGCCTCGCTACTCGGCGAAGCGGGTTGGCGGCCGCCGGGCATATCGTTTGGCGCGGGCGGGCCGTCCCGTGCGTCTGGCCCCGAGCCGGGTCCGGGTGGACGAACTTCGGCTCATCGGTTACGACGGGAAGGTGGCGGAGTTCGCCTGCCAGGTGGGGCCGGGCACGTACATCCGCGCCCTCGCCCGAGACCTCGGCGAGCGACTCGGCGGCGCGGCTCACCTGGCCGCCCTGCGGCGCACCGGCGTGGGGCCCTTCGAGGTGTCGGCCGCGACGCGGCTCGACGGGCTCCCGAATCGGGACGCCATCGCTGCGCGTCTCCTGGACCCGCTCGCGGCCTTGAACGGGATGCCGCGACTGCTGGTATCCCCGGCGGAGGCCGGACTCCTGGGCCACGGCCGTGTGCTTCCTTACGGCGCTGCCGGTGAGCACGCGGACCAGGCCACGGGCCCGCCATCCGACGGGGAGGTCCGCTCTGCGGTTGCAGCCCCCCATCCGCCCGCGGGTTCGGCCGACGAGAGCGGCCTCGCGTTGATCGCCGTGGTTTCGGCCACGCCGGACGGTTGGCGCCCGCTGGTGGTCTGGAACGCGGCTCGGACGTCCGAATGACAGTCCCGACCCGGGGGCCGTTCGGTGACTCCGCCGGGGCGCCGGGGTTCGCCCCCGGTGTGGTAAGGTGCGCCGCGAACGACCAGCCGACCCGGGAATTGTGATCACGAAGACCGAGCGTCTTGGCCGGCGGGCAGCGAGCCCGGCAGACCGAACCATTCATCAGGCGGCATAGGAAAGACTGAAGCAGCGCCGGCCCGGCTGGCGGCAATCAGGGAAACAGGGAATTGGCACTCACACAGACATCACGGCGCGCCATCGTCGAGAAATACCGGCGGCACGATACGGACGCCGGTTCACCGGAAGTCCAGGTCGCGCTCCTGACGGCGCGGATCACCGGACTGGCGGACCATTTCAACGATCATCGGAAGGACCACGCCTCGCGGCGGGGCCTGCTCCGCATGGTCAGCCGGCGCCGGCGGCTGCTGGACTATCTGCGGCGGGAAGACGTCGAACGGTATCGAACCCTGATCACTTCCCTCGGTCTCAGAAAGTAGTTCCGGCGCGCACCCGGCCGGCCGCTCAGGCAAACGCACGCCACGAACCCAGGCAGGTTCCCGGCATCAGAGAAGGAAGAAGAAAGTTGATTGAAACGGTACAGACCCAGATCGGCAGCAACGATCTGATCATTGAAACAGGCCGGCTCGCCCGGCAAGCGGCGGGCGCGGTGACCGTCCGATTGGGTGACACGGTCGTGCTGGCCGCGGTAACGGCTTCCCGAAGCGACCGGCCCGACGTCGATTTCCTGCCGCTGGCGGTGGACTATCGGGAGAGCTTCTACGCGGCGGGTCGAATCCCGGGGGGATTCTTCAAGCGGGAGGGGCGGCCCAACGAGAAGGAGATCCTCACCTGTCGGCTTATCGACCGTCCGCTGCGACCGCTGTTCCCGAGCGGCTGGCGGCGCGAGACACAGGTCACCTGTCTCCTGCTGTCCACGGATCGTGAGAACGACTCCGACGTTCTGGCGATTACCGGGGCGGCGGCTGCGCTTGGAATCTCGGATCTCCCCTTCGACACTTCCATCGGCGCAGTGCGCGTCGGCCTCGTGGACGATGAGTTCGTTCTCTGCCCGACGTTCTCCGATCTGGATCGGTCGGCGCTGAATCTCGTCGTGGCCGGCTCCGACGACGCCATCGTGATGGTCGAGGCGGGGGCGGAAGACGTACCCGAGGCCCGGATGGTGGAGGCGCTCAGCTTCGCCCACGAGGGAATCCGCCGCATCGTCGGCATCCAGCAGGAACTTGTGAGCCGGCTCCAGCCGAAGAAACAGGTGGTGGTCGCCAAGGAACCGGACCCCGGCCTGGCCACCGAAATCGCGGACGGATTCCGCGACCGGCTGAAGGATGCGTTGCAGACGCCGGGCAAGCTCGAGGCCTCCCGGGCCGTCGACGAGGTCAAGACGGCCATCGCTTCCACTCTCGAAGACCGGAGCGACGAAGAGCGCTCCGCTGCCTCCGGCATCGTCAAGGCGATGGAAGAGGACATCCTCCGCTGCACGATCCTCGAGGAAGGAAAGCGCCTGGACGGGCGGGCGTTCGACGAGATTCGGCAGTTGAGCTGCGACGTGGGCGTGCTGCCCAGGACGCACGGGTCCGCCGTCTTTACGCGTGGCGAGACGCAGGCGCTCGTGGTCACCACCCTGGCTCCGCTCAGTGAGAGTCAGCGCCTCGACTGGGTGCACGGCTCCGGGGAAAAGCGCTTCCTCCTCCACTACAACTTCCCGGCCTTCTCCGTGGGAGAAGCCCGGATGATGCGTGGTCCGGGCCGGCGTGAAATCGGGCACGGCGCGCTCGCCGAGCGCGCCCTCTTGCCCGCGATCCCTGGCGAGGACCAGTTCAACTACGCCATCCGGGTGGTTTCCGACACCCTGGAGTCCAACGGATCGAGCTCCATGGCCGCGGTGACCGGGGGCTGCCTCTCGCTCATGGATGCCGGCGTGCCGCTCAAGGCTCCCATCGCCGGCATTGCGATGGGTCTCATCACCCGGGGAGACGAGTACCGGGTGCTGACCGACATTGCGGGAGCTGAAGATCACTACGGAGACATGGACTTCAAGGTCGCGGGCACGGCCAATGGGATCACCGCGCTGCAGATGGACATCAAGATCTCCGGACTGCGTCTCGACATCGTGACCGATGCCCTCGAGCAGGCGCGTCGGGCCCGCGTCGAGATCCTCAAGGCCATGGCGGCCGAGATTCCGGCTCCCCGGAGCGAAACCTCCCAGTACGCCCCCGCGATCCTCACCATGAAGATTCCCGTGCGGAAGATCCGGGAGGTCATCGGGCCCGGCGGCAAGACGATTCGGGCGATCACCGACGAAACCGGAGCGCGGGTCGACGTATCGGACGACGGCACCATCCACATCGCCGGCCTCGACGCCAAGTCCACGGCGCGGGCGAAGGAGCGGATCGAGTCCATCGCGGTGAGCCAGCTTCCCGAAGTCGGGCGCGACTATCACGGCGTCGTGAAGACGATCGTGGACTTCGGCGCCTTCGTGGAGATCCTTCCGGGAACGGATGGTCTGCTCCACATCTCGGAGATCGCGGACCGCCACGTCAACAGCGTGCGGGACGAACTCCAGGAGGGAGACGAGGTCGAAGTCCGGGTCATCGAGGTGGATGGCAACGGACGGACGCGCCTTTCCTGCAAGGACATCATCCGCGAGCGGGCGGGCCTGCCGCCGCTGCCGCCCCGGCCGCCGCGCCGGCGTGGCGGCCGCGATCGCGATCGCGACCGCGGCGACCGCCGCCGCTAGCAGGGACTCGGAGCGCCGGCCTCCGGCCGGCATCGCCGACCGGAGGGAGGCGAAACGCGCGCCGCGGATCGCGACCGGGAGCGGACCGCCATCCAGCCGGTTTTTCGTCATTTTTCCGCGCGCTTCCTCCGTAGAATTCCCGGATGGCTGAAGCAGTTCTGACGACCTCGCTGGAGGGTGTTGCCCTCCGTTCCCGCGGCAAGGTCCGCGACATCTACGCCGTCGGCGACCAACTCCTGCTGGTGACGACGGACCGGGTGTCGGCCTTCGACGTCGTGCTTCCGGAGGGGATCCCCGAGAAGGGCCGGGTGCTGAACAGCCTGAGTGCCTGGTGGCTGCGGCGGACCGAGCACATCGTTCCCAATCACCTGGTGACCGACGACGTGGACGAGTACCCCGACGTGCTGGCGCCGGCGAAGGGAATGCTGGACGGACGTTCCATGCTGGTGCGCCGGCTGAACCCGATTCCCTTCGAGTGCGTGATGCGCGGGTTCCTCTACGGGTCAGGCTGGAAGGAGTACGGACGGGAAGGCAGCGTGTGCGGCATCTCGCTCCCGAGCGGGATGCAACTGGCCGAGCGTTTCCCCGAGCCGCTCTTCACGCCGGCCACGAAGGCCGAGGACGGTCACGACGAGAACGTGAGCGAGGACTTCATGGCGAACGCGCTGGGCCGGGAGCTGACCACCCGCCTCCACGAGATCTCCCGGGAGATCTATGCGAGCGGGGTGGAATGGGCCGCCGAGCGGGGCATCATCATTGCCGACACCAAGTTCGAGTTCGGACACGACGACGACGGGAAGCTCTACGTGATCGACGAGGTCCTGACTCCGGATTCTTCGCGGTTCTGGCCCGCCGACGAATACGCCCCCGGGAAACTCCAGTCCAGCTTCGACAAGCAGTACGTCCGCGACTACCTGGAAACGGTCGACTGGAACAAGGAGCCGCCGGCGCCGCACCTGCCCGACAGCATCGTGCGGGGGACGACCGAGCGTTTCCTCAGCGCCTACCGCCAGATCACCGGTTCTCCCTTGCCGGCTCCGCGCTACTGAACCGCCGCGCGGCGACAGTCCGGGCCGGAATCGGGCCGCTGCCCGGGATCAGTTCCGGTCGGCGACCCTCACCCGGACCGAGCCGTCACCCGTCCGCAGGTGGATGCGCGGTCCCGACCCATCGCCCAGCGTGGCGAGCGCCAACGGCCCCTCCCGCTGCCAGTCGGAAACGTCGCGGCGGTCATCGGAGTCCGGCCTTCCCACGGCCGTCACCACGGCGTCCGTGATTCGCGGCAGGGTGAGCCGCACCGGGCCGCTCCCCGTCCGCAGATACCACTCGCCAGTCGGCGGGGGACCACCCCCGCGGACGTCGATCTCGATACGTCCGTCGCTCGTCACCGCGGTGACCTCTTGCAGTCGTCCCTCGAGCTCGATGCGCCCGTCTCCGCTTTCGGCCCGGACGTGCCCCTCGAGGCCCTGCGCCGCGATCCGGCCGTCCGCGGTGCGTAGCCGGATCGGCTCCGCCGCCCGCCCCGCCGGCGACCAGAGGTCGTTGGCGGCAATGCGGCCGGAGGCTGAGGTCGCCCGCGTGGGGCCGGTGAGGCCCTCCAGTTCGATCCTCCCGGAACCGGTCCGGGCATCCACCGCCGTGCCCGGCGGGACGGCGATCCTCAGGCTGAGAGCGAGTTCTTCCCACGGCCGAAAGGTCCCGGCCGCGGCGCTGCGGCCGGTGACGGTCAGGGCGCCCGAATCCGGGTCGCGCTCGAAATCGACGACGAGGGCTTCGAGCGCCGCCCGGGCGGCTTCCCGGGAAGGCGCCTGGGCGGTTCGCCAGACCTCGATCTCGAACTCGGCGCCGAGGTGTTCCCGGACGATCACCGAACCGCGATCGAGGCGGATCGCGAGCTCGGGGGCTCCGGGCTGGCGGATCGTCTCCACCGATGTCTGATCGACGCCGGGAAGACAGCCCCACCACAAA
This sequence comes from Acidobacteriota bacterium, assembly GCA_009840635.1. Classification (GTDB taxonomy): domain Bacteria; phylum Acidobacteriota; class Vicinamibacteria; order Marinacidobacterales; family Marinacidobacteraceae; genus Marinacidobacterium; species Marinacidobacterium portitor. The sequence continues at coordinate 49,784 of VXNL01000074.1, read as the reverse complement.
ACGCCCGGCACCGCCAGGACGGCGACGAGAACGGGAACGGAACGCCTCACCGGTCTCCCCCTGCGGGGGGATGCGCCCGCACCGTGATGTCGCCTCCCTCGGTCGAAATCGTCACCCGTTCGGCCCCGGCCCCCGCGCGGCCTTCCCATCGTGACCTCCCGTCCGCCTCGCGCCGCTCCAGGGTGAACTCGCTATCGACGTCGCCGCCGCCGGTCTCGGCGGCAAGGGAGAAGGATCCCGCGGACGGCAGCGCCAACCGGACATCCCCGCGCTCCGTCACGAGGCCGACCTCTCCACCGAGTGCGTCCGTGGCGACGTCCACCTCGGCGTCTCCACTCAGGACCGACAGGGCGTCCGCGAATCCTCGCACCGTGATGCCCCCGGCGTCGCCCGTGAAGGTCGCCGGTCCGAACAGTCGCGACGCCCGCACGTCGCCGCGGCCGCTGGCCACCGTGAGCGCGCCCGCGACCTCGTCGAGAACCAGCGATCCACCGGCCGCCTGAACATCCACTCCGGAACGCGCCCTCCTTACTTCGAGGTCGGCGGAGTCGGTCCGGATCTCGAGCGGCCCTTCGATGGAGGTGGCCACGACGTCGCCGAACTCGGAGCGCAGGACCGCGGAACCGCCGATCCGGTCCAGACGGATGGGAGAGATGCGGGTCACGACCTCGATCGGTCCGAACGAGTCCTCAACCGCAACGGGCGCGTTTCGCCCGCGAACGGTGACGGAGGACTCCGCTCCCGAGATCCACACCGGAGCGCCCTCCGCATCGACCGCCAGGCTCCCCGCGACTCCATCCACTTCGACAGGCGCGCGCTCCGCCTCGATCGAGAGCGCACCCGCGATCCCCGAGGCCCAGGCCGTCCCGTTGCGCACCGTGAGCGCGACGGGGCCTCCCGCGCCCCGGACCTCTACGGGACCGTCATCGGTGCGGGCTTCCACCCGGGCGAACGGACCGTCCACCCGCACCCATCCTTCGTCGGTAAAGGCGGAGATCCGCACCCCCGGAGGGAGCGTCGCGAGCAGCTCGAGCGCCACTTCGGACGTCCCGGAGTCTTCGACCCGGACAGGAAACTGCCGCGTTGCGGGGTCAAGGGGGCCGGTGCGGAGCCGTACGGCAGCGGCCCGCGCGGCGGCCGCCTGGCCGTCGGTGGCCCACACGCGCTTCACGAGCTGCAGCCGGCCCTCGATTCCCGCCGCGCCGGGCACCTCCTGGCCGTCCGACTCCGGAACGGGGGTCACGGGGGCGGCGGTATCCGCGGCGGAAGCCGCTTCCACCCGGATGTTGCCGGCCGGCAGCGAAATCAGGATCTCCACCTCTCCCTCGGCCGCAAGCGAAACGGACTCTTCCGTGACGAAGGCATGGACGGGAAACGATCCCGACTGCTGTTCGATCAGACGCCGTACTTCCGTCAGGCGGGGCTCCAACCCCTGGCTCTCGATGGCGCGCTGGGCCAGCGTGAAGACGGTGCCGCCGAGGATGAACAACAGCATGAGGAAGACCTCCCCGAATCCCAGTCCGGCCCGACCGGTCCGCAGTCGGGTGATGACCTTCCAGGCGCCCCACGCCACCAGCAGGAGCGGCCACCAGACTGCAGCCAGCGGCAGGGCGTCGAGGAGAAGCAGCGCGAGGGGCGTGTCCGTGAGGTTGACCCAGAGGAAAAGGCCTCCCGCCAGGATCAGCCCGATTCCGAACGCGATGCCGCACCCGCTCCCGGAACGTGGCGGGTTTGCCGCCGCTCCCGGGTCCGTCACGGAGGGGGCGGGGGGCCGGATGACGATCCCGAACCGGAGCCGCGGTCGCGAAACACCAGCCGCGCGCCGACCGCGATCAGGATGAGCGGCCAGAAGCGAAGGAGATCGCCCAGATCGACGATGTCGAGGTTGGACAGCAGGAAGACGATTCCGATGACGATCAGGATCGGTCCTGACCAGTTGTCGTTGCGAGCCACGTCTAGTCCGCCTCCTCGTCCGTCCGGGCCAGGGGCGGGCCGTGCTCCGGTGCGGGTGGAGCGGGGGGCGGACCCGCAGCCCGCGCCGTATCCGCCGCTTCGGCCGGCGGGACGGCCCCCGAAGTCCCCGCCGGCGCACCGGCGGATCCGGGGATCACGGGCTGTCCCTGGTAGAGCCGGAATCCGACCCAGACCAGCAGGAGCGGCCAGAACCTCAGGGCCCACTCGAGGTCGGGAATGAGAGCGAGCGTCGCGAGCACGCCGGCCGCCATCAGTCCGGTGGCCCAGTTCCGATCGAGCGAGACGGCCGCGGGCCGGCCTTCGGCATGCGCTCGCACGATCTCCTCCGCGGTCCGGATTGCGTTCACGATCCCGAAGATCCACACGGCCAGCACGAAGGGAACGAGTTCCTCCTGCAGGAGGGCGATGAACGCCCCCGCGAGCGCCAGGCCGCGCGCCGTGGCTCCGGCATAGAGATGACCGAGGCCGGGGAACAGCACGGAGAGGACTCCAGCGAGTCCCGGTGAACGGTTCATGGGGCGACTTCTCCTTGCGGGTCGTCGGTGGAGGCCGGGCCGGGATCCGATTCGGGAGCGGCCAACAGTGCGTCGCGGTGACGGGTTGCCCGTTCCAGGTCCCGAAGCCGGTCCTCCAGCCGGTCCATCTGGTCTTCCAGCGCGAAGGAAACCGAGGCGCGGAGCACGCCGAATTCGGCCAGCGCCCGATCGGTGTGACGATTCGCGGCTGCCCGCAGACTGCTGACCCCGTCCGATGCCCGGGGAAGCGAATCGAGCGCTCCCCGGACCAGCGGCGGCTGGAAGAACAGCAGCATGGCGGCCGCGGCGGCTGCCGCGAGCCAGGTCGGCCAGTAGTGCGTCCTCCGCACGTAGAGCGAGCGGAACGCCGGCAGCGTCGCGGCCAGGATGCGTCCCTCGAGGCCCGGCGGCGGCGTTGCCGCCCCGGCGGCGAAGTCGTCGAGACTCCGGCGCACCGCCCGAATCTCGCCGTAGAGACGGGCGAGGTCGGGATCCTCCGCCAGCCGGGCGCGTACCCGCTGGGCTTCGGACGAGTCCAGTTCCCCCGCGGCGAGGGCGGACGCCAGGTCCCGGAAGCGGTCGTCCGAACGAGCGGCTGTCACCGGCCGCCTCCCCCGCCGATCCGGACGGATCCGCCGCGGCCCAAGGTGCGCCGGGCTCGCGCGAGAGTCTGACGGGCCCGGTGGATGCGGGACTTCACGGTACCGAGCGGGATGTCCAGCCGCTCCGCGATCTCGGGATAGTCGCAGTCCATGAGATCGCGCAGGATGAGCGGCTCCGACAACTCGGGCGGCATGCGGTCCACGAGCGCCCTGATCCTCGCGGCCTCTTCACGCCGTTCGGCGATCGCGTCCGGCTGCCAGGCGGTCGGTACGGGAGCTTCCGGCATCTCCTCGTCGGATACGAGCAGCGGAGTCCGGCGGCGCCGCCGGTAGGCGTCGATGGCCACGTTGGTTGCCACCTGCCGCACCCAGGCGCCCAGAGCTCCGCTCGGGCGATAGCTGGGCAACACGTTCACGAGCCGCACGAAGACGTCCTGGGTGAGTTCATCAGCATCGTCGGGCGTTGCGGCGAAGCGAAACGCGATGTGCCAGACGGGCGTCCGGAATCGGTCCACGAACGTACGCCACCCGTCCTCATGGCCGGACAGGCACTGGGTGACGAGTTGGGCATCGGAGATTTGTACGGGGGAATCCAATGGCGGCGCTTCGGTCTTCTCCCCGTCAACCGAACATAACGAAACCCGGCCTTCGCCGGTTCTCGACTCCTCGGAACCTGGGATTTCCGAGTCTTGCCGGGGTGAGAACTTCGCCGGACTTCCGATTCACCGAGCTGTTCGAACCTTCTTCCGGCGCTTCGAGGGCGTCCGTTTGCGCAGGAGGTCCTGAACCTCCTTCACGAAATCGCGGGTGTCCTGGAAGTCGCGGTACACCGACGCGAAGCGGACGAAGGCCACGTGGTCCTCCCGCTTCAGCTCCTCCATCAGGACTTCCCCGATTTCGGCGGCGCTGAGTTCCCGGTCGGGGCTCTTGGCCACGAGCGCACCCACACGGTCGGCGATGGCCCCGATCTTCTCCTCGGCGACCCGCGTTCCGCACGCCTTCTTGAGTCCCGACAGCACCTTGTCCCGGTCGAAGACCTCCCGGTCGCCGTTCTTCTTGACGACCATGCACGGGATTTCCTCCACCGCTTCATAGCTGGTGAACCGCTTCCCGCATCGGATGCACTCGCGCCGGCGGCGAATGACCTCTCCTTCCCGGCTCTCGCGGGAATCCACGACCCGGTCTTCGGGATTGCCGCAGTACGGGCACTTCACGTTGGCGGCTCCACGGCGTGGGCAGCCTACCAGCGTGTGGCCAAACCCACGCGGCATTCGAACGGCGATGCATCCCGTCTGAACCGGGCCGCTGCGCGGCCCTCATCGTTGCGTTTCGGTCGGAATACGCCCGGTATTCCTCCCTCACGCGCCCTGTCAGCCGGGCCCCCACCGGGAGGACTGGCCCCACCGGGAGAACTGGGCCTCGCCGCTCTCGGCGCTCACGTGGGTCTCACCACAGACTGGTAGACCCCCTCGATGGTTCGGGCCGGCTCCCGGAGCGCGATTTCCATTTCCATCCCCGGCCAGGTCGCGGCGCGGGGAACGAGTCCGACGATTTCCGAATGGACGACTCCGGTACCGGCCGCCCCCGCCTCTGCCAGCACGCGGCGGAACGCGTCAGCCAGGGAGGTCCGGTGCCAGTCCAGCAGGTTCATCGAGACCTGGGCGAGGACCCGGCGGCTCGCGGGATCGGCCTGTCGCACTCCGAGAGCCCTGAGCGCGGGAAGACCTCCCGCGCTCGTCCTGATCCGCCCGGCGATGGCCCGCGCGATTCCCGCGTCGGACGTCTCGAGGTTGACGTTGAACGCGATGAGTGGCCGCCTTGCACCGACGGCGATGCCCCCGGCCGACGGGTGCAGGGAGGGCGGGCCGTAGTCGGAACGAATCTCCCCCCGGGCGAGGCGCTCCGCGAGGCCGCGAAGTCCGCCTCGGCGAATCTGCGGGAGGGTGCGCCGGCCGGGCTCGGCTTCCCCGTAGAGGAAGACGGGAACCGAGTGGTCGGAGCCGATTTCTTCGGCCAGCGAGACGGCCAGGCGCACCGCGCGGTCCATGGTGGTCCCTCCCAGCGGGACGATCGGGAGGACGTCGAGCGCGCCGATGCGCGGGTGCTCGCCCCGGTGGCGCCGCAGGTCGATGCGGCGGACGGCGGTCTCGAAGAGCGAACGCGCGGAGGAACGCAGTTGCGAGGCGCTTCCGGCGAGGGTCAGGACGGAGCGATGGTGGGAAGCGTCCGCATGCAGGTCGAGAAGCGGCGGTCCCGCCGCCTCCACCAGGCGGCGGAGAGTCGGTTGGGACCGTCCCTCACTGAAGTTCGGGACCGCCTCGAGCAGGTTGTTCGGCGCCGGTGAGTCGTTGCCCATCCAGCTCTCCTAGCCGGGCCTGTTCGGGGGGAAATCCGGCCGTTGGTTCCCGGGAGCCGGCAGTATAGTTTCGCTGTTCCTCACCCACTCCGGTGCAGGGTTCGACCCATGATTCGTGCTTTCCCCGGTCCCGCTCCGTGAGCCCGGACGATCGGGGAGAGGGCGTGACCGGATCCGTTCCGGAAGAAAGGGCCAGCGTCGCGAAGCCCGACCCGCAGCCGGGCGAAGCTCAGGCAGCAGGCCCCGCCGGGATGGCGGATGGAGTTCGGGAGCCCGGCACTCGCGAGCGGGTGGAGGAGGCGCTCCGCCGCCGGGCCGCGCACGGCGCGGACGAATCCGATCCCCCCGGCGATCGGGAACGGCTCTCCGAGCCCCATCCTTCTCGGGAGCCCTCGGCCGGGGAACACTGGAGTTCGACCATCCGGCGGCGCGTGGCCGAAGGACGTACGAGCGCCGAGGCCGGGACGTCGGATGCAGAGGACGAGGGCGCATCCTCTCCCGCCGCGGAGGCCTCGGGAGTCCGCGAACGGGTGGAGCGCCGCCTTCAGGAAGCCGAGGATCGTCGGAGCCGGAGCGCCGGTCCGCCAGAAGCTTCGCCGAAGCCAGTTCCGGCGGGTTCGCAGCCAGGCGTCGCCGCGGATGCCGGGCAGGAGGATCTGCCCCTCCGGCCCGAAGACACGTCCGACTGGGACGCGCCGTGGACCGAGGACGCAGGGACGCCGGGACCTGCCGGGGAATCCCTTCCGGCCAGCGCTCCGTCGCGGCTCGCCGCCTTCATTGCGACCTGCGCGTTCATCGGGCGGGTTCCGGTCGCGCCGGGAACTGCCGGCGCGGCCGCCGGCCTGGTCGCCTTCCTGCTGACGCGGAACCTGCCGGGCGGCCTTCCCGTGACCCTGTTGGTCGTGGCCGTGGCGGTCGGCCTCTGGGCCGGGGCGCGCCACGCGAAGGATCTACGGCAGCCGGATCCGCGGTCCGTCGTGGTGGACGAGTTCTGCGGGATGTGGCTGGCACTCGTCGGCACCAACCCGTCGGTCCTCGTGATGGCGGGCGCCTTCGTGGCTTTCCGCTTCCTGGACATCGTGAAACCGCCTCCCGTGCGACAGGCCGAGAGGCTTCCGGGTGGCATCGGCATCATGGCCGACGACCTGGTCGCGGGCGGTGTCGTGCGCATCGTCCTGCTGCTCGCCCTGGGCATCTGAAGCCGGTGCAACTGGGGGCGGCGCGGGTCGGCTCTCTCGCCGTGAGTGCCCCGCTCGTCCGGCGTGTGGGTGAGGCGGTCCTTCGGGAGCCGGTCTTCTGACGAGCGGAGAGGGTCCGAAGCCCGGTGCGGCCATCATCGCGGTCGGCACCGAACTTCTCGCCTCCGGCCGCCCGGACCGCAACACTCCGCTGCTCAAGGAGCGGCTCTCGGACCTGGGGGCGGCCGTTCGCTTTTCGGCGGTCGCTCCCGATGAACACTCGCTCCTGGAGGAGACCCTCCGAATGGCCTTGGGCTGCTGCCGGTACGTGCTGGTCTGCGGCGGGCTCGGTCCCACGAGCGATGACCTGACGCGTTTCGCGGCGGCGAGCGTCCTGGGGGTCCGGCTGGTCGAGGATGCGACCTCGCTGGCGAGCATCGAGGCGCGCTTCCGGAACCGTGGGATCGAAATGCCGCAGGTGAACCGGCGGCAGGCCCTCATTCCCGAAGGGGCGGCGGCGCTGCCCAATCCCGCGGGGACCGCACCGGGGGTACTGGCGCGCACCGCCGCCGGTGCGTGGCTCGTGCTTCTGCCGGGGCCGCCCTCGGAACTGGCCGCGATGTTCGACGCGGAGGTACGGCCGCGTCTCGAGCGTGAAACCGGACGGACCGGGGGCGGGGTGCGCGAGACGCTGATGGTCGCCGGACTGCCCGAATCGGTCCTGCAGGAGAGGATCCTGGATCTCACCCCGGCGCGGGCTGCGCCGCACCAGCTCGCGATCCTCGCTTCCGGCGGCGAGATCGAGATCCGGGTCACCGGGCCCTACGGACGGGCCGCGGAAGTCCGCGAGCTCGCGGATCGAATGGCGGAACGGCTGGGCCCGGCAGTCTTCAGCCGGACGGCGGGAGAGCATCTCGAGCATGCGGTGGGACGACTCCTCGAGCGGCGGGGAGAGCGCGCCGCGTTTGCCGAATCACTCACCGGGGGGCTGATTACCGAGCGGGTGACCCGCGTTCCGGGGTCCTCCGCCTGGTTCGATCTGGGAGTGGTTGCCTACGCCAACGAAGTCAAGCGAGATCTGCTGGCCGTTCCCGAACAAGCGCTTCTTGCGCACGGAGCGGTCAGCGAACCGGTAGCGATGGCAATGGCCGACGGTGCGCGGCGCCGTTCCCGCAACACCTGGGGCGTTGCAGTCACCGGGATCGCCGGTCCGGGGGGAGGGAGCGCCGAGAAACCGGTGGGCCTCGTCTGGGTCGCGGTCAGCGGCCCGGTCTCCCGTGCCCGACGGTTCCGCCTTCCGGGGGATCGGGCGCTCGTGCGGCAACTCACCGCGACGGCGGCGCTCGACCTGCTGCGCCAGAGCATGCTGGCGGCCGGCGATGCCGGCCACTGACATGCGAGGGTCCGGGACGGTCGCGAGAGAGCACGGAGGAGCGGCCCAGGCGCCGCGGCTCTTCGCAGCGCTACCGCTCCCCGGCGCGCTCCGCCGCGAACTCTTCGCCGCCTCGGGAGCGGTAGCCCGCCTGCTTCCCGCTTCCGTCTTCCGCCGGGTTCCTCCCGAGAACCTCCATCTCACCCTGCGCTTCTTCGGCCCGGAAGGCGGCCCGGTTGACCGCGGGCGCATTGCGGCGCTGCTTCGCGAGCGGCTCGAGGCGTGTTGCCCGGGGCCCCTGACGCTCAAGGCCGCCGAGATCTCGGCATTCGGCTCGCTCCGCCGCGCCCGGATCGTCTGGGTGGGGCTCGCTGAAGAGGAGGTTCCGGAGCCCGATCCCGGACGGCTCCTGCCCCTGCAGCGGGAGGTGGAGGCGGTTGCCCGCGACCTCGGCCTCGCGCCGGAGACACGGCCCTTCGTTCCCCACGTGACGCTCGGCCGGCTGCGTGTCCCTTCGCGTCTTGCGGCAGGGGATCTGAATGCCGCCCGGCCTCCGGCGCCGGACGCCGCCTGGTCATGCGCGTTCACCGTGAGGGAGTTCGGCCTGTTCGCCAGCTTCCTCGGCCCCGGTGGAGCGGTCTACGAACGGCTCGACCGTTTTCCTCTGGCGAAGCGCTGACCGGACACCCGGGCAGCGCTTCACTCCCGCCGCCCGGCCAGCCGGAAGTCGGCGAGAAGGTCGGGGCCGAGGCAGGCGTAGCGCGCCGAGCGAGGCTCGGGCTGGGCGGATGGCAACTGACGGCGGCCGCCGGCCGGAGCCCGGGTGGCGTCGAAGAGACCGGTTCCCTCCGCACGGCCCAGAAAACGCGGCGCCAGGTAGAGCACCAAGCGGTCGGCCAGCCCCTGCTGCAGGAATGCGGACGTGAGTCGGGGGCCCGCTTCCACCAGCAGGGTGTGGGCGCCGCGGCCACCGATTTCGGCCAGCACCGCCTCCAGCGCGATCGGCTGGGTGACGCCCTCGTGCGAGGGGTCCGCCACGCGCTCCACCTCCGCCTCGATCACTTCGACGCCCAGGTTCTCGAGGCGGCGGCGAGCCGCTACGGGCGCGCCGGGCGCGCAAACGACGAGCACCGGATCCTGGTCGAGGCCGCGCAGCACGCGCGCTTCGGTGGAGATCCGGAGGCTGGGATCGAGGACCACCCGGAGCAGGGGACGGGATCCCCGCCGGGGCCGGGGCGTCAACAGGGGATCGTCGGCCGTCACGGTCGCGATTCCGGTGAGGATGGCGTCGTTTTCCCGGCGCAGCACTCTTCCGTGGCGGCGGCTCGAGGGGCGGGTGATCCAGCGGGTCCCGGGCGGGGCCATGACCCCGTCCACGGAAACCGCGGCCTTCACCGTCACCCAGGGAGTGCCGGTCAGGAGGAACTTGAAGAACGAGGGATTCAGGTCCTGCGCCTCCTCGCGGAGGACGCCCGTCGTCACCTCGACGCCGGCGGAGCGAAGCCGGTCGAACCCGCCGCCGCGCACTCGCGGGTCGGGGTCGGGATGCGCTGCCACGACCCGCCGCACTCCCGAGGCGATGATCCGTTCGGCGCACGGCGGGGTCCGTCCGACGTGACAGCAGGGTTCCAGGTTGACGTAGAGCGTGGCGCCCCGCGCCGCGCGCCCCACCTTGAGCACCTGCGCTTCCGCGTGCGGACGTCCGGCGCGGGCATGGAAGCCCTCGGCCAGGACTCGCCCGTCGCGGACCAGTACGGCGCCCACGGCCGGATTGGGCGGCGCGGTGTACTGGCCGAGCCGGGCGAGTTCGAGGGCCCGCCGCATGAAGCGATCGTCCACGGAGCGGATCGTATGGGCAGCGGCCGGCGGACCGGGTCGCGTGAGCGCCGCGTTCCGGGGAGGCGCGCCGCGCGCCCGCCTCCTTGCGCGATCGGGGCGGATCGGGCAATCTCCCGGCCGGATGTTCACGGGACTCGTCATCGCAGTCGGCGACGTGCAGGCGGTGCGGGATCTCGCCGCCGGACGGCTTCTCACCGTTGGGCATGGCGGCGGCGAGTTCTCGGGGCTCTCGGTCGGCGACAGCGTCGCGGTGTCCGGTGTCTGCCTGACCGCGGTGTCGGTCCAGCCCGCATCCGCATCGTTCGAAGTCGCGGCCGAGACGCTCTCGCTGACGACGCTCGGGGACCTGCGGCCGGGGAACCGGGTCAACCTGGAGCTGCCGCTGCGCGCGTCGGACCGTCTGGGCGGGCATTTTGTCCAGGGACACGTGGACGGTTGCGGCGAGGTGATCGAAGCGGGGGGTTCCGACGACGACTATCGGCTGAGCGTCCGGCACCGGGAGCCCCGCTGGATCGTCCGCAAGGGTTCGGTGGCAATCGACGGGGTCAGCCTGACGGTGGCGGCCGCTTCGCCCGGTGAGGCGTGCTTCGACGTCATGCTGATTCCCCACACGCGCGCCGCAACCACCCTCGGGGCTCTCCGCAAGGGAGACCGCGTCAACGTGGAGTACGACATCCTGGCCAAGTACGTGGGGGCGCTGCTCCAGGATTCCGCACCGGGTCCCGGTCGAGGGACCCCGGACGAAGGCTAAACTCCTTTTCGAGACGGTTTCCGGACGAGGGCTCCTCGAGCCCGACGAGGTGTTGTGCGCGTGGTTGACACGGGAAAGAGCGAATCCACGGCGTTTTGGCCGGTAGAGCGGGCGGTTTCCGAAATCGCCGCCGGCCGCATGGTCATCGTCGTGGATGACGAGGACCGCGAAAACGAGGGCGACCTGACGATCGCCGCCGAAAAGGTCACCCCCGAAGCGATCAACTTCATGGCCACGCACGGGCGCGGCCTCATCTGCATGCCCATGACCGGGGAACGCCTCGACGGGTTGGACATTCCGTTGATGGTCCAGGACAACACCTCGGTGCACGAGACCGCGTTCTGCGTCTCCATCGAAGCAAAGGACGGGGTGACGACGGGCATCTCCGCCGCGGACCGGGCCCGGACCGTCCAGGTCGCGATCCACGAGGAAACGAGGCCGTCCGACCTGGTCCGGCCGGGCCACGTGTTCCCGCTCCGCGCCCGCCCCGGTGGCGTGCTGCAGCGGGCGGGACAGACCGAGGCCGGAGTGGATCTGGCGCGAATCGCGGGGCTCTATCCGGCCGCGGTCATCTGCGAGGTGATGAAGGAAGACGGCACGATGGCCCGCCTTCCGGACCTCCTGGCCTTCGCCGGGAAACACGGGATGGCGATCGTGAGCGTCGCGGACCTGATCCGCTACCGGCTCCGCACCGAGTCCCTGGTGCGGCGATTGGCATCCACCGTACTCCCGACCCGGTTCGGCGAGTTCCGCACCGTCGCCTACGAGAACACCCTCGACGGGACCAAACACCTGGTTCTGCAACTCGGCGAAGCCCGGCCGGACACGCCGGTACTGCTGCGGGTCCATAGCCAATGCCTGACCGGCGAGGTCTTCGGATCGCTTCGGTGCGACTGCGGCCCGCAGCTCGAGGCGGCGCTGGCCCGGATCGGGGAAGAGGGCGCCGGGGTGCTGCTCTACCTGAACCAGGAGGGGCGGGGCATCGGACTCGTCAACAAACTGCGGGCGTACGCGGCCCAGGACGACGGCCTCGACACGGTGGACGCCAACACCCACCTCGGATTCCGGGCCGACCAGCGCGAGTACGGCGTCGGCGCCCAGATTCTCCGGGACCTCGGCGTCGGACGGATTCGTCTGCTGACCAACAACCCGCGAAAGTTCGTCGCCCTCGAAGCCCACGGTCTCGTGATCGAGGAGCGGGTCGCCATCGAGGTGCCGGCGAACAAGTACTCCCGCGACTACCTGCGCACCAAGAAGGAGCGGATGGGCCACCTCCTGACCGAGGTCTAGCAGCCGGTGGTGAAACCCACGTGAGCGCCGAGACGGGGAAGGCGCCCGGCTGACAAGGCGCGTGAGGGAGGAATACCGGGTGTATTTCGACCGAAACGCAACGCAGAGCGCCTCGTAGAGGCGCGGTTCAACCGGGATGCATTGCCCGTCGAACGCCGCGTGGGTTTTGCCACCGGCTGCTGGCCGCGTCCGCTCCGGCCCGGCGCTGCCGGCCCCGCGTCGCGCCCCCATTGGTACGATTCCGGCCACCCAACCCCTGAAGGGAGCGATTCCTTGGCCAACACCTACGCGACAAACGAGTTCCGCAGCGGGCTCAAGGTCCTGCTCGATTCCGATCCGTGCGTCCTCCTGGACTGCGAGTTCGTGAAGCCCGGAAAGGGACAGGCGTTCACCCGGATCCGCTACCGGAACCTCAAGACCGGCCGGGTCCTCGACAAGACGTTCAAGTCGGGCGAGAAGGTGGAAGCCGCCGACGTGATCGACACCGACATGGAGTTCCTCTACAGCGACGGCGGCGACTGGCACTTCATGGATCCCAACACCTACGAGCAGTACTCGGCGGCAAAAGCCGCGCTCGGCGGCCACGAGAAGTGGCTGCTCCAGGGGATGACCTGCGGCGTCACGCTCTACAACGACGCCATCCTGCTCATTCACCCGCCGCACTTCGTGGACCTGAAGGTGGTGGAGACCGAACCCGGAATCCGTGGCGACACGGCGACCGGGGGGTCCAAGAACGCGACCCTCGAAACCGGAGCGGTCGTGCGGGTTCCGCTGTTCATCGAGGTGGACGAGACGCTCCGCCTGGATACGCGCACCGGCGAGTACGTTTCCCGGGTAAAGAACTGACCGGCACGGGCAGTCCCGAGTGGGGCCCCGCGGCGCCCCTCGGGAACCTGCGGGAGCGCTCCCGGCTCGTCGCCCGGTTGCGGGCCTTTCTCACCGGCCGGGGCTACCTGGAGGTCGAGACCCCGATCCTCGGACCCCACGCCACGCCCGATCGCCATCTGGAGTCGGTGTCCGCGGCCGGGGGCTTCCTGCACACCTCGCCGGAGTTCGCCATGAAGCGCCTGCTGGCGGCGAGAAGCGGTCCCATCTTCCAGATCGTCAAGGCGTTTCGCGCGGGAGAGTCCGGACGGCAACACGCGGTCGAGTTCACCATCGCCGAGTGGTACCGGCTGGGTCCGCTCGAGGGATTGCTGACGGAAATGGACCTGCTGCTCGGAGATCTCCTCGGCACGCGCCCCGCGGAGCGGCGCACCTACCGGGAGCTCTTTCTTGCCGCGGTCGGGGTGGACCCGTTGTCGGCAGCGGAGGAACGCCTTCAGACGCTGGCCGAGGCGCACGGCCACCCGGGTCGTCCCGACGACCGGGCCGCGGCCCTCGACTACCTGTTCTCACGGCTCGTCGAACCCGGTCTCGGGGCTCGGGTCCCCACGATCGTGACCCGGTTTCCGGCCCCCTTGGCGGCGCTCGCCCGGCTGAGCGACGACGATCCCCGGACAGCGGAGCGTTTCGAGGTCTTCTGGGCCGGACTTGAACTCGCGAACGGCTACGACGAACTCCAGGACCCGGCCGAGCATCGCCGGCGTTTCGCGGCCGAGAATCGGGCGCGCGAGCGGGCCGGCAAACCGGCCGCCCACCCCGACGGGCGGTTCCTGGCGGCCCTCGAGGATCCGGGTATCCCGCGCTGCTCGGGGGTGGCCCTGGGGGTGGATCGCCTGGTCATGGCGGCGCTCGGGGCTTCGAGTCTCGACGAGGTCGTCGCGTTTCGTGAGAGACCGGATGACTAATTCGAAACCCCGCGTCTCGCCCGCCCCGGTACACTGACCGGCTCGTTCCCGGAGGGACCTGTTGATGCATATTGGACGATTTCTTCGCATTCCGGCGGCGCTTGCCATGGCCGTCCTGCTCGCCGCACCGCTCGCGTTGGGGCAGGGGAGCCATCGCGACTACGACGAGCACTTCGATGAAGCGAACGTCACGGTGCCGCCGGAGTACTACGAGGACATGCGGTTCCGCTCCGTCGGTTTCACCCGTGGGGGGCGCTCCACCGCGGCAACGGGAGTTCCGGGCGATCCGCTGACCTACTACTTCGGCGGCACCGGGGGGGGTGTCTTCAAGACGATCGACGCCGGGATCAGCTGGAAGAACGTGACCGACGGCTTCTTCGGCGTGGGCTCGGTGGGCTCCGTCCGGGTGGCCCCCTCCGACACCAACGTCATCTATGTGGGCACCGGCTCCGCCTCCACCCGGGGAAACATCTCCGTTGGGGACGGCATGTACCGCTCCGACGACGCGGGCAAGACCTGGGAGCACGTGGGACTCCGGCATGCCGGCCAGATCGGCGCCCTCGCGATTCACCCGGAGGATTCCGACCTCGTGTACGCGGCGGCGCTCGGGTACATCTTCGGCCCCAACGACGAGCGCGGCATCTACCGCACGAAGGACGGCGGCCAGACCTGGGAGCAGGTGCTCCACATCTCCGACCGCACCGGCTTCGTGGAGATCCAGATGGATCCCAACAACCCGCGCATCCTCTACGCGGGAGCGTGGCGCGCCGAGCGGAAGCCGTGGACCATGATCTCGGGCAGCGAGGACGGCGGGATCTTCCGCAGCCGCGACGGCGGGGACACCTGGGAGCGGGTCGAGAACGGGCTTCCCACCGGCATGATCGGGAAGACCGCGATCGCCATTTCCGCGGCGAACTCGGACCGCATCTGGGTCCTCCTCGAAGCCGAAGGGGAGCGCGGCGGGTTGTACCGCTCGGATGACGGCGGCGAATCGTTTACCCGGATCAATGGCGACGCGGCCCTCCGGCAGCGTCCCTGGTACTACATCCACCTCTACGCCGACACCCACGACGAGAACACCGTCTACGTGCTGAACGTGGCCTTCCACAAGTCCATTGACGGGGGACGGACGTTCCCCGAGCGTATCCGGGTGCCGCACGGCGACAACCACGACCTCTGGATCAACCCGGACAACCCGCTGAACATGATCAACGCCAACGACGGCGGCGCCAACGTCTCGTTCGACGGCGGGAAAAGCTGGACCGACCAGATGGGTCAGGAAACCTCCGAGATGTACCGGGTCTACGTGGACGACCAGTGGCCCTACCGGATCTACGGTTCGCAGCAGGACAACAGCACCATCTCCGTGCCGTCCCGCGGCGGATTCAGCGTCGTGCCGGACTGGTACCAGGTCGGCGGCTGCGAGAGCGGCCACATCGCGGTGGACCCGCGCGACCCGGACATCATCTACGCGGGCTGCTACGGCGGCTCCATTACGCGCGTGAACCGGAAGACCGGCGAGTTCCGGCAGATCCTCCACTACCCGCAGCTCCAGCTCGGACAGGCCGCGCGGGACCTCAACTACCGGTTCCAGTGGAACGCGCCGATCCGGCTGTCGCCCCATGACCCGGACATCCTCTACCACGCCTCGCAGGTGGTCCACATGTCCCGGGACCAGGGACAGAGCTGGCAGGTGATCAGCCCCGACCTGACGACCAACAACCCCGAGCATCAGGACTACGCCGGGGGACCGATCACCCGCGACAGCACCGGCGTCGAGGTCTACAACACCCTCTTCTCGTTCGAGGAGTCACCCCACACGCCGGCGGAGCTGTGGGCGGGCAGCGACGACGGCCGCGTCCACATCTCCCGCGACCGTGGCGATACGTGGACCGAGATCACCCCCGAGGACATGCCGGAGGGGGGCACCGTCAACGTCATCGAGATGTCCTCCCACGACCCCGCCCGGGTGTTCATCGCGGTGTACCGCTACCGGGAGAACGACTTCCGGCCGTACATCTTCCGGACCAACAACTCCGGGGAGAGCTGGGACCTGCTGACCGACGGAACGAACGGCATCCCGCCGACGCACTTCACCCGCGCGATCCGGGAGGACCACGACCGCAAGGGACTGCTCTACGCGGGGACCGAGTTCGGGCTCTACGTCTCGTTCGACGACGGCGCCCACTGGCAGCGCTTCCAGAACAACCTCCCGGTGAGCCCGATCACGGATATGCAGGTGCACCGGAAGGACCTGGTGATCGCGACCCAAGGCCGGTCCTTCTGGGTGCTCGACGACCTGAGCCCGCTGCAGCAGATCACCGACGAGACGATGGCGGCGGATTCCGTCCTCTACGTCCCCCGGACCGCCTACCGGGGCGGCTTCGGGGGTGCGGCCGAGATCCGCTATCACCTCAAGGAGCAACCCGAGTCCGCCATCACCCTCGAGATCCTGGACTCCGAAGGGAACTCGGTGCGGAAGGTCACCGGGCAGCCCGGAGCGGCGGCGCCGAGCGGACCGGTCTCGCCGTTTGCGATCTTCTTTGGGGGCGGCCCGGGCGCCCGTCTCCCGGCCGCGGCGGGGCTCAATGCGTTCCGCTGGAACCTGCGCAGCGAGGGCATCCAGCGCCCCGCGGGGGTGGTCCACTGGGGCGGCACGCCCGGACTCTCGGTGCTCCCCGGGACCTACGAGGTCCGCCTGACGGTCGGCGAGGAGACCCACACCCAGCCGCTTGAGGTGGCGCTGAATCCGAATCTGTCCTCCACCGCCGAGGAGCTCGCGGAACAGCGCGACCTGGGCGAGACCGTCGCCGGTGAGATCACGAAGCTCTTCGATGCGCTCAACCAGCTCCGTGACGTCAAGACCCAGGCGGACGACATCGTCGGGCGACTCCGGAAGGCCGGAAAGGCCGACGAGGAGCTCGGGACACTCAGCAAGGCGCTCACGGATCGTCTGACCGAGATCGAGGAGACGATCACGCAGACGAATAGCAAGTCGTCGCAGGACCCGATCAACTTCCCGCCGCAGATCGACAACCAGTTGGTGACGCTCTACGGCTACATCGTGCAGGGGGACTACGAACCGACCGCGGGTGCCTACGAGCGCTTCGACGACCTGAAGCCGGGGCTCGACGCGATCCACGCGGATCTCGAGGCCGCCATGTCGGAGCACCTGACGCCGTTCAACGAGCGGGTGGCGAGCCTGGGCGTCCCGGCGGTGCTCGTCGCCTCGGAGGAGAACTGATCGGGACCGGTGGCGGAGAGGGAAGGGACCGCCGGTCTCCAGACCGGCATCGCCCCGCCCAGCGGGGCGACCGTGTTGCGCCTCGCCGTTCGGCCTTGCGACGAGGACGGCCTGGAACGCCGGCTTCAGCCGGCGGCCAGTTCTCCCGGTGGGGCCGCGCGGGAGCGCGAAACCCGCGCGACGGCGCCGCGCCATGCAGGGAGGAAAGGCGGAATGAGTGAGGGGACCCGTCCAACCGCAAGCTCAACGAGACGGAGCTCTGCACCCGAGACACTGGGACATCCAATCCCTCGCCGGGCGGCTCTCTCGCTGCTGGGGAGTGCGGCCACGATCCCGTTCCTGACGGCTGCGAAGGCTCACTCAGCGCAGCCGGCCCTGATCCGGCCGCCACGCATCCAGCCCGGCGACGTCTTCGGCTTGGCAAGCCCCGCCACCGCTGCCTTCGAGACCGACCCGACCGAGATCTTCGCGGACGCGTTCCGGGCGGTCGGGCTCGAACCGCGGCTCGGATCCAACTACTACCGGCGGCGCGGCTACTTCGCCGGAACCGACGCCGAGCGGGCGGCGGACATCATGGAGTTCTTCGCCGATCCCGAGGTGAAGGGCATCTTCGCCCGGGGCGGCTGGGGGTCGGCGCGCGTCCTGCCGCACCTCGACTACGGCGTGATCCGGGCGAATCCCAAGGTCCTGCTCGGCTACAGCGACGCCACCGCGCTCCTCACCGGCGTCCACGCGAAGACGGGGCTGATCGTGATGCACGGTCCCGGCCCGGGGAACCGCTTCTCGACCGAACACTTCCGCCGCACCCTGATGGAAGGCGAAGCGGACCTGCTCGAGAACCCGGTCGCGGACCCTGGGGACCACATCGTGCCCCGGGATCATCGGATCCGCACCATCACGGGCGGGCGGGCGACCGGGCCGCTCCTTGGCGGCAACCTGACGGTGCTCACGGCGATCATGGGTTCGGAGTACCTGCCCGATTTCACCGGCGCCATCCTGTTCCTCGAGGACGTGGACGAGGCGGTCTATCGGGTGGACCGGATGATGACCACCCTGAAACTCGCGGGGGTCCTCGACCGGATCGTGGGTTTCATCTTCGGCCGCTGTACCGACTGCGATCCGGGATCGGGCTTCGGGTCGCTCACGATGGAGCAGGTGCTCGAAGACCACATCGCCCCGCTCGGCATCCCGGCGTTCCGGGGGAGCATGATCGGGCACATCCCCGAGCAGTTCACGCTGCCGATCGGCGACCGTGCCGAGATGGACGCGGACCGCGGCACGATCCGGCTCCTGGAACCGGCGGTTGTGTAGCCCCGCCGGCACCTGGCGGCGATATCCTCCCTGCGCTGGGTCACGAGGATCTTGACGCGTCCGCAACGCGGGCGGAACACCTTGACGCTTGACAACTCGATGAGCCCCGAAGGGCTCGACGGCCGGGAACCGGCTGGAGGCAGTGTGAAGAGGAAAGAGTGGATTCCGTTCGTGTCGCTCGGGGTCTTCATGGCGGTGATGAACCTCACCATCGCCGCATTTGGTTTCGAGCGGATCGACCGCCTGGAAACGCGCATGGATCGCCTTGAGGTCCGCCTCGACGCTCGCATGGATCGCCTCGAGGCCCGCATGGACCGTCTCGAGACTCGTATGGATCGTCTCGAGGAGAGGCTGATCAGCCTGGAACAGCGTGTTTCGCGAATCGAGGGAGTTCTGCTGGTACGGGAGAGCCCCGACGGGGAGGCGTTCTCCGAGGACGGTCGTCCCGAAGAACCGAAGAGATAGCGGCTTCGGTGCTGTCAAGGCCTGGACGAAATCAATGCGCACTTGACATACCCAAATAACTAGATCTATAGTTATTTGGTCATGGCGACTCTGTTGACCGAGGAACTTGCGGCAGCGAGCCTGGGCGCGCTCGGGAACCCGACCCGCCTCCGGCTCTACCGGCTGCTGGTGCGGACGGGCCCCGCCGGACTCCCGGTGGGGACGCTCATCCGGACACTCGGCACGCCCGCTTCCACGCTCGCCCACCACTTGGCCTGCCTGACCCGGGCCGGTCTCGTGGAACAGGAGCAGCGCGGGCGCGAGGTGCGTTCGCGTCCCGATTTTGCCGTTATGAACCAACTCATGGACTTTCTGACTGCCGAATGCTGCACGGGTGCGCCCTCGGCCCAAACAATGGAGGAAACGGACTGTGTCCCGACTGCAACTTGCCCTGAATGTGACGAACCTCGAGAGGGCGATTGACTTCTACTCGCGGATGTTCGCGACCGCGCCCGCGAAGGTGAAACCCGGTTACGCGAACTTCGCCATCGCCGATCCCCCGCTCAAACTGGTCCTCTTCGAAGGCTCGGAAGGGGCGACGATCAACCACCTCGGCGTGGAGGTGGAGGCGGCGCGGCAGGTGCGGGCGGCCGAGGGGCGGCTCCGGGAATCGGGGCTCGATACGACCGGAGTGGATGACACCGTGTGCTGCTACGCGGAGAAGACCGAAACCTGGGTGACCGATCCCGACGGGGCGCGCTGGGAGTGGTACGTCAAGTCGGGGGACGCGGAGCAGTTGCAGAACGTGGTGATTGCAACGGACCCGGCCGACGTGGGGGCGGAGGGGGCCGAAGGGGTCTGCTGTACCTGAGAGCCACGGGGCGCAGGCCATGGCCCAGGTCGGTGGATCGCGGCGGTGCCTCCGCCCGCCTGCGGCGGGCTGTGCCGGCTGAAACCGGCGTTCCAAGCCGGCGGTGTCATCCCGCTCGCCGGGGTTGTTCAGGTCCGCGCTTCGACGTCGATTTCGATGTGGTGGGGGTGCGAGGGCTGCCCCGGAACGCGAGCGACGTTCGCTGTTGACGGGAGGCGGTCACGGAGGACGGCCAGCACATTCGGCCAATAGTTCTCGCGGGTGCGCGACTCGACCCGAACGGCGTCCGCCATCTCGGCGTCAAGCGACTGGAGGGCGCCTTCGATCCGGTCCACCACGAAGTGAGTCTGGGCCCGGACGTCGTCGCCGCCGAGGAGGCGGCCACGGTGGGTCGGAGTGACCCCGGCAACCCGGATGTCAGGCCCGGTGCGAACTGCTTCGCGGAAGCCGGCCTGCGGATCCAGTTCCGCTCCTCGTGCGGTTTCCCGCGCCGCGTAGGGCGCCGGGAAGTGGGTGACGTGGTGGTGGAGGTCTCCCGATGCGGTCAGGTACGGCGGCCTACGGTATTCGTCGCCGCAGTCGCCGGGAATCGGGTCGAGACCGGCCTGCGCCTCGGCAAGCTCCGCCCGGGACCGCTCGTCGAGCGCGAAATCGAAAAGCCGCAGGTTGTCCTCGAGATGGGTTCGTTCCCCGGGACGGGCTCCCACGATCACCCCGGCCACGGCCGGCTGTTCCAGCACGTAGCGGACGGCGACGTTGGCGATGGACACCCCGTAGCGGTCCGCGACCCGGCGCGCGGCGCGCAGCACCGCCTGGAAGCGGTCCCACCCGCCGGCCTGGTCGATGAAGCGGCGGTACTTCATCTGCGACCAGGTGAGCGAATCGTCGATCGGAGGCTCCGCGGCCCTGAGCCAGCGATCGCTCAGCAGCCCCCCCGCGAGGGTCCCGTAGGCGAGGAGCCCGACCCCGTGCCTGCGGCACACCTCGGTCATCCGTCCCGCCGGACGGCGATCGAGGAGCGAGTAGCAGACCTGGTTCGAGACGAGGGGGATCCCGCTCCGTAGCGCGAGATCGAGATGGACCGCGTCGAAGTTGGTGACCCCGAGGTGGCCGATCCGCCCCTCGGCCTGGAACTCCATCAGGTGGAACAGGCAGTCCAGCCAGCCAGGATCGGGGTAGCTCCAGGCGTGGAACTGGAGCGCCGCGAGCCGATCGGTCCCGATCCGGTCCAGTGACCGCCGTATCGCGGCTTCCACGTCCCTGCGGGACGAAACACCGGGTTCCGGAACCCATTTGGTCAGCACCCGGACCTCGGGGCGGCGTTTCTGAAGCGCGCCGGCGATCAGTTCGGCGGATCCGTAGTGATCCGCGACGTCTACCGTGACGAAGCCGGCGTCCACCGCCGGTTCGAGCGCGCGGGCCGCCCGCTCGGTTTCGAGGGCGGCGCCACCGCGCTCCTGGTCGGCAACCTGCCAGAGCCCGGTCAGGACCCGGGACACCTCCAACCCGGCGGCCAGCCGGGTCCGTTCTACCCCGCTCACTCGGGCGGCAACGTGCTGAACAAACGGTCGGTGTCCACCCCGCGCTGACGGAGCCGCGCCATTTCACGGAGATAGATGAGGGAAGCGATCCCCATCACCAGCAGCCACACCCAGGTCGAGTGGAAGTACCAGGCGGTGGTCTCGGTGGAGAGGTCCTTGACGATGTGCAGGACCAGGAACAGTCCGAGCAACGCGGCGCCCCCGCCACCGACCACCACCTGCGCGGGCCTCCCCAGGACCTTCACGTCGGCGGCGAGGTCCGGATTGCGGCGGGGCAGGGTCACCAGCGAGAGGCAGATGAGCCCGAAATTGACGAGCATCGAGGTCACCAGGATGTCGATCCCGAGGAAGAAGTCGCCCGCGAGGTGGCTTCCCACAATCCCCACCGTCGCCATCGTTCCGCTCAGCAGAATCGCCACCCAAGGGGTGTGGAAGCTCCGGTGTACGGTGGCCACCCCCTTCGGGAAGATGCCGTCCTCGGCCCAGGCGAACATCATGCGGGACACGGCGAGCAGCATGGCCGGCAGGTCGTTGATGAGCGCGACCGCGGCCCCGGCGAGGATCGCCGCGGTGCCGGCCGCCGGCAGCAGGTAGCCGAGCAGTCCCGGCGCGGTCACGTCGCGGACGGCCGCTTCCTCGGCGACGAACTGCCACGGCACGGCGTGGTACATCGCGGCGGTGAACAGGAAATAGAACCCGCCGACCGAGGCGATCGCGATTCCGATGGCGAGCGGGATGTTGCGACCGGGGTTTTTCGCCTCGCCACCGGCCTGCGCGATCGAGTCGAACCCGATGAAGGTGGCGAAAAGCACGACCGCCGCGGTCACGAACGGGACGAGCTGGAGCGGCGTCGCCGGCGCGTCCGGGACCGACCGGCCCTCGCTCGCCATCAGCGCGGCGGCGAAGTCCCCGTGGTCGAACGCGAAGCCGCTGACGATCACGACGCCGCCGAGGGCGAACATGAGGAACATCATCGGGACCAGGGTCCGCTCGTAGAGCTTCAGTCCCCGCACGTTCACCAGCACGAAGGTCCAGAGGAAGGCGATCGAAATGCCGACCCGCACCGGGCCGCGCTCGAGGGCTGCGGCAACCGCGGAGTAGCCCAGCGCACCGGCCATGTCGCGGATGAAGGGAACGAGCAGGTACGACACCACCCCGATGGCGATGGACAGGCCGAACCACTGGGAGAAGCTGGCGATGAACCCCCACCAGGGGCTGAGCGCTCGGCTCGCGTAGACGTAGCTGCCGCCGGCGCGCGGCATGGCGGAGCCCAGGCTGCCGTAGGCAAGCGCGGCCAAGACGGCTGGCAGGGCCGCAAACACGTAGGCGGGCAGCACGTAGGGGCCGATCTCCGGGATGCCCCGGAGCAGGGCAAAGGGCATCACGTTGATCGCGGCCCCGAGCATCGAGCAGATCCCGGTGGCGGCGAGCCCCATGAGCCCGAGGTTCCGGGCAAGCCCGGAGCGGGAACCAGCGCCGCCGTTACTCGTCATGGGCGGCCCACCATATCGCTGAACCCCGTATCTTCAGATCACGCCGTGCAGCGGCCGGCCGGGAGCCGCGAGGGCGTCCACCCGGCGGCTGACCGCGGGGTCCTCGATCAGCGGGGGGGCGTGGTGAGGCTTCAGGCGGGCGTCGATGAGCACGGGTTCCACGCAGCTCCAGTGCTTGTGGTGGATCGCGGCCTGCCGGCCGTGGACATCATGAGACGGATTGGATCGGGTGAACGCCACCCAGAGCAGGTTGCGGAGGGTCTCGGCAGCGAAGCCGGGGTCGTCGCAGAGGACGACCAGCGGCATCCCGCTCAGATCGGCGCCGGCGCGTTCCGCGGCATCGAGCGCACTCCAGAGTGGCGCCAGATCCGACTCCACCCGGTCGTAGGCTTCGAATCGCGGCCCGCCCAGCGCGAAGACGCCCGGCAACACCGCTCGCAGGCCGGTGAATCCGGCGGGAAGCGCTGCGCCGACCCCCTCCGGAACGGTGCGGGCGGGTGATCTCCGTTCGGGACCCGCGCCGGCGATCACCAGCTTGGAACCGGCGTTCAGGCCGGTGCCCGAGTAGTCGAGGGTGTCGATCGTGGTGCGGGTCTGGAAGTGGAGATCGGAGGCCAGATCCACCCGGCGGAGGACGTGGTCCAGCATCCCCGGAATGTCGTGGGCGGCCAGTGCGGGGGCGTCTTCCCGCGCCGCGATGAACAGATACTTGGCCAGCGAGCACTGTCCGAACCCGAGGATCGCGTTGGCGATGGTCCAGAGCTCCTGCGGCCGCCGGCCGGTGAAGGGCGAGTAGCGTTCGCTGCCGACCGCGAGCAGCAGCGGATGGACGCCGGCGGCGTCCACTGCATGGACCGAATGGACGCCCGGCAGCGTGGTGGGCACCATGGGTTCGGTGATTTCGTGGATGAGCTGCCCGAAGGTGGTGTCCTCCTGGGGGGGACGGCCCACCACGGTAAACGGCCAGACGGCTCCGGCCCGGTGGGTCACGGAAGTGACCCGCAGAACCGGGAACGGATGGGTCAGGCTGTAGTAGCCGAGGTGGTCCCCGAAGGGGCCTTCGGGGAGCTTGCGGCCCGGGTCTACCCAGCCGGTGATCGTGAAATCGGCATCCGCCGAAACCACGAAACCATCATCACGCCGCTTCCAGGCAAAGCGCCGGCCGGCCAGCATCCCGGCGAACAGCAGTTCGCTGAGGCCTTCCGGCAGCGGCATCACCGCGGCCAGGGTGTGCGCCGGGGGCCCGCCGACGAAGATGCTCACCCCGAGCGGTTCGCCGCGGCGCTCGGCCGCGGTGTGGTGCACGCCGATGCCTCGGTGGATCTGGTAGTGCATGCCGGCCTCCCCGCCGCCGTAGTCGCCTCCGGCCAACTGGATGCGGTACATCCCGACGTTGGAGGAGAGGGGAGCGCCGAGCGGACCCTTTCCCGGGGGAACGTCGGGGTCCTCGGTGAAGACCTGGGGCAGGGTGATGAACGGCCCCCCGTCGTCCGGCCACGAGGTGATGCGGGGGACATCGGAGAGGGTGATGGGATGCGCCTGGCTCGGAGCCGTGACCACCCGGCGGGGCAGCGAGTGGATCGCCGCGTTGGCGGCGCCCAATGGGGCGGAAGGACGGTTGCGGAGATCCGAGAAGACCTTGCCCGGCTCCGCCCGGTACCGGACTGCCGCCTTCGCCCCGTCGAGTCCGTGCCGGAGCAGGAAACGGGCCCGCTCCATGGTTCCGAAGAGGTTGGAAACGCAGGGAAACGCCGAGCCCTTCACGTTCTCGTAGAGGATGGCGGGGGCTCCGGCGGCGTAGGCGCGGCGCTGGATCTCCGCGACCTCGAGGTGTCCGTCCACCTCGTCGGGGACCCGGACCAGCATCCGGTTTTGTTCGAGGTCGCGGACGGCGTCGGCGAGCGACCGGTAGGGCATGGTCCGGGGGGAGGGTACCGGGAGAGAGCACCGGCCGTGCGGTGAGTGGCGCCCGTGCTGGTAGGGCTGGTCAGAGGTCGCTGTTCCCTGGCGTATCTGCCGTCGGGGTGAGCAGCAGGCGCGCTCTCGCTGCGCTCTGCGCAGCGGTGCCGGCTGAAGCCGGCGTTCCAAGCCGTTGCGTCGTCAGGGCTGGTTGGGGTGTTGCAGGCCGGGGATCGCCGTGAGGCGGAGTGGGTGACGACGTGCGCGGCGCGCCAGTTCTCCCGGTGGGGGGGGGCGCCGCGCGTGCCGGTCCGGAGGCCGCTACCGCGAGAACCGGCGGCGTTCCAAGCCGTACGTGCCGTTGCCCCGAAGTACGATGCGGCCATGGAGAAGAAAACGATCAGCCTGATAGGTGTGCCGCTGGACTTGGGAGCTGGATGCCGGGGTGTGGACATGGGGCCCTCCGCTATCCGGCGGGCGGGGATCGCGACGAGGCTGGGGCGGCTCGGATATCTCGTGGAGGACGCCGGGAACATCGAGGCGCCCCTCGCCGAGACCCTGTCCGGACCGGGCGAACCGAACGCCCGCTATCTCGAGGAGGTCGTGAGCGTGCTCGAAAACCTGGCGCGCGAGGTGCGCCGTCATCGGGAAGCGGACCGGCTGCCCGTGGTGCTCGGCGGCGATCATTCCATCGCGCTCGGCACGGTTTCCGGCATGACCGGATGCGCCCATCGCGGGGGCGGCTACCCATTGGAGCAACGTCTCGGGCTCCTGTGGGTGGATGCCCACACGGATGCGAACACCCCGGAGACGACCCCCACCGGCAACCTGCACGGGATGCCGGTGGCCGCACTGTTCGGCCGGGGTCCCGAGGCGCTCACCCGGGTGGGAGGTTTCGCGGCGGGCGCCAGGAGGCTGGAACCCCGAAACGCCGCCCTGATCGGGGTCCGGAGCGTCGATCCGGCCGAGGCCGCGGTGGTGGAGAACCTTGGGGTGCGGGTGTATACGATGGAAGAGGTGGATCGCCGGGGCTTCGCGACCGTCGTGGACGAGGCGGTCGACCGCGTGCTCGACGGGACCGACGGGATGCACCTCAGTGTCGACATGGACGGACTCGATCCGGACGTCGCTCCCGGGGTCGGGACCCCTGTCCGGGGTGGACTCAGCTATCGGGAGGCGCACACCCTGATGGAGGCGGTGGCGGAAAGCGGCGGACTCCGTTCGCTCGAGGTGGCGGAGGTGAATCCGATCCGCGACGTCCGCAACCAGACCGCCGAACTCGCGGTCGAGCTGGTGGCGTCCGCGCTCGGCAAGCGGACGCTCCCGAGGGTTCCCCGATCCTGAGCACTTGAGATCATGGGGGCGTCCGGGAACAGCACGGTCCGCGTCATCGGAGCCCCCGTAGCTCTGGCGGATGGCCCCGCGGGCGTGGAGTCCGGTCCGGCCATGCTTCGCCGGGCCGGCATCGCCGCCCGCCTCGGACGGTTGGGATACCGGGTGGAAGACGCGGGTGACATCGAATCGCCAACGCCGGAAAACACCGCGAGCCCCGGCGACCCGAAGGCCCGGTATCTCGCCGAACTGGTCCCGGTTCTCGAGGACCTGGCGGCGGCGGTGCGGCGAGCCCGGGACGAGGGACGGATTCCTCTGGTGCTGGGCGGCAACCACTCGGTCGGACTGGGCGCACTGTCGGGGATGACCGGTGCCGGGGACCCCGGCAAAGGTGACGGAGGGCGGACCGCCTCGCTCGGGCTGATCTGGGTGGATGCCCACCCCGACGCGAATACGCCGGAGACGACCGTGACCGGCAACCTGAGCGGCATGCCGCTCGCGGCGATCTTCGGGCGAGGACGGCGCGCCTACACCGGCGTCGGCGGTTTCGCCCCTGGCCGTTGCCGCGTCCGCCCGGAGAACACGGTCCTCATCGGGATCCGGAGCGTGGACGAAGGAGAGGACGAAGTGATCGCCGACATCGGCGTCCGGACCTGCACGATGGCGGAGGTGGACCGGCGGGGTATGGCTGCCGTCGTCGAGGAAGCCGTGCGGCGGGCCCTGGACGGGACCGACGGGCTGCATCTCAGCGTGGACATGGACGCGCTCGACCCGACGGTGGCTCCGGGCGTCAGCGTTCCCGAGCCCGGGGGCCTGACCTTCCGCGAGGCCCGCCTGCTGATGGAGCGCATAGCGGAGAGCGGCGCTCTGCGGTCGATGGACATCGGCGAAGTGAATCCGCAGCGCGACGTCGGAAACCGGACCGCGGAAGCGGCAGCCGAGTTGGTCGCCTCGGCCTTCGGCAAACGGATTCTGCCGAATCGATAAGCCCGGTTCTCTCCTTG
Source organism: Acidobacteriota bacterium (assembly GCA_009840635.1). Taxonomy (GTDB): domain Bacteria; phylum Acidobacteriota; class Vicinamibacteria; order Marinacidobacterales; family Marinacidobacteraceae; genus Marinacidobacterium; species Marinacidobacterium portitor. Next base: position 22,978 of record VXNL01000074.1, on the reverse strand, counting down.
TCTCCAGTGATCCTGCACGCGCCGGACGGCGGCTCCGGGACGGTCAGCGCGGCCCTTCACGACCCGGCCGCGCCCGCCGGCGCCACCCCGCTCCTCGCGCTCACCCACGGCGCCGGGGGGAACCGGGACACGCCGGGACTCGTCTCGCTGGCCAAATCCCTGGCGGAGCGAGACATCCGCACGCTCCGCTTCAACCTACCGGCGGCGGAAGGCGGGCGGAGGCGGCCAGACCGGGCGGACCGCGCAATCGCCTGCGTCGCCGCGGTCGCGGGCTGGGCGGCGCGGGAGTTCGGGGGCCCCCTCTTCCTCGGAGGGCGCTCCTTCGGCGGAAGGATGGTGTCCCTTCTGCTCGCGGACGAAGGCGCACAGACGCGCCGCCTGGTGTCGGGTCTGGTGCTCCTCGCCTATCCGCTGAAGCCGCCGGGCAAGGCCGAGGTCCCTCCGGAGCGGATGGAGCACCTGTCCCGGATTGGCGTTCCGACCCTCTTCGTGAGCGGCGGCCGGGATCCCTTTGCGCCGCCGGCCCTGCTGAATCCGGTGGTTGCCGCTGCGCGCGCCGAGGTGTGCTGGATCGCGGGCGGCGACCACGGGTTCCGGGTGCCGAAGGCGATCCACGCGGAGACCGGACGCACCGCCGCCGATGTCCGTGGCGAGATCGCCGGAGCGGGGGCGGCCTTCATTGCCGCCACCGCTGCTCCCGGCCCGGCCGACGCCGGTTAGGCGCTTCCTCCTACTTCGGCCCGAAGACCCAGGACATCCCGATCGTGAAGGTGTTCTGGCTCTTCGAGAGTCCCTCGCCGCAGCCGGAGCAACTGAAGAAGTCGGCGTCCGACCAGTCCCGCCGGTACTCGAGCCGGGCCAGGAAGCGGGGGTCGTCCACGACCGGCTGGAATTCGAGCGTCACGGTGTTCTCCATGAGCATCTGCTCCAGTCCGGTGGAGCGCGCCTCGCGGTCGTTCATGAACTCGTAGCGCTCGGCGATCCGCACCCGGTCGTTCACGTGGAAGCGGAGGTAGCCCCCGAGCCCCCAGGAGGTCGCGCTCGTCCCCATCTCGTCCGTCGCGGAGATGTAGTCCATGTTCACCATGGCCTCCACCCGGTCGGTGAGTCCGACGTAGGCGTTCCAGCTCAGGTCCCGGAGCCAGCCGTCGTTCGTGCCGGCGTTTTCGGGACCGTTGATCCAGGTCAGGGTGGTGTTGAGCCGGTCGCTGGGAGCGAGCGACCCCTGGACGCCGTAGGACTTGCCGGTGTTCTGGTCCCAAGCGTTGTCGAAGCCGTTCACGAGCATCAGGGTTCCGGTGAAGGTATCGGTGAGCGGTACGCCGAGCCGCGCTCCGACGTGCGAGAAGGGCTCGTTCCAGGCCCAGAGGATCCCGCGGGTGTAGTTCCAGTTCAGATGCGATTCGGCGACCTCGAGTCCGGCGATCGTCCCGAAGGCGCCCATGTCGAACTGGGCCCCGTTCCCGAACCGGTAGTAGCCGTAGGCCTGTTGGACGTACAACAGGTCGGCCAGCGGACCCGGCTCGAGTCCGTCGCGGAAGAGGCGAGCCCCGGAACCGAACCAGATGTCCGACCGGAAACCGAAGGGGCCGTCGCCCGTCGTCTCGATCTCCAGCTTCAACTGGTTCAGGCCGAATCCCCGGGCGTTGGGGTTCGTGTAGTAGAGCGTGTTGTTCCCGTCGGCGGGGTCATTCGTGTTGTGGGTGAAGTAGGTATCCACCAGGCCGGTGATGGACAGTGGCTGCCCACCGGTACTGGCGACACCTTCGGGCGCTATCGGACCGGCGTCCTGTATCGACGGGGCGGGCAGGCCGGCACCTCGAGATGCGCCGGCACCGGCCGCCGCGAGGGCCAGGCTGGGCTCCGTGTCCGCCGGCGGCACCTCGACGTCGCGGGAAGCCACCAGCGTCGCGAGCAGGACTTCGAGGTCTTCGATCCGTTCACGCAACGAATCCAGTTCGCTGCGGATCTCGGCCTCCAGCTCCACGGTGGTCACCGCGGCAGGTGGTGGAGAGTCGCTGGCCACCACCGCCGCTGGCGCCGCGAGACCGCAAGCAAGGATCGCGACGTATGCCGCACGCGCAAATCGCGTCTTCATGATGTTTCCTCCGCCCATCCCGGGCTTTCAAAGCGAAAACTGAACTAACCCATCCCCCCCGGGCTGCCAGGCCCGGTCAGTCCGGGCCCGCGGCGTTTTCGAGGGCGTAACGGGCCACGTCTTCGTGGGTGGCGTACCAGACGTCGCCGGCCGCGTTGATGTGCTCGATCAACCGCTCCAGCATGGCGATGCGGGAACGGTGGCCGATGACGTGGGGATGCATGGTGAGCAGGAACATGCCGCCCTCGGCGTGGGCCATGTCGAATTCGGCCTTCCAGATGGACAGCACGTCGTCGGGAGTGCTGTGCGGACGCAGCGCCGAGTACCGGCTGAAGCCGAAGTAGGGGGCGTCGTCCAGAATCCACTCCACCGGGAGTTCCACGACGCCGGTGGGCTCGCCGTTCGCCACGATTTCGTAGGGCCAGTCGTCCGCCATCAGGCTGGAGTCATAGAGGAAGCCGAGGTCACGGACGATCTGCAGCGTGTTCGGGCTGTAGTCCCACGACGGGGTGCGCAGTCCGACGGGACGCGTTCCGGTCAGTTCGGTGAGGGTGTCGACCGCCCGCTCGATGAGTTCCCGTTCCACATCACCGGGAATGAGGGAGTTGCGTTCGTGGATCCAGCCGTGGACGCCGATCTCGTGTCCGTCGGCGACGATTTCGGCCACGTCCTCCTGGTAGATCAGTGCGCTGACCGCGGGAATGAAGAACGAAGCGGGGATTTCGTGCCTCCGAAGCACGTCCAGAACCCGCGGCAGGCCGGCCCTGGACCCGTACTGTCCCCGGGAGAGAACGGACGCCGAGGTGTTGTTGTCCCGGAGCGACACCGTTTCGTTGTCGAAGTCGAAGGACAGGGCGACGGCGACCCGATTCCCGCCCGGCCACTCCGCGGGCGCCAGGCGGCGCCCGGCGCGGACCGCTTCGATCGGGGCCCGCCACTCCGCTTCGGTCCACTCCCAGGGCCGGACCTCGGGTTCCTCGACGGGCGCCTCGGTGTTGCAGGCGCCGAGCGACACCGGTACGGCGAGCAGGATCCAGAGCGGCGCCGCACCACGCATGGCCCGCGATTTTACGCGGTGTGGCGTATCCGTGCCGCCTTCGGCGGATCCCGGCCGGGCCCTTCCCAGACGGTAGAATGCGGCGCCCTTGTCCGCACCTCACGATCCCTCCGCCCTCAGCGTCAACCTGGCCGCGGTGCCTTCGCACGGCGCCCGCGTCGCCGTCTCCGCCGCGGGAGAGGTCTTCGGATTCCCGGAAGCGGAGTTCGAGATCGTGGGGGGGCTCCGGTTGCGCGGCCGCCTCGATCGGCTCGAGCGGGACGGCTTTCGACTGCGGGCGCGCCTCGGAGGAGAGCTGCGGCTCGAGTGTGTCCGCTGCCTCGGTTCCGTTCCGCTTGACGTGGACGAAGAGGTCGATCTCGTGTACTTGCCGCGGGTCGCCGAGTCGGGTGCTCTCGGAGGCGGTGAGCGTGCTCTCGAGGCCTCCGACATGAACGTGTCCTTCTACGACGAGGATCGCCTCGAGCTGGCCGAGACGGTCTGGGAGCAGCTTCACCTGGCCTTGCCGGTGAAACCGCTGTGTTCCTCCGACTGTCTCGGGCTTTGCAGTTCCTGCGGAGCCGACCGCAACCGCCACCCCCGATGCGGTTGTGACGAGAATACCGGCCGTTCTGACCGTAGCGGGCTCGGAGTCCTCCGCGACCTGGCGGGCTTCACAGAGATCCCGGGATAAGCGCGAACAGCGACCCACGCCCGCGCGCGGACAGCCGACAACACCATTTCCCCAGCGAACTGACAGGAGAACCGAAATGCCACAACCCAAGAGGCGGCACTCCCGTGGACGCCGGAACAAGCGGCGTTCGCACGACAGCCTGAAGGCTCCGGGCCTCTCGATCTGCATCGAGTGCAACCGCCACATCCGGCCCCACGTGGTCTGCCCGCACTGCGGCCACTACAAGGGCAAGAAAGTCATTGACGTAGACAACGCGTGAGCAGGACCGCCTTCCTCTTCCCCGGCCAGGGTTCGCAGCGGCCCGGTATGGGCCGGGCGCTCCGAGATGCCTTTCGGGAGTCGCGGGCGGTCTTCGAAGAGGCGGACGACGTTCTTGGGGAATCGCTCTCGACCCTCTGTTTCGAAGGGCCGGAGGAGGATCTCCGGCGCACCCGGAACACCCAGCCCGCCATGCTCACCGTCAGCTTTGCCGCCTGGCGCGCGGTCGGGGGGCGCGGAGCGGCCGCGGACATGGCCGCCGGGCACAGTCTGGGCGAGTACTCGGCACTGGTCGCCCTGGGCGGGCTTTCGTTCGCGGACGCGTTGCGGCTCACCAGGCGCCGCGCCGAGTTCATGCAGGAGGCGGTGCCCGAAGGCGAGGGCGCGATGGCCGCGGTTCTCGGGCTGCCCGCGGAGACCGTGGCCGAGGTCGCTTCCGAGGTGACCGGCCGCGGCGAGGGCCTCGTGGAACCGGCGAACTTCAACGGCGGGGGCCAGGTGGTCATCGGCGGCCACACCGCGGCGGTGGTCGCGGCCGGGGAAGAGCTGAAGTCCCGGGGCGCCCGGCGCGTACTCCCGCTCCCGGTGAGTGCGCCGTTCCATACGCGGCTGATGGAACCGGCGGTCGCCCGCCTTTCGGCGGAACTCGATGCCGTCCCGTTCCGCGACCTCTCGGCGCCCCTGTGGACGAACGTGGATGCGGCTCCCATCCGTACCGGCACGGAGGCGCGGGAGGCGCTCCGCCGCCAGGTGGCCTCGCCGGTCCGCTGGGAGGAGACGCTCCGGGGGATGGGGACGGCGGGCGCCGGCACTTTCGTCGAGATCGGTCAGGGCAGGGTGCTGACCGGAATGGTCCGCAAGGTGCTGCCGGATGCCTCCGCGTTCGCGGTGTCCGATCCGGCAGGCGTCGAACGGGTCCAGGAGTTGCTGCTGGAGCCCGTCGCGAGCCCATGATGGTTTCCGCGGCCCAGGACCCCCGCGGGATGCGGTTCGAGGAGCAGACCGCCCTCGTGACCGGGGGTACCCGCGGGATCGGCCACGCGATCGCCGCGCGGCTCGCCGATGAAGGGGCGGCGGTGTTCCTTACCGGCACCGACGCGTCCCGCGCCGAAGCCGCCGCCGAAGAACTTGACGCCGGCCGCGGCCGCGTGCATGGTCTGGCGCTCGACCTCACCGACCACGAATCGGTCAAACGTTGCGTGGCGGAGGCCAGCGCGAACGGTGGGTTGCAGATCCTGGTCAACAACGCCGGAGTTTCCCGCGACGGCCTGCTCGCGCGCCAGTCGGCGGACGCCTGGCGCGAGGTCATGGCCACCAATCTGGACGGCCTGCACGCTTGCTGCCAGGCTGCCGTCCGGCCTATGATGCGCGCTCGCTACGGTCGGATCGTCAACCTCAGTTCCATCGTGGGGCTCCGCGGCAATCCCGGTCAGACCGCCTACGCGGCTTCGAAGGCCGGCATCCTCGGTTTCACGAAGGCGCTGGCGAAGGAACTGGCGCGCCGGAACATCACCGTGAACGCGGTGGCCCCGGGACTCGTGGAAACCGACATGACGAGGGAGTTGCCCGAGGCGGCGCGGTCCCAACTCGGGAGCGCCATCGCCATGGGCCGTTCCGGATCGCCGGAAGAAGTGGCGGCCGCGGTCGCCTTCCTCGCTTCGGCCGAGGCGAGCTACATCACCGGCGCGGTTCTCGAAGTAACCGGAGGACTCGCGCTTTAGCCCCACGCCGCCGGATCACCGGCAGGCGCGGAGGACCAAGAGACAGGAGTAAGACCTATGTCCGACAAAGCCAGGGAAGCGGATGGCGCTCCGGAGCCGGAAGAGCTCCCGGTGGACGAGCGCGTCCGGGAACTCATCTGTGAACAGCTCTCCGTATCCCCCGACGAGGTCACCCCGGAGGCCACCTTCGTCGGCGACCTCAGCGCCGATTCCCTGGATATGGTCGAGCTGATGATGGCGCTTGAGGAGCAGTTCGGGATTGACATCTCGGAGGATCAGGCAGAGCGGATCCAGACCGTCGGCGATGCAGTCGCTTTCATCGAGCAGCGCATCAACTGAGGGAGCGCGGGTATTGCCCCTGCGGCACCGCTGGGCCTCAGCAGCCTGTGGCAAAACCCACGCGGCGTTCGAGCGGCGATGCATCCCGCCTGAACCGCGCCTCTGCGAGGCGCTCTACGTTGCGTTTCGGTCGGAATACGCCCGGTATTCCTCCCTCACGCGCCTTGTCAGGCGGGTGCCTCGCCGCTCTCGGCGCTCACGTGGGTTTCACCACAGGCTGTTAACAGCCGGCGCACCGCCAGCGCCGGCCGGACCGCAACGGCGATGACAACGCGTCGGGTGGTGGTCACGGGGGTGGGCCTCGTGTCCCCCCTGGGCATCGGGACCCGGGAGACCTGGGACGGTCTGATGGCGGGCCGTTCCGGCGCCGGTCACGTCACGCGTTTCGACGCCTCCGACTTCTCTTCGCGCATCGCGTGCGAGGTCAAGGGTTTTGATCCGCTCGACTACGCGGACCGGCGCGACGCGCGCAAGATGGATACTTTCATCCAGTACGCGCTCGCGGCCTCGCTGTTCGCGGCCGAAGATGCCGGACTGGAATCTCCGCTAGAACATCCGGATCGCGTCGGGGTGATCATTTCTTCGGGAATCGGCGGTTTCGAGACGATCGAGCGAGAGCACCGCAAGCTGCTCGAAAAGGGTCCGCGCCGCATCTCTCCTTTCTTCGTGCCGGCGATGGTGGTGAATCTGGCCGCCGGTTGGGTGTCGATCCGACTGGGCGCCCGGGGACCCAATTCAGCGATGGCGACGGCGTGTTCCGCCGGTGCCCACGCGGTGGGAGAAGCTTTCCGCCTTGTCCGTTACGGCCACGCCGATGTCATGGTCGCCGGGGGCGCGGAGGCGACGATTACGCCGATGTGCATCGGCGGATTCGCCTCGATGAAGGCGCTCTCCACGCGGAACGATGAGCCCGAACGCGCCTCCCGCCCGTTCGACCGGGACCGGGACGGCTTCGTGGTGGGTGAGGGAGCGGGCATCCTCATCCTGGAGGAGCGCGAGCGGGCGCTGGCGCGGGGCGCCGCGCTCTACGCGGAGGTGCTCGGTTACGGCATGAGCGGCGACGCCTTCCACATCACCGCGCCGGCGGAGGACGGGGGTGGCGCGGTCCGGGTGATGCAGGCGGCGCTCGCCGAAGCGGGAGCTTCGCCGGAAGACGTGGACGCGGTGAACGCACACGGCACCTCCACGCCCCTGAACGACCGCATCGAAACGGCGGCCATTCGGCGGGTGTTCGGAGGGCACGCCGATCGGCTCGCGGTCAGTTCCACGAAGTCCATGACGGGACACCTGCTCGGTGGCGCCGGCGGACTGGAGGCCGGCATTTCCTGTCTGACGCTGCGCCATCAGGTGCTGCCGCCGACGATCAACTACGAGACCCCCGACCCCGACTGCGATCTGGACAACGTCCCCAACACCGCCCGGCCCGCGACGGTGAGGAGCGTGCTCTCCAACTCCTTCGGGTTCGGCGGCACGAACGTATCCCTGCTGTTCCGGCACCCGGAGATGTCCTGACGCGAATGGAAGATCTCTTTCGGTATCTGCGCGAGATCGTGGATATCCCCTCGGTCACCGGCGACGAACAAGCCGTCGCCGAGCGCGTCGGCGCCGATCTCGAGGCCATCGGACTCGATGTCGAGTTCGATGAGGCCGCTCCCGGCCGGCCGAACCTGATCGCGCGCGCCGGGGACGGCCCGACGCGCCTCTGGTACTGCACCCATCTGGATACGGTGCCGCCGTTCTTCCCTTCGAGCGAGACCGGGACCCACATCGCCGGGCGCGGTTCCTGCGACGCCAAGGGCATCCTGGCGGCCATGCTCTTTGCGGCCCGGCGGCTGCGCGAGGACGGGGTCTCCGGGTTCGGGATGGCCTTCACGGTCGGGGAGGAGGTGGACAGCGCCGGAGCCATCTACCTCGAAGCGCGCGGTCCCGGGGCCACCGGGGAAGGGATCCACCTCGTCTGCGGCGAGCCCACGGAAGGGCTCATGGCGAGCGGCCACAAGGGTACGCTCCGGGTGCGGATCCGGGCGCGCGGGAAAGCCGCCCACTCCGCCTATCCCGAAGCGGGAGACTCCGCGATCCATCGCCTGCTCGCGACCATCGCCCACCTCCAGTCGCTCGACTGGGGGAAGAGCGACGTGCTCGGCCCGGCGACCCTGAACGTGGGAGTCATCTCGGGCGGGGTCGCGGGGAACGTCCTCGCTCCCGCGGCCGAGGCCACCCTCTACTGGCGGCTCGTCGGGGAAGCGGAACCGGCGCGACGCCGCCTCGAAGCGATCCTGTCCGCCGACGACAACCTCGGTTTCGAACACGTCGGCCAGAACGACGCGGTCTTCTGCCGGACGCTGCCCGGCTTCGAGGTGGCCCCGATGTCGTATTCGACCGACATCCCCTTCATGCCTTCCTGGGGCACGCCGCTGCTCATCGGGCCGGGCAGCATCCACGACGCGCACACGGCTCACGAACACGTGCTGAAGAGCGACCTGGTGGACGCCGTCGGCTACTACCAACGGATCGCCCACGCACTCCTCTAGCCGGCGTTTCTCGCGCCGACGGCATCCCGGACGGATGGAGTCGCGCGCCGTTGACGACGCGGATGGCCGGCGGCGCGGTTGGACCGGTCCAGGCTTCAAGACTCCCTGTGATGCCACCACTCTTCGAGGCGCGCGCACCGTAAAGCGCCCCGTTCGGCGGCGAATGTCAGTCGGAACGTCCCGTCGAGCTCGACCCGGGCTCCGGAGCCTTTTCGCGTGAAGCCGGCCTGCCAACCCGCAATCGCCGTTTGGTCCACGACGGCCCAGACCTGCGCGGAGAACTCAACGTTCTCCTGGGCGTCGGCCGCCCCCTCCTGCCAGTACTTCCGTATTGCCGGCCGCCCCTTCATGGGGCTGGCGAAGGGGGTTACCCGATAGACCGCCGTGCCGGTAAACAGCGCCGCCGCCTGCTCCGGGTCGCCCTCGACCCAGGCGCGGCCGTACTCGTCGAGCCATTGCCGAACGTCCTGTTCCGTCACTGCCTGTTCCCTCCCGGGCGTGAACCACGGCCGTCCTGACAAGGGCCGGGTCTTCGCCCGCGGCGCCGAGGCGCGCGGTACGGCGCATCTCTCCAACGGACGATCATGGTCATATCGTAGAGACCGCTTCCGTCTTGCCGTCGCGGCGGCCCGTTCACCCCCATAGTCTTCGGAGTTTCGCGGCCTTCGACCGCGATGCCGGCCAGAGGCCGGCGACTCCGACTCCTTTTGTCCGACATTCCCCCCGGCTCCCCGTTCCGTCTCCTGCGGCGGACCCTGTTCGCCTGGTTCCGGAAGAACCGGCGCCCGCTCCCGTTTCGCGAGTCTCCCCATGCCTGGCGCGTCTGGGTGTCGGAGGTGATGCTCCAGCAGACGCGGGTGGAAGCCGTGCTGCCGCGCTACGAGGCCTTCGTCGCCCGCTTCCCCAATCCCGGAGCGCTGGCTGACGCCTCCGAGGACGAGGTCCTGGCCGCCTGGGCGGGTCTCGGCTACTACGGCCGCGCCCGCGCGCTCCACCGGGCGGCCCGGCAACTGGCCGCGGAGGGCCGGGGCATTCCCGAAACCGCCGAGTCGCTGCGAAGGCTTCCCGGGATCGGTGACTACACCGCGGCGGCGATCGCCTCGATCGCCTTCGGCGAACCGGCCGTCGCCGTGGACGGAAACGTGCGCCGGGTGTTGTCCCGGCTGTTCATGGTCGAGGGGTTTCGGGGGCGGGCCCCGTTCGAGGGGCGTATCCGGGAGCTGGCCGACCGCCTGATGGACGCGGACGGCGCCCGGGACCCGGGCGACTGGAACCAGGCGCTGATGGAACTCGGAGCGACGGTGTGCACTCCGGCCGTTCCCCGCTGCGGCCGCTGTCCGGTCCGCGAGTTCTGCTGGTCGCGGGTGGCGGGGCGGCAGATGGAGTTCCCCGAGCGTCCGCCGCGTCCACCGGCGGTTTCCGTCCGCCTCGCAGTGGCTGTCGTGAGGGACCCGGAGGGCCGGATCCTGGTGTTTCGCCGGGACGAAAGTCCGATGCGGGGCCTCTACGAGTTGCCGTGCGGTGAGTACCGGAGCGATGAGTCCGCGGAAACGGCGCTCGTCCGGGAGACGACCTCGCGGTACGGGATCCGTCTCGAGCCCTTGCGCGAGTTTGCGGGGTTCCGGCACACCGTGATGAATCGGAGAATCGCGGTGGTTCCGTTCGAGGCCGATCTCGTGCAACCGGCCCCCGGCGGGATCGTTCCGGGGGGCCGCTTCGTGTACCCGCGGGATCTCGATCGCGTCCCTTCCGGCTCGATGCTGCGGAAGGCGCTGGAGCGGGTCGGGGGCGCTCGCAGAGCGCCGGCTGACTCTGTTCACCGGCTGCTAGTCTCCGCGCCCGACGACCCATGAGCACCTTTCACGAACGCGTCGAAACCAAGTGGCAGGACCGCTGGGAACGGGAGGGTTCGTTCCGTACACCGGACCTGCCGGAGGGGCGGCGCTTCTACTGCCTCGAGATGCTGCCGTATCCATCCGGGCGGATCCACATGGGCCACGTGCGCAACTACTCCATCGGCGACGTGGTCGCCCGCTTCTACCGGCGGAACGGTTTCACGGTGATGCATCCCATCGGATGGGACGCGCTCGGCTTGCCGGCGGAGAACGCGGCGCTCCAGCGCGGAGCTCATCCGGCGGACTGGACCACGCAGAACATCGACCACATGCGGCGCCAGCTCCGCCGGCTCGGGTTCAGCTACGACTGGGAACGCGAGTTCGCCACCTGCGATTCGTCCTACTACCGCTGGAACCAGTGGTTCTTCCTGAAGATGTGGGAGCGCGGGCTCGCTTACCGTAAGAACGGCACGGTCAACTGGTGCCCGGGTTGCGAAACCGTGCTCGCCAACGAGCAGGTCGAGGCCGGCCGGTGCTGGCGCTGCGAGGCGGTGGTCGAGGAGCGGGAGCTCCCCCAGTGGTTTCTGCGCATCACCGACTATGCCGACGAGCTGCTCGACGAGATGGATCGGATGCCCGGCTGGCCGCACAAGGTGCTGGTGCTGCAGCGCAACTGGATCGGGCGTTCGGAAGGTGCGGAGATCCGCTTCCGCATCCCGGCGCTGAGCGACGCGGGCGACGTCCCGGTGTTCACCACCCGGGTGGACACCATCTATGGCGCGACCGCGCTGGTCCTCGCTCCCCGTCATGCCGCGGCCCAGGCCATCGCGGCCCAAAACCCGGAAGTGGCCGACTACGTCCGCGCCGCTGCCGCCGCGCACGCCGGTGAGAGCCACCCGACCGGCGACACCGGGAAGACCGGGGTGAACACCGGCTTCCGGGCGGTGAACCCGTTCTCGGGAGAAGAGATCCCGGTCTTCGTCGCCGACTACGTGCTCATGGAGTACGGGACCGGCGCCGTGATGGCGGTTCCCGCCCACGACGAACGGGACTACGAGTTCGCGAAGACCTACGGGATCGAGATCCGGACCGTCGTCATCCCGAACGATGCCGACGGCGCGGCGGCGGAGGACAGCGCCTTCGTGGACTACGGGACGGTGGTGGATTCCGGCCCGTTCAGCGGCTTGCCCACGGAGGAGGCGAAGACCGCGATGGCGGAGCACGCCCGCGAAGGCGGTTACGGCGAGCCCAGGATCGCCTGGCGCTTCCGCGACTGGGGGATTTCCCGGCAGCGTTACTGGGGCACGCCCATTCCGATGATCCATTGCGGGGAATGCGGCGAAGTCCCGGTGCCCGAAGACGACCTCCCGGTGGAGCTGCCGCGCGACGTCGAGATCACGGGCATGGGAGGGTCGGTGCTCTCGAAGATCGAGTCCTGGCTCCGGGTGGACTGCCCGCGCTGCGGTTGTGCCGCCCGCCGGGAGACCGACACCATGGACACCTTCGTGGATTCGTCCTGGTACTTCTACCGTTATCTCGATCCGCAAAACGACCGGGCGCCTTTCGACGCCGGGAAGGCGCGCGAGTGGTTCCCCATCGATCTCTATATCGGCGGCGTCGAGCACGCCATCCTGCACCTCATCTACTGCCGCTTCTGGACCAAGATGATGCGCGATCTCGGGCTGGCCGGAACCGATGAACCGGTGGTCCGCCAACTGAGTCAGGGAATGGTCATCAAGGACGGCGCCAAGATGTCCAAGAGCAAAGGCAACATCGTGGATCCGGACGCCGTGGTGGAACGCCACGGAGCCGACGCGATCCGTCTCTACGTCCTCTTCGAATCGCCTCCGGAAAAGGAGATGGACTGGACCGATGCCCGTCTCTCCGGGCCGGCGCGCTTCCTGCGACGGCTCGAACGGATGATCCCCGGGGACGCGGAGTGGGTGGCCTCCACCCCGCTACCGGCCGGGGACGAGGACTTCACGCCCGAAGACGTGGCGCTCCGCCGCAAGACCCATCAGACGATTCGGCGGGTGACCCGCGACCTCCAGGAACGCATCCACCCCAATACCGCGATCGCCGCCGTCATGGAATTGACCTCCGCCTTTTCGCATCGCCTTCCGGAGGCGGTCAGCGAAGCCTCCCGGCGGACGGTGCGCGAGGCGGTGGAAACGGTCATCTCGCTCCTCAACCCCATGGCGCCCCACCTCACGGAGGAACTCTGGGAGCGGCTGGGAGGCGAGACGATGCTCGTGGAGACCCCGTGGCCGGAATGTGACGAGGATCTCGCCCGGGAGGAGCATGTTCTCGTGGTGCTGCAGGTGAACGGAAAACTCCGGGGCCGCCTCGAGGTGCCGGCGGGCCTCGAACGCGAGGTACTCGTCGACCAGGCGCGGGAGAACGCCGGGATCCGCCGCCATCTGGAGGGACTCGAGGTTCGCCGCATCGTGACGGTGCCGGACCGGCTCGTGAACTTCGTGGCGGCCCGCCCGTCGTGATTCCCGCCGCCCGCTCCGCCGCCAGCGACCGGGGCGGAGACTCCCGCCGGGGCTGGTCCGGAATGTTGCTGTGCGGGCTGGCGTTCCTTGGTGTCTTCGCCGGATGCGGCTACCGGCTTGCAGGTCTCGGCGGCGGGCTGCCGGGTCATATCCAGGTCGTCGCCATCCTTCCCTTCGACAACGAGAGCGCCTTTCCCGAGGTCGAGGAGGGGATGACGGAACAGATCATCGAGGGGTTCAACCGGCGGGGCCGCTACGAGGTCCAGGAAACCGAGGAGGGAGCGCACGCGGTGATGCGGGGCACGGTGCTGAGCGTGGATTTCTCGCCGGCGCAGCTCGACCCGGCGACGGGAGCGGCCTCCACGTATCTGATCATCGTGCGCGCCACGGTGGAGTTCACCGACGTCGTCGATGACGTCGTGCTCTTCGAGTCGGACGAGTTCACCCTGCGTGACGAATTCTCGATCGGGGACGACCCCGATGCCGCTTTCGACCGGGAGGGGCTCGCGTTTTCGCGGATCGCCAGCGCTTTCGCGGATTCCCTGCTGGTGGCGATTCTCGAGGGGTTCTAGTGGCCTTCGCCGAAACCGGGTTCGGGAAGACCTTCGCCGCGTTCGGACCCGTTCCGGCGGAGCAGCTGGCCGACCGGCTGCCGGCGCCCGAGGCGGGCGTCTTCTACGTCGTCGCGGGCGCGGATAGCTGGCTTCGGCAGCAAACACTGCGCCGGTTGGCCGACCACCATCTGGGGGAGCCGCCGGCGCCGTTCCGGCTGCGCCGCTTCGACGGCCGGACGGCGAACGCCGACCAGGTGGTGAGCGCTACCCGGACGGTCTCGTTCAGCGGCGCCCCCGTCGTTCTCATCGAAAACGGCCTGCGGATCGCCCAGCCCCCCGCCAGCGTCCCGGCGCTCGCCGGAGTTGTGTTGGAACTTCTCGATCGACCGCCGGGACGGGCCGTGATCGCTCTCGAGTGGGAGCGGAACCCCGACCGCAGACGCAAGGACTGGAAGGCGCTGGCCTCCTCGCTCAGCGATGCCGTCTCCGGCGGAGGGGCGCTGGTGCTCGATTGCGACGCGCCGCCTCCAGCCCGCATGACCCGCTGGATCCGCCGCACCGCGCGTGAGCGCGGCCTCAATCTGCCGGAGCAGGGCGCGGAGCTGCTCTTCGAACGCTTCGGCCGGGAACTGCGCCAACAGGTGAACGAGATCGAAAAGCTCGCCGTGTACGCCGCCGGCGACGAGGGTGGGGACGTCACCCTCGCGGACATGGAGCAGGTGCTCGGCGGCGGCAGCGTCCAGGACCGCTTTCGTTTCACCGATGCGTTGCAGGCGGGCCGGACCGAGACGGCGCTCACTTCGCTCGAGTCGCTGCTTCGCGACGGGGAGTCGCCCCAGGCGCTCATGGCCCTGCTGTACCGGCTCGTCACCCAGATCCAGTTGGCCCAGGCCCACCGTGGGGATGAACCTCTCGCCGAGGCGCTGCGCGTACCTCGCCGGGTTGCCGACGACCTCGAGCGCGCGGCCCGCCGCTTCCGTCCCGCCGAGCTCCGGGCCATGCTCCGGCAGCTTGCCGAGATGGACCTGCGGATGAAGACCACCCGCGTTCCGGATCGCGCGGCGCTCTCCTCGTTGGCGCTGCTCCTCGGCCGGGGTTCGTCCGGCGCGCGGCGGCGCCGGGTTTAGGGCATCCGGCCGCAACGATGCCGGCGAAACGGGCTGGACCCGTAGAATTCGCACCGTGACCCCGAGTCTGCCCCGAGCACCCGGAATCGATCGGCTATCGGCGCATCACCTGCACGCCCTGGCCGTGGCCGTGCTCATCGACCGTTATCTCAAGGTGGATCCGATACCCGAGAGACTGGCGGAAATCTCGGGCAAGGTGGCCGGGTTTGCGGAAAAGGAGCTGTTCCCCCACTTTCAGGTGGAGGAGACCGCTCTTTTCCCTGCGCTGCGGCAGGTGCTCGACTCCGATCCGTTGATCGACGAGTTGATTTCTCATCACCGGAACATGGAGGAGACTGTCGGCCGGCTCGCGGATTCCTCGCCCCAGGAGCGCGCCTCGCTGCTGAGGGAATTCGGAGCATCGCTTCGCCGTCACATCCGCATGGAGGAGGTGGAACTCTTCCGGCAGATCGGTAGCCAGCTCGACGAAACGGGACGGGAAGAGCTCGGCCGGAAGGTCGACGAAGCGGCGCGGGCGATGGGCCTCACGGTCCACAAGCTCTGGTAGGGCCCAGTCTCCCGACCGCCCGGGCGACGCGCCGGCCAGGAACGCCGGCTTCAGCCGGCACAGCCCGCCGCAGGCGGGCGGCGGCCCGGACCCCATACCCCGGGATGGCGCAACGGCTTGGAACGCCGGCTTTAGCCGGCACAGCCCGCCGCAGGCGGGCGGCGGCCCGGAACGCAGGTCTACGTGTTCCTCCCCGGAGAACCCGCTACAGCGACATGTAGCCGTCCAACCGACTCCGCTAGTGCTACATGTTTCTCTCCGGGAACCGGCTATTGCTACATGTAACCGTCCAGCCGACTCCGCTAGTGCTACATGTTCCTCGCGGAGGACCGGCTACTGCTACATGTAACCGTCCAGCCGACTCCGCTAGTGCTACATGTTCCTCCCGCAGGGTCGGCTATTGCTACATGTAACCGTCCAGCCGACTCCGCTAGTGCTACATGTTCCTC
>VXNL01000074.1:0-7281 GCA_009840635.1 Acidobacteriota bacterium | reverse complement strand
CGGCTATTGCTACATGTAACCGTCCAGCCGACTCCGCTAGTGCTACATGTTCCTCGCGGAGGACCGGCTACTGCTACATGTAACCGTCCAGCCGACTCTGCTAGTGCACCACGTTTCTTCGCGGGAATCGGCTACTGCGACTAAAGTGCGGACATGGTCCCGCAGCCGCTCCACCGGGATCCGAGTCTGATCCCGCTCTCCCATCAGCACCAGCACGGCCTGGCCCTCACGGTCTTCATCGACCGGGGCCTGAAAGCGGAACCCACGCGCGAGAAGGCGCTCGAACTCGCCGGCAAGGTGGCGCGCCTAGCCGAGGTCGAACTCCTCGGACATTTTCGCGTCGAGGAGGAGGTCCTGTTCCCGGCGGTACGGCCGTTCCTTCGCTCGGGCGTCCTGCTCGACCGCCTGGTCGCCGAGCACCGGACGATGGAGGACCTCGTCCGGCGTATCGCCGGAGCGGCGGACGAGGATCGGATCCCTCTCCTGAAGCGGTTCGGAGAGGTGCTTCACCGCCACATCCGGACCGAGGAGCGCCAGCTGTTCCAGGAGATTCAGGCCCAGTTGGACGCATCGCAGCTGGCCACGATCGGGCGGGACATCGCGGCGAAGGTCGAAGCCGTTTGCCCGCTCGCCGGCAAGCCGCTCCCCGGTGACCGGTAGTCGAAAGCGCCGGAAAAACCCACCGGAGAGGGTGCGCTCCGTGGTACCCTCCGCCCCCTGATGCAGCTCGACGAATCCGCCAAACCTCCGGAACCCAGCCGGAGAACCGCCCCCGTCGAGGTGTGCCCTTCCGGTACCCGCCATGGTTCTCACCAAGACCCCGCTGCTCGCGGAGACGGTGCGCAAACTGGTGTCCCGGGGGGCCTTCGCTAACGCACACCGCATCCTCGAGAAGCTGCATCCGGCGGATGTGGCGCAGGTTCTCGCCGACCTGCCGGAGGCCTACCGGCTGAAGACGTTCCGGGTCGTCTTCCAGCGGGATCTGAATCTCGCCGCGGCCGCGCTCGGAGAGTTCGGGGTCGAGCGCGCCGCCGACCTGATGCCGCGGCTCGAGCCCGCCGAGATCTCCCAGCTTCTCCAGGAGCTCGACCCCGACGACGCCGCCGAGTTCCTGAGCGAACTCCCCGAGGAACTCCGGGAGCGGGTGCTCCGGGGGATGCGGACCCGTGAGGCCTCCGACGTCGAGGACCTGCTCCAGTACCCGGAAGAGACCGCCGGCCGGATCATGAGCCCGAAGGTGTTCTCGGTCCCCGAGGACGCCACCATCGGCGAGACCATCGCGCGCCTCCAGGAGTCCCCCGACGTGGAGATGGTCTTCTACATCTACGTGGTGGACGGCCACGGCACCCTGGTGGGGGTGCTTTCGCTGCGCCAGCTCCTCCAGCGGCGCCCGGAGGCGCTGCTCTCCGAGGTCATGGTGACCGACGTGCTCCGCGTGCGCACCGAGATGGACCAGGAGGAGGTCGCCCAATTGGTGGCCAGCTACAACATCCTCGCGGTCCCGGTGGTGAACCAGCAGGGGAAGCTTGTCGGGGTCATCACGGTGGACGACATCATCGACGTCATCAAGGAAGAGGCCACCGAGGACATGTACCGGATGGCCGGGCTCGGGGTCTCCGAGAGCGTCTTCACCAAGGCGTCCCGTTCCATCCGGATGCGCATCCCGTGGCTGACCGTAAACCTCGCCACCGCCTTCGTGGCGGCCTGGGTGGTCAGCCTCTTCGAGGAGGACATCGCCCGGTTCGCGATCCTCGCGGTGTTCATGCCCATGGTGCCGTTGCTCGGCGGCAACGCGGGCAACCAGACGCTGACCGTGATGGTGCGCGGGATCGCGCTCGGGGAGCTGAGCTGGAAGAACAGCCGGCAGGCGCTTTTCAAGGAACTCGCGGTGGGTTCGGCCAACGGTCTGATGATCGGCATCCTGATCGCCGGGGTCTCCTGGGTGTGGAAGGGCGATCCCCGCATCGGGCTGGCCCTCGCGCTCGCGATGATCGGCACCATGGTGGTGGCCGCAGTGGTGGGCACACTGATGCCGCTGACCCTGCGGTGGCTCAAGGTGGACCCGGCGCTCGCGTCCTCGGTCTTCGTCACCACCGCCACGGACGTCTCCGGCTTCCTGCTGTTCCTGAGCATCGGGGTGGCGGCGCTGACGTACCTCTGAGGCGAGCCGGCCCGGAGCGCCGGCCTCCGGCCGGCGGCCAGTTCTCCCGGTGGGGGCCGCGGCCCGAGAGGGCCTGAAACCGCACCCCGTCACCCACCGCCGTTGCATCGCAAGTTGGGGAACACCGGTTAGCCTCTGACCTGCCGCGTTCCATGCCGCTCAAACAATCCCGCGCGTTCGTCCTCCGCACCTACGCGGTCGCCGAGGCGGACCGGGTCTGCGTGCTCTTCAGCGGGGAGGAGGGGAAGGTCCGGGCATGGGCGCGCGGCGCCCGGAAGCCCCGGTCACGGTACGGAGGCGCGCTCGACATCGGGAACGAGGTCGAGGCGGGCTGGTACGAGCGCGAGGGCAGGGAACTCGTGCATCTCGACCGGTGTGAACTCGTGACCTCCGCACTGCCGCTCGCCCGGGACCCCGTCAGGGCCGCCGCACTGGGCTACCTTTCCCGGCTCGTGGACACCTTCGCCCCGGACCGGGAAGCCGACCCGAGACTCTTCCGGCTGATTTGCGCCTGCCGGGACGCGCTTCTCGACGACCTCTCCGCGGAGCTGGTCGTCGCCTACTTCGAAGCGTGGCTGCTGCGTCTCTCGGGGCTCTACCCGCGGCCCGGGCGCTGCGCCTGCGGAGCCGGTTTCGAGCAGGACGGAGCGGTGTTCTTTGCCGCCGGTCCGGTCTATGCCTGCACGCGCTGCGCTCCCGGGCACGGCGAACCGACCGACCGCCTCTCCGCGGGCGCACTCGGCCTGCTGGATACCTTCTGGGCGGAACCTCCCTCGGCCGCGGTGCCGAACGCCGCGACCGTCCGTGAACTATTCCGGTTCCACGGGCGGCTGACCGCGGGCCACGCCGACCGGGCGCTGCCGGCCCGCCACGCGCTCGAGGGATTGCTCCAACCCGTGGTCCATCCCGTCGGAGCACCCGCGCGATGACCTTTCAGGACCTGATCGCGAAGCTGACGGGCTACTGGGCCGACCAGGGAGCCGTCGTCGCCCAGCCGTACGACATGGAGATGGGCGCCGGCACCATGCACCCGGAGACGTTCTTCCGCGTGCTGGGAAAGGCGCCGTGGAAGGTGGTGTACGTGCAGCCTTCGCGCCGGCCCGCCGACGGGCGCTATGGCGAGAACCCGAACCGTCTTTACAAGCACCACCAGCTCCAGCTCATCCTGAAGCCGTCTCCCCAGGACATTCAGGACCTCTACCTGGAGAGTCTGGCGGCGTGCGGGGTGGACGCTTCCCAACACGACCTCCGTTTCGAAGAGGACAACTGGGCGGCGCCCACTCTCGGGGCGTGGGGCGTCGGCTGGCAGGTCGTGCTCGACGGACTCGAGATCAGCCAGTTCACCTACTTCCAGCAGGCCGGGGGCATCGAACTGGCTCCGATCTCGGTGGAGATCACCTACGGGCTGGAGCGTCTTGCCATGTACCTGCAGGACGTGGATGACGTATACGACCTCACGTGGACCGACGGTGTGGACTACCGCACGGTGCGGCTCGCCGACGAGCAGCAATCCTCGCGCTACGCCTTCGAGGAAGCCGACGCGGCGGCGCTCAGCCGCGGCTTTGACGAAGCGATCGCCGAAGGCAGCCGCCTGATCGACAGCGGTCTGGTCCTGCCCGGCTACGAGCAGTGTCTCCGGGCTTCCCATCTCTTCAACCTGCTCGACTCGCGGGGGGCCGTCTCCGTCAGCGACCGTCCGCGCCGCATCCTGGCGGTGCGCGGCCTGGCGACGGCCGCCGCGCACCGCTACCTGGCCGACCAATGAGCGGACGGGAACTCCTGATCGAGATCGGGTGCGAGGAGATTCCCGCCGACTGGGTCGCCGGTCTCGCGCAGGGGTTCGAAACGGCCGTCACCGAAGGTCTCGACCGGGAGCGGCTGACCGCGGAGACGATCGGCTCGCACAGCACCGCCCGCCGGCTCGTGGTCCACGGCGCCGGGATTCCTGAATCCCAGCCGGATCAGGTTCAAGAGGTCCTGGGTCCGCCCTGGCGGGTCGCCAGGGATGAAGGTGGCGGCTGGAGCCGGGCCGCCGCGGGTTTCGCCCGCCGTCAGGGAATCGAGGAGCCCGATTTCGAAAGCCGTCTCCAGGCAGTGGAGACTCCACGCGGCCAATACCTGGGGATCCGCCAGGTCGTGCCCGGGAGGCCGGCGATCCGGATCTTGCCCGGCATCCTCGAGGACGCGCTGCGCGCCGTGCCGCTCCCGAAGGCCATGAACTGGGATGCGTCCATCGGCGAGAAGCCGTTCGCCTTCGCTCGTCCCATCCGCTGGATCGTGGCCCTGTTCGGGGATGAGGTCATCCCCTTCCGGATCGAGGTGACGGGAGGCACGCCGGTGGCCGCCGGAAACCACAGCTACGGCCATAGGGCGCGGACCACGGTGGAAGAAGAGCGCCCCGGGGCTCCGTTCCCCGTGGACTCGCTCGGGAAACTCGTCGAGGGCCTGCGGAGCCGGTACGTGTTGCTCGACGACGAGGAGCGGAAGGGTCACCTGCTCGCAGCAATCAGGCGCTGTGAGACCGCGGCCGGAGAGTCCGCCGAGGTCGGTACCGCAGCCGACGTGCACAAGGATCTGGTGGAGGTTCCCGGAGCGGTTCTGGGCCGGTTTCCGGACGAGTTCCTTTCGCTGCCGAAGGAGATCCGGGACACCGTTCTGGTTCACCACCAGAAGTTCTTCCCGTTTCCCACGAGTCCGTCCTTCATTGCGGTGACCAACCTGCCGGACGATCCCGAGGGGCACGTCCGCCGCGGCGCGGAACGGGTCGTGGTCGCCCGGCTGCGGGACGCGCGGTTCTTCTGGGATGAGGATCGGAAGGTTTCGCTTGCCGAGACCCGGCCGCGCCTCGCCGGCGTGGTCTTCCATCAGCGACTCGGCACTTTTCGGGAAAAGGCCGACCGGATGGAGGAATTGGCTGCCTGGATCGCCGATGCGGCCGGAGCGGACGCCGCCGCGGCGTCGCAAGCCGCCGGGCTTTCGAAGTGCGACCTGACGGGGAATCTGGTGGGCGAGTTCGCGTCGCTCCAGGGGTTGGTTGGGGGGTTGCTTCTCCGCGAGGAGGGCCTCCCGGAAACCGTCTGGCGGGCGGTCTATGACCACTACCGGCCCGGGGGGCTCGACGGAGACCTGCCCCGCGGTCCCGAGGGAGCCGCGGTTTCGCTGGCCGACCGGGCGGACACGCTCGCCGGCCTCTTCCTCGCCGGGGAGGAACCGTCGGGGTCGGGCGATCCGTTCGCGTTGCGGCGGGCGGCGCTCTCGCTGATCCGGGTGTTACGGGACGCTCCCGCGGAGTACCCGGGACCTCGAAGTGGCTGGCCCTCGCCGGAAGCGTTGCTGTGCCGGGCCCTCGACGGATACCGCCCCGACGATGAGACGCGGCCGGTCGTTTGCCGGAAGCTCGCGGATTTCGTGAACGATCGCCTGCCGCACGCCTTCGTCGGCCCGTCAACGCCGAAGGGAGTGGTGAACGCCGTGCTCGCGACCAGGGACTGGTCCCATCCGGTCGCTGACACCTGGCAACGCATCGTCGATCTCGCGAAGGCCGTGGGCAGTGGGGACTACGCCACGCTGGCGGCGGCGTCGCGGCGGGTCCGGCGCATCCTCGCGCCCGAGGTCCAGGAGGAAAAGGGAGCGGGTCTCGACCCGGCGCTGCTCACCGAGCCGGCGGAGGAGGAGCTCCACGCCGCGCTCGAACGGGTGGAGGCGGAGGTCCTCCGCTGCTTCGCGGAGACCCGTTATTTCCCGGCGTTTCAGGCGCTGGCCACCCTCTCGCCCGCGATCGCCACTTTCTTCGACGACGTGCTCGTCATGGCCGAGGACCCCGCGGTGCGTGCGAACCGGCTGGCGCTGCTTGCCCGCCTGGACGCGCTGTTCAGTGAGGTGGGGGATCTGAGCCAGATCGAAGCCTCGGCGTCATGAGGGCAGGTGGGGGTTGTGACGTGCGCGGCGCCGAGCGCCGCGCGTGCCGGCTGAAGCCGGCGTTCCAAGCCGCCGCGCCATGATGGAAGGTTCCTGACGACGACCTGATGGGGCGGATTCAGCGGCTGCCGCCGGTGGTAGCCAATCAGATCGCCGCCGGGGAGGTGGTGGAGCGGCCGGCGGCGGTGGTCCGCGAACTTGTCGAGAACTCGATCGACGCGGGCGCTGCAGCGGTTTCGGTGCGCGTCAGGGATGCCGGGAGAACCGAGATCCGGGTGAGTGACGACGGGGTGGGGATGACGCCCGAGGACGCCCGCCTGGCGATCGAGCGCCACGCCACCAGCAAGATCGACTCGGTCGATGACTTGACCTCCATCGGGTCGCTGGGCTTTCGAGGGGAGGCGTTGCCCTCGATCGCCTCGGTTTCCCGATTCCGGCTGCGAACCCGCGAGCGGGAAGCGGACTCCGGCTGGGAGATCGGGGTCGAAGGCGGCGCGACAGTCGCCGACCGCCCGGCCGGGACGCGCCCGGGCACCGTCGTGGAGGTCCGCGACCTGTTCTTCAACACCCCGGCGCGGCGCAAGTTCCTGCGTGCCGAAAGGACCGAGGCGTCCTACATCGTGCAGGCGGTGTCGAACCTGGCGCTCGCCTGGCCCCATATCCGTTTCGGTCTGCAGAGTGGAGACCGGACGGTGTTCGCTCTCGAGCCGGCGGGTGACGCCGCGGAACGTCTCCAGCAACTGGAACCGCGCTGGGCCCGGGACGCCATTCCGATCGAGGCGCGGGCCGGGGCACTCACGGTCCGGGCCTTCCTGTCGCCGCCGATGGCGCGCCGCGGCGCTTCCTCGCGGCTCTTGTTGTTCCTGAACGGTCGGCCCATCAGAGACCGGCGCCTCTTCCACGCCGTCACCGAGGGCTACCGCCGGGTCTCGAGCCTGAGCGGCACGCCGAAGGCCTACGTGTTCGTCGAGGCGCCGCCGGACGCCGTGGACGTGAACGTGCATCCGGCGAAGGCGGAGGTGCGGTTCGCGGATCCCGAAGCGGCTTGGGGCGCCGTCTTTCGCGGCGTGCGTGCGGGCCTTGAAGGGTCCCCGAAGCGGGTGGACCTCGGAGCGGCGGGCGGCGGGCGCGTCGACGGCCCCCGGGCGGGAACGGGACTCCCCCCGGGGGGCGTCGGGGGTGTCGAGAGGGGGGCCGCCCCC
>VXNL01000034.1 GCA_009840635.1 Acidobacteriota bacterium | reverse complement strand
GCGAGTTCGTCGCCATTACGGGCTGGCTGTCGGAGTAGCCGAAGACCGCCACCGTCGGTCGGCGCGGCCGACCGACGGTTTCGGAGTGTCCGGAGTTCAGGCTCCGGAATGCCCGGCGCCCGCCGTTCGTCCGAGATACGCCTGGCGCACCTCGGGA
The DNA here is from genome assembly GCA_009840635.1 of Acidobacteriota bacterium. Taxonomy (GTDB): domain Bacteria; phylum Acidobacteriota; class Vicinamibacteria; order Marinacidobacterales; family Marinacidobacteraceae; genus Marinacidobacterium; species Marinacidobacterium portitor. The sequence continues at coordinate 20,019 of VXNL01000034.1, read as the reverse complement.
TCGTCAAGCAGTTCTTCTCCGCTGCCCTGGCGCACGATCCTGCCGCCTTCGAGGACGTAGGCGCGTTCCGCGATCTCGAGCGCCCGCACCACGTTCTGCTCGACGAGCAGCACCGCCACCCCGTCCCTGCGGATCTCCTGGATGGTGTCGAACACCGTGTCCACCACCCGGGGCGACAGCCCGAGTGACGGTTCATCCATAAGCAGGAGTTTCGGCGAGGCCATGAGCGCCCGGCCGATCGCGGCCATCTGACGTTCTCCGCCGGAAAGGGTGCCCGCCAGTTGTCCGGCCCGCTCGGCGAGGCGCGGCAGGAGTTCGAAAACCGCGGCCAATCGCTCCGCCGGGGAGCCCTTGCGGCGGACGGCGTAGGCGCCCAGTCTCAGATTCTCGGCCACCGTCATTTCGGGCCAGATCCGGCTCCCTTCGGGCACGTGCGCGATGCCGGCCTCCACGACCCGCGTCGAGGAGGCGCCCACGATGGAGCGTCCGTCGAACCGGATCTCACCGGATTCCGGCCTGGAAAGGTCGCTGATCGCGCGCAGCGTCGTCGTCTTGCCGGCGCCGTTCGCCCCCAGCAGGGCCACCACTTCCCGCCGGTCCACGTCGAAGGTGACGCCGCGGAGCGCCGGCACCCCGCCGCGGCGTACCTTCAGATCGCGAACCTCGAGAAGACTCATCGGCGCAACTTCCTCACGAACCGGCAGACCGGCCGAGATACGCCTCGATCACCGCGGGGTCCCGGGTGACCTCCGCTGGGGTGCCGATGGCGATCGTGGCGCCGTGGTCGAGCACATGGACGCGATGGGAGATATCCATGACCGCTTCCATGACGTGTTCGACATAGATGATGCCGATTCCACTCGCGTGAACCTCCCGGAGGATCCCGACCGTTTCACGGACCTCCGTTGGATTGAGCCCCGCGGCGACCTCGTCGACCAGCAGGACCCGGGGTCTGGTGGCGAGAGCGCGAGCGAGATCGAGCCGCTTCCGTTCCGCCAGGTTCAGCGAATGAACCGGCGCGTTGCGGCGGGACTCGAGCCGGGTCAGGCCGACGCACCGGTCGGCAGTCTCGGCAGCGGGTTTCCCGGGGACCCGCCGGCCGAACTGGGCGCCCACGAGGACGCTTTCGAACACCGTCATGGCCAGGAACGGGCGCGGAACCTGGAAGGTGCGGGCGAGCCCCAGCCGGCAGATCCGGTGGGAGGGGAGATGGTGGATTTCCCGCCCCTCCAGGAGAATCTTCCCGGAGTCGGGAGCAAACTGGCCGCTGAGCAGGTTGAAGAGCGTCGTCTTGCCGGCGCCGTTCGGGCCGATGAGACCGAGGATCTCCCCTTCCCGGAGCGCCAGATCAAGGCGGTGCACGGCGGTGAGGCCGCCGAAACGCTTGACGACCCCGCGCGCTTCGACCAGGGCCGATGCCGCGGCCGGCCCGCTCATCCGATCCTCCTTCGTACCAGTCCCACGAGCTGGGCGAGGCGCGGCGCCGCCCCCCGCGGTTCCATCAGGATGATGAAGATCAGCAGCGCCCCGAAGGCCGCGAGGTGGATGTCCGCGAGACTGGCGAGCACGAACTGCTCGAGGAAGAGGTAGATCCCCGCACCCAGAACCGGCCCCATCACCGTGCCGATCCCTCCCACCAGCACCATGAGCACGAGGCTGATGGAAAGGTCGAAGCCGAACACCTTCTCGGGGACTACATAGAGGGTGAACACCGCGTAGTAGGCGCCGGCGAGCCCGGTCAGGGCGGCGGTAACGGCGAAGACCGTGACCTGTTGCCGGGCGACGTTGACGCCGGAGGCGGCGGCGGCCTGCGCGTCCTCGCGCAGCGCGATCAGTCCGAGGCCCAGACGCGAACGCCTCACAGCGGCGCTGACGAGGACCGCTGCCACGGCGAGGACCGCGCCGAGCGCGTAGAGCAGGACGGGCCCCAGGTCCTGCTCGAGCGGCAGCGTGAGGCCCGAAGCGCCGCCGGCCGCTTCGATGTGGTTCGCCACGATCCGCGTCGCTTCCGCCACCCCGATCGTGGCGATGGCGAAATAGGGCCCACGGAGCCGGAGGCAGGGCCATCCCCACGCCACGCCGTACAGGGCCGCGAGAAGGGCGGCCACCGGCATCGTGAGAAAGGGATGAACGCCGGCCAGCCACAGCATGGAGGTGGCGTAGGCGCCCACTCCAAACAACGACGCGTTGCCGAACGAGATCTGTCCGGCGAAGCCTCCCACCAGGTTCCAGGCGCTGGCCAGCAGAACGTTCATGAACAGGAGCTGCGCGAGCCGCGAGCTGTAGGGATTCGCGAGCAGCAGTGGAGCGACCAGCGCCAGTCCAGCCAACGCCCCCACCCCGAGGAGGAGGTGGCGCCGGGTGAAGGACGACATCCCGGTCAGTCCGAATCGGCCCGGCGCATCACGAGAGCCGCGGTCAGGACCAGGAAACTCACGACATCCCGGTAGCCGGTGTGGATGTAGAAGGCGGTCAGGTCCTCGGCGATGCCGAGCCCGATGCCGGCGACGAGGATTCCGCCGATATTGGTGAGTCCGCCCAGGACGACCACGCAGAAGCTCTTGAGGAGGAAACGGGCGCCGAACTCGGGAGTGACGGAGTAGAACAGCGACATCAGGCTCCCCGCGGACATCGCCAGTGCGGACCCGATTCCGAAGGCGACGGCCCACACCCGGTTCACCGGCACTCCGGACAGGGCTGCCGCTTCGCGGTCCTGAGCTACCGCCCGCAGCGCGAGACCCGACCAGGTCCGCTTGAGCATGAGGGCCAACACCACGAAGCCGAGCAGCGAGAAGGCGGACACGATCAGCCGCGGGATGCTCAGCGTCAGCGGTCCGACCGCCAGGGACTCGAGCGAGTAGGACGTCAGCAGCGACCGGTCGGCCCCGCCGAAAATGAGATAGAGGGCATTCCGGACGATCAGCCATACCCCGAAGAGCAGGAGCAGCGTGGTCACCGGTGGGCTGTCCCGGAGGCGAAACACCAGGGTCCGCTCCACGGTGGCTCCCAGGGCGAAGCCCAGGGGGACCGTGATCAGGATGGAAACGAGAGGATCCATGCCGAACGTGGTGTTGAGCCACCAGGTCACGTACACGCCGAGGGTCAGGAAGGCCCCGTGAGCGAGGTTGACGACCCGCAGGACGCCGTAGATCAGGCCGAGCCCGTACGCCATGTAGGCGTAGACCGTGCCCACCAGGATCCCGGACGCCAGGACGGAGAGCAGGTCAACCACGATGCGGGTTCGTCAGTCGGCGTGCCTGGTGCCATCGACGCCCCGCTCCGACCGGCGCCGGGTGGCCGTCTCAGCTTCCCAGGTAGGCGGGCCCCTCCGCCGCTTCCGGCGGGAAGACGATGCGGACTCCCCCCTCCGGCTGGTTCTGAACGATGACGCAGCGGTTCTCGATCTGGAGGCGGCTCTCTTCCGGGAAGTACAGCCGGCCCCCCGGAAGCAGGGAGTCGTCCAGCTCGAGGTTCGTGAGGGCATTCCGGATCGCCTCCGCCTCCGTGGAGCCCGCGTTTCCGATGGCGACGATCAGCGCCCTGGCCGCTTCGTAGGCGACCGCCGGGTAGTACTCGGTGACCGGTCCGCCGAACTGCGCCTCGTACCGTTCGACGAAGTGCCGCGACCGCTCGTAGGGCAACGCCCGGGTCCACCACTGCGCCGAAACCAGGTGGGACACCGCTTCGCCCAGGCCCTCGCGAACCGAGCGCTCCGGACCGCGCGCTCCGTAGCTCACCGCGATGTGCCCGAGTCCCTGCTCCACGTAGGCGCGGTGCTGCAGCAGGAAGTCGGGTTCGTGGGCGTCCGACAGGAACACGTCCGCTTCGACCGAGCGCACCTTCACGATCAGCGAGGTGTGGTCGCTCGAGAGGTGTTCGAAGGACTCGTCGAGGACGAGTTCGAACCGGTCCGTCCGCCCCTCGATGACATCGTGGACGCCGGTCCGGTATTCGCGGCCGTGGTCCGTGTTCTGCCATACCATCGCAACCCGGAGCGGTCTGGGAAGGCGGTCCTGGCCCTGCTCCCACATCAGCCACTCGAGCGTCGTGCTCGCGAGCGACTCCACCGGGCTGAGCGCCCCGAAGACCCACTGGTTTCCTTCGCGGAAGATCGATTTCGACGCGCCGCCGGCATTCATGAAAGGGATTCCGCGGCGCATCGGGACGATGACCTGTGCCTGGACCAGCGGGGTGGAATACCCCGACAGGAGGGCGACCGCACCGTCGACGGCGATCAGCCGCTCCAGGAGGCTCGGAGAGATGGAGGCGTCGCTCTTGTCGTCATAGACACGCAGCTCGATCGGCCGCCGGACCCCGTCGATCTCCACGCCGCCCGCCGCGTTCGCTTCCTCGACGGCGAGCTGGTAGCCGTCCCGGAAGAACCCGCCGACGTTCGCGTGTTTGCCGCTCAGCGGGAGCGCGGCTCCGATTCGGATGGTGTCGTCATCGCCTCCCGAGCAGGCCGCCAGCAGCCCCACGCCCAGCACAAGCCCGAGAACGGGAAACCATCGGGTGCGGGAGTCAGGAGACATGGCGGAAAGCCGGGTGAGGGAACCGGAAATCCTACCAATACCGGCCCCGTCCGGTGCACTCATTTGGCGCTTCGTTCCGGCCGCCCCCCGAACCCGACTCTACAATCGCCGCTCCTCATGCCCAGCCGCGAGAAGCAACCCCACGAGGCCGGGATTCCGGCGATGGAGGTCCTGCGGATCCGCGACATCCGGCTGCACGAGGAAGTGGACCTCGCCCGGGTGGCGGCGCTGATCGAGCGGCTGGGTTCCGACGGGATCCTTCGGAATCCTCCCATCGTCGCCCGCCTGGCCGACGGCCGGCGGCTGCTGCTCGACGGAGCGAACCGGATCGAGGCTCTGCGGCGCATGGGAATGCAGCACGCCCTCGTGCAGACGGAGACCTTTGCGGATGACGCCCTGGGCCTGACGCACTGGAACCACGTGATCCGCAGCCGGGAGGCGGCGCTGATCCTCGAGGATCCGCCGGCGGCCACCCGGTTCCACCGCCCGCGCGAATCGGCCGGCCCGGAGGGGCAGCCCCTTTGCCGTCTCTGGTCACGCGACGGCGAGGCCACGGTGCTGCTGGGCCACCCCGGTCCTGCCGAGCGGGCGGCCGCCCTCCGCGAGCTCTGCGCGCGCTACACGCATCCGCGCGCGCGGCTCGCCCGGATTGCGCATCGCGACCTCGATGAGGTCCGATCCGCCTACCCGGAGTTCGGCGGCCTGCTGGAGTACTCGGACATTTCGAAGGAGCAGGTGCTCGCCACGACCGACGCGGGCGCGCGGTTGCCGTCGGGGATCACCCGGTTCCTGGTCCCCCGGCGGGTGCTGGGTTTCAATCTTCCGTTGTCCTTCCTGGAGACGAACCTGCCGCTGGACGAGAAGCGCCGCCGCCTCGAGGATCTCGTGGCCGACCGCTTCGAAACCGGGCGCGTCCGCTACTACGCGGAGCCCGCTTTCGTCTTCGACGACTAGACCTCGGGAGCGGTCTCGGGGATGGTGGGACCGCGCCCGCGCGGGGCGCCGAGCGCCGGGGTGATCGCCACGGCTTGGGTTACGATTTTTCGAGCGCAAGCCGCCACTGCACCAGGAGAAGTCGCTCGTTGTCGGGACACAGCAAATGGCACTCGATCCGCCACAAGAAGGCGATCGTGGATGCGAAGCGCGGCAAGGCGTTCACCCGGCTGCTCAAGGAGGTCACCATGGCCGCCCGCATCGGCGGCGGCGACCAGCAGTTCAACCCGCGGTTGCGGCTGGCGGTCGAGAAGGCGAAGGCCGGGAACGTTCCCCGCGACAATATTGACCGCGCCATCAAGAAGGGCACCGGGGATCTCCCCGGCTTCCGGCTGGAAGACGCCAGCTACGAGGGCTATGCGGCGGGTGGGGTCGCCGTCTTCGTCCAGGCGGCGACCGATAACCGGAACCGCACCGTCAGCGATGTCCGCCACCTGTTCTCCAAGTACGGCGGGAACCTGGGCGAGAGCGGCTCGGTCAACTGGATGTTCGAAAAGGCCGGCCAGTTCCTGGTGCCCAAGGACCAGGCCTCCGAAGACGACCTGATCGACCTGGTCCTGTCGAGCGGTGGCAGCGACGTGCTCGAGGACGGCGAGCACTGGGACCTGCGCTGCCCGCCCGAGGCGTTCGGGGCCGTCAGGGACGCGCTCGGGTCGAGCGGGATCCGGTGCGACAGCGAGGAGATCGCCATGCTCGCGACCCAGCACGTCCGGGTCGCCGGCGGCGAAGCCCAGCGGGTCCTCAAGCTCATGGAAGCGCTCGAGGATCACGAGGACGTGACCGGCGTGTGGGCGAACTTCGACATGGACGACGAAGAGCTGGACGTCGCAGCGTCCTGACCGAGCAGCCTCCTTTGGATCCGTCGAAGGCCGCCGGTGATTCCGGGACCCGGCCCGGGATTCGCGTCGTCGGCCTCGATCCCGGTTCGCGGATCGCCGGCTGGGGAGCGGTGGATGAGACCGGGGGCCGATTGCGCGTCGTGGACTTCGGGGTCGTCCGCTGCCCGCCCCGCGACCCGCTCGTGTTGCGCCTTCAGAGGCTGCATCGAGAGATTGGCGAAGTCATCAGGCGGCTCCACCCCGACGAGGTCGCGGTGGAGCAGGTGTTCAGCGCGGCGAGCGCCGGGGCGGCCCTCACGCTCGGGCACGCGCGCGGCGCGGTGCTGGTAGCGGCGGCCGACCTTCCCGTCGCCGAGTACAGCCCGCGCAGCGTCAAGCAGGCGCTCACCGGCTACGGAGCGGCCGGAAAGGGCTCGGTCGCCGGCATGGTGGCCCGGCGCCTCGGGATGGCCGAGCCGCCGGACGCGGAGGACGCGGCCGACGCGCTTGCCGTCGCGATCTGTCATCTGGACGCCCGGCGAGCCGAGGCCCGTCTGACCCGCGCAGTGCAGGGGCGCCCGCGATGATCGAGCGCCTCGTCGGCCGGCTCCTCGACACGGGCGAGGGTCAGGTGCTGCTCGACGTGGGCGGCATCGGCTTCCGGCTCCAGGTCCCCACCGGCACCGCGTCGCGGCTGCCGGCGCCCGGGGACGAGGTCCGCCTCACGGTGCGCATGCTGCTGCACCGCGAGGAAACCGTGCAGCTCTACGGTTTCGGCAGTCGGGAGGAGGCGGTCGTCTTCGACCAGCTCCGCGGGGTCAACGGCGTCGGCCCCTCGGTGGCCCTGAATCTCCTGTCGCTCTCCGTGCCCCGGCTTCGGCAGGCCATCCGGGACAAGGAAGTGAAGTTCCTCCAGGGGGCGCCCGGGGTCGGCGCGAAGCTCGCGCGCCGCCTCATCACGGAACTCGCGGAAGCGCTTCCGGACGACGAGAGCGACGCGCCGCCGCCGGCGCCGCGCGATCCGGTCCACGAACAGTTGGTCACCGCTTTCGCCAACCTGCAGTTCACCGACCGGCGCCGCATCGAAGAGGTCGTACAGTCGGTCCGCGCCGAGAAGCCCGACGCCGAGGTCCAGGAGCTCTTCAAGGCGGCTCTCAGCCGCCTGACTTCCCGAGGGCCCGCATGACCCCTTCTTCTCCCTCGCCCGCGGACGCCAACGAGTTCTGGGGCCGGGCCAACGAACGGCTGACCGAGGCTTCCGGCCTGCTCACGCGGGTCCGCCGCATCTCGACGGCGCGCCTGGCGGTGGTCGTGGTGGCGCTCGCCCTGGCGCTGGGCGCCGGCGATGTCGGGTTCTGGTCCCCGTGGTGGGTCCTCGTCCCCTGCGCCCTGTTCGTCTGGCTGGCGTTCGTGCACGAACGCCTCCTGAACCGGGCGCGCGGCGTCCACCACGTCGCCCAGCTCTACCACCGGGCGGCGGTCCGGGTCGATCGGGACACGGAGGGAGAGCCGGGCAGCCCCGGCACTCCGGCGGCCGCGATCCGGCGAGGAGGGACTCCCGCCCATCGCAACACGGCGGACGAGGACCATCGTCTCGCGGACCGGCGCCACCGGGTCTCGGAACTCGGGGAGAGTCACCTCGGCGACCATCTGGACCTCTTCGGATCGGGTGGGCTCTTCGAGCGGCTCGCGGACTGGCGGACCGACACCGGCGGCGAAACGCTTGCCGGGTGGTTGATCCAGTCCGCGGCGCCGGAGGAGGTCGCCGGCCGTCAGCTTGCCATCCGGGAACTCGGAGCCCGGACCGAAATCCAGGAGACGCTCGCGGCGACGGGTGCTCTCGAGCCGTGGCCGAACACCCGATCGTCGGTGGTGCTCGATTGGCTGGCATCGGATGGCGGGACCGGCGACGGGCAGGAGAACACCTCCGCTGCACCTTCGGGCCGAAAGCCCGATGTGTTGCCCGGGGTTCTGGCCGTCCTGCTGAGTGCGACCATGCTGGGGGGGCTCCTGCGGTGGATCACCGCGGGGGAGGCGTCCTTCTTTCTGGCCGCGGTGTCCCTTTCGGCGGCCTGGGGTCTCTGGCTCCGGTCCCAGGTACGGGAGCAGGAAACCGTCCTGCGGTTGATGGAATCGGAGATCGCCGGCATCCGGCAGATCGCGCTCTCCGTCACCTCCGAAGCATTTGAATCGCCCCTGCTACGGGACCTTGCGGGGCGCCTGGCGCGCGCCGAGGTGGCGCTCGGCAAGCTGGAACGGCTGCAGGTCCGCCTGTCCGCGCGGCGCAATCTGCTCTTTGCGCCGGTAGCCGCGATGCTGTTCTGGGGCACGCATCACCGGTGGGCCATCGAGCGTTGGCGGCGCCGCTACCAGCGGGAGGCGCGGGGATGGGTGCGCGCCGCGGGGGAGTTCGACGCCCTCCTGGCGCTCGCGCAGTACTGCATCGAGCGCCCCGGACACGTCTTCCCCGAGTTCGACGACGAACCGGGTTTCGAAGCGCGGGGTCTTGGTCATCCGCTCATCCCGGAAGCGCGTCTGCAGCGGAACGACGTCCGCCTCGGCCGCGGGGAAGCCGACGTGCTCATCGTCACCGGCTCCAACATGTCGGGCAAGAGCACCCTGCTGCGGTCGATCGGCGTCAACTTTGTCCTGGCCCGGATGGGCGCGCCGACCGCCGCCACGACGTTCCGCCTCGGGCCGCTCGCCCTCGGAGCCTCGATCGCCGTTCACGATTCGCTCCAGGACGGCGTTTCCCGTTTCCTGGCGGAGCTCCTGGCGCTCAAGGCGGTCCTGAACACCGGCTCGAAGGAGGAGCCGCTGCTCTTCCTGCTGGACGAGGTCCTGCAGGGGACGAACTCGGATGACCGCCGCGCCGCCGTCGCCGCGCTCCTCCGCGAGTTGGGCCGGCGATCCGCCGTCGGCGTGATGACGACGCACGACCTGTCGCTCACGGAGCTGGCCCACGAACTGCCGGGACGCGTCCGTAACATGCACTTCACCGAGCGGGTGAGGGACGGCGCCATGGAGTTCGACTATCAGCTTCGGGAAGGAGTCCTCGCCCGCGGCAACGCGCTCGATCTCATGCGGATCCTCGACCTGCCGGCGCCCGAGGGGGACCGGGCCGACTTCACCTCGCTTCCGGCCCCCGGACCCGGACGGGAAAACTGACGGGAGCGCTGCATGGCTGCGCCGCAGGGTGCCCCCGCCCGCCGGGACGAGGAGTTCCACCAGACGCTCCGCCCGCGGGACTTCGGGGAGTACGTCGGCCAGACCGCGGTCCTCGAACAGCTCGAGATCAGCGTGGGCGCCGCGCGGGGCCGGGGAGAAGCCCTCGATCACGTGCTCCTCCACGGACCGCCCGGACTCGGCAAGACCTCGCTCGCCGCGGTCCTCGCCCGGGAGCTCGAAGTTCCCATGCACACCTCCGCGGGGCCGCTCGTGCCGCGCACCGGCGACATGGTGGCGCTCCTGAACGCGCTGGGCCGCAACGAGATCCTGTTCATCGACGAGATTCATCGCCTCGCGCCCGCCGTCGCGGAGGTCCTCTATCCGGCCATGGAGGACCACTACGTGGACATCATGGTCGGCGAGAAGCTCGGCGCCCACAGTCTCCGCATCGACTTGCCGCCCTTCACGCTGGTCGGGGCGACCACCCGTGCCGATCTGCTGACCGGCCCACTGCGGGACCGGTTCCCGCTCGTCCACCAGCTTGAGTTCTATTCCGTCGAGGAGGTGGAGCGGGTCCTGGCCCGCGCCGCGCGAGTGCTCGGGGTGCACCTCGAGCCGGATGCGGGAGAGGAGATCGCCTCGCGGGCCCGGGGGACGCCGCGGGTCGCCAACAACCTGTTGCGGCGGGTGCGCGACTACGCCGAGGTGCGCGGCGACGGAACGATCCGCCGGGAGACGGCGCTCGCGTTGCTCGAGATCGCGCAGGTCGACGAACAGGGGCTCGACCGTTTCGACCGCAAGATCCTCGAGAGCCTGCTCGACAACTTCTCCGGCGGGCCGGTGGGGGTGGCCAACCTCGCCGCCACCCTCGGGATGGACAACCGCACGCTCGAGGAGGTCCACGAGCCGTATCTCATCTACCGCGGCTTCCTGCGGCGGACGGCGAAGGGACGCATGATCACCGACCGGGGCGCCAGGCACCTGGGGCGCGCGGCGTCGGGCACGCTGTTTCCAGGTTCCCCCGCCAGCCAGCCGGGCTGATCGGCAGGCCGGTAGCTGGAGGTGCGGACCTCCGACTTCACGTTCGAACTTCCCGAAAAACTCGTCGCTCAGCACCCGCCGGCGGCGCGGAGTGACGCCCGCCTGCTCCATCTCGATGGCGATGGCCGGACGGCGCACCGGCGTTTTCCCGATCTCCCGTCGCTGCTCCGGCCGGATGACCTGCTGGTCCGCAACGTCACCCGGGTGATTCCCGCCCGCGTGCCGGCCCGGAAGGAGGTGGGCGGCGGGCGCGTCGAAGTGTTCATCCTCCCGGAGGGCGAGGGACCGGGAGGGCACTTCCGGGCGCTCACCCGGCCGGCGCTTCGACCCGGCGTCCGCCTGCTCGCCGGCGAGGGACACCCGGTCCGCCTGGAGGTGGGAACGGATCTCGGCGGCGGGCAGCGCGAGGTCCGGATCGTTTCCGGCGCGGCGGGGATTCTCGACCTCGCCGAGCAGGTGGGCCGGACGCCCCTGCCGCCGTACATCCGCCGGGATCCCGAGGGTTCGAAAGGGCCGGACGGCGTGGACCGGGAGCGTTATCAGACCGTGTACGCCCGGTTTCCCGGCTCGGTGGCGGCTCCGACCGCCGGCCTCCACTTCGAATCCGGGATGTTCGGCCGGCTGCGCGCGAGCGGCGTCCGGATCGTGGACCTGGTCCTTCACGTCGGATACGGGACCTTCGCCCCGGTGCGGGTCGAGGACCCGCGCAACCACGACCTGGCGGCCGAGCGGTTCTTTGTTCCCGATGCCACCCGGAGGGCGGTCCTCGCCCAACTGGCCGACGGCCGCCGGGTGGTGGCGGTGGGGACGACGACCGTCCGCGTGCTGGAGACCCCCGGGGTTCTCGAGAGCGATGGGATCGCCGGATCGACGTCGCTGTTGATCCTTCCGGGCCACCGATTCCGGGTGGTCTCCGCCATGCTGACCAACTTCCATCTGCCCGGGAGCTCGCTCCTCATGCTGGTCGCAGCCCTCGGTGGAACGGAGGCGGTGCTCGCCGCCTATCGCGAAGCGGTGCGGGAGCGGTACCGCTTCTATTCCTATGGGGACGCCATGTTTGTGGAGAAGCGCGGCGAAGGTGCGCCGTGATGGCGCCGCCGGCTTGGAACGCCGGTCTCCAGACCGGCACACGCGGTGCTCCGCACCGCGCACGTCACAACCTCACCCGGAAAGGCGTCCTCCGCCTCGGCGCGGAGTTGCCTGGCGGTGGTGACGCAACGGCTTGGAACGCCGGCTTCAGCCGGCACAGCAGCGCGCAGCGCTGCGGGCGGTTCATCGCTACTGACTCGCGAGGGGCAGGGAGACGGGACGGCCGGCAGACGGGGCTCCTACAATCCGCGACCCATGAACCGCCGACACGTCGGGAGCGGAGTCGCCTGGGAAGGCGAATTCGGCTACTCCCGCGCCACCCGGATCGGCGATCGCATCCTGGTGTCCGGGACCACCGCGACCGGGCCCGACGGACCGGTGGCGGTCGGCGACCCGGCCGAACAGACGCGCTATGCGATCGGCAAGATCCGGACCGCGATCGAGTCCCTCGGCGGCGCCCTGGACGACGTCGTCCGCACCCGCATCCACGTGAAGCCCGGGACCGACTGGGAACCCGTGGCCAGGGTGCACGGTGAGTTCTTCGGCGCCGTCCGGCCCGCCTGCACCCTGACCTACGCGGATCTCATCGGCGAGGAATACCTCGTCGAGATCGAGGTCGAAGCCGTCGTCGGCGCCGGCGCTCCGGAGGGCGCGTGAAGATCGCCGGGTCGCTCGCGGGCACGTTGCTCCTGCTCGTGGCCGCGGCCGCGCCCGCCGCGGCGCAGGGACCGGTCCGGCGGGCGGCGGTTCCCGACGGATTCGAGGTGCCCGCGCAGGTTCTCGGGGACATCGATTTCCGGATGGTGGGGCCCGCCCGCGGCGGACGGGTGACCACGGTGACCGGCATTCCCGACCAGCCGCATGTCTTCTACATGGGTTCCACCGGGGGCGGCGTCTGGAAGACCGAGAACGCCGGCATCTCGTGGACGAACCTGTCGGACAAGGAGTTCGCCGTCGGCTCCATCGGTGCGGTGGCGGTCGCGCCCTCGGATCCCAACGTCGTCTACGTGGGAACAGGCTCCGCCTCCCCGCGCGGCAACATCTCCGTCGGCAACGGGGTCTACCGCAGCACCGACGCCGGACGGTCCTGGATCCACGTGGGCCTCGAGGCTGCCGGCCTGATTGGCCGGATCGTGGTCGACCCCGACGACTCGGACCGGGCCTTCGTCGCGGTGCTGGGTCAGATCTTCGGCCGCTCGCCGGAGCGTGGCGTCTACCTGACGGAGGACGGTGGGCAGACCTGGACGGCGTCGCTCCAGATTTCCGACGCGACGGGCGCCGTGGATCTCGCGATGAACCCGGCGAACCCGCGGGAACTCTTCGCCGCGATGTGGCAGGCGGAGCGCAAACCCTGGACCCTCATCGACGGCGGTCCCGAGGGCGGGCTCTACCGGACCCGGGACGGCGGCGCGTCGTGGGAACCGGTCGGGGGCGGGCTTCCGGAAGCCTCCGAGGAAAACCCGCTTGGCCGTATCGGGGTGTCCATCGCCGCGTCGGACCCGCGCCGGGTGTACGCGCTCGTCACCGCCGCCGAGGAGCGGGGCGGTCTCTACCGGAGCGAAGACGGCGGGGACACCTGGACACGGGTGAACGGCGACCGCCGCTTGCGGGGCCGCGGCTGGTACTACAGCCACGTGGTCGGCGACCCGACGGATCCGGACACGGTCTACGTGCTGAACGCCCCCTTCCTGAAGTCGGTGGACGCGGGCAAGTCCTTCCAGACCGTCCGGCTCCCCCACGGAGACCACCACGACCTTTGGATCAATCCGAACGACTCCCGGATCATGGTGGAGGCGAACGACGGGGGCGCCACCGTGACGCTCGACGGGGGCGAGAACTGGTCCTCCATCCACAACCAGCCCACCGCGGAGTTCTATCGGCTCACCGTGGACGACGAGTTTCCCCGGCGGCTCTATGGCGCGCAGCAGGACAACTCGACGATCAGCGTGCCGGCCTGGACGGACAGCGGCCTCTCACCCGAAGCCCACTGGTGGGACGTCGCCGGCGGCGAGAGCGGGCACATCGCCGTGACTCCCGGCCGGCCCGAACTCACCTACGCGGGCAACTACATCGGCCAGATCGATCGGCAGGACCGCGACGAGGCCGGCGCGCGGAACGTGATCGTCTATCCCGAACTCGCTGACGGAACGGCCCCGCGCGACCTCCAGTACCGGTTTCAGTGGAACGCCCCGATCGTCGTTTCCGGGCACGACCCGGACGTCGTCTTCCATACCTCCAACTACGTCCATCGAACCACCGACGGCGGCCTCTCGTGGACGACCATCTCCCCCGACCTCACGGTGGGCGATCCCGAGAAGGGCGCCCTGCCGGGCGGTCCGGTGCAGCATGACCACACCGGCGTCGAGGTCTACGGAACGATCTTCGCCCTGGGCGAGTCTCCCCACGCGTCCGGCGTCATCTGGGTCGGCACCGATGACGGCCTCGTCCACCTGACCCGGGACGGCGGCGCGTCGTGGACCGAAGTCACCCCGCCGGGCATGCCGGTCGGAGGCACGGTGAACAGCCTGGACGTCTCCGCGCGTCACGACGGCGGGGTTCTCCTCGCCGTCCAGCGGTACCGCGAGAACGACTTCGAACCCTACGTCTTTCGCACGACGGACTTCGGAGCGACCTGGACGCGTCTCGGGAGCGACGGGGGAATACCGTCGGGTCACCCCGTACGGGTGGTCCGGGAGGACCCCGGGGCCGAGAATGTCCTGTATCTGGGGACCGAGTTCGGGCTCTTCCTGAGTCTTGACGGCGGCGAGCGCTTCGTTCCCTTCGGGGACCTGCCGGTCACCCCGATCACCGATCTGCAGGTGGCGGGCGACGAGCTGCTGGTCGCCACCCAGGGCCGTTCGTTCTGGGTGCTCGACGACCTCACGCCGGTGCGGGCGCTGGCGGGCCGTGCGTGGGACGCGCCGGCGCTCCTGCCGGCGGGAGCGGCCGTGCGGCTGGCCACCGGCGGCAGCCGGCCGTTCCGCGGTCCGGGCGCGCCGGAGAACCGCCCGGCAGGAGCGCTCCTCCACTACTTCCTGCCCGAGGATCTCGAAGAGGGTGACGAACTCCGTCTCACAGTCACGGACGCGAACGGTGAGGTGATCCGGGAGTTCGAGCGGAAGCCGGCGCCCGATGCCGAGCGCGAGGGGTCCGAGGAGGCTCAGCCGAATCCCGACGCCGTGCTGGAGACGGAAGCCGGACTCCAGCGGATCGCCTGGGACCTGAAGTACCGCCGCCCGGAGCTACTGAAGGGCGCGGTGATGTCCATCTCCTATACCGGAGGTGCGTTCGTTATGCCGGGGTCCTACGCCGCCTCGCTGTCTTTCCGGACGGAGGGTGGGGAGGAAGTCCGGGGCGATCCCGTTCGGTTCGAGGTGATGAAGGACCCGCGGACGGCCGTCACGGAGGACGATCTCCGCCAGCAGCACGATCTGGTGCGGCAGTCGCAGGCGTTGCTCGAGCGCGTACACGAGCGGATCGGCGCGCTCCGGGAAGCCCGCGATCAGTTGGAAGCGGTCGAAAAGCGGGCGCGGCAGGCGGATCGCTGGACCGACGAACTGGAGGAGGCGTCGGAAACCCTCCGGAAGGGTCTGACCGAGGTCGAGGACGAACTGATCCAGACGAAGAACGAGGCCGGTCAGGATCCCGTCAACTTCACGCCGCGCCTGGACAACCAGATCGCCTATCTCTACGGGCACATCGCCCAGAACTACGGGCGCCCCACCGGAGGCTCCTTCAAGCGCTTCCGCGACCTGGACGCGGAAGCGAAGCCGATCCTCGAACGGCTCGCCACCCTCCTCGGCGACGGCGTCGCGGATCTGAACCGGGCCCTTCACGAGGCCGGCGTCACTGGGGCCGTACTGGTCGCTCCGACCCGCTGAAGCGCCGGCCGGCTCGGCCCGCCGGTCTCCCAACCTCCAGCCAGTCGGGTGGCGCACACGGCTTGGAACGCCGGCTTCAGCCGGCACAGCGCATCGTTCCTGAGCAGGGGCGGCGGCTCGGAGCGCCGGCCTCGGGCCGGCATCGCGCGGTAGCGCGATACCCGCGTCGATGGCGCTCCTCCCCGTAGGGGCTGGCGCCGCCTGCGGAGGCCGCTCCGCGCATCCATGCCGGTGCGCGAGCGTTTCTTGGATGTTACACTTTGCTGCACATGCACACAGTAGATGTGCAACACGGCGACATGTCCAGAATCCACCTCATCGTTACCGAGGCCCAGAAGGTCCGCTACCAGGGTCAGGCGGCTCGCGAGGGAAAGTCGCTCGGCGCCTGGCTGCGCGAAGCCGCCGAGGAGAGAATCAGCCGCCCGTCCGGAAGACGCTTCGGCACGCCGGAGGAACTGCGCGCGTATCTCGAGGGATGCTGGGAACGGGCGGCCGCTGGCGGTGGTCCGGACCGCGAGCCCGATTGGGAGGAGACGAAGAAGCTCATACTCGATTCGAAGATTCGCGGGCCCGAAGAGTTCTTGTGACCTTCATCGAGACGAACGTCTTCCTGTTCGCGGTCGGAAGATCACATCCCTTGAGGGAGGAAGCCCTTCGCGTGCTCGACCGGGGGATGCGGAGCAGTACGGAGTTCGTTACCTCGGCGGAGGTCCTTCAGGAGGTCCTCCACGTGTTTTCGCGGCGCCGACTCCTGGAGCGTTGCGACGACGCGTTCGGACTGGTCGAACGGGTGGTCTCGGATGTGTGGTCGCTGGAGCCGGAGGATGTCGCGCTTGCCCGGACATTGGCCGACCGTCACCCCGAGCTCGAAGCGCGCGATCTCGTCCATCTGGCCTGCTGCCTGCGGCGCCAGGCGACCGATCTCGTCACTTTCGACCGCGGTCTCGCCGCCGCCTGGGCGCGGCGGTCGCGATCCCGGCCGTAGCGCCCGGCTACGCGGGAACCGGCTCGGCGGCCGGCGACTCCGGCCAGGGAGGAACCCAAGCTCCGGCCAGCCAAGTGGCGCACCCGGCTTGGAACGCCCACCTCTGGTCGGCATCGCGCGGGAGCGCGAAACCAGCGTTGATGACGCTGCCCGCGCTCCCGCGGGATTCCCGCCGCCCCTTCGGCGCCGAGGTCTGGTGCGGCGAGCTACGCCGAGACCTGCTCGGAGTCCTCGGCCTTCGGCCAGAGCCGCTCGAGGTGCAGATCCTTCGCCGCCACAACCGCCTGAGCAAGGTCGTAGTTCGCCTGTAAGCGGTACCAGGCCTCGGCGCCGCCGCCGAACACCTTTTCGAGCCGAATGGCCATGGTCGGGGAGATCCCCGCGCGACAGTTCACCAGCGCCGACAACTGTTTCCGGCTGACTCCGAGCTTCTTTGCGGCTTCGGCGACGGTCAACCCCAGCGGCTCGATGCAGTCATGCAGCACCGACAGGCCGGGGTGTGGCGGATTCTTTCTGGTCATTGAGTCACTCGCCTGTGCGTTCCGGCAGATCCTCCAGGAGCCCCTCCCGGTACGGGAACAGCGCCGGGGTGCCCCCGGTGTGGAGGAAGACCACCACGTCGGTGTCGCTGAATTGCCCGGTGCGCGCCATGTCGAACAGACCCGTCATGGCCTTCCCGGTATAGACCGGATCGAGGAGGATGCCTTCGGTCCGGGCGGTCAGCGCGATGGTTTCCACGACGTCCTCGTTCAGGATGCCGTAGCCCTCGCCGACGTATTCGTCGTGGACCACCACGTCGGAGGGGCCGACCTCCACGTCGAGCCCCATCGCCTCAACCGTCTCCCGGGCGATGGCGAGCACGTTCGCTTCGCTCGGGGCCTTGCTGCCGCCGGTGCTGATCCCGATGATCCGCACGTCGGGCGCGAGCATCTTCGCCCCGACCACCAGCCCGGCCTGCGTGCTGCCGGAGCCGGAGGCGTGGACCACGTGGGTGATCGTCACGCCGGCGTCCCGCGCCTGGGCGACGAGCTCCCGGAAACAGTTCGCGTAGGCGACCGAGCCGAGCGGCAGGTCCATCGAGCCACCCGTGCGCGAACCGCCCACGGACACCACGTAGGGGATCCGTCCGGCCTCGCGTTCCGTCGCGGCGATCTCGTCCACCATCGCCTCCCGGTCCTCGCCCGGCTCGATGATGCGGACGTCGGCGCCCAGGATCCGGTCGAGCAGCAGGTTGCCGTCGGCGGGCGCCACCGACTGGTCTTCCCGGCGCGCCAGGACGAGGATCGGATTCATGCCCAGCCGCCGCGACCCAGCGGCCGTCATCCGCGCCCAGTTGGACTGCACGCCCGCCCAGGTGATCACGCTGTCGCTCCCTTTCGCCACCGCGTC
Organism: Acidobacteriota bacterium; assembly: GCA_009840635.1. Lineage (GTDB taxonomy): Bacteria > Acidobacteriota > Vicinamibacteria > Marinacidobacterales > Marinacidobacteraceae > Marinacidobacterium > Marinacidobacterium portitor. Next base: position 2,123 of record VXNL01000034.1, on the reverse strand, counting down.
GGCAAGGATGAAGTCGAGCTTTCTCGCCTTGTTGCCTCCGAAGGCGAGCCCGGTCTGGTCGTCGCGCTTGACGAACAGGCGGGGTCCCCCGAGTTCCGCGGTGAGCGTGGGCATCTCCTCGAAGGGGGTCGGGAGGTGGGCGAGCGGGGCCTGCTCGAAGCGGCCGACAGCGTCGTCGAAGACGGTCATGGGATCGGTGGTGTCTCCTTCCAGGTCACCGGCGCGGCCGCCGCAAGACCCAAGGACGAGTGCCGAAGAGCTGAGAGCCGCCGTGATGGCGACAAAACGGAGCGCTTGCATGGGCGATCCTCCAGGGCGCGCGAGTTTATGCCCGGCGCGCGGGCACGACATCGGTGGCGCCAGGCTGGGCGCGACAGCAGGACCCGGCATGCGTCAATTCAGGCCTCGAAGAGTGAGCCGTTTTTTCGAGCCGACCTAGGCGACTCGACAGTTAACGCGATGCCCCGGAGGGTGGTCCCTTCGGGGCATCGTCCCATCTAGCACTTTCTCAAGGACTTACGCCCCTTCCTACATCTTCCTCGATGCTCCGGTTCGAGGATTCAGTGTGGGGTGCCTTGCGCAACCATAGGGGGTTGCGTACCCAGATGGGCATGGCCAACCGCAAGAACGGTGACCCGACCCAGCAATGGAAACTGCTGGAAGGCCTCTCTAACTCCCGTGGCCAGATCGATTAGCACGGCTCCTACGCCGGGCCGAACGTGAAGAAGCCGAAGCAGGAACTGTCGAAGCGGCTGCGGACGTTCTTCCGCATCGAGGACAATCCCATCGAGTGGGTCAAGGACACGAAGGGCTACTACCGGTGCAAGTTCCAGGTTCTTCCGATCGGCGGGGACGAATACTAGCGATGAGCGCCAACCACAGGGACGACCCAGCATTCGACACGGACCTCATGATCGACAACGCGGATGGACTGCGGTCCATAGCGGAGAAGATTGATCGCGAACGCGAGGCTGCCCTCGACCAGAGCGACATGAGAGAGTTCCTCGGCAGCTTCCAGGCGGCGCCCGTTCTCTGGGCCCTGGGAATCGAGATCGCGCTGAAGGCGTGGATCTATCGAGAAACGAACTGCAAACGCCCTAGGGGCCACGATCTGCTCTGTTTGTTTGAAAGGCTGGATTGGAAGACGCAGGAGCTGCTCGAGGACGCGTGGCAGCGTGGCCGCGGTACCGGAACCGCCGACGATCCCATCCACGAACTGGCAATGCCAAAGCGAATCCGGGAAGCGAAGACCTTTAAGGACCTGATCTGTCCCCGGCCATCACACTTGAGCGAGGTCCTCGAAGAGCACCGGATGGTGTTTGTGAACTGGCGGTACATGCATGAGGACCCGCGCGAGCAACCGAATCCAGGTGTTCTCGACAAGGTCCTCACCGTGCTCATAGACACCTACCGCAACACCCCGAGAACTGACTGGGGCCTGTAGGCCCTCGCGTCCGTTTCGATCCCCCCTGGGGTCGCCGGACTCCGCCGGCTCTCCACGTTTCCGCCTCTGGCGAACCGCCAGATTTTCGTAAGTCACTGTCGAAGCAGAACTAATTCTCCCGGGCTCAACGGTGAGTGGTTATGAAGAGGGTTCCGCAAGGGAGGCATGTGTCTATTCGGGAGCCGGCGGAATCCAAGCATGCGTCCATTTCGGGCTCGGAAGGGGAGGGATGTGTCTATTCGGAGCCGGTTGAATCCGAGCATGTGTCTATTTCGGATTCGGAGGGCGCGGCATGTGTCCATTTGAGAGCCGGCTGAGTCCGGGCACGCGTCTATTTCGGGCTCGGAAAGCGAGGCATGTGTCTATTTGGGAGCCGGCTGAGTCCGGGCATGCGTCAATTCCGGAGCCGGCTGCCCAGAGCTTGGGGCGATGACAGAGCCGGCGGTTTCAAGCCTGGGGCGATATCGGGGTCGGTGGGCTCAAGCCTGAGGCGATATCGGAGTCGGCGGGTTCGAGCCTGGGGCGATATCGGGGTCGGCGGGCCCGAGCCTAGGGCGATATCGGGGTCGGTGGGCCCGAGCCTGGGGCGATAAGAGAGCCGGCGGGTTCAAGCCTGGGGCGATATCGGAGTCGGCGGGCTCGAGCCTGGGGCGATATGGGAGTCGGCGGGCCCGAGCCT
>VXNL01000098.1 GCA_009840635.1 Acidobacteriota bacterium | reverse complement strand
TTGCGTCCAAGTGCAAGACAAGACAGTCGCTTACGCGACAGACATCGCGGAGCGGGGCGCCGCGCGTGCCGGCTGAAGCCGGCGTTCCAAGCCGGGGCGCTACTTCGTGCTGACGACCTTGTCGAGGGGGAGGCGGTGGATGTCCGGGACCCGGGCACCGGGCTTGGGGTAGCCGGCCACCAGGAGCAGGAAGGGGACCTCGTTCGCGGGGCGGTCGAGGAGTTCGTTGAGGAATCCCATCGGGCTCGGGGTGTGGGTGAGGGTGGCGAGCCCGGCGTGATGGAGCGCCGCGATCAGGAACCCGGCGGCGATTCCCACTGATTCGGAGTGGTAGTAGTTGCGGACCCGCTTCCCGTCGTCGCCAACGATGTACCGCTGCATGAAGATGGCGATCAGCACCGGCGCCTCGACGAGGAACGGCTTGTTCGTGTCGGTCCCCAGGGGTGCGAGGGCGGCGAGCCATTCCGGCGGCGCCTTGCCGCCGTAGAACTCCCGCTCCTCGGCCTCCGCCGCCTCGCGGATCCGCGCCCGGACCGCGGCGTCCCGCACCACCACGAACCGCCAGGGCTGCAGGTTCGCTCCGCTCGGGGCCGACGCCGCGGTGCGGAGCGCCGCCTCGATCACGCCCTCGGGAACCGGACGGGAGTCGAAGTCCCGGACGGTCCGGCGCCGGACCATGTGCTCGGCGAAACGCCGGGCCCGTTCGACCATCTCCTCCGGGGGAAACCCCGGGAAGTCGAGCTCTACGGCGGTCCACGGGTTGTCCGCCATGCCGGCTCAGCGCGTCGCGCAGATGTGGCGCACGATGGCTTCCCCGTGGAACCGGCCGTTCTCGATGAAGACCATGTTGGTGCGGCGGCCGGCGACCACCCCGCCCGCGAGGTAGAGCCCGGGCACCTCGGTCGCGAAGGTCTCCGGATCGGTGACGGGCCGTCCGTCCGCACCCTCGCTCCGGACCCCGAGCGATTCCAGGAACCGGTAGGGCGGCCGGTAGCCGAGGAGCGCCAGCACGAAGTCGTTCGGGATCTCGTGCCGCGCCCCGTCCGAGTCCCGCAGGGTCAGGGAGTCCATCCGGATCTCCTCGACCTCCGAGCCCAGCCAGCCGGTGATTTCGCGCCGTGCCAGCCGGTTCTCGATGTCCGGCCGCACCCAGTACTTCAGATGCGAGGAGAGCGTCTCGCCCCGGTGGATCAGCGTGACCTCGACGCCCGCCCGGAAAAGCTCGAGCGCCGCTTCGGCCGCCGAGTTGCCGCCCCCGATGACCGCGACCTTCGACCCGAAGTAGGGGTGCGTCTCCACGTACCGGTAGGAGACCTTGTCGAGCTCCGCCCCGGGGATGTCGAGCCGGTTCGGGTTGTCGTAGTAGCCGATCGCCAGAACCACGTTCCGCGCCCGCACGGCGTCCGGGTCGGGGATCCCCTCCCGCTCGCTCTTCAGGTGGAGGGTGAAGACGTTCTCATCGGGATTCCCGTCGCGCTCCACCTGCTCGACCCGCGTGAAGAGCCGCGGATGCAGGTCGTAGCGCTGGGCCACCTTCCGGTAGTAGACCAGCGCCTCGTAGCGCGACGGTTTCTCGCGGTGGCAGACGAGCGGCATTCCCCCGATCTCGAGCAGTTCCGGTGTGGTGAAGAAGATCATGTTCACCGGGAAGCGGCGGATGGAGTCCACGAGCCCGCCCTTCTCGATCACCTCGTAGGAAAGCCCCGCCCGCTGGCACTCGATCGCCGTCGCGAGTCCGGAAGGCCCTCCCCCGACGATCGCCACGTCCAGGACTCCGCCGGTGCTCATTCGATCGGCTCCACGCGGGCGCGGAGGATCGCCACGCGCTCGAGGGGTGCCTCGTCCTCGCCGGCGGGCAGGGCCTCGATCGTCTCCACGACGTCGTATCCCGAAACGACCCGTCCGAACACCGAGTACTCGCCGTCGAGTTCCGAAGCCCGTCCGGTCACGATGAAGAAGGAGGTCATGGCGCTGTGGAGCGCCGCCAGCCGCGCCATCGAGACGATGCCGGGTTCGTGGGGAATGTCGCTGAACTCCGGCGCCAGGTTCGTGATGTGCTTCTCGATGCTCTCCGGCACCGGAGGGTCGCGGGTCTCCATCCAGCCGGTCTGGACGACGAAGCCGGGGACCACCCGGTGGAACGCGGTGCCGTCGTAGGCCCCGAGCGCGGAAAGGCGCAGGAAGTTCCGGACGTGGTTGGGCGCGGTCTCCGGGAGCATCTCGATCCCGATCTCCCCGTGCGGGGTCTCCAGGACGACGCGGAAGTTGGCGAGTTCCGCGTCACTCTCCTCGGAGAACGGAGGCGGCAACTCCGCCGGGCGGTCGCGGACGGTGGCGCGGAGCACCTCCACCCGCTCGAGCGGCATCCCGCGCTCGTTCGCCGGGAGCTCGGAGATCGCGGTGACTTCATGGATCCCCTCGACCACCCGGGCGAACACGGTGTACGCGCCGTCGAGCGACGGCTGATCGGTCACCACGACGAAGAACTGGGACCCGGCGCTGTCCGGCCGGCCGGGGACCTGGACCGCGGAGACGGCGCCCCGGACGTGGCGTTCGTCGTTCGGCTCACGGGCGAGCCGCAACAGACCCCCGGTCCCGTAGGCCTCGGTTGCTTCCGGGTCGCGCGACAACGGGTCCCCGCCCTGAACGATCCCGCGCGCGATGACCCGGTGGAACGCGGTGCCGTCGTAGTTGCCCTCCTCGGCCTGCAGCAGGAAGAAGGCGGCGTGGTTCGGGGCCTTCTCGGGCAGGACCTCGATGACGAAGCTCCCGTGGGTGGTCTCGAAGACCACCTGCTTGCCCATCATGTCCTCGACAGGGCGGTCGGCGGTGAAGAGGTCCTCGGGCTGCGCGGCCGCTCCGCACGCCAGGCCAAGGCCCAGAACGAGGACGGCAGCCGTCCCGCGGAACGGGAGACTTCGAGGGTTCACGCGCCGGACTGTCCGCAAGGAATGAAAGGCTGGGCAGTATATTCCCGGCCCTTCGTGCCTGATCCGACGTCTCTTGCAGCTTCCAGCGGGCCGGCTGCCGCCGAAATGGCCCGCGACATCTCGGTCCCCGTCAAGACGCGGACCCTCGGGAACGGACTCCGGGTGCTCCTCCACGAGGACCGCCGCCTGCCGGTCGTCCACGTGGCGCTCTGGTACCACGTCGGGTCCAAGAACGAGCAGCCCTGGCGCACCGGGTTTGCCCACCTCTTCGAGCACCTCATGTTCGAGGGCTCGCGCCACAACAACAGCCACTTCATCCGGCTGATGGAGCGGGCGGGCGCCAGCCTTTCCGCGGGCGGCGTGAACGGCACCACGAGCCACGACCGGACGAACTATTACGAGACGGTTCCGCGCGAGGCGCTTGGCCTCGCGCTCTGGGCCGAGTCGGACCGGATGGCGTACCTCCTCGACGTTCTCGACCAGACGAAGCTGGACACCCAGCGCGAAGTGGTCCGGAACGAGCGTTTCCAGCGCATGGACAACGTGCCCTACGGGACGGCGTGGGAAAAGATGTTCCACGCGCTGTTCCCGCCCGGACACCCCTACTCGTGGGACGTGATCGGGGACATGGCGCACTTGGCCGCGTCCGACCTCGGCGAGGTGCACGACTTCTTCCGCACCTGGTACGCGCCAAACAACGCGGTGCTGGTGGTCGCCGGCGACTACGACGAGCGCCGCGCGATGGAACTCGTGCGCCGCTACTTCGGGCCCATCCCTCCCGGCAGGGTTCCCGGCCGTCCGTCGTTTCCGCCCGAGCCGCGCGCCTCCCACCGCCGCATCGTGGTTCCGGAGGCGGTGCCCCACGCGCGCCTCTATTGCGGCTGGTCCACCGTCCCGTTCTTCCACGAGGACGAACCGGCGCTCGACATGCTGTCGGAGATCCTGTCCGACGGACTGAACTCGCGCCTCTATCGCCGCATGGTCTACGAGGATCGGACGGCCTCCGACGTCAGCGCGTTTCACTACTCGCTCGAATCCGGCGGCCTCACCGGGGTGGTGGCGACGGCCCGGCCCCAGGTGCCCCTGTCCCGGCTGCGCGACCAGATGGACGAGGAGCTCGTCCGGATGGCGGAGGAGGGACCGACGGACGAGGAGCTCCAGCGGGTGAAGGCGGCTACCCAGGTCGCCTTCCTGGGGGCGCTCGAGCGGCTCGGGACGAAGGCCGACCTGCTTGCGCGCTATGCGACCTTCGTGGGGGACCCACGGAAGCTGTCGGAGCACTGGGTCCGCTACCGGGAAGTGACCCGGGACGCCCTGCAGCGGGCGGCGCGCACGTACCTGCTCGCGCCCCGCGTGGAACTGCTCTACGGGGACCCCGAGGCCGAAGGCGAACCGCCGGTCGTCCCGGTGCCGATCGGTCCCGGCGACTGGGAGGCGCCCGCCGCCTCGCCGGCGCCCGAGGATTCACGGCTTTCCCCGGAACCGGACCGGTCCCGGATGCCCCGGCGCGGCCGGCGGGGACACTTCGATCCACCGCTGCCCGAGACCCGCGAACTCGGAAACGGCGTGGAGCTCTACGTGCTGCCCCGCCGCGACCTACCCAAGATCGTCGGCACGATCATGATGCGGGGCGGCAAGCAGGAGGAACCCCGCGAGCTGGCGGGGCTCGCAAGCCTCACCGCGGAGATGCTGAACCGGGGAACGAAGAACCGGAACGCCCGCGAGTTCGAGGCCGAGGCCGACCGGATCGGCGCGGACATCGGGGCGCAGGCCGGCACCGAGTTCCTCTCCGTCTCCTTCGCGACCCTCTCCGAGCACCTCCATCCTGCACTCGAACTGACGGCCGACCTCCTCCTGAATCCGGGCTTCCCGCACGAGGAGCTCGAACGGATCGTTCCCATCCGGCTCGACGCGCTGAAGGAATCCCGCGCCGAGCCGACCTCGGTGCTGCGCCGGATCGTCCGCCGGACGGCGTACTCCGACCGGCACCCCTATGGTTGGCGGGGGGACGAGAAGACGCTCCCGGCCGTCACGACCTCCGATCTCGCGGACTTCCACCAGGCGCACTTCCGGCCCGACGGTTGCCGCATGATCCTGTGCGGCGATCTGGATCCCGACGGGGCGGTGGAGGTCATGGAGGAGTTCTTCGGCGCCTGGGAGCCGGGACATTCGACCGAGCGCCGGCCGCCGGCCGATCCTCCGGCGGCGGAGACCGGAGTGCTGCTCCACCCGACCGGCAAGGAGGGTCCCCAGGCGGTCGTCGCCTGGCGAAAACAGGGCCCGGCGCGCGATTCCGACGACCGCCTCGCCCTGCGCCTGGCGCTCCAGATCCTGGGCGGCGGGTTCTCCAGCCGGCTCAACCTGAACCTCCGCGAGCGGATGGGGGCCACCTACGGGGCGTTCGCGGGCGTCCGCCAACTCCCGCGCCGGTCGATCCTGTCGGCCTCCGCTTCGCTGAACATGGATCAGGCGGCGCCCGCGATCCGCGAACTGCTTTCCGAGGTGGAAGGGCTGGCTGCCGGGAAGCGTCCTGTCCGGCTGCGGGAACTCCGGGAGGCGAAGCTCGCCCTCTCGCGGACCCACGCGCAGCGCTTCGAGACCCTCGCCGGGGTCGGCGCGGTGATCACCGCCGTCCTCCAGCGGGGCGGTCCGCTGTCGGACATCCAGGACTATCCGGACCGGATCGAGGCGGTGACCCGCGACCAGGTCGCGGCAGCCGCGGCCCGCCATCTCGGGAACGACGGCAGCGCCCTGGTGGCGGTCGGCGACGAGAATCGGCTGGGACCGGCGCTGGAAGGGCTCGGCCCGGTGCGCCGGGTGGACGCGGAAGGCGCGCCGCTGGATAGCTGACGCGGCGGGCGCGGCTGCTAGTACCCGAGTGCCATCGCTCCCGGCCGGCGCGGGTCGCCGTAGCCGTAGAACAGACCGTCGGCGAACATCACCGTCTGCAGGCTCCCCATCCCGGCGCTGAACTGCACGTCGTGGCCGCGGGCCCGCAGCGCGCGGATCACGTCGGGGCTGAAGCCGCTCTCCACCTCCAGCCGGTCCGGGTACCACTGGTGGTGCATCCGGGGCCGCGCGGTGGCGTCGGCGATGTTCATGCCGTGCTCGAGCACGTTCACCAGCAGTTGCAGGTTGGTGGTGATGATGCGGCTGCCGCCCGGGCTCCCGGTGAGGAGGAACGGCCGGCCCTCGCGCAGCACGATGATCGGGGTCATGGAACTGACCGGGCGCCGGCCCGCCGCGATCTGGTTGTCCACGCTTCCCATCAGCCCGAAGGCGTCGGGGATGTCGGGCCTCAGCGTGAAGTTGCCGAGGTTGTTGTTCATGAGGATGCCGGTCCCGTCGATCACGACCCCCGAGCCGTAGGAGAACATCAGCGTGTAGGTGTTGACCAGCGCGTTGCCCTCGCTGTCGAGGACCGAGTAGTGGGTGGTCTCCGGGCTTTCGTAGGGCGCGAGGTTGCCGGGGGCGACCTCCGCTGACGGCCGGGCGCGGCTGAGGGAGATGCCCTTCGCGAGTTCCGCCGCGTAGTCCTTGCTCGTGAGCGCGGCGACCGGAAGATCGAGGTGGTCCGGGTCGCCCAGGTACTTGCTGCGGTCGGCGTAGGCGAGCCGCATCGCCTCGGCCATGACGTGCATGGCGTCCGCGCTGCCGTAGCCCATCTCCTTCAGCGGGAAGTTCTCGAAGATGTTCAGCATCTGGACGATGTGCATCCCGCCCGAACTGGGCGCCGACATGGCCGCGATGTCGTAGCCGCGGAACATGCCGCGCACCGGCTCGCGCTCGACGACGCGGTAGCCCGCCAGGTCTTCCATCGTGATCAGTCCGTTGTGCTTCGCCATGTCATCGGCGATGCGGCGCGCGATCTCGCCCTCGTAGAAGGCGTCGGCGCCCCCTTCGGCGATCTGCTCCAGCGTCCAGGCCAGATCCGGCTGCCGCCAGATGTCGCCCACCTCGTAGTTCGAGCCGTCGGGCTTGTAGAACTTGGCCCGCGAGGCGGGGTTGGCGCTGAGCCGCTCCTTGCTGCGGGCGAGGTTGACGGCCAGGTCCTCCCACACCACCACCCCGTCGCGCGCCAGCTCGATGGCCGGCGCGGCCACCTCCCGCCAGCTCATCGTCCCGTAGTTGCGCAGCAGGTGATCGAAGCCGGCCACCGACGCGGGAGTCGCGGACGACTTGTGGCTGAAGCGGTACTCGCCCTCGTCGACCTCGCCGTCCTCCCCGAAGAACATGTCCGAGTGCGCGGCCGCGGGAGCGGTCTCGCGGAAGTCCACCGCGACCGTGCGGTCCTCCTCGGCCAGGTGCAGCAGGATGAAGCCCCCGCCCCCCACATTGCCCGCGCGCGGCAGGGTCACCGCGAGCGCCAGCCCCACCGCCACCCCCGCGTCGATGGCGTTGCCGCCCTGGCGCAGGATGTTCACGCCGACCCGGGTGGCCAGGAAGTTCTGGCTGGCCACCATCCCGTTCCGCCCGACGACCGGGTGGTGGATGGCGTTGTAGGTGTTGATCGGGGCCTGGGCTGGCGCGGCCTGGGCGAGGACTCCTCGGGGAACCGCGAGAACTCCCAGGGCGAGGGTCGCTGCCAGGGCGGCGGGAACCACGGTCCGTGCCATACGTCTGCTCATCTGTCTGCTACCTCTCCGACCCGGAGTCGACTCCGGCGGCCGGCGAAACGTTCCTCAGTGCCGTTCTTTCCCGAACAGGCTGCGGGCGTGGTCGGGTTCGGGCACGGCCAGCGGATAGTTGCCCGAGAAGCACGCGGTGCAGTAGCGGTCGCGCTCCTCCTCGACCGAGTCCTGGAGGGACTCGAGCGGAAGGTAGGCGAGGCTGTCCGCGTTGAGGTACCGCCGGATCTCCTCCACGCTCTGCTGCGCGGCGATCAGCTCCGAGCGCAGCGGCGTGTCGATCCCGTAGTGGCAGGGACCGGTCGTCGGTGGTGAGGACACCCGGAAGTGCACCTCGGTGGCGCCGGCGTTCCGCGCCATCTGCACCAGCTTGCGGCTGGTGGTGCCGCGCACGATGGAGTCGTCGATGAGGATGACCCGGCGTCCCTTGAGCACCGCGTGCACGGGATTCAGCTTCACGCGCACCCCGAAGTTCCGGATGGACTGCCGCGGCTCGATGAACGTCCGTCCCACGTAGTGGTTCCGGATGAGCCCCATCTCCAGGGGGATCCCGGTGGCCTGGGCGTAGCCGATGGCGGCGATCAGCCCCGAGTCCGGGACCGGCACCACCACGTCGGCGTCCACCCCGGTGTGTTTCGCCAGGCTCTCCCCCAGCTTGATCCGCGTCATGTAGACGTCCCGGCCGAAGACGCGGCTGTCGGGCCGCGCGAAGTAGACGTGCTCGAAGATGCACTGGGAAACCGGCGCCTCGTCGAAGACCTTCAGCGAGTGGACGCCGTCGCCGTCGATCCGGATCAGTTCGCCCGCCTCGATGTCGCGGATGTACTCGCCGTCGAGCAGGTCGAGCGCGCAGGTCTCCGAGCACACCACGTACCCGTCGCCGGCCTTGCCGAGCAGCAGCGGCCGGAAACCCCGGGGGTCCCGCACCGCGTAGAGCGCGTCCTCGGTGAGGAAGAGAAGCGAGAAGGCTCCCTCCGCCTGGCGCACCGCTTCGGCCACCGCTTCGAGTTCCTCGGTCTGGCCGGACTTGGCGAAGAGGTGGACGAGCACTTCGGTATCGCTGGTGGTGCGGAAGATCGAGCCGCGCTGGACCAGCATGTGCCGGAGGATGTGCGCGTTCACCAGGTTGCCGTTGTGGCAGACCGCGATGTGCCCGAACTTGCACTCGATCTGGATCGGCTGGATGTTCTTGGGACTGCTGTCGCCCGCCGTGGAATAGCGGGTGTGCCCGATCGCCGCCCGGCCGGCGAGGGCATCGAGCTTCTCCACGTCGAAGACGTCGGCCACGTGCCCCGGGCCGTTGACCCCGACGAGGCCGTCCCGGTCCGGGGTGGCCGCCACGATCCCGGCCGCCTCCTGCCCGCGGTGCTGCAGCGCGTAGAGCCCCAGGTAGGCGAGCCGCGCCGCTTCGGGGTGGTTCCAGATTCCGACGACCCCGCACTCTTCGTGGAACCGGTCCGCACCGTCCCTGCCGGGAGGACCGGGGCCCAACACCGGGAGCTCGATCTGGCTCACCCGCGCATCCTACCCGGCGTCGGATCGTTCATTTGTTGTAGTAACATCAATTGTGCAGATCGAGTTCGACGGCGCGAAACGCCGAGCGACGATCCAAGCCCGGGGACTCGATATGGCTCGGGCGGCGGAGGTGTTCGCCGGTCCGACGCTGACCGTGGAGGACGACCGACAGGAATATGGCGAATCGCGCTTCATCACGATCGGCTTCTTGGACGATGTGATGGTGGTGCTCGTCTGGACGTCCCGCGGCGACGCGAGCAGGATCATCAGCATGAGGAAAGCCAATGAACGAGAACGACGACTCTACGGTCCCAGGTTTTGATCCCGACACGGCCCCCGACCTCTCCACCGGTGGGTGGCCCGAGCGGTTCGCGAAGGCGCCCGTAAGGCGGGGAAGGCCCCCGAAGACCCGGCCGAAGGTGTCCACCACCATCCGGTTGTCGCCGGAGGTTATGGACCATTTTCGTGCTGGCGGGCGCGGCTGGCAGACACGCATCGACGACGCTCTCCGCGACTGGATCCAGCGCAACGACGTTTCCTGAGCGGAGGCCTATTCAAGGGCCAACCGGCCCAGGCTGTTCCGGAACGTGTCCGCGAGGCCGTCGAGATCGACCGAGACGGCCGGGCTTCCGTTCACCCGGATTCGGAGCGCATCCCCGCCGACGGACCCGACTGCCGCAAGCGGAACCCCCTCGCGGGCAGCGAGCCGGGCAAGGGTCTCGGCATCGCCGGGACGGACGCTGAGGAGCGCCCGGGCCGGCCCCTCGCCGAAGAGCGTTCCCTCGAGCCGGTCCGCACACTCGACCTCAAGCCCGGCGCCGAGCCGGGAGCCGTCCGGCGCGAAGAGGCTCTCGATCGCCGCCGCCGCCAGGCCTCCCTCGGAGAGGTCGCGCGCCGAGGCGGCGAGCCCCGCCGCTCCCGCCGCGCGGAGGAAGGCGCCGAGCCGCACCTCGGCATCCAGGTCGGGCTTCGGCGGCCGGCCGTCGGTGCGGCCATGGTGCTCCTTCAGGAAGGCGCTCGCCCCGAGCGCATCCCCGCCCTCGGGCCCCGCCAGGAAGAGGAGGTCGCCCGCTGCCGCAAAGTGCTGCGGGATCCGCCTGGTCGCATCGTCCAGCACCCCGACCACGCCGACCACCGGGGTCGGAAAGATGTTCTGGCCTTCGGTCTCGTTGTAGAAGCTGACGTTGCCGCCGGTGATGGGAACCGCCAGGGCCTCCAGGGCTTCGGTCATCCCGGCGATGGCCTCGGTGAACTCCCACATGATCTCGGGCCGCTCCGGGTTCCCGAAGTTGAGACAGTTGGTGGCTCCCACCGGGGTGGCGCCCACCGCGGCCAGGTTCCGGCAGGCCTCCGCGACGGCCAGCGCGCCGCCCCGGCGGGGATCGCGGGCGGTGTAGCGGCCGTTGCCGTCGAGGGTCATGGCGATCCCGAGATCCCTGCCCTTGATCCGGACCACGCCGGCGTCGCCGCCCGGACGAACGACCGTGTCGCTGCGCACCATGTGGTCGTACTGCTCGTACACGAAGCGGCGGCTCGCGAGCTCCGGGGACCCCGCCAGCTCCCGGACCACGGCGTTCCAGTCGGAGGGTTCCGGCAGGTCGGCCGGGGTGACCTCGGGGGAGGGCCACCACGACGGTCGCGCGGCCGGGCGATCGAACGCCGGCGCGTCGTCGGTGAGCGCCCGGCAGGGCACCTCGGCGGCGAGGCGCCCCTGGTGCCGGACCCGCAGGAGTCCGTCGCCGCTCACCGTCCCGATGGGGGCCGCGTCGAGGTCCCACTTGTCGAAGATCCGGGTGACCTCGGCCTCGCGTCCGCTCCGGACCACGAGGAGCATGCGTTCCTGGGACTCCGAGAGCATGATCTCGTAGGCGTTCATGCCGGTCTCGCGCTGCGCCACCCGGTCGAGGTCGATCTCCACCCCGGCGCCGCCCCGGGACGCCACCTCCGAGGTGGAACAGGTGAGCCCGGCGGCCCCCATGTCCTGGACCGCGATCAGCGCGTCCCCCTGCATGAGTTCGAGACACGCCTCCATGAGCAGCTTCTCGAGGAAGGGGTCGCCGACCTGGACGGTGGGCCGCTTCGCCTCGGCTTCCTCGTCGAACGCCGCGGAAGCCATCGACGCCCCGTGGATACCGTCGCGCCCGGTCTTGCTGCCGACGCACCAGATGGGGCTCCCCGGCGCCTCCGCCCGGGCGCGGAAGATGCGGTCGGCGGGCGCGATGCCGAGCGCGAAGGCGTTGACCAGCGGATTCAGCGAGTAGCAGTCCTCGAAGAAGACCTCTCCCCCGACCGTCGGGATCCCCATGCTGTTCCCGTAGTTGGCGATCCCGGCGACCGCCCCGGTGAAGAGCGTCCGGTTCTTGGGAACGCTCAGCGGACCGAAACGGAGCGAGTTCATGAGCGCCACCGGCCGGGCGCCCATCGTGAAGATGTCCCGCAGAATGCCGCCCACTCCGGTGGCGGCGCCCTGGAACGGCTCGATGAAGGTGGGGTGGTTGTGCGATTCCACCTTGAAGACGGCGGCGAGGCCGTGACCGATGTCCACCGCGCCGGCGTTCTCCCCCGGTCCCTCGATGACCCGGGGCGACTCGGTGGGGAAGCGGGCGAGATGGCGGCGCGAGGATTTGTAGGAGCAGTGCTCCGACCACATCGCGGAGAACATTCCGAGTTCGGTCGGGTTGGGGGGTCGCCCGAGCAGGGTTCCGATCTGCCGGAACTCCTCGGTCGAGAGTCCGGAAGCGATCGCCGCTTCCAGCGTCGCGGCGTCTCTCACGACTCCGTGAAACGGTGGAGGCTCTCGAAGAGACGCCGTCCGTCCACGCCGCCGAGCGCCTCCTCGTAGGCCCGGTCGGGGTGGGGCATGAGGGCGGCGACGTTGCCCCGGGCGTTCCGCACTCCGGCGATGTTGTTCCGGGAACCGTTGGGATTGGCCTCGTCGCTGGCTTCACCGCCGTCGTCGCAGTAGCGAAAGATCACCTGTTCGTCCGCTTCGAGCGCTTCGAGGATGTCGTCGTCGGCCCGGAAGTTCCCCTCCGCGTGACCCACCGGCATCCGGAGCGTGGTGCCCGGTGCGAGCCCGCAGGTCAGGGGAGACGAGTTCGCTTCGACGCGCAGCCGGACGTCACGGCACACGTAGGAGAGCGACACGTTCCGCAGCATGGCCCCGGGGAGGAGGCCGGCCTCCTGGAGGATCTGGAAGCCGTTGCAGATCCCGGCCACCGCCCGTCCGCTCTCCGCCATCCGGATGAGCGGCTCCATGACCGGCGAGAAGCGGGCCAGGCCGCCCGCCCGCAGGTAGTCGCCGTGCGCGAAACCGCCCGGCACCACGGCGGCGTCGAACCCGTCGAGCGAGCCCTCCTTGTGCCAGACGAGTGCGGCCGGTTGGCCGGTCACCGCCTCGATGGCGTGGAGCACGTCGCCCTCGCAGTTCGTCCCCGGGAAGACGAGGACGGCGAAGCGGGCCATCAGTCGAGCAGTACCTGGACGCTGTAGTCTTCGAGTACCGGGTTGGCGAGCACCCGGGACGCGATTTCCTCGGCGCGCGTCTTCGCCTCGCTGGGCGAATCGGCCTTCACTGCCAGATCGAACATCTTCCCCTGCCGGACGGATTCCGCGCTCAGGCGCGGGTCGGCCGCAATCGCCTTCCGGATGGCTTCCCCCTGGGGGTCGTAGACCGAGGGACGCAGGCGGACGAGCACCCGGACCCGGAACGTCATGCGCCGTTACCTTCCGCGAAGACCCGCTCGAAGACCGTGTCCAGATGGCGGAGCTGAACGTCGAGATCGAACGCGGCGTCCAGCTCTTCGCGGCTCAGGCGAGAGGTGATCCCTGCGTCCTCGTCGAGCCGCTCCCGGAGCGTCCCGCCGTGCTCCCAAAGCCGCATGGCCGCACCCTGCACCAGCTTGTAGGCGTCCTCGCGCGAGATCCCCTTCGCGGCGAGGTCGAGCAGCACCTGGCCGCTGAACACCATGCCGTTCATCCGGCTCAGGTTCTCGAGCATCGAGTCCGCCCGCACCACCAGTCCGTCGAGGATCCGGGTCATGCGGACCAGGATGTGATCGGTGAGCAGGAAGCTCTGCGGAATCGCCATCCGCTCCGCGGACGAATGGGAGATGTCCCGTTCGTTCCAGAGCGCGATGTTCTCGATGGCGGGCAGGGTGTTGGCGCGGATGATCCTGGCGAGGCCGCAGACCTGTTCGCAGCCCACCGGGTTCCGCTTGTGGGGCATCGCCGAGGAGCCCTTCTGGCCGCGGCCGAAGGGCTCTTCCAGTTCGCGGATCTCCGTGCGCTGGAGGTTCCGGATCTCGGTGGCGATCTTCTCGAGGGTGCCGGCGAGGATGGCGAGCGCCGCCGCCAGTTCGGCGTGCCGGTCGCGCTGGACGACCTGGGTGGAGATCGCGGCGGGCCGGAGGCCGAGCGCGTCGCAGACGCGTTTCTCGACGCTCGGCGGCAGGTGGGCGAAGGTGCCGACGGCGCCGCTGAGCTTGCCCACGGAGACGGCTTCCCGGGCCGCGGTGAGGCGGCGGTGGTTGCGCCCCATCTCCGCCCACCAGAGGGCGAGCTTCATGCCGAAGGTCATCGGCTCCGCGTGCACGCCGTGGGTCCGCCCCACCATGACGGTCCGGCGGTGTTCTTCGGCGCGTCGGCGGAGAATCCGGCGGAGTTCCTCGACCCGCCGCAGGATCAGGTCCGCCGAACGGACGAGGCGAGTGGCGAGCGCGGTGTCCACGACATCCGAGCTGGTGAGCCCGAAGTGAATCCAGCGTCCCTCGGCCCCCACGTGCTCCGCCATGGACTGGGTGAATGCCACCACATCGTGCTGGACGGTCTTCTCGATCTCGCGGATGCGGCCGATGTCGAAGCCAGCCCGCTCCCGAATGGCGGCCGCGGCGGTTGCCGGGACGATCCCCTCGGCCGCCATCGCTTCGGCGGCGGCGACCTCGACCTCCATCCAGGAAGCGAAGAGGGCTTCGTCGGTCCAGATCGCCCCCATCTCGGGGCGGACGTAGCGATCGGTGAGCACCGAATCAGAACAGCGTGGGCGCTCGCAGCGGTACCGGGTTCAGGAACCGGTTGACCACCGGCGTTTCCGGGGCCTTCGGAGCGGCGCGTACCGGCCGGGTCCAGAGTTCCTCCGTCAGGTCGTGACGCCGGGCTACCAGCAGCCGCACCTCGCGCCGTCCGCCGGCATCGAGGGCCGTGCGGGCGGTCCGCAGTGCGAGTTCGGGAGTGTTGGTGTTCTCCGAGAGGTGGGCGAGCACCACCGTGTTCACCGAGAGGGGGAGCCGCCTCCGGAGATACATGGCGAGGGCGCCGTTCGAGAGGTGGCCCCGGGTGGAGGCGATCCGTTGCCGGATGGCGAACGGATAGCGGCTCTCGAAGAGCTGTTGTTCGTCGTAGTTCGATTCGATGAGCAAAACCGAGGCGCCTTCGATGGCTTCTTCCATCTCCTCGGAGAGGTGGCCGAAATCGGTCGCGTGGACGAGGACGGCGCCGCCGCGCTCGAACCGGAAGCCGATGGGGTCCACCGCGTCGTGCGGCGTCCGGAACGGGGTGGCGGTGATCGTTCCGATGCGGCGGCTCTCACGCGGGACGAGCGGAAGCCACTCGGGAGTCTCGGCCCCGTTCCGCGAGATCAGGCAGTTCCAGGTGCCTTCGGTGCAGGCGACGGGAATCCCGTGGCGCACCGCAAAGGTGGTGGCGCTCCGGCAGTGGTCCCCGTGTTCGTGGGAGACGAGCACCGCGGCGATGTCGGACGGCGTGCGTCCGGCCTCCGCGATCCGCTTCTCCAGCGCCCGGCAGGAAAGCCCCGCTTCCACAAGCAGGGTGGTGGGCCCGCCGGAGACCAGCGCCGCATTTCCGGAACTGCCGGAGCCGAGGACACGCAGGCTGATTTCCATGACGAAAACCGGGTCAGAAGAGGGTGGCGGCCACCGTGGACGGGAAGGCGCGAGCGTAGCACCCGCCCGCGCTTTGGGTCAACGCCCGAACCCCAAGATGTTGGGGGTTCCGGGGACGCCCACCACAACCGGTTGTGGCGTACCGGCTTGGAACGCCGATCTGCGTGGTTGCACCCCCGGCTTGGAACGCCGGTCTCCAGACCGGCACCGCGGCGCTCCGCGCCGCGCACATCGCAACCCCACGTGCTCTCACGGTGTGTACGGCGTGGAACGCCGGCTTCAGCCGGCACGCGTTGGCCGCAGGCCGGCGCAACGCGCGCTGCGCCGCCGCCCGGACGTTATGGTGATCCCCGCAGTGCAAGACCTCTACGGCCTCTCCCGCGCCGAGTTGATCCAGCTCGCGGAAGACCTCGGCCTCCCGTCCTACCGGGGCCGCCAGCTCTTCCGCCACCTCTACCGGCACGGCCAGACCGACTTCCAGGAGATGACCGACTTCTCCGCGGCCCTGCGGAACGAACTCGCCTCCCGCTTCCGGATTGCGCATCCCCGGGTCGTGGAGTCGTCCCAGTCCGGCGACGGCGCCGTCAAGCTGCTGATCGAACTGGAAGACGGCCTGCTGGTCGAGACCGTGGCGATCGGCAGCCGGCGAGACGCGGCGGGGGAAAAGTCAGGAAGAGCGCAGGGCGCGGCAGGCGACGCGTCCGACCTGACGGTGTGTGTCTCCACCCAGGTCGGCTGCCCGCTGGCGTGCACCTTCTGCCGCTCGGGCGCCATCGCGTTCCGCCGCAATCTCACTCCCGGCGAGATCGCCGCCCAGGTGCTGCTCGCGGAATGCGCCGCCCCGGCGGCCACCAGGGGGCGCCGGAACGTCGTCTACATGGGAATGGGAGAGCCCCTCCTCAACACGGACGGCGTGACCGCTTCGCTCGCCCTCCTGACCGACCCCGAGGGCTTCGCCATTCCGCCGCGTCGGATCACCGTGTCCACGGTGGGCCTGCCCGAGGAGATCGGCCGCCTGGGCGCCGTGGCGCCCCAAGTGGGGATCGCGATCAGCCTCCACGCCGGTGACGACGAAACGCGCGGCCGCTTCATGCCCATCGGCCGCCGCCACCGGATGCCGGAGATCTTCGAGGCGCTGGAGAACCTGCCGCCCTCCAACCGCCGCGTCACGATCGAGTACGTCCTCCTCGGTGGCGAGAACGACCGCCCGCAGGACGCCCGGGAACTCCTGCGGCAACTGCGCCGGCTGGCCGCGTCCGGGATCCGTCCCCATGTGAACCTGATCGCCTTCAACCCCTGGGCCGACCCGGCGCCCGGACCGCCGCACCGGCCGGGTACCGAGGAGGACGCCGAGCGCTTCCTGGGGAAGGTTTCGGCCGCGGGATTCGTCGCCACCCTCCGCCGGAGCCGTGGCCGGGACGTGCTCGCGGCGTGTGGTCAGCTGGCCGCCACTCCCGCCTGAATCGGCCGGGCGGCGAGGGGCGCCGTGGTCAGACCCTGCCCGGCGCCCCGCCGCGGCTCAGAACGACGCCGTCACGTTCAGCGAGACGGTGCGGGGGGCGCCGAGGAACGCGGCCTGGCCGCCGATGGTCGCGAGGTAGGCCCGGTCGAGCAGGTTGTTGCCGATCAGCGCCACTTCGAGACCCTGAAACCGCTGGCTGATCCGGCCGGCCGACCACCGGAAGTAGGCGTCGAGGAGCCAGTAGGCGTCCGCGCTCCAGGACCCGTCCAGCGTGATGCCCCGCGCCCCGGTGTACTTCGCCGAGATGCCGGCGGCGACCGGTTCGCCGCTGTGATCGGCGGAGACCACGACGAGCGTGCGCGGGACGCCGACAACCTGACTCCCGGGCCGGACGCCCTGGGCCGCCGAAACCAGTGGGTCGCCGGTGCCGACGTAGGTCGCGTCGTTCCGGGTCCAGGCCGTATAGACCGAGGTGGATTCCGTGGCACGGAGCGTTGCCGACAGTTCCACCCCCCGGGAGTCGATGCCGCCCGCATTGAAGTAGGAGCCCCCTCCCGCGATGAGGTAGTTCGGGCCGGCGGCCGTCTGGGGGGAGAGGAAAAAGATCCGGTTCTGGAAGTCGATCCGGTAGTAGGTGGCGGTGGCCGCCAGGCGATCTCCGGTGTAGCGGAGCCCGAAGTCCAGGTTGTCCGCGGTCTCGGGCTCGAGTCCCTCGAGACTTCGGCCCGGCACCTCGAGCAGGCGGTCCGAGAGCGACTTGAAGTTCTGCGCGTAGCCGGCGAAGAGTTCGAGCCCGCTGATCGGTGCGGTGTAGGTGAATCCCCCGGAGAGGAGCAGGTCCGAATCGGAGGAAACGGACAGTTCCGCCGTCTCCCCGAAGTGGTCCCTTCGGCCCACGTCCACCAGGTATTGCCGCACGCCCACGTTGATCGCCAGCGGGCCGGCGAAGAGCGTGTCCTCGACGTACCACTTGATGATCGACTGCGGGAACTCCCAGTCGTACTGTTGCCAGTAGGGGTTGTCGTCGAAGCGGAAGGACACCCGCGCGTCCGTGATCTTGTGCCAGTCCCGGCCGAGGTCGCGCTGGCCGTCCTCCGCCCAGAGGCCGGCGCGGAGCCGGTTGCCGCCGATGGCGAGTTCGCCGAACCAGTCCCCGTCGAGGGTGAGGCCGACGCGTTCTTTCCCGTAGTGGCTGTGCCGGTAGGACTGCACCGGGATCGCCTCATCCGGATAACACGCGGGGTCGAACTCCGGGCCGGCGCCGCCGTAGGGGAACTGGATCGAGGAGACGCACCCGGGCCGGGGCGTCAGCGGGACTCCCTCCGGATCCACGAAATGGACCTGGCCGAGCGGGGCGCCGCCCCGCGCGGTGGACCCCGGCGTCAATTCGGATTCAGGACCGCCACCGTCGTCGGTCACGTCCACCAGGTACGGGGGCAGCCAGTCGCCGCGGCCCGACTGCCGGTGGTAGTAGGCGCCGCCGGTGATCGACAACACGTCCGTGGCGGCGAAGTCGGCCTTCAGGTAGCCGAATGCGTTCTGGCGCGGAATGGCCCACCCGAGGCGGTACAACTGGTTGACCCACGGCGTATCGGTCCAGGTGTCGGTCAGGCGGTCCCAGCGCGGATCGCTTCGGTATTCGGCCTCGGAAGTGAGCCGCTGGTAGGAGGCGTTGTCGGTGTCGTCGTACGAGACGTACGCCGACAGGTCGAGCCGGCCAGCCTCGGCCTGGACCTTGCCGGCGAGGTGGTCCCGCTCGCTGCGGGCGAAACCCTGCACCCAGTCGCTGCTCTCCTGATGCACCGCGGAAACCCAGGCGCGGACCTCGCGGCCGAACAGGTGTCCGGTGTCCACGCGCAGATAGAACCGCTGGCCGTCGTCGGATCCGAGATCCACCGCCGCCGTGAACTTCCGCTCGTGCTCCGGATCGTCGGTGGTGAAATCGAGGGTCCCGCCGAGCGCCTCGATGGAACGGGAGGCGATGTCCGCGGTCCCCTGGGAGACGGTGACTCCACCCATGTTTGCCGGGTCCACGAAGCGGTTCGCTTTGGATCCGCTCCAGTAGTCCGAGGTGCCGTTCGGCATGCCGTCGATCGTGGTGCCGATCTGGGCTTCGTCGAGATTGACCTGGAATCCGCGCATCGAAATGCTGGTGGACCAGTCGTCCGTCCCGTAAGCGTCTCCCTCCTGGATAGACACTCCGGGGAGGTTGTCCACCACGGCCAGCACGCTCGTGATCGGGGATTGCTGGGCGACCATCGGTTCGGCGACGATGTTCGTGGCGAAGCTGCGCGGCTCCTCGGCCACGACGGTGATGGACTCCATCAGGCGGCTGATCTCGAGGGTCAGATCGACGCGCGCCACCGCGTCCGCCTCGACGGACACCGGTTCACCGCGAGGTTCGAAGCCGGACAGAGCGGCTTCGACCAGGTAGTCGCCGGCGGGGACCTTCTCGAACGCGAAGCTGCCGTCGGCCGCCGTGATCCGTGGTCCTTCGGCCGCCGGCCCGGCGCCGATCAGCGACACCGTGGCCCCGGGAAGCGCGCTGCCGGTCGAGTCCACGACCCGGCCCGCGATGGAACCCGTGGGTTGGGCGGCGAGCAGCGACGGGAGAAGCGCCAGGAGCGTCGCCAGGCCAGCGTCTCGATATCGCCGGGAGGTTTGTCTGCGCATTGTTGTCTTCATGCCTCCGGCCAATCTGCGTTCAGGAGTTATCCCTGAAAACCGGGTACTCAACAACCGATCTTCAGGGATAGCCAGCTTGTGCCGACGACATCTGGGCTGTTGAATCCCGAGCCGAGGTGGGAGCCACCGTTTCGAGCGAGGTCACGACGTGCGCGGCGCCGAGCGCCGCGCGTGCCGGTCTGGAGACCGGCGTTCCAAGCCGTCACGTTACCTTCGCTCTTCAACTTCGCGCCGACGTGGGAGCCGCCTTCTCTGGGTACGGTTGGGCCGTGCGCGGCGCGGGGCGCCGCGCGTGCCGGCTGAAGCCGGCGTTCCAAGCCGTCGCGCGCTCAGTCCTCGGCTTCGAGTTCGTCGGAGGCGGCTTCGGCGGCGGCGGCCTTGGCGCGGCGCCAGGCGGTGATCTTGTCGGCGACCTCCGGATCGCTGAGCGCCACGATCTGCGCCGCGAAGTGGGCGGCGTTCTGGGCGCCGGCCTTGCCGACCGCGACGGTGCCGACCGGGAACCCCGGGGGCATCTGGACGGTGGCGAGCAGGGCGTCGAGACCGCTGAGCGACGCCGCCAGCGGGACGCCGATGACCGGCAGGATGGTCCGGGCGGCCATCGCCCCCGCCAGGTGGGCAGCCATCCCGGCACCGGCGATGATCGCGACGACCCCGCTGTCGCGCGCGCTCTCCGCGAGCGCGGCCGCCCGGCCGGGCGTCCGATGGGCCGAGTAGATCCCCATCCGGCAGGAAACGCCGAGCGACTGGAGGACCTTCTTGGCCTCCCGCATGACGTCGATGTCGGAGGGGCTGCCCATCACGATGAGGACTTTGGGGTTGCCGGTGGAAGTCATGTTGTCTCCTAGATTGCGGTGACGGCGATATCCGTGCGGAACGCCTTTTTTTCCCAGCTAATCGAATCGGCGCAGCGGTAGGCGGCGCTCCGCGCGCCCGCCCAGTCGGCGCCCAGTCCGGTGACGCCGATCACGCGGCCCCCGGCGGTCTCGATCCCGTCCGCGCCGGCGCGGGTGCCGGCGTGGAACACGAAGGCGTCGCCGGTTTCGACCGCGCCCGGAAGACCCTGGATCGGGACCCCTTTCCGGTAGGCCCCCGGATACCCGTCCGACGCCAGGATCACGGTGACGGCCCGCTCGGGACGGAATCGGACCGTTCCCTCCGGAAGGCGGCCGGTGGCGGCCCCCAAGAAGAGCGGCAGCAGGTCGCAGTCCAGCCGCGGCATGAGGGTCTGCGCTTCCGGGTCGCCGAACCGCACGTTGAACTCCAGCACCCTGGGCCCGTCGGCGGTCAGCATCAGGCCGGCGTAGAGCACGCCCCGGTACTCGCGTCCCTCGGCGCGGAGGCCGGCGATCGTGGGCTCCACGATCTCGCGGCGTACGCGGTCCATGGTGGCTTCGGTGTCCCCAAGACCCGGGCTCAGGCTTCCCATGCCCCCGGTGTTGGGCCCCTCGTCGTTCTCGAAACGCCGCTTGTAGTCCTGGGCGGTCCCGCAGGCGACCACCCGGGTCCCGTCACTGATCGCGAAGACGCTCAGTTCCGGTCCGCTCAACCGTTCCTCGATGACCACCGCACTCCCGGCGTCGCCGAGGCTGCCGTCGAGCAGCCGAGTGGCGTCCCGCTCGCCGGCGTCCAGATCATCGGGCAGGAACACGCCCTTGCCGGCGGCGAGACCGCTCGCCTTGATGACCGGCTGCTCGCCGTATTCCCCGGAACGAAGCGCCTGGCGCGCCACCTCCGCGTCCCGGACCACGGTGTGGCGGGCCGTCGGAATCCCGTGCCGGCCCATGAAGTCCTTGGCGAACTCCTTCGACGCCTCAAGCAGCGCGGCGTTCTGCCGCGGCCCGAAACACGGAATGTTCCGTTCGGCCAGCCGATCGGCCAGCCCCGCGGCGAGCGGCGCCTCCGGCCCGGCGACCACCAGGTCCACACCTTCGCCGGCCGCGAGGTCGGTCAGCCCACTCACGTCCTCCGCGCCCACCGGTGCGAGGCGGGCCAGCCGGCCCATCCCGGGGTTCCCCGGCGCCGCGATCAGCTCCGCGAGTTCAGGACTTCGTGAGATCGCCCACGCCAGCGCGTGTTCGCGTCCGCCGCTCCCGACCAGCAGAACCCGCATGGTCGGTGTTCCGGCTGGTTACCGCGTGCGACGCCGGCGCTTGCGGGCCCGCTTGCGCGCGGCCGCCCGCTTGGCGCGCAGCTTGTCGCCGGGCTTCACATAGAAGGAATGGCGCTTGATTTCCTTGATGATGTCCTCGGCCTGGACCCGCCGCTTGAAGCGGCGGAGGGCCACATCGATCGTTTCGCCTTCCTGGACGACGATTTCCGCCAAGTGATCCTCGGTTGTGACTGCCGGTGTGTCTGCTCTATCGAATTGGGAAAACCCGGGCGCTTCCGGCCCGGGGAGAAGCGGGAACGCTAGTCCCCGCGGCCCCCCATGTCAAGGTTGCCGGAGCTTCCAGAAGGCTGCTGAGGTCAGGGTTACTCGTCGAGCAGGCCGGCGTAGGAATAGAGCACCGTCGCTACCGACTTTGCGCCACCGATCATGCCGTAGACCTCACCGGCGCCCTCGATCACCCAGAACTCGTTTGCGGCATGCGCGCCGCCGCCGTGCCCCACCGCTCCGCCCACGATGGGCATCGCGAGATCGGTCCCGCCGGGAAGCGTGCCGTCACGGCCGCTGAACAGGTACGCCGGCCAGTAACCGCCGCCCAGGATGGAATCCTCCGCGACCGGGTCCCGGTAGCGGACCCCGAAGATCGAGAACATCTCCCGCACCGAGTCCGCGAGCGCGTTGTTGTAGTTGCTCTTCGACCAGGGCACGTCGCCGATGATCGTCATCTCGACGTCCTCGTAGCCCTGCTCGTCGAGGTAGTCGCGGATCTTCTGGACCATCTCGAGCCCGTCCATGTTCGGGACGTAGCGCATGTTGTGCTTCGACGTGACCCGGTTCGGCAGGATGGCGCCCGCGCCGCCCGGATACATGTTGCCGGACCAGATGCCGTCCATGTTGAAGGAGATCCCGTAGCGGGCGTTCTTCAGGTGCTGGAGCGGATCGTCGGTCATGAAACGCGCCACCCCGATGTTCTCGGCGGCGATCGCGAGGTCGAGGTTCTCCGCCGAACTGCGGAACATCTCCTCCTCCGCGGGGGACAGCGGCGCCGCGCCGTCGTAGAACCCGGGCACCAGCACCCGGTTCCCGTCGTCGGTGATCAGCGAGTCGATCATCTTCATGTGCCGCAGCACCGGGGAATCGGTCGACCGCTTGTGGATGCCGTGGATGTTCGACGGGACCGGTCCGCGCCCCCAGCTCTCACCGCTGGTGGTCAGCTCGATGTAGACGCAGCCCTCGGAGCCTCCGGAGAAACCCGCCGCCCCGCTCCGCGCCTGCCGGCCGGTGCGGTACATCGCGTCCGCGTGCCGGAAGAGATCCGGGTTCTCGCGGACGAACTGCCGCAGGCCGATGGACATCCGCTCCTCGTCCCCTTCGGCGATGAAGATCAGGTTCACCGGCATGGACCCCGTCACCTCGTAGATCGAGTGCATCCCGTTCCACATGGTCATCTGCGGACCCTTGGAGTTCGTGGTGCCGCGCCCGATCATCACCTTCTTGAAGGGGCCGAACTCGGTGAACTCGCCGTCGAACGGCGGGAAGACCCAGGCCTCCGGCTGGGTGATCGGCATCGTGTCGTACATCCAGTAGATGAGCAGGGTCTGTTCCTTGCCGTAGTCGCAGTCGGCGTACACCACGGGGTTGCCGGGCTGTCCCCACTCGGTCATCGGGACCTCGTACACCTGCGAGTGCTGGCAGCCGAGCTGGTCGAAGAAGCCCTTCACCATCTGAGCGGATTCGGGGATGCCCTCGCCCGAGTTGGAGATGCTCGGCTGCTGGATCCAGCGGCGCAGGTTCATCACGTGCTCGTCGGCGTGGTCGTCGATGTGCTGGAACACCCGCTGGAGCTCCTCGGAGACCCGGGACATGTCCGGACTCAGGGTGGTGTCCCCCTGCGGGCGGATGCCGAGATCCGCGGTGGTCGGGACCGGGTCCGCTCCCATGTCCGATCCGCCGCCGCAGGCAGTCAGCAGGAGCCCCGCGAGAAGGTACGGGAACAGGGTCAAGACTCTCCGGTTGCGCATCGCCTTCGTCTCCTTCGCCGTCGCCTGGCGGCCAGCCGCGGGAGGGCTCCGCCGGGACAGCATTCGGAACATACGCGCCCGGCTCGGGCACTGTCAAAGGGACGTTTCCTTTAACGCCTGATTCCGTGCGGCCCGCGCCGTCAGCCGCGCCAGACGGATGATGTCCGGAACGCTCGCGCCCCGCGAGAGATCGTTCACCGGGGCCGCGAGTCCCTGGAGGACCGGCCCCGTCGCGGACGCCCCGGCAAGGCGTTCGACCAGCTTGTAGGCGATGTTCCCGGAGGCGAGGTCGGGAAAGACGAGCACGTTCGCCCGTCCCGCGACCGGACTCTCCGGCGCCTTGCTCTCCCCGACGGCAGGAACGAGCGCCGCGTCCACCTGCATTTCCCCGTCCACCGCCAGCCCGGGCCGGAGTTCCCGCACCCGCTGCGCCGCATCCGCCATCCGCCGGGCGTCCGGATGGTTGGCACTGCCCCTCGTCGAGAACGACAGGAAGGCGATCCGGGGCTCCATGCCGAGCAGGTCCCGCGCCGTCTCGGCGGACAGGAGCGCGACCTCGACGAGCTCGGCGAGACTGGGCCGGGGGATCACGGCGCCGTCCGCGAACAGGAGTGGAGACCGGCCGTCCGCAAACTCCATCACGAAGGCGCCGGAAACGCGGGAGACCCCGGGTCGGATGCCGACCGCCAGCAGACCGGCGCGGATCACCTCCGCGGTGGTGGTGGCGGCCCCCGCCACCGAACCGTCCGCCTTTCCCGCGGCGACGAGCAGATTGGCGAAGACCAGGGGGTCGCGGGCGGTCTCGAGCGCCTCGGCCCGCGTCATCCCGCGGGCTCGCCGCTTCGTCCAGAGCAGTTCGGCGGCCTGCTCGAGTGGCGGTCCGCAGGGCTCCACCGTCCGGATGGCCTCGGGGGACCCGGATCCCGGCGGTCCCGGTCGCGCCGCCGGGTGCCCAACGAGCAGCGGCTCCAGTTCCGGGTCGTCCCGAAGCGCCTCGACCGCCGCGACGACGCGCCGGTCTCCCGATTCCGCGAATGCGATCCGCGGCCGCCGCGGTTCTTTATCCACAGAGCGTCTTGCGTACGGGATAGGATAACGAGCCCAAGCGGCGCCCGGATTCTCGGGACCCGAAACCCCGGAAGCGGGGACCTACCAGGGTCTCGAGGCGGGCGTCAAACCGGTTTCCGCGGCAAGAGCAGATTTCGGCCGTACAACGGCCCCTGCGCGCCCGCGTGGCGCCGTCCCCAACTCCGGGGACTGCGGAAACCCAGACATCCCGGGAGAGGGAGGACGCAAATGGAGATAACGGAACGAAGCGTAGGCGGTGTCACCGTGCTGGATCTCGACGGAAAGATCCTGCTCGGTGAAGGCGATGAGGTGCTCAGGCACACGGTGCGCAGTCTGATCGCGGGCGGAACCCGCAAGCTCTTGCTGAATCTGGCGGCCGTTCCCCACGTGGACAGCGCCGGGCTCGGCGAGCTGGTCCGCTGCCACACGCGCATGGTGCAGGCCGGGGGGAGCGTCAAGTTGCTCAACCTGACGGCCCGGATGCAGGACCTGCTTTCGATTACGAAGCTGGCCACCGTATTCGAGTCCTTCGAGTCGGAAGACTCCGCAGTCGCGAGCTTCTGAGGGAGGCGCGGAAGGCCCCGGCGCAAGTGGAGCAACGGTCGATCCCCATCGCCGTTCGCTCCTGAACAGCGCCCGAAAGGGCCTGTCCGCACTCCGGCTCGCTGTGCGTTGCCCCTCGGGGCCGCGCGCTCGCGGAAGGGATCGGATTCGAGTGAAGGCAAGCCTGCGACGCCAGATCGCTCTCGGGCGAGTTGCGTCTGAGATTCCTCCCTCCGGCTCCCGCCGGGGGACCCACCGCCACCGAATCCGCTGATCCCCTCCGCGCCCAAGCAAAGTCCCGCCCTGCGGGCGGGCGCGAAGGAGAAAAATGGCGATTTCCATAGCCAACGAAAAGGCCGGGAAGGGGTCCTCGCAGAAGGCCCCGTCGGCTCCCAAGCCGGATGTCGAGAAGATCATGGCCGACATCCGCCGTGTTGCCCGTGAGCGGGCGGAAGAAGGAAGGAAGAGCGAGCGCGAATTCAAGGCGGACGTGAAGAAACGGATGCTGCTGCCGCTCGGTGCGCGCGGCTTCAGCGAGGAGTTCGCGGAGCGGATCCGTTCCCGCGACACCTCCCGCTGGAACATCCAGCTCTCGAAGAAGGCATTTCGCGGGTCCCCGTTCGGCCTCGTCCGGATGGTGCGCTGGCTCCTGACGCCGCTCACCCGCCTGCTGGTCAACTTCAACCCCGCGGTGGAACAGGCTGCCCGCCAGGCCGAGATCAACGAGTATCACCGCCGGCTCCTGTGGGCCACGAACCGGGATCTCGAACTGACGCGTCTCGAGGTCAACCTGATCAAGTCCGAACTCCGCCGGCTCGGCGTGCATGCCGATTTCTCGTTCAGCTCCGGAGCCGGGAGCTCCGAAACGGCGCAGCGGGGCGGCGGATCCGGACGGGGACGGTCCGACAACCGCGGCGGCCGCTCGGATCGCGGCCGTGGCGACCGGCGGCGAAGCGACGGGAGCCGTTCGGATCGCGAGAGTGGCGGCCGCCGGGAACGGCAGGGGTCCGGTCAGGGATCCCGCCAGACGGGAGGAACGCCGGCGCGTCAGAACGCGCGGCAGGGATCCCGCTCGAACCGCGGCGGAGGACGCCGGAGCGGCAACGGCGGCGCCTCGGGAGAGAACTGAGGTGCGTCTGGTTTTCATAACTCCGCGGTTCGGGGCGGGAGACGCGACCCGGCCGGAGTTGCTCGCCGCGGAGTTGGCCGGCCGGGCGCCCGGCGGCTGGCGGACGACGGTGGTTACCACGACCGCGGCGGGAGAATCGGAGGAGGAGTTTCACGAGGGAGAGTTCCAGGATCAGGGAGTCCGGGTGGTCCGGTTCCCGGCCGGGGACGCATCCGGCGCGGAACCCCAGGGACCCGCCGCGCCCGGCCGCCCGATTTCTCCCGGCCTGATCCAGTACCTTCGGGATCGGCCGGGTGACTACGACCTGGTGGTGCTGTTCGGCTCGTCGTCCGTCTGTGCGGAAGCCGCGAAGCTGGACCCGGGACGAACGGTCCTGCTCCCCTTCACCGATGAGGAGACGGATTCCACCGGAGGATCGGACATCTTCGAGCACCCGGCTGCGTTCGTCTTCGGTAGCGAAGCCGAGGAGGTCCTTGTCCTGAAGCGCTACCAGGTGCACCGCCGCATGCGGGAGACCGTCGCGGGAACGCTCTTGCTGCCGCGCACGGCAGATGCGGCGGCCTTCCGGCGCCGCACCGGGTTGACTGGCCCGTATCTGCTGGCAGCCGGACCGTTGGAGCCGGGCCGGGGCATCGAGGAACTGCTGCGGTTTTTCTCGACGTTCAAGGACCGCCATGCGGATGCGGCGCTTGAACTCGTCCTGATCGGGCCGGCGGCCCTCAAGGTCCCGGACCGCCCGGACATCCGGGTCGTCCGTCCCGCGAGCCCGCGGGAACGCCTCGACGCGGTAGGCGGCGCCGTCTTGGCCGTGATCCCCGAGCGCCTCGCCGCCTTCTCGACAACGGCGGCCGAGCCTTTTTCCCTGGGTGTCCCGATTCTGGTGAACGCTTCGGCGACGGAACTCGCCGCGGAGTGCCGCGCTTCGGGCGGTGGTCTCTACTACCAGAACTACGACGAGTTCGAACTCATTCTCGAACTCGGCCTGCGGAATCCGTCCCTGTTCCCCCGGATGGGTGCGGCCGGCCGCGAATTCCTCGAGTCCCGCCACGACTGGGACTCGGTGCTGGCTCGCTACGACCGGGCTTTCCGCAGCTTCGCCCGTCCCTCGCGGGGCGCCGCTGGTCCGGCGCCTGCCGTCGAGGCGGTTCCCCCGCCGGAGCCACCAGCCGTCCCGAGCCCCGCGGACGCCGTCGAAACGGCGGGTCCTGAAGCTGCGGGAGAGGATTCGACGGCGACCGACCCGGATGCGGGCGCGGAAGTCGCGGCAGAACCAGGCGAACCGGAGCCGGCCGTTCCCGAGCCGGAGGTCGCTGCCGAGTCTTCCGAGGAGACAACCGAGGCAATCGCTGCGGAACCTCCTCCAGACGAAGCGTCCGACGAAGTTCCCGAGGTGGAGACCGAGCCGGGGCCCGAAGCCACGGAGGAAGCGCCGGCCGTCTCCGCCGAAGCGCCGGAGCCTGCCGATCCCGACGAGGCCGGCGAAGAGGAGGAGACCGATTCCGGCGAGGATTCGGACCTCCCCAGCTTCTTCCGCGGCTCGATCCGGGACTGAGTCCTATCGCCGCTCGAGGGAGCGGGAGGCTCGCCGGAGCGCCCGGACCGCGTCGCGGAAGAGCTTCTGCGCGGTTTCGATGCCCTCCGGCCGGTTCGCGCGCAGCCAGAGGTTCCGGAACCGGCGGGCGAGTTCGCTCTGCCGGCCGGCAAGCGCCGCGAGCTCCCCGGCCAGCCGGCGGTCGTCCGGCGAGCCGCTCCCTTCCGACTGACGGAAGCGGAGCGTAGCGAGGCCGCGTTCCGCTGCGAGCAGCGAGGCGTCCAGCGCAAACCGCCACTCCTCGCCCGGCAGTCCGGGGGGCAGGCCGCGAGCTTCGGTCTCGGCGGAGAGGCGGCGAAGCGCCGCGAGCGTCGACTCTAGTGCTTCGTGCGCCGGCACCTGGGCGCTCCTCCGCGGGCGGGTCTCGAAGAACACGGTCTTGAGCGGCGAATGGTTGAAGTGCGGGAACCCGGTGTCGTGCAGCCGGCCGAGCCGGGTGGCGAACTCTCCGGAGAACCCGGACGCATCCGCCGCGACGTGTTCGGAGAACGCTGCGGCGAGTTCCTCCTCGGGCCGGTCCTCGTTCCCCCAGGCCGCTTCGGCGCCCGCCGCGATCGGGAAGAGCGAACCGCCGAACAGGTTGTAGTGGCCGCCGTCTCCCCAGTCGGTGACGATGAAGCCCGAGGCCCCGAAGCGTTTCGCGGCGCGCGCGTGTCCCCGAATGTTGGGGAGGGAGGTGTCAAGGCGCGGAAACAGGCTCGTCCAGGACGAGGTGCCCGCCACGGTCAGGAAGTCGCGGCCCGCATCCCGGAAGCGCCGCACCCGGTCGAAGTCGTGGTCCGGCTCGTACCACCAGTCGGCCAGGGTGATCGAGGGATCGAGGAGGTCGAGCGCTTCCGGATGGTCGGCGATGACGTCGGCCCAGATCATCGGCCGTTTCCCGAGCTCGCGGACCATGCCCGCGACCCGGTTCACGTGTCCCGCGAAGACTGCCGCCGGCCCGTCGCGGCCTGCCCGGGCGCTCGAAAGCCCCTTCCCGAGATCGACCGGTTCGTCGCAGTTGAGGTGGGCCCACCCCGAGGCGAAGTTGGGCAGGTATTCCCCGAGCATGTCCTGGAGCAGGGGATACGTGCCCGGGGCCTCCGGCGAGACGGACCACAGCCGGCCCGATTCGGCGAGGCGCCGGTAGGGAGCTTTCTCCAGGATGCGGCGGAAGTGGCCGAACGTCTGAAGGCAGGGGACCAGCTCCACCCCGCACCCGCGGGCCCACGCGTCGAGCTTCCGGATTTCCGCCGCCGAGTACCCCCCCGAACCTGCGCCGATCTCGGGATGCTTCTCGAACTGGAAGGTGTGCTCGGTGTAGAGGAACAGCTCGTTGTAGCGGAGGCGGGCCAGGAGTCCGAGGAGCCAGCGGATGGTCTCCGGGCGGGGCACCTTGCCGCGCGAGATGTCGAGCAGGAAGCCGCGGCGGCGGAGCGCGGGAGCGTCCTGAACCCGAACGGAAGGAACCCGGCCGTCCGGGGCGGCGAGCTGGGCCAGCGCTTCGGCGCCGTAGCGGAGTCCGGCGGGGTCACCCTGGAGTCGAGCGCCCGCCGCGTCCACCCGGAGCTCGAAGCTCTCCGGATCCGCATCGGTCTCCGCGAGGACCACGTTGCCGAAGGGCGTCGCCGGAGCAGCGGTGACGGCGAGATCGAGGGCGGCGCGTTCGCGGAGGCGTCCGGCCAGGAATGCCGCCGCCCGCCTTTCCGCGGGGGAGCCGGAATCGAGGACGAGCTGGTAGCCGCGGTCCAGTCGAAGGACTCCCGGCAGGCGTTCGACCCGGCGCGGCGAGGGAAGCAGCCGGGCGACGGGATCGTCCGGGCGGGCCATCCATTCACTCTACCGTTGGTATCTTTCCGGCAACTTGAGCTCCTGGGAGATCGCCGTGCGGGCCGCCTCGCGGGCGGAACCAGGCATGGTGATCGGGCTCGGGACCGGCCGGGCGGCGGCCGGCTTCGTCCGGGAGCTCGGCGAGCGGGTGCGGAACGGCTTGGCGGTCCGCGGAATCCCCACTTCCCGCGCCACCGAGTCGCTGGCCAGCTCGCTGGGCATCCCGTTGATCGGATTCGAGGAGGTGGCCGCCGTGGACCTGGCGGTGGACGGCGCCGACGAGGTGGACCCGGACCTGAACCTCATCAAGGGACACGGCGGGGCGCTCGTGCGGGAGCGGGTGGTGGCGGCCGCGGCTTCCCGATTCGTGGTGCTGGTGGGCCCGGAGAAGCTCTCGCACCGGCTCGGCGCCCAGCGGTCGGTCCCGGTGGAGGCGATCCCCTTCGCGGCGCCCCAGGTGCGAAGGGCCCTCGAACGAATGGGGGCCGAGGCGGCGGTCCGGATCGAGTCCGACGGGAAGCCGTTCGTCACCGACAACCGGAACCTGCTCGTGAACGCCTCCTTCGGCAAAATCGCCGATCCCGCGGCGCTGCACCGGGAGATTCTCGGAATCCCCGGAGTTCTCGATTCGGGGCTCTTCGCCGGAATGGCCGACGAGGTCCTCGTCGAGGGTCAGCAGGCGCTTTCGGCCGCGGGCGCGGCGGCTTCGTGAAGGGTGTCGCGATCTCGTTTCGCGAGGTCACGAAGAGCTTCGACCAAAAGCTCGTTCTGGATCGGGTGTCGCTGGACGTGTCGCCCGGAGAGGTCCTGGTTCTGCTCGGCCGGAGCGGCTGCGGCAAAACGACCCTCCTTCGGCTCGTCAACCGGCTGGTGGACGCCGATGCCGGCGAGGTGTACGTCGGCGGGCGCGAAGTAGCCGACTGGGATCCCGTCGAACTCCGGCGCGGGATCGGTTACGCCATCCAGGGGGTGGGGCTGCTGCCCCACCTGAGCGTGGGCGAGAACGTCTCCCTCGTGCCCCGGCTGCTCGGCTGGAACCCGGAGCGACGCCGGGACCGTGCCGCTGACATGCTGCGGCTCGTCGGCCTCGATCCCCGGGAGCACGGAGACCGCCGTCCGGACCAGCTCTCCGGTGGACAGCGCCAGCGCGTGGGCGTGGCGCGCGCCCTGGCGGCCGATCCGCAGGCGCTGCTCATGGACGAGCCCTTCGGCGCCGTGGACCCGATCGGGCGCCGAAGCCTGCAGGAGGAGTTTCGGGCGCTGTCCCGGGAACTCGGCAAGACGGTGCTCTTCGTTACCCACGACGTGACGGAGGCCTTCCGGCTGGCCGACCGGATCGCCGTGGTGGCCGACGGCGGCATCCGCCAGGTCGGGACTCCGCACGAGATCTCGGACGCCCCCGCCGACGCGCTGGTGCGCGGCCTGATCGAGGGCGCCGCGTGAGCTTCCTCGAGTTTCTCGCCGGCCGCTGGAGCGAGATTCTCGGCCTCACCCTGGAACATGTGGTCCTCGTGGTCATCTCCACGGTCGCCGGAGTGTTGATCGCGGTGCCCCTGGGGCTGGCGATCACCCGCATCCCCGCGCTCGGCCGTCCGGTGCTCGGATTCGCGGGGGTGATCCAGACCGTGCCTTCGCTCGCGCTCTTCGGGCTCCTCATTCCGCTGCCCCTCATCGGCGGCATCGGGAGCCGGACCGCCATCATCGCGCTCGTCCTCTACGCACTGCTGCCCATCCTCCGGAACACGGTGACCGGGGTGCGCCAGGTGGATCCGGCGATCCTGGACGCCGCGAACGGGATGGGCATGACCGACTGGCAGCGGCTCACGCTCGTCGAGGTCCCCCTCGCGCTGCCGTCGATCTTCTCGGGGATCCGCATCGCGACGGTGGTCGGGGTGGGTCTCGTGACCATCGCCGCCGCGGTCGGCGCCGGCGGGCTCGGATCGCTGATCTTCCGGGGCCTGGCCATGCTCGACTCCCGGCTCCTCTTCGCCGGAGCGATACCCTCGGCGATCCTCGCGCTGCTCGCGGAC
This sequence comes from Acidobacteriota bacterium, assembly GCA_009840635.1. Classification (GTDB taxonomy): domain Bacteria; phylum Acidobacteriota; class Vicinamibacteria; order Marinacidobacterales; family Marinacidobacteraceae; genus Marinacidobacterium; species Marinacidobacterium portitor. Next base: position 79,424 of record VXNL01000098.1, on the reverse strand, counting down.
GGCGGGCTCGCGATGCTGGAGGCGCGGCTCGTGGCGTCCCGCGGGGCATCCACCTCATGACCGAAGCCATGCGCCGCCGCCGGTTCCTCGCAGGGGCCCTGGGCGGGCCGGCGGCGTTGCTGGCTTCCGGGCTCGGCGGCGCGGGGTGCGGCCCCGGCGGTCCGTCCGCGGTTCTCGGGGCGAAGACCTATTCGGAACAGATCATCCTGGGCGAACTGCTGGCGCGGCTGCTCCGCGCTTCGGGCCTGGCGGTGACCGAGCGGTTCCAGATGCAGACGTTCGTCCTCCACACGGCGATCGTGAACGGCGATCTCGACTGTTACATCGAATACACCGGGACGTCCTACTCCGCGATCATGCACGAGACGTTCGTGGCGGGGCAGACCGCGGAAGAGATCTACGAGCGGGTGAAGGAGCTCTATCGGGAGCGCTTCGACCTGCGCCTCGGTCCCCCGATCGGCTTCGCGAACGACTACGTCATCGCCGTCCCGCGGGACTTCGCGAGGGAAAGAGGAGTCACGACGATCTCCGACCTGGCCCGGATCTCGGACTACCTCTTCGTCGCCGGCTATCCGTTCTTCGAGAGGGCCGACGGGCTCCGCGGGATGATGGAGCACTACGGCTTCGCCGCGATGCCCGAGTCCATCGAGGTCGAGGTGGACATGGTCTTCCAGGTCATGGAGGCCGGGCAGGCGGACGTGGCGGTGGGGAACTCCACCGACGGACGGCTCGCCAAGCTGGACCTGCTCGTCCTCGAGGACGACCTGCGCTGGTTCCCTCCGTACGAGTCGGCGCTCCTCTACCGGCCCGACGCCCACCCCGCGGTGGCGGAACTCGCGGAGCGCCTCGGCGGCGCGATCAGCACCGAGACCATGCGCGCGCTCAACCGTCGGGTGGACGTGGACGGCGAACAGCCAGCGGATGTCGCGGCGGACTTTTTCGCGACGCTGGCCGGCTGACGTTTCCTAGTCGGCTCCGGAACGCTCCCGGCGCAGGCGCCGCCGTCCCTCCAGCACCAGCAGCGTCAGGCCGACCCCCACGATCCCGAACGCGATGAGCGCGCTGCGCAGGACGATGCGCGCGGTGGCGGCGAAGACGCTCGTCCCGTCGGTCCGGACGCGGACGTCGAGTCCCTCGCCGAGGAACCGATCGAGCGGGCGGCCCCAGGAGAGCACGTTGCCCCGCTGGAGGCGGCCGTCGCTGTTGTGCTCCATGATCCTGCCGTCGGTGCGCACGCGGATCTCGACGTCTTCGCCGGGCCGCGGGGAAGCGGCCGGCCGCGGCGCCACGGTCATGGCGAGGGCGAAGCCGCCGTCCCCGGTTTCCCGGAAGGTGCAGTCCCGGCGGAGGAGGGGCGCGTCGCACAGCGCCGTGACCGCATCGAAGCGGACCTCCGCTTCGACCTGGCCGCGCCGTCTCGCGCGGGTCCGGACCACGGTCAGCCCTTCCGCCGAAAGCTCGTCCGAGAGGGCCAGCGAGGCATCCCCCGCGCCACCGTCCGGAAGCAGGTCTGCCGAGAGACGGATGACGGAAGTGCCCGACCCATCGAGGGCTAGCCGGTGGTGCTCTTCCCACGCCGCCGGCGCGCACCCGAGGCCGGCCGCCAGGATCAAAGCGGGTCCCGCCCACCCGTAGAATCCGCGCGACTTCTTTCGATGGCCGAAGCGACGCTGCTGCTGGTGGACGGCAACAACCTGCTGTTCCGCTCCTTCTTCGCGATGCCCCGGCTGACCCGCTCGGACGGCCTGCCGAACGGCGCCCTGCACGGCTACGTGGCGACGCTCAGGAAGATCCTGCGCGAGGAGGCTCCCGATTACGCCGCGGTGGCCTTCGACGCCCCGGGCCCCACCTTCCGTCACGAGGCCTATTCCGAATACAAGGCGAACCGGCCGGAGATGCCGCCGGAACTGGCGCAGCAGGTTCCGTTCACGCGGGATCTTTCGCGGGTGCTGGGAGTGACGGTTGTCGAGGTCGCCGGGGTGGAGGCGGACGATGTGATCGGAACCCTGGCGCGGGCCGGAAGCGGCAGAGGGTACCGGGTGTTGGTCGTCTCCGGCGACAAGGACCTGCTCCAGCTCGTGGACGACCGGATCAGCGTCGTGCCGCCGGCGGACACCGCCCAGCGGCTGGATCGCGCCGGTGTGGAGGCGAAGCTCAGCGTGCCTCCGGAGCGGGTGCCGGACTACCTCGGACTTGTCGGTGACTCCGTGGACAACATTCCCGGGGTTCCGGGTATCGGTCCCAAGACCGCCGCGACCCTCATCGCTTCCTTCGGTGGGGTCGAGGAGATCCTGGCGCACACGGGCGAGATCTCGCGCAAGCGGACGGCGACCCTGCTCGACGAGCACGCCGCCTCGGCGCGGCTTTCCCGGGAGCTTGCCCTGCTTCGCCTGGACGTGGACGTTCCCGAAGCGGGGGAGCGACTCCAGGGGCTTCGCTACGAAGGCCCCCAACTGGAACACGCCCGCAAGCTCCTCGAGGAGCTCGAACTCCGCACCCACGCCCGGGACCTGTCGCCGGCCCCGCCGGCGCGCCTCCCCGAGGTACGGACGGCCGCCGGCGCCGGCGACGTGGTTCGGCTCCTGGACCGCGCCCGCGACGCCGGGCGGCTTGCGGTGCACGCGACGTTCGGTCCCGCGCGCGACCGGGACCCGGCGCCGCTCACGTCGCTGGGGCTCGCATCCACTGTCCGGGAGGGACTGCTGGTGGCGGTCGGCCAGCGCATCGGCGAGCGGGATCTGGTGGAGGCGTTCCGACCCGCGCTCGCGGATGGCCTGGCGCTCGTCGGGCACGAGGTCCAGCCCTTCGTTCGCTGGTGGCTGGAGCAGGGCGGCAACCTGCCCGCGGTGGCGCATGACTCGCAGGTGGCGGCCTGGCTCCTCAACACCACCCGCCGGGCGCAGGGGTTCGGCGACGTGCTCCGGGACTACGTCGGCCTCTCGCTTCCGGAAGCGGAAGCGCCACCGGCAAGTCTGTTCGGCGCCGCCGCGCCGGACAGCCGGATCGCGATCGCGGCGGCGTGGCAGCACCGTCTGACCGAAAAGCTGGACGGCCTCCTCGAAGCCGAGAAGCTGGCGAGCGTCTTCCGGGACATCGAGATGCCGCTCCTGGCGGTGCTCGCCCGTATCGAGACGCGCGGCATCTGCCTCGACAGCGAGGCCCTGCGCGTCCTCAGCAAGGACCTGCATTGCCGTCTGGAGGAGTTGACGGCGCGGATCCACGAGCTGGCCGGGACCCCGTTCGATATCCAGAGTCCCAAGCAGCTCGGGGAGATCCTCTTCGACAAACTGCAGCTCCCCCAGACCGCGAAGACGCAGAAGACCAAGCGCGCCTCGACGCGCGCCGGCGTTCTCGAAGAGCTGGCGGGCTACCACGAGGTGCCCCGTCTGGTGCTCGAGTACCGCGAGGTCGCCAAACTGAAGAGCACCTACGTGGACCCGCTGCCCGAACTGGTGGCGCCGGGGACGGGGAGGCTGCACACCCGGCTCCACCAGGCGGTGGCCGCCACCGGGCGGCTCTCGAGTTCGGACCCCAACCTCCAGAACATTCCGGTCCGCTCGGACCTCGGCCGCCAGGTCCGGAAGGCCTTCGTCGCCGCTCCCGGGAAGCGCCTCCTGTCCGCGGACTACTCCCAGATCGAGCTGCGCATCCTGGCGCACCTGAGCGGCGATCCGGTGCTCATCGAGGCGTTCCGGTCCGGGGAAGACATCCATTCCCGGACTGCGAACGAAGTCTTCGCCGACTTCGGACTCAGCCCGGGAGAAGCGCGCCGGCGGGCCAAGATCGTGAACTTCTCGGTCATCTACGGCAAGACCGCATTCACCCTCGCCAAGGAGATCGGCGTTTCCACGGGAGAGGCGAAGGCCTTCATCGACGCGTACTTCGACCGCTACGCCCGGGTCCGGGACCTGATCGAGTCCATCCGGGAGGAGGCGCGCACGACCGGCCGCGTCACCACGCTCTTCGGCCGCCAGCGGCACATCCCCGAGATCCGCACCACCCAGCGCGCCCGCCGCGAGGCCGCCGAGCGCATGGCGGTGAACGCCCCGATCCAGGGGACCGCCGCCGATCTCATCAAGATCGCGATGCTCGGCGTGGACCGGGCGCTCGAGCCGACCTCGGGAGTCGTCCTGCTCCAGGTCCACGACGAACTGCTGATCGAGGTGGAAGCGGGCGACGCGGAAGCCGTGGGCGAACTCGTCCGCGGTGAAATGGAGTCCGTGGCGGAACTTCGGGTCCCTCTGGTCGCGGACGTCACCATCGCAGACTCCTGGGAACACTGAGGGGGTTCGGGACCAGCAATCCGCTACGCGTACATCGCGCGGAGGACATCCCGGATGTCCGGCGCGCCGCGGAGGATCCCGGTCTCGGCGAAGGAGATGAAATCCAGCGGAATGCCGTGAAGGGCTTCCGCCACGGAGCCCGCGATCGCCGCCAGGGTGTCGGCGTCCCCGCCCAGGGAAACCGCGTTCCGGACGGCCTGCTCGAAGTCGGCTGCTTCGAGGGTGCAGACCAGCGCTTCCGGCACCGTGCGCTGACAGGTCTCGTTGTACTCGTAGGTCTCGCGGATGGTCGCGACGCCCCTGGAGAGGTCGTATCCGTGGGTCCTGGCAACGGCGGCCGCGATCGAATCGGGGCTCTTGCCCTGGAACGCCAGCCAGATCGCGTGGGTCGTGGCCCGGGCGCCCTTCATGCCCTCGGCGTGGTCGTGGGTGATCCCCGTGACCCGGTCGGCGGCGGCGAGCGCGTCGGCCAGCGGTCGCCGGCGGTTCAGGTAAGCGGCCGGAGAAACCCGCATGGCCGCACCGTTCCCGTAGCTGCCGTAGGGGACCGGCGTTTCCTCGTGGATCCAGCGGCCGAACCGCCCACCCCAACTGCACGTCGGATAGCGGCGGCACCAGGCCTGCATCGTGGCGGCGGGATCGCGCCCGTTCATCAGGATGTCGGCGACGGCGGCGGTACACACCGTGTCGTCGGTGAAGTGGCATCCGGCGCCGAAGAACTCGAAGCGGGTGGACCGGAAGTTCCCGAACTCGAAGCGGGAGCCGACGAAGTCTCCGATGACCGCGCCGTACATGGAGGCGTCACCCCTTCAGGTAGATCCGGTCGGGGTCGAGTTCCTCCCTGAGTAGCCGGAGCATCGCCTCGTCCGGTATCTCCGTGGCGCCCAGCGGGGAAGCCACCCGGAGATCCCACCCGGTCGCCTCCCGCACCTGCTCCAAGGTCACGCCGGGGTGGACCGATTCGAGCGTCATCTCCCGGGTGTCGGCGTCGAAGCCGTAGACGCCAAGGTCGGTGATCACCCGGGCGGGTCCACCGCCGGGGGCGCCCATCGCCTCGCGGCTCGTTCCGCCTTCGGCCCACCCGACGGTGGTGCGGAAGTCCAGCCGCTCGACGAACTTTCTCCGGTCCTGCCGCGCGATGACCACGGTCCGGCGCGCGTTCAGCGCGATGTCCGGAGCCCCCCCGGCGCCGGGAAGCCGTACTTTGGGATGGTCGTAGTCACGCCCCACCACCGTCGTGTTGAGGTTTCCGTAGCGGTCGATCTGGGCGGCGCCCAGAAAGCCCAGGTCGGTCCGCCCGCCCTGCAGGAAGTAGAGGAACGTTTCCGCCATGGGCAGCACCTGGGCGGCGCCGCTCACGAGGCACGGATCGCCGATCGAGATCGGCAGCCGGACGGGACGCGCTCCGAAGACGCCGGACTCGTAGATGAGGTGGCAACGCGGCGCGTGAAGCCGGAGCGCGAGCTGAACCGCCAGGTTGGGAAGTCCCACTCCGACGAACACGCAGTCCCCGTCCCGCACCTCGCGGCACGCGGCGAACACCATGATTTCCGCCCGCGTCGGCGCGCCCGCCCCGCTCGTCACCGGTAGTCCCCGTAGTCCACCGGGCCCGCGAGGCGGGGACCCGGGCGGAGGCGGTCCCGGGTCGCTTCGCCGAGGCGGGCGAGATAGGCGCTCCGGTCCGGAAGGCCGTGCACCCATTCGTCCAGGTAGCGCTCGAGCTCCGCCGGGTCGCGGGTGATGCGGTCCCACGCCAGGTAGGCCGCGTTGTCCCGGTCGTAGTAGCCCTGAACGAAACTGGGATGGGCGCTCCACGGCTCTTCCACGACCGCGTCCACCACGACCGAGGGGATCTGGGTGCGGTTCGGATCGGCGCGCACCACGTCCTCCGGCACGACCTCCTCGACCACCACGATCACCCGGCGCGCGGCGAAGGCCGCTTCCCGCTGGGCGCCCACCAGGCCCCAGATCTGGGTGTTGCCCCCGGCGTCGGCGCGTTGCGCGTTCACGATGGTGACGTCGGGGTGAAGCGCCGAGACGGCGTCAAGCGTCTCGCCGGTGAAGGGGCACGCGACCTGCTTGAGGTTCGCGTTGGCCCGGGGTAGGTCGGTGCCCCGGTAACCGCGCAGCGGGAAGAAGGGGAGGCCCGAAGCGGCCGCCTTGTAGCGGCAGAGCAGCCCGAAGTGCGAGTACTCCTCGATTTCGAGAGGACCCGGATAGCTCCGTTCGACCGCCCGCCGCACGGCGTGCAGCGAGCCCACGCCCGGGTTGCCGAGCCAGCCGAAGACCAGCTTGCGGGCGGTGCCGGCGGCGACCATCTGGTCCATGAGCAGGTCCGGCGTCAGGCGCACTAGAGCGAGGTCCCGCCGCCGCTGGCGGATGATCTCGTGACCGGCGGCGAACGGGATCAGGTGCGTGAACCCCTCCAGCACGACCGTGTCCCCGTCCCGCACGAAGCGGCTCACCGCCTCGCGCATGGTCAGGACCTTGGACTCGGACAGAGTGGGGACTTCCGGCAACGGATTATCGTCGGAGCGCCGGCCTCTGGCCGGCATCGCCCCCGTCGAGCGGTCCCCGGATGGGGCCGCGATCACGAACCGGGCTGCCCCGTCGGGTCCGATTGCCTTTTGGGCCCCATCCGGAGACCGCCCGGCGCTTCGCGCCGCTCCGCTGGTATGCGCATCCTAAGTTGCTGATTTATCGGACGGAGATAGATGATCCCCCGAATCGGGTTATCACGTCTGGCATCACAGCCGTGGCGGAGCGACAGCCCCGAGTCAAGAGGGGCAGTTACAGGAACGCTGGTAACCGTTCGGTCGTGGGGGTATCGAGCCGACGCCAGCGTCCCCGTAGAAGACGCTTCCTCAGTCGTTGTTTCGGCGAGGACGGAGCAATTCCCGACGTTCGGCCCGCTGTTCTTCCTGAATCTTCCGGAACTCCTCAAGCTGGTCTTGGGAGAGCACCGCCGCGAGTTTCCCCTCGGTCTTCTTGGCGTTGTCCTCAATGTCGGAGCGGAGGGCGCGGAGTTTGAGGAGGCCGAGCCGCCGACGGTCGCGGCCAGCGATGCGGGCTTCGAGGTCAATCCCATGCTCTTGGAGGATTTCGAACTGGGCGCGGAAGTGCTCCTCGAAGATCGGGGTGACCAGTTCCCGTTGCTCATCGGTGAGCGCGAGGCGACGCTCGGCCTCCTCGAGGCGGCTCTCGAGGGCGGCGATTTGATCTTCCCGGGAAGTGCCCTCCTGGGGGAATGCGTTGGACGCGGTCGCCAGCACGGCGACGACCAGCAGGACCTGTTGGGTCATGTTATGCCTCCAGGGAAGAAGGGAACGGCGCGGGTCATTCTGACCGCGTCCTTCCTGACGTGCGGGCGTGCCACGAGGGCACTCGGGATCGGCTTCACGGGCGAGAGTCGCCAGCACCGTCCGGGAGTTCCTTCTTCACGTGATCGCGTTCGCGGGCAAAGTCCCCGCGCCACCACTGCCTGAGAGGGCCGACGAGCAGCTTGATGGGACTGTAGCCGTAGTGGCCGGTGGTGACTCCGTAGCGGATGGGGCCGATCTCCCGCTGAAAGGTGCCGAAAGCCCGGTCCCAGAAGATCAGCACCCCGGCGTAGTTCTTGTCGATGCACCACTCGTTGCTGCCGTGATGCACCCGGTGAAGGCTCGGGGTGTTCAGACCGCTGTGTTCGACGAAGCCGAGTTTCCGGACCGCTTCGGTGTGGATGAAGAACTGGTACACCAGCGAGAGCGCCAGGGCCGCCAAGAGATACTCGGGCTTGAACCCGGCGAGCACCATCGGGACATAGGCCAGCGGCGACACGATGCGGCCCAGGGTGTGCAGCCGGAAGGCGGTGGACAGGTTCAGCGTCTGCGCCGAGTGGTGGATGTGATGGATGGCCCAGAGCAGCGGAATCTCGTGGCTCAGCCGGTGGTACCAGTAGTAGGCCCCCTCGGCGAGCACGAAGGTGACAAGGAAGGGGACGAGTCCGTCGTTGAGTTGCAGAAGGGACCACGATTCGGCCACCTTGAGCATGCCGAACTGCCAGAGCAGGGTCAGCGGCCCCAGGAGCCCGTTGAAGAGATAGACGGAAAAGGAAGCCGCCGAGTCCTTCCAGTCATATGAACTCGTCCGGCGCTGGATTTTCAGAACGATCCACTCGACCAGGATGAAGAGCGTGACGACCAGGGGGCCGCCGAACTTCAGCCGGTCGATGTAGCCGCCGGTGCCGAGCTCCAGCGATTCGAGCCAGGCACCGGCGTTCCGCGGCCCCTGGAATTCGCCGAGCGCCAACAACCCGGCGACCGCCAAGCAGACCAGGTAGAAGAATCCGAGCTGACGTGCGGTTGAGCGGCTCTCGCTAGTCATCCACGTTCACAGCCGCCAGGCCCCGGTGAGCGCTTGCCGCACCTCGGCCCGCCAGGTGGCCTCGTCGGGGCGGGCCTCCCGGCCGCGGACCGCGAGTTCCCTTGCCCCCGCCGGCGCTTCCTCGAGCGACAGGTGCGGCAGGCGCTGGTCGGGCCGGCGCTGCCGGCTCCGCACCAGGTTCGCGGCGATGCGGAACAGCCAGGATTCGAACTTGCCGGACTCCTGGTAGCGCGAAGAAGCCCGGTAGACCCGGACGAAGGTCTCCTGCGCCAGGTCGGCGGCGGCGGCCGGGTCCTCGACGAGGTTCAGGAAGTACCCGAAGAGCCGCCGCTCGTAGCGCCGGACCAGCGGCTCGAACGCGTCGGGGTCGCCCGCCTGGACCCGCGCCATCAGCGCGGCGTCGGAATCGAGCGCCGCCGCTCCGGGGCCGGCGGCGGCGAAGGGGATTGCCGGACTGGCGGGATTCAACCTCGCGTGAGCCATGCGCTTCGAGAGGACAAAACGCACGGACGCACGATCCCGTTCCCGGGGCGGGGTCGATCCGGCCGGAGAAAGGAGCTCGTGTGCTGGCGCACACGTCGGCGAGTTCCGATTTGTCGTTTCCTTTTGTGAACCGGGGGTAACCCCCTTTCACACTTTCCCCCGAAAACGTCGGCAGCGAACCTCAGGTTCGCTGCCATTTTGTTCTTCGCTCGTTCAGACAGAACAGCGGCTGGCGCCGCCGGCTCGGAGCGCCGGCCTCCGGCCGGCATCGCCGACCAAAGGGAGGCGAAACCTGCCCAGTGGCTCGGGCTACCCGTGCCGCTCCAGCCACGCCTTGAGCCTTCGCGCCTCTTCGCCGGCCGCCGGATCGCGTTCCGTCTGCCAGAGCCGGGTCTGCACCACGAAGCGGTCCATGTCGTCCGGCGGCGTTTCCTGTTCGAGGATGCGGCGTACCTGACTCCGGAAGAAGCTGCCCCAATGCGGCTGCCGGCCGTCGACGTCCGTGAAGCCGTACTCCCTGGCCAGGCCCCAGCTCGAGAAGAGCCCGCCGCTCTTCTCGCCGACGTTCGGATCGGCGGCAAGGGCTGCCACCGCGCGCCCGACGAAACACGGCGTTTCGGATTCGGCGAAATAGGGATCCTTCCCGATGGCGTTCCGCCAGTTCTCTTCGGTCACCCCGAAGTGGTCGAGCACAGCTTCCGAACGAAGAAACCCGGGAGTCAGGGCGAGCGCGGTCACCCGATGGGCGTGCAGGTCGGCCGCCATCGCGTACGCGAGCCGGATGACCGCGTTCTTCGCGAGGTCGTAGAACAGATTGCCGCGATACCCGAGCGTGTCGCCGTCGGTCACTTCGACGATCAGTCCGGAGCCCTGTTCCACCATGAGCGGCGCTCCGTGGCGGCTGGTGATGAAGTGGGTGTCTACTGCGCGTTCGAGCAGGGTCTGCCCCTGGGAGGTGGAGAGCTTCCAGAAGGGCGATCCCCACTCGGTGAGTGGATCGCCGCCCCAGATGTCGTTCACCAGGACGTCCAGGCGGCCGGAGTCGGACCGGACGCGCGCGAAGAGTTCTTCGACCTCCGCCTCGATGGTGTGGTCCGTCCGCACCGCGATCCCCCGGCCGCCCTCGGCCGTGACCAGTTCCGCGGTCTCCTCGAGCGTCTCCGTTCGTCCGGGGGTCGCAGGCCGTCCCCGGACGCTGCGGCCGGTGCAGTACACCGTGGCCCCCGCGGCCCCCAGCATGCGCGCGATCCCGCGGCCGGCGCCGCGGGTCGCGCCGGCCACGACGGCTACCTGATCGCGGAGCGGTTTGTCGGGCATGCGGCGAGCGATTCAGGCGAAGGCGGAGAGCAGGCGGTGGCCGATCTCGGCGAGGTCGTCACGGCGGATTGTGAGCGGGGGCGCGAGCACCACCAGGTCCCCTTGTCCCTCCGGGCCGCCGACCGGGTAGACGAGCAGACGGCGGTCCCAGGCCGCGGCCGCCAATTGGCGGGCCGGGATTCCCCCGGTGCTCTCCGGAAGCAGGGCGATCCCGGCGAGCAACCCGCGGACCCACCATCCCTCGACGGCCGGTCTGTCTCCGAGGGGTTCGAGAGCGGTGCGGAACGCATCCTCCAGGGACGCCGCGCGCTCGACCAGACCCTCGTCGCGGATCACCCGCAGGACCTCCCGGACGACCGCGGCGACCACCGGATGGTGCGAGAACGTGAATCCGTGACGGAAGTCCGGAGCTACCGCCTCGACCACCTCCGGTCTCGCGACGACCGCCCCTCCGGGGATGAAGCCGGACGTCAGGCCCTTGCCGAGGACGAGGATGTCCGCGTCCACGCCGGCGTGCTCGGAAGCCAGGAAACGCCCGGTCCTGCCGCACCCGCTGAGCACCTCGTCCGCGATGAGGAGGACGCCCGCTTCGGCGGTCGCGCGGCGGACCGATCGCAGGTAGTCCTCCGGCGGCGCGAATCCTCCGGCGGAGGCGCCGAGCACCGGCTCGACCAGCACCGCCGCGGCGCTTCCCTCCGCGCTCTCGACCGCCCGGTCCACTTCGGAGGCGCAGGCGACCTCGCACTCCGGATAGCGGAGGCCGAGCGGGCAGCGCGGGCACCAGGGCGCGGCGACGAGCGGCATGTTCGCGAGCAACGGGAGGTAAGGAGCCCGGAGCGAGTCCCGTCCCGAAACCGCGAGCGCCCCGAGGGTGTTGCCGTGGTAGCCGGGCCGTTGCGAGACGATCCGGTGGCGCTCGGGATGGCCGCCGGCCAGCGCGTGGGCGCGTGCCAGCTTGATCGCGGTCTCGACCGCCTCCGCGCCGCCCGGAGTCAGGTAGACCTTGGCGTTTCGGTAGGCCGGGGGCAGCGAATCGACGAGTAGCGCGGCGGCTTCCTCCATGGCCGCGGTGGTGAACTGGGCGCCGTGCACGTACGCGAGGTCGTTCAACTGGCCTGCGGCGGCCTGGACAACCTCCGGCCGTCCGTGTCCCACGCTGATCGTGAGCGCGCCGCCGCAGGCGTCCAGCCAGCGGCTGCCGTCGTCCGCCTCGATCCAGGCGCCGGCCGCGCGTTTGGCGACCCGATAGGTGCGCTCGAGATCCCGGTAGAAAACGGAGCCGTCCGGATACCGGAACGTCGGGGCTTCCTCGGGGGACGCGGTCATCGCGCGGCGCCTGATTCCAACAGGAAGCCGGGGAGGTCCCGGATGGTTGGCAGCAACACGTCCGGGGTTGCCGACCGGAGCATCGCCTCGTGACTGAAGTTGCTCACGATGGCGGCGGTCAGCGTGCCCGCGCTCTTTCCCATCGCGATGTCCTCCGGCCGGTCCCCCACATAGAGCGCGTTCCGCGGCTCCACTCCGAGCCGGGAGAGGGCGAGGAGAAGTCCCTCGGGGTGGGGCTTCTTGTTCCGCGTGTCCTCGAAAGCCACGAGCGCGCCGAAGCGATCCGCCAGCCCCAACCGGTCGAGGTCCACGTGAAACCGCTCCCGGTCGGCGCTCGTGACCACCCCGAGCCGGAGGCTCCGGCCCGCGAGGGCGTCCAGGGTCTCGGAGACGTGCGGCAACAGATCCACCAGGTGGCTGCGCTCGAGGTACTTCTCGCTCCAGATGGCGCCGGCTTCGTCCCAGCGGGCCTCGGGAATCCCGAGCTGCCGGTAAGTCTCGTGCCAGTCGGGCCGGTAGGTGGCCTGGTAGCGGGCTTCGTCCATCCGAATCCCGAAGTGCTCGAACACCGAAAGCGAGGCGTAGCGGGTGGTGGCGAAGCTTTCCACCAGGGTGCCGTCCCAGTCGAAGAGGACGGAGGAAACGGTGGGCATGCGACGCGGGAGCGGAGCGAGCCTACCCCACGAATGAGCGGTTCCGCGTCCCTTCCCGACGGGTAGAATCCGCGCCGATGCTGACGTGCCGCGCCTCCTTCCTGGAGACTGGAATTCCGGCAATCGGCCGCCTGGAACTGCTGAGTGCCGACCAGGGCCTCGCGGCCATCCTGTTCTGCGACGACCGCCGTTCCCGCGCCTCGGCGGCCTGGCGCCGGCGGAACGTCGGGTCCACGGCCCCGGCACCCCCCCGGGAGCATGACCCGTACGTGAGCGAGATTCGCGAATACCTTGCCGGCGGCCGCCGCGAGTTTACGATTCCGCTTCACCGCACCGGCACTCCCTTCCAGCGCGCCGTCCTGCAGGCGGTGGCGAGCGTGCCGTACGGCGCCCGCGCCAGCTATCAGGACATCGCCCGCGCCGTCGGGAACCCCGCGGCCTGTCGGGCGGTCGGCGCGGCGAACGGCGCGAATCCCCTGCCGCTCGTCATCCCCTGCCACCGGATCGTCGGCGCGTCGAACAAGCTGACCGGGTACGGCGGCGGCCTCGACGCCAAGCACTGGCTGCTCTCCCTGGAATCCCCGGCCCGGCTCGCCCTGGCATCCTGAGCGGGTCCGCTTTTCTCTCCCCAGACTGACATGACTTCTCTCCCGATCCCTCGCGCTCCGGCGGACCACCCGTACCGCTGGGCGGCCCTGTTGCTCGCCCTCTTTCTCCCCGCCTGCGGCGGTGGCGGCGATGCGGTTTCGCCCGAGTCCGAACCCGCCGTCGAAACGACACCGATGGAAACCACCATGCCTCCAACCGATCCCGAGTCCGATTTGCCCACGCCCGGTCCGTCCGCGGTGTTGATGCGCACGAGCGCCGGCGACCTGACCATCGAGCTGTACCCGAACGAAGCGCCGGAGACCGTCCGGAACTTCCTCCAATACGTGGAAGACGGCTTCTACGACGGCACCATCTTCCACCGGGTGGTGCGCGGGTTCGTGATCCAGGGCGGCGGCTTCACCGCCGACATGATGGAGAGAGACACCCGCGCGCCCATCGAGAACGAGGCCGCGAACGGTCTCATGAACCTGAGGGGCACGCTCTCGATGGCGCGGACCATGGACCCGCACAGCGCGACCTCGCAGTTCTTCATCAACACCAAGGACAACGCCATGCTCGATCACACGGCAACCACCACCAGGGGATGGGGCTACGCCGTGTACGGCATGGTGATCTCGGGCATGGAAACCGTGGACCAGATCGAAGCTTCCCGGGTCGTGAGCCGCGCCGGGCACAACGACGTGCCGGAAACGCCGATCGTCATCGAGTCGGCGACCGTCGTCTCCCGTTAAACGGGTCCGCAGATCGCGATCAGGACTTCCGGCCAGCCGCTGGCGCCCGCGAGCGGGTAGGGGGCATGCCGCGCCTCACCCTCGGCGGGAAGGCGGAGAATGTTGCGCACCTGATGCAGCTTGCGCGCCAGGACGGGAGAGACCGACGCGAGCGTTCCGAGTCGCTGCTTGTGCCCCTCCGAAGCCGGCGTCTGGCCGTACCACGCGAAGCGGTCGAATCCGGTTCGCAGCAGGCTTTCGAATTCGGAGCGGGCGTACTCGCGGACGTGGAACGGATTGTCGGGCTGGTCCTCGAGCGTTCGGCCCGGGCTGATCACTTCCCGTTCCGGCGTCGAACAGATGAAGATCCCTCCGGGAGCGAGAACCCGCCGCGCCTCCCGGACCACGGCCCGGTCGTCCTCCACGTGCTCGATCGTTTCGAAGGACGCGTAGAGATCGAAGCTCGCGTCCCGGAAGGGCAGGCGCGAGGCGTCCGCGAGGACCCCACGGAGAGCGCCGGCGCCGGAAGCAGGAAGCTCCGCCTCCCGGAACGCCTCTTCCGAAAGATCGGCCGAGACGACCCACCGAGCATCTCCGGCATTGATGATGCCCGATCCATATCCGGCGCCGGACGCCAGATCGAGCACCCGCTTCCCCGCGGCGTATCCGGCCGCCCAGCGGTAGCGGGCCACGTGCTGGTTCCGGAGCCAGGGCGAGGCGAAACGGTGCAGCGCGAGTCGTTCCACGGGACGTCCTGTTCAATCTTCGCCGAGCCGATACCGTTCCTGAAGGTGAAATGAAGGACGACGCCCCCGCGGTGAGCGCCTGTTTCCCCGCCTTCAACGACGCAGGTTCGATCGGCTGGGTCGCTCACCGGGCGCGGGAGGCGCTCGAGAGCACCGGACGCGACTTCGAGATCGTGATTCTGGATGACGGGAGCCTGGATCGGACTGCCGAAGCCCTCCAGCGCCTCGCCGCCGAGATTCCGGAGTTGAGGACGCTCCGGCACGAGCGGAACCGCGGCTACGGCGCCACCCTCCGGGACCTCTTCGCCGCTGCCCGCTTCCCTCTGGTCGTCTATACCGACGGGGACGGCCAGTTTGACCCCAGGGAACTCACCCGCTTGCTGGACGCGGCCAGCCCGGACGTCCCACTGGTGAACGGCTTCCGGCGGGAGCGGGCCGACGGACCGCTCCGGAGGATTCTCGGCCCGCGCTTCCATCGGGTGATCGCGGGAACGTTCGGGCTTCCGGCGCTCCGGGACTGGGACTGTGATTTCCGCCTCTTCCGGCGCGACCTGCGGATCGAGGCCTCGATGACCTTCGACGACGGAACCGCCGTGGTGGAGTTCCTCGCCGCGCTCGGCGACCGGGACGTCCGGTTCGCCGAAGTGGAGGTGAGTCACCACGAGCGCCGCGCCGGTGAGAGCCAGTACTTCCGGCCGCGGTCGGTCATCTCCGGCCACCGGAATCTGCTCCGGCTCTGGCGTCGGCGCGGATCGCCACCGATCCGGCTGCGGGCGTGGTGGAGCGCCGCCCGTTAACGCAGGACCGCGACCACCCCGGCGCCCTCG
This sequence comes from Acidobacteriota bacterium, assembly GCA_009840635.1. Taxonomy (GTDB): domain Bacteria; phylum Acidobacteriota; class Vicinamibacteria; order Marinacidobacterales; family Marinacidobacteraceae; genus Marinacidobacterium; species Marinacidobacterium portitor. Next base: position 64,105 of record VXNL01000098.1, on the reverse strand, counting down.
CGCACCGCGATCACCCGGCCGTCCGCCGTAAGGTCGCCGAGACGCTCCGCCGCGCCTCCCGGCCAGCGCACGACCACGTCCAGGATCGTCTCGCCGTCGCCGGCCCCGAGGTGCACGCGCGGATCGTTCGACGACAGGAAACTCCCGCTGCGGTGCGCCTCACGGAGTCGCTGCACCCCGTCCCCGGTGGAGAACGCCACCCGGGCCCCGGTCCCGTCACGCGGCGCCCGGGTGCCCACAGGCTGTAACGTGACCCCGCGGCCCCCGCTCGCGTTCCGGAACAGCGCCGCTTCCTCATCGATGTTCACGACCACCAGGTCGGGTAGCGCGTCGCCGTCGAGGTCCCCGAAGGCGACCCCCCGGCTCGAGCGTTCCGGCCCGTCCCACTCGTCTTCGAGAAACGTCCCGCCGCCCTGGTTCCGGAAGATCTGGTTCTTCATCAGGTAGCGCGTGCCGCTGCCGGCGGCTTCGGCGTCCGGGTAGACGTGTCCGTTGGCGACGAAGAGATCGAGCCACCCGTCGGCGTCCAGGTCGATGAACCGGGTCCCCCAGCCCAGGTAGAACCAGCCCGGCATCCGCAGCTCGTTCCGGGTGGTGCTGTCCTCGAAGAAACCGCTTCCCGCGTTCCGGTAGGCCGTGTTCGTGTCGTGGGAGAAGTTCGTCACGAAGAGATCGAGCTGGCCGTCCTCGTCGAAGTCGCCGGCGTCCACCCCCATCCCCGCCTGGGCGAGGCCGTCCACGTTGTAGGCGGTCCCGGAGAGGAGCGCCTGTTCGCTGAACCTCCCCTGGCCGTCGTTCACGAAGAGGTGGTTCGGCACCGAGTCGTTCGCAACGTAGAGGTCGGTGTCCCCATCCGCGTCCAGGTCTCCCGCGACCACCCCCAGGCCGTAGCCGGCCTCGGCCGCGGCAATCCCCGACCCCGTGGTGAAATCCTCGAACGTCCCGTCGCCCCGATTCCGGAAGAACCCGTCTTCCGCCGGAATCAGCCCGGAGGGACCGCAAAAGACCGGAAGCCCGAACCAGACGCAGCTCGCCGCGGCGCCCGGGAGCGGGAGCGACTCGATGGAGTCCTCCGTGTAACCCAGCACCACCAGGTCCAGGTCGCCGTCGCCTTCGGCGTCGAGGAACGCCGCGGAGGTGGAGTAACCGGGGTGCGAAGCGCCACCGGCGGCGGGGACGCGCTCGAAGGTGCCGTCCCCCCGGTTTCGGTAGAGGACGTTTTCGCCCAGATTCGTGACGTAGAGGTCCGGGAAGCCGTCGTTGTCGACGTCCCCCGCCGCGACTCCGTAACCCCAGCCGGTGTCGCCGACGCCCGCGGCCTCGGTCTGGTCGCTGAACCGGAATCCCCCTTCGTTCCGGAAGAGCTGGTTCGGCAGCCCGGGACCGGGGGTCCGGTCTTCCAGCGGGGCGCCGTTGACGAGGTAGAGGTCGAGGTCGCCGTCCTGGTCATAGTCGAGGAGGCCGGCGCCCGCCCCGAGGGAAGAGACGATGAACCGCTTTTCCGGCTCTCCGCTCACGTTCCGGTAGTCGATTCCGCTGGCTCCGCTCACTTCCTCGAGACGGATCTGGCCGCCGGTGGCGCTGAACCCGGCCGACCCCGGCAGGAGGAAGAGGATCGCGAGCGCGGCGGAGATGTAGCGCCAGGGGCGACGCCGTCCGAACGTCACCGGTTCCGGCCGAGGCGCGTCGCCGCTGCGAGGAGTTCGGCGTTGTCCGGCCAGTCGGAAAGCGCGGCTTCGAGTACCCCGAGCGCCTCCTCCGGCTGGCCGCTCGCTGCCAGCGACTCGGCGTAGAGCAGGTGGTGCACGGGTTCGGCGGCAGCCAGGGCCAGCAGCCGGCCGGACTCCTCGACCGCGAGGCCGGGCGCCCCGCCGACGATCAGATGGGCGATCAGCGCCATCTTGGGCTCGCGGGCCCCCGGGTTCGCATTGACCATCGCCTTCAGTTCGTTCGTCCGATCGGAGAACTGCCGGAGTTCGGCGAATCGCTGGAGGTGTCCGCGGCCCTTCTCCGCCTGGGCGGGATCGCCGCTCCGCGCCAGCAGGTTCCCCAGGTGGAGGTGGGGTTCGGGGAGGGTGGGAGCGGCCGCGATGGCCGCTTCCAGCCGGCGGGCGGCTCCGTCCGTATCGTCCACCGCCGCCAGAGCCTGTCCGAGCGTCGTCAAGCCGCCCGCGAGGTGCTCCGGGTTCGGCAAGGCGCCCGCCTCCTCGACCGCCGGCGTCAGCACCGGGATCGCCTCGGCGCTGCGCCCGGCCTCGTGGAGCAGCAGGCCGAGACGGAACCGGGCCCGGGAGTGGTGCGGGTTCAGCCGGATCGCCTCCCGGTAGGCTCCCTCGGCTTCCTCTCCCTCCTGGAGATAGTGCAGTACGTCGCCATTCGCAAACTGCGCCTCCGCGTTCTCGGGAGCTGTCCGGGCGGCCTCGGCGCATGCCTCCCGGGCCTCCTCGAGCCGCTCTTCGCGCGAACGCAGGAGACAGGTCTCGAACAGCGTGCCGGGATTGCCCGGCTGGAGCCTCAGCGCGGCCGCCAGGTGGGGTTCGGCCATCTCGTACTGTCCGAGTTCCGAATAGAGCGCGCCCAGATGGTGACGCGCCTCGAAGGAATCGGGATTCACCTGTGCCGCCTGCTGTAGCGCCGAAATACCCTCCGGCCTCCGCCCGGCCTGCACAAAGAGCACGCCGAGGGGCGCCAGCACCTCGGGTCGGCCCGGATACTCGCTCCGAAGTTCCTCCAACCTTCGAATCGCTTCCTCCCCTTCTCCCATCCTGCCGAGCAGGACGGCCAGGTCCCGGCGCGCCTCGGGGTGCCGGGGATCCAGCGCCAGGACCTCGCGGAGGGCCGCTGCGGCTTCGGGAAGCCGCCCGAGGGCGGTCAACGCGCTCGCGCGGAGCAGCGGTCCCGTCGTGTTTTCCGGAACCAGCCGGCCGAACTCTTCGGCGAGCGCGGCCGCCTCGGGGAAATCGCCGAGCCGCAACCGGGCCACCGCGAGCATCCAGAGTGCCTGCGGATTCGTGGGATCGGCGCTCCGCGCCCGCTCCAGGTAGGGAATGGCCTCTTCGATCCGGCCCTGCTCCACCAATTGCCGGGCGGTCTCGACCGGGTTCGGTTGCGCTGCCCCTGCGGCCGAAACGACGGCGAGCAGGGCCAGCACGTGGCCCGCGCGGTGGGAGAACAGCCTCATCGTCTGCGGAACGGAGTATCGCAAGATTCAGGAGGAGACCGGCGGGGGAACCGTTGCCTGGGACTCCCAGGCTGAACCGCCCCGCACTTTGCGCGCCGGTATCGCGGGGACTACCATGATCCGGGCCATGAAGTCGAGATTTCGCGGGGCGCGGCTGCTGTGTGCGGCGCTCCTTGTTTCGGGAGTTTTCGGGGTTGGGCTCGCGGCGGCGCAGGAAGAGCTGAGCGAAAAGGAACAGATCGCCGCTCTCCCGGAGCCCTGGCGCGTGTGGTTCGAGGAAGAGGTGCCCTACCTCATCACGGATCGCGAGAAGCGCGTGTTCCTGAACCTGACCTCGGAAACCCAGCGCAACGCGTTCAGGGACGCCTTCTGGCGCAAGCGTGACCACAACCCCTCCACGCCGGAGAACGAGTTCCAGGTCGAGCACTACGAACGGCTCGACTACGTGAACAACTGGTTCGGCCGCTCGACCTTCCGCGAGGGTTGGCAGACCGACCGCGGCCGCTACTACATCCTGCTCGGGCCGCCCCGTTCCATCCAGAACTACGAGGCCCGCGACGAGATCTACCCGACCGAACTCTGGTTCTACAACAACTCCGAGTTGAAGCGTTTCGGACTCCCGGCCTTCTTCTACCTGCTCTTCTGGAGGCGCCACGGCGTCGGGGAGTTGCAGCTCTACGACCCCATATCGGACGGACCGACGGCGCTCCTGACCGGCTACCAGCCGGAGCGGCGCGACTTCCGGGACGAGGTGGAGCGCGCCTACGAAATCCTCTACGAGTTCGACCCCGAGATCGCGAACGCCGCCATGTCCTTCCGCACCGACGAGCAGGACATCACCCGGTTCCAGGCGGTGCCTTTCGGCTCGCTGTCCTTGCTCGGGGACATCCACGAGGTGCCGTTCCGGGGGCTGGATGACAGCTACGCCGACCGGCTCGACTTCGAGCGCGGCGCCATCGAGGCCGACTACCTGTTCACCTACGTGCCCGGGTACGGGGCAGTGGCGGTGCTTCCCGGTCCCGAGAACGCCTCCTTCCTGCACTGGGTGGTCCAGGTGGACGCCCAATACACCGCCTTCATCCGCAACGAGGATCGCGCCACCTATGACACCTCGTTCATCGGCACCGTTGAAGCTGTCCTCCGCGACGACCCGGAGCAGGTGGTGACCGAGTTCCGGAAGGAGTCGTTCGTCTCGCTGACCGATGAACAGGCCCGCGGGACCTTGCAGCGTCCGTTCTCCTGGTCCGGGGTGCTGCCCCTGGTTCCGGGAGATCACACGATCCGGATCGTGCTTCGGAACCGGGCGTGCGCCTCGCGGGACGAAGAGGATTGCGCGAAGAGCTACACCCTGGTGGAAACGGATGTCACCGTGCCTCCCCGCGACGGCACCCCGCGCCTCAGCGACCTGGTCCTCGGACGGCGCATCGAGGCCGGCCGCGCGCAGTACCGCCCCTTCCGGATCGGCTTTTCCGGCGTCGTGCCGAATCCGCAGGCGGTGTACACGATCGGGGACAATTTCGTCGCCGCGGTCGCGCCCGAAAGCGCGCCTGATGGCGCATCCGTCCGTTTCCGGATCGTGAGCCGCGACCCGCTCACCGACGGTGATGTGATCTACACGAGCGACGAGTCGGCGGAGCCGGACGCGGCGACCGCTCTCGTGGCGCTCGACTTCTCCCTCCTCGACATCGGAGCGGGCCGCTATGAACTCCAGGTGGAGTTGCTCGACCGGGCCGGAGGCACGCTGTCTTCACGCCGTGCGGAGTTCTCGGTGTCTCCCCGGGGGGACCTGCTCGAAGCGGGCTTCCACGGCACCATGCTCCCGTTCGGCCCGGAGAACCCCGGCTTCACCAGCCTCGCCATTGGCGAGCAGTTGATGGCGCTCGAACGGACGGAAGAAGCCCGGCCGATGGTCGAGCAAGCGGTCGCCATGGCGCCCCGTCTCGGACGCGCGCGGGAACTCCTCGCCCAGCTCGAGGTCGAGGCGGGCAACCCGTCGAGGGTTGTAGAACTGCTTGAGCCCGTCTACGAGCATGTCCAGGATCGCTACGCTCTGCTCCGGGTGCTCGGAGAGGCGTACTTCCACCTGGCCCGCTACGAAGAGGCGGAGGACCTGCTCGCGAGAGCCATCCTCCTCGAGAACCCGGACACCCAGAGCCTGAATCTCCTCGGGCTCGCCCGCTTCCAGGTTTCCGACTTCGAGGGGGCCCGGGAGGCATTTGAGCGGTCGCTCGCGCTCGATGCGGAGCAGCCGCAGGTGGAAGAGGCCCTGACGCGGGTCACCGAAGCGGAGCGCGGCGCCCAATCGCGGGAACAGCGGCGGAACCAGTAGAGGCGCTCGGAGCGCCGGCCTGCGGCCGGCATCGCCCTCCCGGCGCACGAGGCCGGTCCCGCCGCCCGCCTTCGGCGGGCTGTGCCGGCTGAAGCCGGCGTTCCAAGCCGCTACTCCGAACCGAGCGCGACGATCGGATCGAGCCGCGCGGCCCGCCGCGCCGGGCTCACGCCGGCGATCACCCCGGTGAGCAGCGCCACTACGAACGAGATCAGGCCGGCGACCACCGAGACCTCGACGGCCAGCCCGAAGGAGCTCTCGACCACCACGGCGGCGACCGCTCCGATCACGACACCGAGGACACCGCCCGCGGCGCCGAGGAGCACCGATTCGGTGAGGAACTGACTGCCGACGTCCCCGGTCTGCGCTCCGACCGCCATCCGGAGTCCGATTTCGCGAATCCGCTCGCGTACCGAAAGCAGCATCACGTTCGAGATGCCGATCGCGCCCACGATCAGCGAAACGAGCGCGATGGCGAGCAGCAGTGCCGACATGGTCCGACTGGACCGCTCGAGGGTGGAGGCGAGCTGGGCGAGGGTGGTGCGCTCCAGGTTCGGAATGTTGCCGGCGAGGGTTTCGGCCACCTTCGGATGGAGCCCCTTGCCGAGCACTTCCGACGCCTGGGTGGTCACGGTGAAGTCGTCGGCCTGGGTCTCGCCGATGCCGTGCCGCTCGCGGAGCAGATCGGTGATGGCCCGCGACACCTCGGTGACTCTTCCGGACGAGGCCGCCGTGACGGTGATGGAGTTGAGGTTCGTGACGTTGAGCAGCTGGTGGACCGTCGTGAAGGGGGTGTACACCGCGTCGAACTCGTCGTCACCGGGAGCACCGGGATTCATCCAGTTGGTGCTCACCACAACGCCGACCACCTCGAAGGCCTGGTTCCAGATCGTGACCTCGCGGCCGACCGGATCCTCGTCCTGGCCGAAGAGCTGATCCCGGGCGACGCTGCCGAGCACCACCACCTGGGAGGAGCGCCGCAGTTCGCCGGAACTGAAGAACCTTCCGTGCTGCATCGCGAACGAGCGGCGGATCTCCACGAGGTCCACGTCGGTCCCGTGAAGGCGCGTGAACCAGCGGCGGTCGCCGGCGAAGACCCGGACGCTCTCATGGATGCCCGACGCCACATGGGCCACTCCCGGCACGGATGAGATCGCTTCCGCGTCGTCGCTCGTGAGGGTGGCGGCGGCGCCGAGACCCGCGGCCGAGTCCCCGAGCCGCTCGGCGGCCGTCGGATGGTCGTGCTTTTCCATCGGGTCGTTCTCGGGATGCGCGAGCGCGACCGGCTCGATCTTGCGGAGCAGGCGCTCGAGCGCGCCCGGCGGAAGCGCCGCCCCGTGCCGTGCCGGCGCTTCGACGCCCCCGATCGGCCGCTCGCCGCGGGTCCGGTAGTTCCCGGCGGTGATCTCGATCACGTTGAGACCCGCGGCGCGGACCTGGTCCCGGATCGCCCCCTGCGCCCCGCGCCCGAGGGCGATGGTGGCCATCAGCGCGGCGACCCCGAACGCGAGCCCGAGGAGAGTCAGCGCGGTCCGAAGCGGATAGCGGCGAAGGCTCTGGGAAGCGGTCTCGAGCGCCGTGCGCCGCTCGGCCGGCATTTCGCGCACCAGGCTCTGGATCTGCGCCCGGTTCAGTGGAAGTCGCTTAAGCACTGGGGGTTGCTCCGTTACCCGAGATGGCCTCGTCGGTGAGAATGCGCCCGTCGCGCAGTTCGACGCTCCGGGAGGCGTACTGCGCCACCTGCCGGTCGTGAGTGATCATGATGACGGTGAGCCCGCGTTCGGAGTTCAGACGGGCGAACGTGTCGAGGATTTCCCGTCCGGTCCGGGTATCGAGGTTGCCGGTGGGTTCGTCGGCCAGCAGCAGGCCGGGCCGGTTGGCCAGCGCTCTGGCGATGGCGACCCGCTGCTGCTGCCCTCCGGAGAGCTGGCTCGGCGCGTGGGTCGCGCGGTCGGAGAGCCGGACCGCCTCCAGCGCTTCGGCCGCCTTCTGGCGCCGCTCTTCGCGGCCGGGCCGCTTGGCGCCGTAGAGCATCGGGAGTTCCACGTTCTCGAGGGCGCTTGCCCGCGCGAGCAGGTGGAAGCTCTGGAACACGAAGCCGATCTCCTCGTTGCGGATGCGCGCGCGTTCGTCGTTCCCGAGCCGCGCCACGTCACGCCCCATGAGCCGGTATTCGCCGGAAGTCGGCTGGTCGAGGCAGCCGAGAATGTGCATCAGGGTGCTCTTCCCGGAGCCCGACGGGCCGAGGACCGACAGGAACTCGCCCTTGTCCACGGAAAGCGTCAACCCCCGGAGCGCTTCCACCCGGTGGGTCTCGCTCAGGACGTAGGTCTTGACGAGATCACGGACCTCGATAGCAGCCAACGGCGGTTCCTCCAGAGTGGTTTGTTGGGGCCTCAGGGGTTGTTCGCCGTCCCGAAGCGTCGGACCCGGCCCCCGTCCGGGAGCCGGGGTCCGCGGGGCGAGCGCGACCGCAGCTCTCTAGTCCTCGTCCATCCCCGTCTCGGCCGGAGCGTCGGGGAGCAGTCCGGCGTAGGCATAGACGAAGGTGGCGATCGACTTCGCGGCGCCGGCAATCCCGTAGACCTCGCCGGCGCCCTCGATCACCCAAAACTCGTTGGCCGCGTGGGCGCCGCCGCCGTGGCCGGCGGCCCCGCCCACGATCGGCATCGAGAGGTCGGTTCCGTCCGCGAAGTCTCCGTCCCGGCCGCTGAAGAGATAGGCGGGCCAGTAACCGCCGAGGATGGTCTCGCCCTCGATGGGATCCCGGTAGCGGATCCCGAAAATGTCGTAGGTGCGGAGCAGCGAGTCCGCCGCCCGGTTGTCATAGCTGGACTTCGACCACGGCACGTCGCCGATGATCGTCATCTCGACGTCCTCGTAGCCCTGCTCGTCGAGGTAGTCCCGGATCTTCTGGACCATGTCCAGGCCGTCCATGCTCGGGACGTAGCGCATGTTGTGCTTGGAAGTGATCCGGTTCGGCAGGATCGCGCCGGCGCCGCCCGGGTACATGTTGCCGGCCCAGACGCCGTCCATGTTGAAGGAGATCCCGTAGCGCGCGCTCTTCAGGTAGGTCAGAGGGTCGTCGCTAATGAAGCGGGCCACCCCGATGTTCTCGGCGGCGATCGTCATATCGAGGTTTTCGGCCGCACTCTGGAACATCGCCTCCTCGGCGTCGTTCAGCGGGTCGGCGCCGTCGTAGAAACCCGGCACGTGGACCCGGTTCCCGTCTTCGGAAACGAGCGAGGAGAGCATCTTCACGTGCCGGAGCGCCGGGGCGTCGGTGGAACGCTTGTGCGCCCCGTGGATGTTGGAGGCCACCGGGCCTCGCCCCCAGCTCGCGCCGCTGGTAGTGAGTTCGATGTAGACGCAGCCCTCCGAGCCGCCGCCGATCCCGGCGGCGCCGGAGCGGGACTGGGAGCCGAAGCGGTACATCGCATCCGCCTCGCGGAAGAGATCCGGGTTCTCGCGGACGAACTGGCGGAGGCCGATGGACATCCGCTCCTCGTCGCCCTCGGCGATGAAGATCAGGTTCACCGGCATGGTTCCGGTGACTTCCAGGATGGAGTGGAACGCGTTCCACTGGACCATCTGGGGGCCCTTGGAGTTCGTGGCGCCCCGGCCGATCATCACCTTCTTGAAGGGGCCGAACTCGGTGAACTCGCCGTCGAACGGCGGCAGCACCCAGGCCTCGGGCTGGGTGATGGGCATCGTGTCGTACATCCAGTAGATGAGCAGCGTGCGCTCCGCCCCGTAGTTGCAGTTCGCGTAGACCACCGGATTACCGGGTTGGCCCCACTCGGTCATCGGGATCTCGTAGACCTGCGACTGCTGGCAGCCGAGCTGGTCGAAGAAGCCCTTCACCATCTGGGCGGACTCGGGGATGCCTTCCCCGGAGTTGGAGATGCTGGGCTGCTGGATCCAGCGGCGGAGGTTCATGGTGTGTGCGTCGACGTTGTCGTCGATGTGCTGGAAGATCTGCTGGAGTTCCTCGGGAACCTGCGACAGGTCGGGGGCGATTTCGGTGTCGCCGTCAGCCCGGACGCCGAGCGCGCCGGTTGCGGGGGCCATCGGGTCCTCCGTCTCGGGCGCTCCACAGGCCAGCAGGCCAAGCCCGGAAGCGAGGATCAGAAACAGGCCGAATCGGGTTGCCTTTCGCGTCATCGAAATCTCCTTGGGGAGTGGGACGGAGCGAGGCCGAATCCCCGTTTCCGGAGAGCGGCCAACCTCAAAAGATATGCGGCCTCCCGCCGGACTGTCAAAGGGCGGGGAGCTCCGCAGCGCGGGGCGGAATCAGCCGTGCCGGATCTGGGTTGGCAGACGAAACGATCTCTTAGTCCTCGTCCATGCCGGTCGCTGCCGGGGTATCGGGGAGCAGCCCGGCGTAGGCGTAGAGGAAGGTCGCGACCGTCTTCTCGGCCCCGGCAATCCCGTAGACCTCGCCGGCGCCCTCGATCACCCAGAACTCGTTGGCCGCGTGGGAGCCGCCGCCGTGTCCGCCGGCCCCGCCCACGATCGGCATCGAGAGGTCGGTTCCGTCCGCGAAATCTCCGTCCCGGCCGCTGAACAGGTAGGCGGGCCAGTAGCCGCCGAGGATGGTTTCACCTTCGATGGGGTCCCGGTAGGGAATCCCGAAGATGTCGTAGGTACGCAGCAGCGAGTGCGCGGCCCGGTTGTCGTAGCTGGACTTCGACCACGGCACGTCGCCGATGATCGTCATCTCGACGTCCTCGTAGCCCTGCTCGTCGAGGTAGTCCCGGATCTTCTGGACCATGTCCAGGCCGTCCATGCTCGGGACGTAGCGCATGTTGTGCTTCGAGGTGATGCGGTTCGGCAGGATCGCGCCGGCGCCGCCCGGATACATGTTGCCGGCCCAGACGCCGTCCATGTTGAAGGAGATCCCGTAACGGGCGCTCTTCAGATAGGTGAGCGGGTCGTCGCTGATGAAGCGGGCCACCCCGATGTTCTCGGCGGCGATGGCCATGTCGATGTTCCCGGCGGCGCTCTGGAACATCGCCTCCTCGGCGTCGTTCAGCGGGTCGGCGCCGTCGTAGAAGCCGGGCACCAGCACCCGGTTGCCGTCCTCGGAGACAAGCGAGGAGAGCATCTTCACGTGCCGGAGCGCCGGGGAGTCCACGGAACGCTTCCTGGATCCGTGGATGTTGGAGGCCACCGGGCCCCGCCCCCAGCTCGCCCCGCTGGTGGTGAGCTCGATATAGACGCAGCCTTCCGACCCGCCGCCGATCCCGGCGGCGCCCGAGCGGGACTGCCGCCCGAAGCGGTACATCGCCTCGGCCTCACGGAATAGCTCCGGATTCTCGCGGACGAACTGCCGGAGGCCGATGGACATCCGCTCCTCGTCGCCCTCGGCGATGAAGATCAGGTTCACCGGCATGGTGCCCGTGACCTCCAGGATGGAATGGAACGCGTTCCACTGCACCATCTGGGGACCCTTGGAGTTCGTCGCGCCCCGGCCGATCATCACCTTCTTGAAGGGGCCGAACTCGCTGAACTCGCCGTCGAACGGCGGGAGCACCCACGCCTCCGGCTGGGTGATCGGCATCGTGTCGTACATCCAGTAGATGAGCAGCGTCCGTTCCGCCCCGTAGTTGCAGTTCGCGTAGACCACCGGGTTGCCGGGCTGTCCCCACTCGGTCATCGGGATCTCGTAGACCTGGGACTGCTGGCAGCCGAGCTGGTCGAAGAAGCCCTTGACCATCTGGGCGGACTCGGGGATTCCTTCGCCGGAGTTCGAGATGCTGGGCTGCTGGATCCAGCGGCGGAGGTTCATCACGTGCTCGTCCACGTTGTCGTCGATGTGCTGGAAGACCTGCTGGAGTTCCTCGGGGATCTGCGACAGGTCCGGAGAAATCTCGGTATCGCCGTCCGCGCGCACACCGAGCACATCGGTGGCGGGGGCCATCGGGTCCTCCGTTTCGGGCGCTCCACAGGCGAGCAGGCCGAGCCCGGAAGCGAGGATCAGAAACAGGACGAATCGGGTTGCCTTCTGGGTCATCGGGGTCTCCTCCATGAGTCGAACAGGCCAGATCCGGAAGATACGCCCCGGCCCGGCGACCGTCAAAGGGCGGGGAGCGCCGCTGTCGGACTGGATCGCGGGCACGACGGGAACCGCCTCCTGCATCGCCAGCGTTCCCCGCATACGCTTCCCGAATCCGCCGTTTCCCCGCCCGCTCCCGTCTCCCGCCGCTGGTTCCGGCGGCGCTCCTCGCCTGGGCTGGCTGCAACCCCGCGCCGCCGCCCGCGGCGGATCCCGTTCCGCGCACGGCCGACGAACTCGCCGACCGGTACGTGCGGCTCGCCTTCGCGCTCCACGAGCGGGACCCGCTCTTCCTGGACCTCGTGTTCGCGGAGGTTCCTCCGGCGCACGAAGGCCTTGAACTGCGGGAGATCGCCGAGCGGGCCGGGCGCCTCGCGGACAGCTCCCGGGAGATGGCGCGGACCGGGGACGAGTTCCGGGTTCGCCGCATCGAAGCGTCGCTCCACGCCATGGCCTTCCGCGCCCGTTCGTTGCTCGGGGACCGCCGCCCGGTGGCCGAGGAACTCCAGGTGGTCTTCGGGCTCTCCTGGGCGGATCCCGAGGTCGAAACCGACCGCCTCCACTTCCGCGTGGACCGGTCGCTCGCCGGCGTGGCGCCTCTCAAGGTTCGCGTGCGCCGCTACTACGAGCGCTCGGACGGGCCGGGGGAGTCGGCGGAAGGCCGGCTGCGCGAGGCCCTGGCCGAGTGCCGGGAACTCGCGCTGGGCGCATCGGCCGCGATGGAACTCGAACCTCTCGGCATCCGGTGGATGGAACCTGCAGAGGCGCTTGCGCTTCCGACCGGTCCCTCCCCGTTCTACCGCTACTCCGGGGGAGGGACGGGTGCGCTGTGGCTTCCCCTGGGTCTTCCGCTCAGGTCCTCGGAGTTGAACCGGCTGGCGTGTCACGAGGGTGTGCCCGGCCATCATCTGCAGGCGGTCGTCGCGGACCGGGAGTTCCAGGCCACCGGCTGGCCCGAACTCGGGATCGTCCCGCTCTACGGTCCCCGGACGGCGGTGTTCGAGGGCCTGGCGGCAACGCTCGAGGAGCTCGTCCCGGCCGCTCCCGCCGACGAATCGCTCCGCGCTCTGGAGCCCGTGGTATCGCGGGTGCTGGCCGGGTACCTGGACGGCGAACTGACCCACCTGGAGGCGCTGCGCGCGCTCGACTTCGAGGCCCTCGTTCCCGATCCCCACGGCCTCCTCGCCCATGCCGACCGCTTCGGCGGATACGCTCTCGTCCGTCCTTCCGTGGACCCCGCGTTTCGCGGCGCCCTGGAGAGCCTTCTGGATTCCCGGCTCTCACCGGACGACCGTCTCTCCGGGATCGTGAGAGCGGTCCGCGAAGCCATGAGTCCGGCGGAGTTCATCCAACTGTTTTCCCCCCCATAATTGATCCGCTGATTGACGCTTTGCTGATTCGCCCGGCGAGCTGCCTGCTCGCCGTCTTCGTCCTCACCGCCTGCGGGGCTCCCGAAGAGGAACCGCCCTCGGACGGGATGGAAGGCATGGCCGGGATGGGCGGGATGATGATGGCCCACGGCGATCACGCTCCCCGGTACGGGGGCTACGTATTCATGCACGGCGATCTCCATTTCGAGGTCGTGCTGAGCGCGGAAGGCGAGCACCGCATCTATTTCTCCGACGCCATGCGGAGCGAGCTGCCGGCCGCGGTGGCCGAGGACGTGCGGGTCACCATTCGCCGCCTCGGTGCGGCGGGCGAGGAACTCGAACCGCTCCGCCCGCGGATTGACGAGTTCGGGGAAGCCTGGATCGCGAGCGGCGATCCCATCGATACCGAAGACACGGTGGCGATCGTCTACTTCCGGTTCGAGGGCTCGCCCTACGAGATCGAGGTCCCGTTCATCATGGAGCCGCCCACGGTGGATCCCCACACCGGGCTGCCGATCGCCGCACCGCCACCGGACCCCGAAGAGCCCCCCTGACGTCCCGGCGGGGGGCTAGCGGCGCTCGCCCGCTACTCGGAGCGCAGCGCGACGATCGGGTCGAGCCGTGACGCGCGCCGGGCCGGGTACCAGCCGAAGAAGACCCCGACCCCCATCGCGAGCACGGCGGCCCCGCCGATCGCCAGCGCCGGAATCAGGGTCCGCCAGCCGAACATCGCCTCGACGAGCGTCGAGGAAAGCCCACCCAGGACAACCCCGAAGAGCCCGCCCAGCGCGGCGAGGCCGATCGCCTCCGCGAGGAACTGCCACATCACGTCGCGGCGCCGCGCCCCGACCGCGAGCCTGAGGCCGATTTCCCGGGTGCGTTCCGTGACCGCGAGCAGCATGACGTTCATGATCCCCACGCCGCCCACGATCAGGGAGACGCCGGCGAGCGCGCCGAGCAGGAGGGTCATCGTCGAAGTCGCGCGGTTCAGGGTGCCCACCATCTCCTCGGACGTGACTTCATCCAGCTTGGGCATGGAGGCGAGCACGAAGGCGGCGGCGGTCGTGTAGAGCCCCTGGGTCAGCGCTTCGGTGGCCTGCGTGCGCACGACGAAGTCGTCCGGCAGGCGTGTGCCGCGCCGGAAGGAGTGCGGGGCGCTGGACTCCGCGGGCGGCGCCGCGCGGGTCAGCTCGTGGCGCTCGCGAAGCAGGTTGGCCACGTCCCGACCCACCCGCGAGGCGTCGCCGGCGCGCTCGGTGGCGATCGCGACGGCCTGCAGGTGGTCGCGCCCCACGAGATCGGCCAGCAGGGTGTGAGGGACCATCGCGGCCTCGGCCAGGCGCCTGTCGGACGACTGGTAGACCCCGACCACCTCGAACTCCAGCTCCCGGATCACCACCGTCCGGCCCACCCCGGAGCGGCCGGGGAAGAGATCGGCCTCCACCGGCGAGGAGAGGAGGACCACCGCACGGCGGTTCCTCACGTCGCTGGCGCTGAAGTTCTCGCCGTCCAGGAACCGCACCTGGTAGATCAGGGGTCCCTCGTCCGAAACACCGTGGATCTGCGCGAAGGAGTCGCCGGTGCCCGCGAGCAGGGCGGTCCGCTCTTCCACGACCGGGCTCACCATCGCCACGTCGGTGATTCCCCGGATCGCCTCGGCGTCTTCCGGGGTCAGCGTGTCCGCCCGGCCGAAACCGGAAGGGATGTTGACCGCGTCACCGCCGCGGATGTAGTTGCCGGCCCGCACCACGATGATGTTGGTCCCGGCGGAACGCACGTCGTCGGCGACGGCCGCCCGGGCGCCGGAGCCGAGCGCGGCCATGGTGATCACCGAGGCGACGCCGATCACCAGGCCGATCAGGGCGAGCGCGGTCCGCAGGGGATTCGCGGTAAGGGCGGCGCCGGCGGTGCGGAACGGGAGCGGGGCTTCCACGGGATGCGGAGTCTATGCGGGGAACCTGTCCGTTCCCCAGCCGGGATGCTGACCCCTCGACTCGATCCGCGGGCAGCCCGCGCCAGTGCGCCAAGAACCCGTGAAAGCTCACGGCTGAAGAGGTTTGAGTGCTTGACAGAACCCTACGATATTCAAGAGAATTGGCTGTTCGGCTCCAATAAATCGAATATTGGGGTTCGATTACTGGATTCAGGCACTCGTAGGCGCCAGAGCAATCATCCCATTTAGAACGACTTAGGCGAAGAAAAACCCCGGCCGCGGCTTCTGGTCCGACCGTTGCTTTTTCCGGCTGACATCTTTCTCCTTTCCATGCTCCCGACCCCATAGGAGGACCAAGCAGCATGAGAAAACTCATTCTCTTTACGCTGCTGGTGGCGTGGCCGAGTGCGGCCCTGTCCCAGCAGATCTACGGACGCCTCGAGGGCGCCGCGAACGACGCCCAGGGACTCGTCCTCCCCGGAGTGACGGTCACCCTGGAGTCCGCGGAGCTCGTTGCGCCCCGGTCGGCGACCACTGACGTGGACGGTTCGTACCGGTTCGCGCAGCTCGTCGCGGGCAGCTACAACATGACCTTCGAACTCGGCGGCTTCCAGACCGTCGTCTTCGAAGACATCACCGTCGTCGGCGGTTCGACCTTCGAGATCAACGCCACGATGGACATCGCGACCGTCGCCGAGACCGTCACCGTGACCGGTGAATCCCCGGTGGTGGACGTGAAGACCACCGGCGTGTCGGCATCGTTCGACACCACCCAGCTCGAAGACGTCCCGTCGGCCACCGACATGTGGGCGGTCCTCCAGCAGAGCCCGGGCGTCCGGATGCGCGGCTACGACGTGGGGGGATCCCACAAGAGCCAGCAGTCCGGCTACGAGACCTTCGGGGTCCGGGGGCAGAACCGGATCATCAACGACGGCGTGAACACCACCGAGGGGACCGGCGGCGCGGGCGGCTACTACGACTTCTACGCGATCGGCGAGTTCCAGGTGTCGGCGCAGGGCGCCGACGTGGAATCGAACACCCCGGGCGCGACGGTGAACGCGGTGTGGAAGAGCGGCGGTAACGACTTCTCCGGGACCGAGCACTTCGCTTACGAGCCGCCGGACATGATCGCCGACAACATCACTTCCGACCTGACGAGCCGGGGCGGCACCACGGCGCCGGTGATCGAGTTCTACGAGGCGCACATCGACCTCGGCGGCCCGATCATCCGGGACAAGGCGTGGTTCTATGGCGCCTACAACCGGTTCGTCATCGACCGGATCATCTCCGGGCAGCCCGAAGATCAAGGCACCGATCTCGGCGACTTCGACATGTTCACGGTGAAGGCGAACTGGCAGATCACGGATCGGGACCAGTTCATCACCTTCCACCACTGGTCGCTGAAGCAGAAGCCCTTCCGCGGCCTTTCCGCGAACCGCCCGGCCGAGTCCATTCTCGCGCAGGACTCGTGGTCCTGGCTGCACAAGGCCGAATGGCAGCGGGTGTGGAGCGACCGTCTCTACAGCAACATCCAGGTGAACCACTTCGGGTTCGGCTGGCCGATGACCCCGGCCGTGGACCCGGCCACGGCGCCGCCACGCTTCGACAGCGGCACCAGCTTCTGGTCCGGCGCGGGTTGGCGGCCTTTCACCTTCAACCGCTGGAAGCCGCACTCCACCGGCCAGTTCAACTACTACCTGCCGACCGAGAGCGGAAGCCACGATCTGAAGTTCGGCTGGGACATGCAGATTGACGAGAGGCAGTTCGGCTGGAACGCGAACTCCGGCGCGGTCCGCTACCTCGACAACAGCAGCCAGGATCCGCCGCGGCCCCACAACGTGAACGAGATCCACTTCCAGAGCTTCCCCAACTTGAACTACGACCGGAACACCCACATTGACGCCTACTTCCAGGACGTGTGGACGCTTTCCGACCGCCTGACGGTCAACGCCGGCGTGCGCTTCGGCAGTCAGCGGATCGGCTACCTCGGTTCGAACAACGTTCCCGGCGGCGCGTGCGACGCGACGCTCGGATGCCTCCGGGAAATCGCGGACGTTGATGCCAACGTCGCGGCGGCGCTGCCGCTCCTGTTCGGCTCGGGCGCCCAAGTCCCAGCCGAGAGCAACGTCATCAGTTGGTGGAACATCGCCCCGCGCCTCGGCTTCACCTATGACGTGACCGGCGAGGGCCGGAGCGTGGTCAAGGGCTACTGGGGACGCTACTACCACAACATGAACAGCGGCTGGCAGAGCACCAACCCCGGCGGCAACAAGAGCGTCACCTACACGTTCCTCGACCAGAACATGAACGGTCTGTTCGACGGTGTGCACGAGTTGGGCGAACGCCTCGGCGGCAGCACCGGCGCCGGCCTCGGCCAGGACTTCACTCGGCCTCCCGTTGGCGCCGCCGTGGACCCGAACACCACGCAGCCCTACGTGGACGAGGTGAGCGGCTCGTTCGAGCAGCAGATCGGGAACGACCTCGGGTTCCGCGCCTCGCTGGTGCACAAGCGCCAGACTGGTGCGTTCCTCGAGCCGGTGAATATCGCCCGCGCCGGCAGGCTGACCAACCAGAAGCAGGTTCCCTGCCCGGCTTCCTGTCCGGACGGGCTCGCCGGCACCATGCTGACGGTCTACGACCTTCCGGACGGCGCTCCGACGAGCGAGAACCTCATCACCAACGTGCCGGAGGGCGAAGCCGACTTCAACTGGACCACGATTTCGCTGGGCGTGAACAAGCGGTTCCGGAACAACTTCTTCTGGAACGCTTACTTCGACTACCAGTGGCGGAACGAAGGCCGGACCCCGGGCCAGAGCACGAGCCCGTTGACGACCGACCCGGTTGGCGTGGGCTGGACCTACCAGTACGGCTTCATCCCGCTCATCCAGAGCGTCTCCAACTGGCAGTTCAAGGGCGCCGGGCGCTACGTCATGCCCTATGACGTCGGCGTGGCCGGCACGCTTCGCCTGGTCAGCGGCTTCCCGTGGGCGCCGCTCCTGAGCGTGGGCATCGGGAACGTCGGAACCCAGACGATCTTCCTGGACGACCTGGGCAACCGCACCTCGGACAACGTCTCGATCGTCGACCTCCGGGTGGACAAGGGCTTCCAGCTCGGCGACAGCGCGGAGATCGAGTTCATGTTCGACATCTTCAACGCGCTGAACAACGCGTCGGAGACGAACTTCATCATGCGCGCCGGCAGTCGGTACCGGAACACGATCGAGTGGATCCAGGGCCGCACCGTCGGTCTCTCCGCCCGCCTGACCTTCTAGGATCTCCTAGCTCAAGCACCTTCAAGGCCCGCCGCCCTTCGGGGCGGCGGGCCTTTCGCTTTGTACCTTGCGGATGGTGCCGTAGCCACTCTGTGTGGATTCCCGTGGTGGCCAAGGAAGCGGGCGCCGTGGCAGACATCCGACTGGCGCCCGTGGCGCCGGTGACTTCATCGGAACACTCCCCGACACCCGGACCTGGGCGAAATGCGGGGGCTGGAGCGCGAGTACGCGCCTTTTGGCCCGCTACTCGACGCCGAACACCGCGCAGCCGAGTCCGGGCGGCGCGGCTACTCGTGGCGGACGAGATTCAACGAACGCTGCTCTCGTGGATCATCAAAATGAACGTCGGTCCATTTTCTGAATGCCTGACCAACCGAACGCCTCGGTCATGTCCAACGAGGCGAAGGCGGCGATGCATTCCTCGAACTTCGGACGCCGCATAGAACCACGTAAGACGCCTATTTAGAAGGATTTAAAGAGCGGGACGTTCCCGTCCGCCCTGCCTGGTCCCGCCGTTGCTGCCTCCGGCCGCATGTTTCCAACTCCATGCTCCGGATCCCCAAGGAGGAACAGCAGCATGAAAAGAATCCTTCTCTTTACGCTGCTGGTGGCGTGGCCGACTTCGGCCGTGTCCCAGCAGATCTACGGACGCCTCGAAGGCGTCGCAAACGACGCGCAGGGCCTCGCGCTACCCGGAGCGACCGTTACCCTGACGTCCGAAGAACTCGTCTCGTCCCGCAGCGCGACGACCGACGTCGACGGGTCCTACCGGTTCGCGCAGCTCGTCGGCGGCAGCTACAACCTGACCTTCGAATTGGACGGCTTCCAGACCGTCGTGTTCGAGGACGTCACGGTGGTTGGCGGTTCGACCTTCGAGATCAACGCCACCATGGATATCGCGACGGTGGCGGAGACGGTCACGGTGACGGGTGAATCCCCCGTCGTGGACGTGAAGTCCACCGGAGTATCGGCGACCTTCGACACGACCCAGCTTGAGGACGTTCCTTCGGCCACCGACATGTGGGCGGTGCTCCAGCAGAGCCCGGGCGTGCGGATGCGCGGCTACGACGTGGGCGGCTCTCACAAGAGCCAGCAGTCCGGCTACGAGACCTTCGGGGTCCGTAACCAGAACCGGATCATCAACGACGGGGTCAACACCACCGAAGGCACCGGCGGCGCCGGCGGCTACTACGACTACTACGCGATCGGCGAGTTCCAGGTGTCCGCGCAGGGCGCGGACGTCGAGATGTCCACCCCGGGCGCACAGGTGAACGCGGTCTGGAAGAGCGGAGGCAACGATTTCTCGGGGACCGAGCACTTCGCCTACGAGCCGCCGGAGTGGATCAACGACAACATCACCTCCGATCTCGAGAGCCGGGGCGGCACCTCGGCGCCGGTGATCGAGTTCTACGAGGCGCACCTCGACCTCGGCGGCCCGATCGTGCGCGACAAGGCGTGGTTCTACGCCGCCTACAACCGGTTCGTCATCGACCGGATCATCTCCGGGCAGCCCGAATCGGAAGGGACCGACCTCGGCGACTTCGACATGTTCACGGTGAAGGCGAACTGGCAGATCACCGACCGGGACCAGTTCATCACCTTCCACCACTGGTCGCTCAAGCAGAAGCCCTTCCGGGGGCTGTCCTCGAACCGCCCGGCCGAGTCCATTCTCGCCCAGGACTCCTGGACCTGGCTCCACAAGGCCGAGTGGCAGCGGGTGTGGAGCGATCGGCTCTACAGCAACATCCAGGTGAACCACTTCGGCTTTGGCTGGCCGATGACCCCGGCGGTGGATCCCGCGTCCCAGCCGCCGCGGCTCGACGAAGGTACGAACATCTGGTCCGGCGCCGGCTGGAGGCCGTTCACGTTCAATCGCTGGAAGCCGCACTCGACCGGCCAGTTCAACTACTACCTCCCGACGGCGAGCGGCAGCCACGACCTCAAGTTCGGCTGGGACTGGCAGATCGACGAGCGTCAGTTCGGCTGGAACGCGAACTCGGGCGCGGTGCGCTACCTCGACGACAGCGGGCAGGACCCGGCGCGCCCTCACAACGTGGACGAAATCCGCTTCGAGAGCTTCCCGAACTTCAACTACGACCGGAACACCCACTACGACTTCTACCTCCAGGACGTGTGGACCATCAACGACCGCCTCACGGTGAACGCCGGAGTCCGCGTCGGTTCGCAGTTCATGGCCTATCTGGAATCGAACAACGTGCCGGGCGGCCCCTGCGACGCGGCGCTCGGCTGCCTCCGCGAGATCGCCGACGTGGATCCGAACGTGGCGGCGGCTCTGCCCCTGCTCTTCGGTGAAGGCGGCCAGGTGCCCGGTGCGGACGTCATCAACTGGTGGAACGTCGCCCCGCGCGCCGGCTTCACGCTCGACGTCACCGGCGAGGGCCGTTCCGTCGTGAAGGGTTACTGGGGTCGGTACTACAACAACATGAACACGGGCATGCCGAACTCGAACCCGGGCGGAAACAAGAACGTCGTGTACAAGTTCCTTGACCAGAACCAGAACGGCCTGTTCGACGGGGTGAACGAACTCGGCGAGCGCGTTTCCGGATCCACCGGCGCCGGCCTCGGAATCGAGAGAAGCGCTCCGGTGGGGACCGAGCTGGATCCGAACCTGGAGGTCCCGCACGTGGACGAGTTCAGCCTGTCCGCGGAGCACCAGGTTGGCAGTGACCTGGGCGTGCGCGCCTCGGTCGTTCACAAGCGGCAGACCGGGCACGTTCTCGGGCTCGGGACCGACGCGCCGCTGAACGTGGCTCGCGTCGGGACGCTCACGAACTCGGTGACGGTTCCGTGTCCGGCGGCCTGCGAATCGGCGGGCTTCGGCGGAACGACGCTGACGGTGAACGGGTTGCCCGACGGTGCCCCGACCAGCGTCGAGCGGATCGCGAATACGCCCCTGGACCAAAGCGAGTGGAACTGGACGACGGTGTCCGTCGGCGTCAACCGCCGCTTTCGGAACAACTTCTTCTGGAATGCCTACTTCGACTACCAGTGGCGCCACGAGGCCCGGCGCAGCAACAACGAATCCACGAGCCCCCTGACGACGGATCCGATCAACGTAGACTGGCACTACTCGTACGGCCCGGTACCCCTCGTGCAGGACCTCTCGAACTGGCAGGCCAAGACCGCCGGCCGCTACGTGTTCCCCTACGACATCGGCACGGCCGCCACCCTGCGCCTCGTGAGCGGCTACAACTGGTCCCCCATCCTGTCGATCGCGGTGCCGAACGTCGGCTCGCAGCGCATCTTTCTCGACAATCTCGACGAGCGGCGTTCCGATACCGTGACGATCCTCGACTTCCGCGTGGACAAGACCTTCTCGCTGGACGGTCGGGCGGAGGTTCAGCTCATGCTCGACGTCTTCAACGCCCTCAACGACGCCACCGAAACCAACTTCAACATGCGGGTCGGGTCCGCCTATCGCGAACCGATCGAGTGGATCCAGGGCCGCACCATCGGCCTCAGCGCCCGCCTGACGTTCTAGGATCTCCCAGCTCCAGCACCTTCAAGGCCCGTCGCCCTTCGGGGCGGCGGGCCTTCTGCCTGGAGCGCCGGCCTCCAGCCGGCACAGCCCGCCGGAGGCGGGCGGAATCGCGGATCGCCAACCCGCAGGACGGCTCCGCCGGGTGAGAAGAAACTGCGCCCGTTTAGCAATCAGGGATATACTTTAGATATCCCCAAGGCCAAATCCATGGGTGCTCGAACGACCGTCTCGCGCTGGGGTGCAAGCCTCGCGATCCGGATTCCCAAGCCCGTCGCCGAACAATGGGGCGTGCGCGAAGGGGCGGTCGTTGAACTCGTCCCGCGCCGGGACGAGGTGATCCTTCGCAAGCGGCGCTACGACCTCAGGGAACTGGTGGCCGGCATCACCGCGGACAATCGCCACGGTGAGACGGACTGGGGTGCAACCGAGGGCACGGAAGAGTGGTAGGCGATCCTCACGTTCCCGACCGGGGCGATCTCGTCTGGTTGAACTTCAACCCGCACGCCGGGCACGAACAGGCGGGCCATCGCCCGGCGCTCGTCCTGAGTCCAAGGGAATACAACGAGCAATCAAGCGTCGCCCTGTTCGTTCCGATCACCTCCACGGTGAAGGGATATCCCTTCGAAGTGGAGCTTCCGTCAGGCGGGCCAATCGGAGGCGTCGTTCTGGCGGATCAGGTACGCAGCCTCGATTGGCGGGCGCGGGGCCTGACGTTGGCGGCCGTCGCCCCGCGCCAAGTGGTCACCGAGACGCTGGGCAAGCTGAACGCCCTGCTTTCCTGAAACGGCGAGAGCCTTGGGGACTACTCCGGGGCGCGTTCGTACTTTGTCAGGCCCCCACCCGCGGTCGGACGTGACGCCGGCCCCTCCGCGACGAACACGTTCCCGTCCTCATCCACCGCGACGCCCTCGCCGGCAACTCCCTGCAGCACTCGTCCCTCAGCGGGGTAGTGCGGAGGAATGAAGGCCGTCACCTTGTCCTCGCTCGCGTGGCCGATGCGGATCCCGTTCAGCCACCCGTAATGGTTCGTCTCCGTGGACTCGGAATCGATCGCGTAGAGCATGTCGTCGTCGGTGATGAACAGCCCGCTGATCCGGCTGAACTGGTAGTAGATGTCCAGCAGGTTCCCGTCCTGGTCGAAGATCTGGATCCGGTGGTTGCCCCGGTCGGCCACGAATAGCCGTCCCTGGGAATCGAACTCCACCCCGTGGGGCGTGCGGAACTGGCCGGGTCGGAAGCCGATGATGCCCCACTCCTTGATGAAGTTGCCTTCCGAGTCGTACTTGAGCATGCGTCCGGTGCGCCCTTCCGGCGGGTCCAGGCTCTGGCCGCTGTGGCCGTCGGAAACGAAGATGTCGCCGTTCGGCGCCGTGATCACGTCGCAGGGCTCGTGGAGCTGGCCGGGGCCGGTCCCTGGCTGGCCGGCGATCCCGAGGCGCATCAACTCTTCACCCTCGGGGGTGAACTTGATGACCTGGTGGCCCTTGGTACCGGCCTCGTTCCCCTGGGAATCGGTCACCCAGACGTTGCCGTCATCGTCCACGTGCAGCCCGTGCGGGAGCACGAAGAGCCCGGCGCCGAACTCCGCGAGGAGTTCGCCGGTGTGGCGGTCGTACTTCAGAATCGGATTGACGTCAGGGTTTTCCTCGCAGCCGCCTGCCAGCGCGTTCGCACCGCAGCGGTCGTAGACCCAGACGTGGCCGTCCGGGCCGATGTCCACACCGGCCGTGGAACCCCAGGTCCGCCCGTCCGGGAGATCGGCCCACTGGGTGATGACCACCGGGTTCGGATTCGGCAGGTTCCGCTGCACCAGATCGGGGCTTCCGGCCGGTTCCTCCATCTCGGGGGCCGTGGCGCTGCCACAGCCGTAGGCGCCCAGCGCCAAGGCACCTGCAATCAGAGGGATCTTCACATCGCGCATCGTGTTGCTCCTTGGGGAGGTTCGAGGTCAGCCCCCCGGCTGACCGGGTTTCGCAGTGTACCCGGGTGCCGGTATGCAGCGCGCGGCGGGAAACGCCTCGGTCCGTGGTCAGGGACGAACGTCGGTCGTCGGCAGCGGGCCCACATACGGGCGGCCGGCCCGATAAAGCGCCAGGCGTTGCGAAAATGCCGCGGCATCTGCGGCGGCCCCGGCGTTCGTAGCCAGGTTGGCGGCGCGTTCTGCAGCCTGCATCGCGCCGGTGAAGTCCCCCGCCGCAGCGAGCGCCGCCCCAAGAAGGTCCAGCGAGCGCGGTTCCTGGAACGAGAACTGCCCCGCAAGCCGCTCGGCGAGCCGAACTGCCTCTGCCGGGTCGCGGAGATCGCGCCGCGGATGGGCCGCGAGGATCCCGGCGAGGGGGCCGAGCGCCGCCGGAAGTTCGGCTTCGATCCGAAGTGCGTCCCGGAATGCAGCGACCGCTTCAGCCGGCCGGTCGGCGCCGTGGAGGGCGGCGCCCAGCGCGGCGTGCACGCCGGCGGAATCCGCGCTCAGCTCCGCCGCGATCGTGAGCGGACCGACGGCGCTCGCGAAATCGCCCGACTGAAGCAGCGTCTCGCCCAGTTCGTAGTGGGCATGCGGCGTACGGGGCTGCTCCCCCGCCGCTTCCCGGAAGAGGGACAGGGCTTCGGGGATGCGCCCTCCGTCCCGAAACAGCGCGCCGGCTTTCAGACGGGTCTCATAGTCGGCGCCGAGATCGAGAGCGTCTCGGAGCAGCGCCTGCGCCTCGCCACGGGCGCCACGGACATGGAGGAGCTCGGCGAGCCCGGCCCGGATGCGAGCCGCCTTGGCGGGAGGGTTCTCCTCGGGAATCCGACGTTGGTAGAGCTCCTCGAGCCAGGCGAGTTCCCGGCGGCCGGCAGCCGAGGCGGGGGTCGGCGGGTCTCCGGGCAGCCGGATCCAGTGGTCGGTGAACGGAGTGCCGTGAAACGCCTCGCTCTCGGTCGGCAGGTGGCACCCGGCGCAGTCGGACTCGGCCGTGACCACGGTTTGCCGGTGGAGCGACGGGATGTCCTCGTGGCAGCGGGAGCAGACGGCGCGAGTCCGGACCGGTCCGGCGGGGTCAGGCAGATGAGGGTCGTGGCACTCGGTGCACGTGATGGTGGTTTCGGGAGCGGACTCGCGGAAACAGGCGCTCATCATCAGGCTCGCCCCGGCGTGCCGCGCCAACAGCGGATCGCGGGCCAGGATCTCGCGCGGCTCGAAATCGGTCGGTTGCCGGTGGCACTGACCGCAGAAGGCGACCTGATCCGCGGGCGCGAGTCGTCCCGGGTGGAAGATGGAGCCCGGATCGCCGCCGCCCGATTGGGCCTCCACATGGGCGATGCCGGAGCCGTGGCAGCGCTCGCAGGAGACGCCCAGCACCGCCCCGTGCGGGTCGAATCGGCCGTCTTCCTCCCACGCGAGCGCGGTGGCGTGGCAGCCGATGCAGTTCGCGCTCTCTTCGGCCGTGTCGAGGTTGCCCAACGCGTCTTCGTCCTCTTCGCCCCCGGGAGTCGGGAACCAGCCGTCTCGGGCGTGCGAGAAGGAGAGCCGGAGTTCGCGCAGTCGGCGCCCGGCCGCGAACGAAACGGGGGTGAGGCCCCGAAGTCCCGAGCCGAAAACGGCGTCCACCGGGACCTCCGGCGGATCGCCGCCCGGGGCGGTGAACCGGACTCTTCCGTCGGCCTGGATTTCGTAGGCCGGCTGGGCGCCGATCTCCGCCGGCCAGGAAATCGCCCGCGCCAGCATCTCGTCCGAGAACCAGCGGTCGCGCGTCGCTTGGGTCACCACGCCCGCGGTTTGCGCCATGGGATGTTCCGCCTGGGCCAGCACGATGTCCGCGTGACAGGCGGAACAGACATCGGCGCCCACGCCCTCGTCCGGGTCCGCGAGCGGTGTCCGGGGCGTTTCCGCCGACCGGGATGGGGACTCTGGAGGACCTCCCTCATCTCCGCAACCCCAGACGGTTGCCACCAGGAGCGCAGCCGTGACCGCGGCGCCTCGGGACGGGAACATGCGCCGATCTTGGCCGAAGTCACGCACAAAAGAAAAGGCCCGCCGGCCCCTTGCGGGACCGGCGGGCCGTGCTGTTCCGGCTGAACCGGTTGGCTGGCCTGCTGTCAGATCAGAAGGTCAACCTCGCGGAAAGCCCGATCGTTCGTCCTTTCAGGTATTCGACGATGTTTTGGTAAGGCGTGGCGGTGTCCAGCAACTGGAAGTTCACGATCGTGTTCGCGTTCAGCGCGTTGAAGAGATCGACAATGAACTGGACGTTCATGCGATCGCTCATCGCGAAGGACTTGTCGAGCCGGAAGTCCACGATGGTCACGTTGGGCGAGCGGGCCTCATTCATGGGGGCGAGCCAGGAAGTGACCGTCACCCGCCCGTCGTACACGGAGTTCCGGTGGGTCGGCGCGTAGTTGTACCCACTCACGAGCCGATACGTTCCCGCCACTCCGACCTCATAGGGAAGGACATACCGTGCGGAAGCCTTCAACTGGTAAGTGGTCGTATCCTGAACCGTCGGAATGTCCTGGTCGTAGTTGAGGAACCAACCCTGCGCCGTGGGGTCGGAAGAGAGCGGCGAACTGGTTGCCCAGCCGCTGGACGACCCGGCGGGGCTCCGCGGCTCCGACCGCCACTGGTAGTCGAAGTACACGTTGTAGAAGAAGTTGCTCCGGAACCGCTTGTTGAGTCCGAGCGAAACGGTGTGGAAGTCCATGTCGCTCTCGCCGGCCGGATGGTTCGTCGTGAGGTTCTCCGTCGTTCCGACCAGTTCTTCGGGGTAGAGCATCAGGTTGAACGACCGGTTGTAACCCGCCGGACACCCGTCGCAGGTCGGAATGTGGATCGGGGTGTTCAGGCCCAGATCCGCCTGGTCGTAGGTGCCCCAGGTGTTCCGCATCCGCTTGTACACGTACGAAACACGCGCACCGAGGTCCGCGGTCAGCTCGTGCTCGAGCGAGGCGCTGAGTTCGTCCGCCCAGGGGAGCGTCCAGTTCGGATCGATCGGCGTCGTCGAACCGGAGCCCGCACCCGCCGTGAACGAGAGCTGCTGGCCCAGTTCGGAGACGTCGTCGAGCACTCCGTTCATGTTCTGATCGAGGAACTCGTAGCGGGCTGAAGGCTGGCCGCCGGGGTTCGCCGACAGCAGCCCGGTGCCGATGTTCGAGTAGTAGCGACCGAAGTACGTCTTGAAGACGCTGGAACCTTCGCCGGTGAGGTCGTAGGTGAGACCCACCCGGGGCGCGATGTTCCAGTGGCTGAACACATCGTCGCCAGGCGTCACGCCGCCGGAGCCGAAGACGCTCATGAGGATCTGGCTCTGGTTGGCCGGGAGTTCGAACTGGCACTTGAGCACGTCCTGGCAAGCGCTTCCCGGCGAGTTGTCCGCTTCCAGGTAGGAGAGGATCTGGCTGCCTACCCGGACTCCCGCCATCAGGGTCAGGCGGTCGTTGACGGTCCAGACGTCCTGCACGAAGAAGTCCGCGTGCATGTTCGGGTTCTCCACCAGGTTCGGAACTCCCACGAGGTCCACCTGGTGCACGTTGAGCGGGCGGCCCTGGCCCGGATCGTCGCGGTAGCGGACGCCGCCGGAGTTCGTGTTGAACCCGCGAAGCTCGCTGTCGATCTGCCAGTCCCAGCCGAACTTGAAGTCGTGGCTGCCGTTGCCGATCGGGACGTAGTAGTTGAACTGCGCGGTGCTCTGGGGCTTCCAGCGGTTCCGGGTGAAGGGCTGCCATCCGGCTCCGGAGACAACCGCGGTGGCGAGATTGGTCCGCGGCTCGTTCCCGTTGATGGGATCGGCCTTCGGAACCATCGGCCACGTCGTGCCCATGTGGCCGACCATGATGTTGCTGAAGAAACGGTCGCTCCAGACGCGCTGCCACTCGGCCTTGTGGAGCCAGATCCAGTAGTCCTGGGCGAGGATGGACTCGGCGGGACGCGTCGCGGAGAGTCCGCGGTTCGGCTTCCGCTTCCACGACCAGGTCGAAAAGCCGATGAACTGGTCGCGCTCCGTGATCTGGTAGTTCACCTTGGCGGTGAAGATGTCGAAGTCGCCGACGTCGGTGGCGAGGTTCTGGTCCACGCCCGAGATGGCGGTGTCGATGTAGAAGTTGTTGTAAGCGCCGTAGAACCACGCCTTGTCGCGCACGATGGGGCCGCCGAGATCGAGGTGGAACTCATAGAACTTGAGCACCGGCGACGGCGAGCCGCCCTGCGCCTCGAGTTCGGGCGTGAAGTTGTCGGCGATCCACTCAGCGGGGTTGTAGGCGCCGCTCTGGAGACCGGAGAAATCGTTACCGCCGCTCTTGACGGTCGTCTGGATCTGCGCGCCCGGGGTGGACATCTCCACGTCCGCACCCTGCGCCGAGACCTGCATCTCCTCCATCGCGTAGTAGTCGTAGTAGCCGCCGGCCGAGCCGGTGCCCTCGGTGGTGTTCACGCCCTCGTAGAGGACCCGGTTCTGGCTCCGCACCCCGAAGGTCTCGTACATGGACTGCTGGCTCTTGTGGGAGCCGCCCACGTCGTAGCCCTGGACGCGGATGCCCGGGCTCTGGTGGAGCACCGCCCACATGTCGGTGGCGGTCGGGACCTCGTCGAGCTGGGTCTTGTCGAAGGTCGCCGCCACGCCGGTGGACTTCACGTCCACCACCGGCGACTCGCCGGTCACGGTGACCGTCTCGGCCACGGTCGCGATCTGCATGTTGGCGTCCACCGTGAAGGTGGCGCCGGTCACGACCCGGACGGCTTCGAACACGACGGTCTGGAAACCGCTCAGTTCGAAGGAAAGGTTGTAGTCGCCCGGGGGCAGCGCCTGGAACCGGTACGAGCCGTCGATATCGGTGGTGGCGTTCCGGCCTCCGATAATGGCCTCACCGGTGAGGCTGACCGACACTCCGGGGAGGGCGAGTCCCTGGGCGTCGCGTGCCGCGCCTTCGAGGCGCCCGTACTGCTGCTGGGCGGTCGCCGGGAGGGCGAACGCCAGGAACAGAAGAGCGAGAAGAGTCTTTCTCATGGTCCCTCCTTGGGGGGAAAGTA
This sequence comes from Acidobacteriota bacterium, assembly GCA_009840635.1. GTDB lineage: Bacteria > Acidobacteriota > Vicinamibacteria > Marinacidobacterales > Marinacidobacteraceae > Marinacidobacterium > Marinacidobacterium portitor. The sequence continues at coordinate 35,460 of VXNL01000098.1, read as the reverse complement.
GAAGAAACGGTACCAGAGTTCGGCAAGAGATGTGCCATCGATCGATCGGGTCTTCTGAATCCACAAGGGCCCATTTTTCAACAGGATACGGAGGACAGGAGATCGAATTCACGAATCCGATCCAATTTTTTCGATCCACTGACGGGATACGTACAGTCCTCAGCGGCAAAAAGAAAAGCCCGCCGGCTTCCGTGGGGAAGCCGGCGGGCCAGGTCCCGAGCGGACGGCTCAGCGGGTCAGAAAGTCAACCTCGCCGAGAACCCGATCGTTCGTCCTTTCAGGTAGTCCACGACGTTCCGATACGCCGTATCGAGCAACTGGAAGTTCGTCACCGTGTTGGCGTTCAGCGCGTTGAACAGGTCGACGATGCCCTGGATGCGTATTCCGTCACCGATCTCGAACGACTTGTCCACCCGGAAGTCGAGGATGGCCACGTTGTCGGAGCGATCCTCGTTCATGGGCGCCAGCCAGACGTAGGGCTTCAGGCTTCCGCCATAGATGCTAAGCCGGTGGGTCGGGGCGAAGTTGAAGCCGCTGATCAGCCGGTAGGTACCGGCGAGCCCGATGTCGTACGGCAGCACGTAGCGGGCCGAGGTCTTGAACTGGTAGGTGCTGGTGTCCTGCACCGTCGGGATGTCCTGGTCGTAGTTAATGAACCAGCCTTGGGCGGTGGGGTCCGCCGAAAGGGGGTTCCGGGCCGCCCACGAGGTGGACGAGGTGCCGGGGCTCCGCGGCTCGGACCGCCACTGGTAGTCGAAGTAGACGTTGTAGAAGAAGTTGTTGCGGAACCGCTTGTTCAACGCCAGCGACAGGGTGTGGAAGTCCATGTCGCTCTCGCCGCCCGGATGGTTCATCGTGATGTTGTCGGTCGCCCCCACCAGGTCCTCCGGGATGACCCGCAGGTTGAACGAGCGGCTGTAGCCGGCGGGACAGTCACCGGCGCAGCCCTCGGCGTTACCGAGCGCGATCGAGGTGTTGCGGTTGTTGAGGAGCACCTGGTTCAGGCCGCTCGACCAGGTATTCCGCATCCGCTTGTACACATAGGAGACCCTGGATCCGAGGTCGGCGGTGAGCTCGTGCTCGATCGCGGCGCTGGCCTCGTCGGCCCAGGCCAGGTCCCAGTTCGGGTCGATGGGCGTTCCCGCTCCGGCGCCGGCATTGAACGTGAGCCGCTCTCCGAGTTCGGATGAATCCTCGAGCACCCCGTTCATGTTCTGATCGGCGAAGATGTAGGTGGCGCTTGCCTGTCCACCCGGGTTCGCGGAGCCGAGACCGGTGCCGATGTTCGAGTAGTAACGTCCGGCATACGCCTTGAACACCGAAGTGCCTTCACCCGTGATGTCGTAGGTGAAGCCCGCCCGGGGGGCGACGTTCCAGTGCGAATAGACATGGTCGCCCGGGATGGTGGCGCCGGCGCCGAAGACCTCGGTGAGGTAGGTGGACTGGTTGGACGGCAGTTCGAACTGGCAGAGCAGCGAGTCGGGGCAGGGACTGCCCGGCTTGTTGTCCGATTCCAGGTAGGAAAGGATCTGGCTGCCGACCCGGAAACCGAGCGTTACCGTCAAGCGGTCGTTCACCGTCCAGACGTCCTGCGCGAAGAAGTCCGCGTGCATGTTCCGGTCGTCGGTGAGGTTCGGGACGCCCACCAGAAGGACGCGGTCCACGTCGTGGGGCCGCCCCTCGTTCATGTCGTCGAGGTAGCGGACCGCCCCGGAGTTGGAGTTCCAGCCGAAGAGCTGCGAGTCGAGCTGCCAGTCCCAGCCGAACTTGAAGTCGTGGCTGCCCGTACCGATCGGGACGTAGTAGTTGAACTGACCCGTGCTCTGCGGCTTCCAGCGCTTCGAGGTGAAGGGCTGCCAGCCGGCGCCCGAGCGCAGGTTGTTGGTCGCCTCGATACGCGGCTCGTTCCCGTTGATGGGGTCGCCCTTGGGGGTCATGGGCCAGACCGTGCCCATATGGCCGACCATGATGTTGCTGTAGAGCCGGTCGCTCCAGACCCGCTGCCACTCGGCCTTGTGCAGCCAGATCCAGTAGTCCTGGGCCAGCACCGACTCCGCCGGGATCGTGGCCGAAATGGAGCGGTTGGGCTTCCGCTTCCACGACCAGGTCGAAAAGCCGATGAACTGGTCGCGCTCGGTGACCTGGTAGTTCACCTTGGCGGTGAAGATGTCGAAGTCTCCGACGTCGGTGCCGAGTTCGATCGGCTGACCCGATACCGCGGTGTCGATGTAGAAGTTGTTGTAGGCCGCGTAGAACCACGCCTTGTCCCGGACGATGGGGCCGCCCAGATCGATGTGGTACTCGTAAAACTTGAGCACCGGGGCCGCGGAGGCGTTGTTGGACTCGAGTTCGCTGTCGAAGTTGTCGGCGATCCAGTCGGCCGGATTCCAGGCCCCGCTCTCGAGACCGGAGAACTCGTTACCGCCGCTCTTGACGGTCGTCTGGATCTGCGCGCCCGGGGTGGACATCTCCACGTCCGAGCCCTGCGCCGAGACCTGCATCTCCTCCATCGCGTAGTAGTCGTAGTAACCGCCCGCGCTGCCGGAACCCTCGGTAGTGTTCACGCCCTCGTAGAGGACCCGGTTCTGGCTCCGCACCCCGTAAGGTCTCGTACATGGACTGCTGGCTCTTGTGCGAGCCGCCCACGTCGAACCCCTGCACCCGGACTCCCGGGCTCTGCTGAAGCACGGCCCACATGTCGGTTGCGGTGGGGACCTCGTCGAGCTGGGTCTTGTCGAAGGTTGCCGCCACGCCGGTGGACTTCACGTCCACCACCGGTGACTCGCCGGTCACGGTGACCGTTTCCGCCACCGTCGCGATCTGCATGTTGGCGTCCACGGTGAAGGTGGCGCCGGTCACGACACGCACGGCTTCGAACACCACGGTCTGGAAGCCGCTCAGTTCGAACTGGATGTTGTAGTCGCCCGGAGGCAGTGCCTGGAACCGGTAGGAGCCGTCGATGTCGGTCGTGGCGTTCCGGCCTCCGATGATGGCCTCACCGGTGAGGCTGACCGACACTCCGGGGAGGGCGAGTCCCTGAGCGTCGCGAGCGGCGCCTTCGAGGCGCCCGTACTGCTGCTGGGCGGTCGCCGGCACGGCGAACGCGAGGAGCAGAAGAGCGAAAAGAATCTTTCTCATGGTCCCTCCTTCACGGGAAAAGACAAGGGGAGCTTCCGCTGACCGCCTGGTTATTCGACGTACCGCACCCTGGCACGGCATTTCGAATCGCGAAGCGGGACGGAACATTCAAATTAATGAACCGATCATATGGCGGGTTTCCCGCCCGGTTCAAACGGCTCCGAGCGCCGCCGGCCGGGAGGTGAGTGCGCTAGCGGAACGCCGGTTCCGGCATCGCCTGGCGCAACATCCCGAGGAAGTTTGCGGGTAGCTCGATTCCCAATCGGCGGCCGTCATGGACCACCGTCCAGGCGCCCTCGAAATCACCGGTCGAGGCGAGGGTGGCGGCGAGTCCCAACCGGTAGTCGCCCCGGAAGGGTTCCTTGCCGACCGCGATCCGGAAATGGCGGATCGCGTCAGCGAACTGGCGGTTCGCCGCGAGTACCTGGGCGATCGAATCATGGGTCCCCGCGCGCTCGGGCTCCTGTTCGAGCGCCCGCCGGAACCAGCGAAGCGCATCCGCTCTTCTGCCGCCGAGCGCGGCGATGCTGCCGAGACTGGAGAGCGCACCCGGATGGTTCGGCTGGATCTCGAGTGCGTGGAGGCAGCGCCGCTCCGCCTCGCCGAGATTCCCGGACTGCGCGAGAACGATGCTCGAGTTGATGAGCGCCGCGACGTGGTCTGGGTTCTTCTCGAGCGCGGTGGCCCAAGCAGCGAGCGCTTCCTCATTCCTCCCCTGCCGGGAGAGGTTGTTTCCGAGGTTGTAGTAGAGGTCCGCGGCGTCCGGGCGCGACCGGATCATCTCGCGGAGCAGACGCTCCGCCACCTCGGGACGTCCCGCGCCTTCGGCGGCGAAGGCGCGGCGCTCCTTGCCGATCACGGAGGCAGCCACGTTGTTCACCGCGTCGATCAACGGATCGCTGATCATGAGGTCGTGGTCGAGACTGCGGGCGCGTTCCGCCGCGGCTTGCGCCTTTTCGCCGTCACCCGTCCGCCGGTAGACGCGGGCCAGCGCGGCGGCGATGGCGCCGGACTCCGGAGCGAGGCCCTCCGCCTGCTCCAGGAGCGGCAGCGCCTCTTCGAGGTTGCCGTCGCCCGCGAGCAGGCGCCCGAGCCGGAAACTCGCGGCCGCGGTGTTGGCCGGCGCGGAGCGGGTTCTGCCCAGCCGCTCAAGAGCCGTTCGGTAGTGGTCCTTTGCGGTCTCGGGATCCGCGCGGTCCTCGGCGATCTGTCCCGCGAGCAGGTAGGCGGGAATGTAGGAGGGATTCAGGCCGATCGCTTCGAGCGCAGCGGCTTCGGCCAGCTCGGGGTTCGGGCGCCACAAGGACCGGGCCTTCAGGTACGGAAACCGGTAGTCGTCCGCGGCCAGCGCGCCCGCGGCGGCGTACGCGGTGGCCGCCTCCGAATGGAGTTCGTGAGCCAGGAGCGCGGCGCCGAGCGCCGCCCAGCGGTCCGGGGATTCGCGGTCGTCGAGGACTTCGGCACGGGCCCGCCGGATCACCTCGGCGACTTCCGGCTCCATCCCGGAGAGGTCGGGGTCCGGAGGGTCGGGAAGGTCCGGGCCGCCCCCCCGGAGGATGAAGAAGGCCGCGATCAGGACCGCGGCCGCGGCCCCGAGCCAGAGGGACCGGGAAGGGCCTCCGCGCCGCTCGGCCGCCGGTTTTGGAGAGGTCCCGTCGCGGCCCGGTGGCCGGCGCGAGGATTCCCGGGGCTCGTCGGTCTTCCTCGGAATCCTGCCGGTCTTCTCCCCCCGCCGCTTCCGGGGCTGCCGGGAGCGAGCCATTGTCTTCAGCGGGATTCGCCGGCGCCGCGGCGCAGGCTGACGGTATCGGCTCCGGTCGCGGGGAAGACTTCACGAGCCCCGTCCGGCCACCCGACCACGAACTCGCTCACCTGGGCGCCGGCGGGGACGGCAAAGAAAGCCCGTGGATCCCCGGTCGCCAGGTAACTGCCGCCCGGGTCGGCGCGGCGAACCGACCGACTGCCGTCCGCGAAGACGGCGGTCACCACCGCGGGGAAGGAAGGCCGTCCCTCGCGGTCCAGCGTGCTGACGCGCACCGGCGACCCGGCACGCTCGAAGTCGTTCCGGTAGAGCCGCGCCGGCCCTTCGGCGTTCGCCAGGAGCAGATCCAGGTCCCCGTCCTCGTCGTAGTCCGCGAGCGCGAGTCCACGGCTGACCTCGATGACCGCGGAGAAGTCGCCGGCGCCGCCAAAATCCCCGAAGAGCGCATCGCTTGCTTCGACGCCGCCGTTCCGGAACACCTGGTTCGGTTCGCCGAACGCCTTCCAGAAGGAGTCCCCGAGCGCCCCGGGCAGGGCGGGTTTCCGCTGCACCCGGCCGTTCGCGACCACCAGGTCGAGAGCGCCGTCGAGGTCGAGATCCACAAAGCCGGTCCCGAAACCGGTCATCGCCATGCTGGCCGGACCGAGCCCCGACGGGCCGGTGCGGTCGGCGAACGAGAGGCCGAAGTCGGCGCCGTCGCTGCGGTAGAGCGTGTTGGTCTCGTCCGCCACGTGGGTGATGAAGAGATCGAGATCGAGGTCGTGGTCCACGTCCCCGAGCGCGATGCCCATGCCGGCCTCCGGCCGGCCGGCGTCGTTCAGGGCGACGCCCGCCAGAAAGGCGTCGTCGGCGAAACCGTTCCCGCCCTGGTTCAGCCAGAGCTGGTTCGCCTCGCCGTCGTTCGCCACGTAGAAGTCGAGGCGCCGGTCGCCGTCGAAGTCGTGGCAGACGACGCCCAGCCCGGGCGCGTGCACGGCGCGGAGTCCGGCCGCGAGCGAGACGTCCTCGAACCGTCCACCGCCGAGGTTTCGGTAGAGGTAGTCGTGGACCCCCGGGAAGACCTGCGGACTGCAGTAGTCGCGGCTGCCGTCCTGCTGAGTGCAGAACTTCCCCGGATCGTTCCGCACGTAGCGGGCGACGTAGAGGTCGAGCCGCCCGTCGGCGTCGTAGTCGCAAAACGCCGCCGAGGAGGACCACCCCTCGCCGGCCACGCCGGCCCTGGCGGTCACGTCCTCGAAACGCCCGTCACCGAGGTTCCGGTAGAGGACGTCCGGCCCGTAGTTGGTGACGAAGAGATCGGTCCGGCCGTCTCCGTCGAAATCCGCGGCGGCGAGTCCCATTCCGTACCCGGTGTCGGCTGTTCCCGAAGCGGCGCTCGCGTCGGTGAACGATCCAGGAGGACCCTGGAGATACAGAGCGTTCCCCGGCGCTCCGGGCCTCGGTCCCGCGGGGTCGGCGGGCCGGCCGCCCTGTAGCAGGTAGATGTCGAGGTCTCCGTCCCCGTCGGCGTCGAAAAAGCCTGCCCCCGCTCCGGTGATCTCGGGCAGCGAAAAGTTGCCCTCGTCCCCGGCGTCGTGGATGAAGCGGATGCCCGCTTCGTCCGTCACCTCGGTGAATCCCTGGGCGGCCGCGGACCCGGCCCCGGCGAGACCGAACGCCGCGATGAAGAGGATCCCGGCGCGACGGCTCAAAGCCCCGTCAGTATAGGGACGCGGACCGTGGTTTCGAGGCGGAACCGAACGGCGCGGCCGTCCGTTATGTCGGTTGCGGGGCGAGCGGCGCCAACACGCGATTCGCGGCTCCCCGCGGGAGGCACCCCGATGACGACACCCCGGAAGACGACGATCCTGCTCGCGATGACGGCGCTGGTGGCGCCGGCCGCCTGGGCGCAACCGGATCCCGAACACTGCGAGCACCGGAACACGGTGAACCTGAGCGATCCCGCGGGCGGGACCCTCGAGGTGAAGAGCGGGGCCGGCGCCGTCGAGATCACCGGGGAACCCGGGCTCTCGGAATTCCGGGTGGCTGCCACCCTGTGCGCCGCCAGCGCGGAACTCCTCGACGGCCTGGCGGTGTCGCTTCAGGGAGGACGCCTCGACACGACCTACCCGGAGCGGCGGAGTGGCGGCTGGGGTTTTTGGAGGAACAACTACGCCAGCATCCACCTCGCGGTCCGGGTTCCGGCCGGCACCGCCGTCGAACTGGAGGACAAGTCCGGATCGGCGGTGATCTCGGACGTGGCACGCGTGCGCGTGGACGACGGGTCGGGGAGTCTTCGCATCAGCGGCGTCCAGGGTGACGTTCGCGTCGAGGACGGCTCCGGGAGCCTGACCATCGAGGGCGTCACCGGGGACGTGTCGGTGGAGGACGGCTCGGGAGGCCTCACGATCCGCGAGGTCACAGGCAGCGTCAGGCTGGAGGACGGCTCCGGCGGGGCCCGGGTCCGCGGTGTGACCGGCAACGTGGTCGTGACGGACGACGGCTCGGGCGGCATCGAGATCGAAGAGGTGGGCGGCGAGGTGCGCGTCAGCGACGCCGGCTCCGGCCGCGTTCGGGTTCGCGATGTCGAGGGAGGCCTGACCGTCACGGGCGTCCGGAGGTCGCGCATCGACTACGAGAACGTCCGTGGCGAGGTGGACCTGCCACCGGACCGGCGCCGCGGCCGGCGGTAGCAGCCGGTGGAAGACCCCGTGGCCCGGCTGGGGTGAGAATCCGGTCCAGCGGGACGGTCGCGTGCCGTCACGGCGCCGCCCGCTTGGAACGCCGGCTCAGCCGGCACAGCCCGCCGCAGGCGGGCGGCGGGAAGGACCCCATTCGCCGTGATGGCGCAGGGGATTCTTTACGGGCGCGCTATGCGCCCTTCCGCTCGCTCAGCGCAGCGCGTGCCGGCTGAAGCCGGCGTTCCAAGCCTTTCCGCCGTCTTGTCCGCCGGCGCGGTGTGCGGGGTGGGCGTCGCGCCCTATCGGCGCAGGGCGTGGCCGCGCACCAGACTCTCCAGGTCTTCGAGTTCGTGGGTGGCGGCGCTGGCGTCTCCTTCCGATGCAAGCTGGATTGGAAACAACAGGCTGAGGCTCCCGTCGTCGGCGCGGGCAAGCGGCATCTTTCCTTCCACCCCGCCGAGGACCGACGGCAGGCGCCCCCGGGAGCCGCGCAGGAAGACGACCGTGTCCTCGCCCTCCCGGAAGTGCGGCATTTCCGAAACCATGACGGTGGTGTCTCCGACCGTTCCGCCCGGGATGCGGAACACGATCTGCCTGCCGGCCTGGCCCGACAGCACTCGTTCGACCCGCATCGTCACCCGGGTGTAGATTCGCGAATGGTCGTGGTTCCAGGTCGATTCCATCTTCTCGATAGTCCCCGCCACCACCTGCGTCGCCAGTTCGGACATCCTCTGGATCCCAAGCGGCGCGAAGGGCGACTGGATCGGCTCACGGTGCTGGGCCGCGAGATCTCCAGGAACGAGGAACACGGCGACGAGGGCCGCGGCGGTTCCGAGGAGAGGCGCCGCCTCCGATCGGTGGCGCCAGGCGGATGGGTTCGCGGTCATCGGTGTTTCGCTCAGCGAACGTAGTTTCGCACTCGCAAGGAGACGGCGTCGAAGGACATTCCGCGTCCGGGGCGCCGAGGTCATGGAGCTGGGCTTCCCGGAGAACAGCGTCCCGTTTCGTCGCATGACAGGTTCACCGGGTCGCAGCCCGGCGCTTCGGCGCGGAGGTGGAATTCGTCGAACCAGCCGAGTGACATCGTCTGCTCGAAGCCAACCCCCGTTTCCCGGAAACCGAGGCCGAAGAGGAAGGTCGTCGGATAGGGACGGTACGTGACTCGAGCCCGGTCCGATTCGGGGTCGAGATTCTCGTAGGGCATCCGGTATTCGGAGACCAGACTCAGGGACGTCTCCGGATGGTCCGCGCGCAGAGTGATCGTTCCAGAGCGGAAGTCGTCGGCCAGAGATCCAAAGGTGAGCCGCGCTCGATCACCCCCGTCCTTCACACCTGACGTGACCGTGCCCGTCACTTCGAGCCGCTCACATGGCGCCGGAGGCGGCGAGGCTTCCGTTACGGCGACCAGAAGCCGCCTCTCGTCAAGCGCCAATGCGAATCCTGGCGCCCAGACCTGTTCCGGGTGTTCCTCCAGCCAGATCTGGTATGTCGCCGCCGGCGCTCCGCTGGAGAACGTCTCCACCGCGCGGACTTCCACAAGTCCCGGCTCTGCCCATCCCTTGACCGCGATTTGTTCGCTCACCGTGAGGACTGCGGGCGGAGCGTCGGTCTCTACCCGGATGAGGATGCCCGGGATTCCGTCGGCGTCCCCGAAGTCTCGGACGTGCGTCATGACGGGGACGGTGAGTCGCATTCCCGGTTCGAGAGGCAGGGGTACGCCCGGCTGGAACAGCGGACCGCGGAAACCCATCGGTATCAACCGAACTTCCTCCGGAGGAGCGACGCGGGCCGTTGGCGGAGGAGAGGTCGGAAGTGGAGGTGAATCCCCGGCGCCCGACTGACAGGCCGCCGCGAGGAGGATGGGGATGGCGACCGCGGCGAGGGCCCGGCGCTCTTCCCTCATTGACCGGACTCCCGGCCGCGTTCGACGACGATGTCGGGAACGAGCGTGACTTCCCCGGCACGTACCCGGAACCAACGCTGTCGGTCCACCAGGTCGAGCGACCCCGCTTCCATCGCGAGTTCCAGGGTCCCATGCGCCCGGGAGGCGATCAGCGGACGCACCCAGACGTGGATGGGACCGGGGCGCATTCCCTCCAGCATGAACTGGCCTCGCCGGTCTGTGAAGGCGCCCGGTCCGAAGGCTGCCGAGCCACCCGAGTAATCCACCGTCTGCACGTAGGCCGTCGGCACCGGATCTCCGCTCGGGAACACCACCCGTCCGCCGATGGCGCCCCGGGACTCCAGGAATCCGGGCGCCGGGTACGCCAGGGTGATCGCGTGGGCGTCGTCGGGAGTCAGGTCGGCCGAGCGGAAGCTGGATCCGTAGGACATGATGGGATGCGGCTGGAAGGTGGCGATCCCTTCGGGCAAGACACCCGGCTCCCAGTCCGCCGGTCCCGGCCGGCCGAGCCACATCGGGTTCATGGCGGTGTGGGCGAGGCCCAGGCAGTGGCCCATCTCGTGCGTGATGAACGGATAGAGGTCGCGAACCGACCGCCGCTCGGCGTCCGGTTCGTCCACCGGGGTTCGTTCGAAGTAGTACGGGGTGACTTCGATGTCGCACCCGACCTTCTTCCCGTCCTGCCAGACCGAACGCGCAAATCCGGAGAACCAGCTGTCCACGAAGCCTTCGTACGACGAGAAGCCGATCGTGTTGATTCCGTCCGTATCGCTCGCCTGGTCGGCCAGCACCAATTCACTCTCCAGCACAATTCCGACGGCGGCGGTGGGAACGTCCACCCAGGCGGCGATGGAGCCCCGGTTGATCTCGCGCCAGACCTCGGCATCCAGTCCTTCATGATCCGGCAGGTTTGCGTTCTCGAGCAACCGGAAACGCAGCGGGAGATCTTGCGCTTCCCAGACGCTGGCACCGGCAGACGAAGTGACCTCGTTCCAGTCGCCGAGGCGCTGGAAGAACCGGTAGGTCTCGCCCGGACTGGCCGGCAGGCTCGCGGCCATCAGGGCGATCACGCCTACCGACCAGCGGCGCCGATGCGCCCGGCCGGACGCCGACCGATTCTGTAGCCCGCTACCTGACATCGCAGTGCCCGTCGGGGCAAGAAAACTCCGTGCCAAACGGAGCTGCTGCACGGGCCGGGTGGGCGGCGGAAGACCGCCGCCCACCGGGGGAGGTTCTGCCTAGAAGGTCAGTCGGAGGCCGACCTTGGCGGCGCGGGGATCGATCGCGGCGATCACGTTGTTGTAGTTGGAGCCGGTGCGCAGGTTGAAGTTGGACACCGCATTCGAGTTGAACGCGTTGTAGACGTCCACCATCGCGGTGAGGAGCGCGCCGTTCCCGACAGCGAACCCCTTCTCGATGCGGAAATCGGCGATCGTTACGTCATCGGAGCGGTTCTCGTCGAGGTTCGACAGGAACACCGGCTGGGTGCCGGAACCCGGAATCGAGACGCGCTGGATCGGCGCCCAGGGCCAGCCGCTCTGGTAACGGATGTTGCCCGACACCGCGACGCCGTAGGGCAGCGAGTAGCGGGCGAGCAGCCGCCCGTTCCAGTTGGTGGTTTCCTGGCGGAAGTCCACGTCGAGGCTGTGGTTCTGCCAGATGGTGCCGTGGCCGTCGGAACCCACGTCGATCGGATCGGCGCCCAGGGGGCTTCTCCATTCTCCCGAGGCGGCGCGGAACTCGTCGCGCCACTGGTAGTCGAAGCTCGCCTGGACGAAGAACCCGCCGGCGAAACGCCGGTTCGCCGCGACCTGGATCGTGTCGTACCTGGCTTCCATCCCGGGGAAGGTGTCGGTCCGGATGTCCACCACGTCGGCGACGTCGTCCGGCACCCGCTGCACGTTGATCGGCGCCCCGGTGAGCGCGTTCACCGGACAGTCGAAGTCCGCGCCGCACGGGATGCCGCGGCCGTCGAGGAGCGCCGTCTGCTGGGCGACGTTCCACTGGCCGCTGTCGGCGTTCAACCGCTTGTGCACGTAGGACGCGCGCAGGGCGGTGTCGGCGACGAGTTCGTGCTCGAAGGAGACGCTGAACTCGTCCACGTACTCCTTCTCCAGGTCCGGGTTCACCGGCGTTCCCAGGGTACGGATCGCGGTGCCGGTGGCGCCGCTTTCGGCCCGGAGGGTTCCGAGTTCGTGGGCGCCGTCATAGAGGCCGTTCGCGTTCTGGTCGAGGAAGTCGAACCGGACCCACGCCACGTTCGCCGGGTCGGCGCGCCGGTGCGCGTCGGCGAGGTTCACGTAGTAGCGACCGTAGTGGCCTTTCAGGACCGTCCCCGGGGCGATCTCGTAGGTCGCGCCCAGCCGGGGCGCCCAGGTGTTCCAGGTGACGAGCGTCTGCCCCTCGGTCACGCCGGTCGGGAAGAAGTCGGCGAAGAACGGGTTCGACTCCGAGTCGAGGAAGTGGGTCCGCTGCTGCCCGTAGCGGACGCCGATGTTCAGCGTCACCCGCGCGTGCGGCCGCCAGGTGTCCTGGGCGAACACGTCGTGGTGGGTGTTCCGGGAATCGGCGTTGATCTGGCCGTCGGCGGGCATGCTGAAGAGCGCGATCTGGTCCACGTCGTTGGGCCGCCCGAGGGTGCTGTTGTCTATGTAGCGCACGTGGCCGGAGTTGGAATTGGCGCCGAATTTCCGGCTGTCGATCTGGAACTCGTACCCGACCTTGAAGTCGTGGCTGCCGAGGAAATCGGGGACGTAGTGACTGAGGGTTGCGGTCACCTGCGGCTTCCAGCGTTCGAACGTGAACGGTGGCGTTCCCGTGATGTTGGTGTTCCAGCCGGCGCCGGTATGGATCCCGGTCGCCTGGTCGAAGCGCGGCGGATTCGACTCGGGATCGACCTGCGGAACCATCGGCCAGCCGAACCCGAAGTGCTTGACGGCGAGCGTCGAGAAGGTGCGGTCGTCCCAGACGCGCTGCCATTCGCCCTTGTGCGCCCAGCTCCAGCTCGCCTGCGCGAGGACCGAGTCGGGTCCGACCGTGTTCGATAGGCCGCGCTGCGGCTTCTCCTTCAACTGGTAGTTGGTGTAGGCGATGAGCTGGTCCCGGCTGGTCAGCTGCGCCGTGACCTTGCCGCCGAACTGGTCGAAGTCGCCGAGGTCGGTCGCCAGGTTGGGGTCCACTCCGGAGATCTGCTTGTCGATCCGGAAGTGGTTGTAGAAGCCGTAGAACCAGGCGCGGTCCTCCACGATCGGGCCGCCGAGGTCGGCGTGGGCCTCCCAGAACAGGATGTTCGGATTGCCCGTGAAGTTCCGGGCCTCCAGCTCGCGGTCCACGTTGTTGCCGACGAACGACCCGTGTTCGTAGTCACCGTGCAGCATGCCGCTGAACTCGTTGCCGCCGCTCTTCATGGTCATCACCACCATCGAGCCGGGCCCGGTCATCTCCACGTCCGCTCCGGCGGCCGAAGTGGTGAACTCCTCGATGGAGTAATAGTCGAAGTAGAAGCCGGTGCCGCTTTCGCCCTCCGTGGTGTCCACGCCGTCGGCGAGGATCCGGTTCTGGCGGCGGATCCCGAAGCTCTCGTAGCCGGTCTGCTGGCTCTTGTGGCTGCCGCCGACGTCGTAGCCGCGCATGCGTACGCCGGGAGTCTGGGCGAGCACCGCCCAGACATCGGTCGCCGAGGGCACCTCGTGGAGGGCCTCGGTCCCGAAGTCGGTGGAGAGCGCCGTCGTCCGGACGTCCACCACCGGCGCTTCACCGGTGACGGTCACGGTTTCCGCCACGTTGGCGACCTCGAGGGTCACGGGCACGGTGATGGTGCGGTTTCCTTCGACGATGATGCCCTCGCGCACCAGCGTCTGGAACCCGGAGATCTCGAACCGCAGGTTGTAGGCGCCGCGGCGCAGCGAGCGGAAGCGGTAGGAGCCGTCGCTCAGCGTCACGGCGCTTTGTTCGGTGATGAGGGCTTCGCCAGAGAGGGTGACGGTCGCTCCCGGTACGGCGAGGCCCTGTGCGTCGGTGACCCGGCCCTCGATCTCTCCCGCCGTCTGGCCGAAGGCGGCGGAACCGGCCAGCGCCCAGAACGCGAGCGCCAGGGGAATGAGTGGTTTCATGGGAAGTGCTTCTCCTTGGGGGGGTTGGGGTTGCGGCTTCGCGCCCGGTGCGCGGGACGGGACCGGCGTTTTTTGAATTCGCGTCGTTTCCGGAGCCCGGAGCGACCGCGGCGCGTTGCCGTGCATGTCCTCAGGAAGGCGCAAGGGACGCGCCCGGACCTCCCGCCGACCGCGTCCGGCGGTTAGCCCGGGAATCCGCGGTTCCGGCCGCGAGATTGCCCCGGAAACCCGGATGTCCGGTTCATCGGCGCCTTGGATTCCGTATCCGGTGCGCCGGTTCGATTCAGAAACACCGCAGGCGATTCACCGCCCTGAGTCGGACAATCCGCGGTTCGTGAATTCCCGGCGACCCTGCGGTGAAGGCGTTGCGGCCGTGGTCCCGGCCTTGCGAAGGAGACTGCTACGCTTCCGTGCATGTCCCTGCCGCCGCCCGCTCCCGCGATCCGCATTCGGGCCGAGCCGCGCGATGCTTCGACCTGCCGCTTCGTGGTGGATCGTCCCGTTCTCTCCGGAGGTTCGGTCTATTTCGACTCCGCCGGACCCACGGAGAACTCAGCGCTCGCGCGGGAACTCCTGAGCATTCCCGGCGTTTCCGGGGTGCTGATCCAGGACAACCTGATCACGGTGACGGCGGCAGAGAACCAGGCCAACTGGATGCCGATCGGCCGCGAGGCGGGAAAGCGGATCCGGTCCGTCCTCGAGGGCGCCGAGCCAGCGGTGGACCCCGAGGCACTCGCCGATCTCCCCGCGCCGGAGGACATCCGCGATCGCGTCCAGGCTGTCCTGCGCGACGAAATCAACCCGGCCGTCGCCTCCCACGGGGGATACATCGACCTCGTCGGCGTGGAGCAGAACCAGGTCTTCATCCGCATGGGGGGAGGTTGCCAGGGGTGCGGAATGGCGACGGCCACTCTCCGCCAGGGGGTCGAGAGGATCCTGCGCCGGGCGGTTCCGGAGATTGGGGCCATCCTGGACACCACGGACCACGCTGCCGGGACGAACCCCTACTACGAGCCGGCGCGGTAGACGGCGTGGGGTCCCGCCCCGTGCGGGCGCCGGGACGAGAAACCCCATCGTGACTTCGCGAACACGATCTTCGGTACGCAAGGGTTTCCAGGGCCCGCTCCTGCTCCTGGCCTTGGCTCTTCCCACCCTCGCCGAGGGCGGAGCCGTCCAGTTCGGCCAGCAGCGGAATCGGAATCAGCGGGAAGCGCCGCCCGTGGCGTGGAGCCACGACCCGCCGCCGGCCGGGACCATGATCACGCGCGCCGAACACGTCACCCGCGAGGGCTCCCACGTTGTCCTCGACGGCTACGCGCAGGTCGCCTACGGAGGACTCCGGATCCAGGCCGATCGCATCGAGATCGACGAGGAGGAGCTGAGCGTGCGCGCGGAGGGCAACGTCGTCTTCGAACGCCGTGACGAGAAGATCGTCGCCGAGTCCATGGAAGGCAGCCTCGAGGATGGGACGGCGGTCTTCAGGAACGCCCGGGGGATCCTCGGCCAGGACTTTCACTTCGTCGCCGAGACCCTCGAGGAGCTGGACGACGGGGCGTTCGCAATCGAGGGGGGAGCGTTCACCACCTGCGCCCAGCCGAATCCGCGCTGGAAGTTCACCGCCGGCCGCGCGGTCGTACGGCCGGAAAAACACGTGTGGCTGCGTAACGTGGCGTTTCGCGTCAAGAACCTGCCGGTGACCTACTTTCCGGCGCTCTACTACCCCCTCGAAGAGGACGGCCGGCAGACCGGCTTCCTCATCCCGCGCTACAGCCGCTCCGACCTCCGGGGGCACCTCATCAGCCAGGGTTTCTACTGGGCCATCAACCGCTCGATGGATGCGACGTTCAGCGTGGACCACTTCACGGTGGCGGGCACCGGGCTCGGCATGGAGTACCGCTATCGCGGGAACAGCGGTTCCCGGGGCGAAGCGGAAGGGTTCATCATCAACGACAAGACCACCGAGAACCGCGAGTACTCGCTCAGCTTCAACGTGGCGCAGCGGCTGCCGGCGCGATTCCGCTTCAGCGCCGCCGGTGACATGTTCTCGAGCTTCGACTTCAGCCGCCGTTTCCAGGATTCCTTTTCGCGCTCCACCCGGCGGTTCCAGCGCGCCAAGGTGGATCTCAGCGGCCAACTCTTCCGTCACCGCATCAAGTTCAAGATCGATCGCAAGGACACCCAGTACACGTCCAGGAGCAGCCGCCGGCAAACGATGCCGCAGTTCTCGATCACCCGGCGAAACCTGAACCTGCTGGGTCAGTTCGTCCAGCTCGGTTACGAGGCCAACTACGTGCGCGTGGGCCGCTCGCGCCGGGATGACTTCCAGGAGTGGAACCGGCTCTTCGTGGGGCCGACCCTGGGTCTCTCGTTGCCCGAGATTCCGTTCCTGCAGTTGCGGGCGGAAATCGATGCCGGGTATCTGCGCTACGGTGGTTCGATCGACCCAGAGACGGACGAATTCAATCCGGAACTGGGACTGAGCCGGCGGTTCTACGGCACGTCCCTGCAGCTGTCCGGTCCCAAGTTCGAACGCATCTTCGACACCGCGGGCAACTTTTACGCCGCCCGCTTCAAGCACCTGATCGAGCCGGAAGCCAACTGGGAGTACCGCAAGAGCGACGACCAGTCCGACTACGTCAACCGTTTCGACCGCTACGACAGCTCCACGCAGGCGAACCAGATCAGCTTCGGGTTGGTGAACCGCCTGCTCGCCAAGCGTTACCGGGACGGCGTCGAGGAATCGTCCGCGACCGACGTCATTACCTGGCGCATCCAGCAGAGCTGGTACTTCGATCCGACGGCGGGCGCCTACGACTCCCGCTACGTGTCCTCCTCCTTCGAGGAAAGCGAAGTGGAGATACGGAAGTCCCCCATCCGCTCGGACTTCCGTTTCACCCCGGACCAGAGCGTGAACGGCGACTGGACCATGGAATGGGACCCCGATGAGCGGCTGTTCACCTCGATCCGTACCGGGTTGCGCGTGGGGGATCGTCTCTCCAACCGCAGGTTCAACTTCAACTGGTCCCGCCGCGCCCGCCGGGTCGGCGGCCCGGAAAGCGAAGAGGTGGACGCGAAGAGCTACCTCCGCGCCGGAACCGACTTCTTCCCGACCGAGGTGATCCGGACCGGTTTCGACGTCAACTACGACATCACGGAACGGAGACTCTCCAACATCCGGCTGCGCACCGATTTCCTGTTCCAGTGTTGCGGGCTGAACGTCGAATGGATTCGCTACAACCTCGTGAGCCGGAGCGAGAACATCTTCCACTTCAGCGTCACCCTCGGCGGACTCACCAGTTTCGGCTTCGGCGCGGGCGGCCGCGACAGCTACTACTGATGCGTGGAGCGCCGGCGTCCAGCCGGCATCGCCGGCCGAAGGGAGGCGAAACGCACAATCCGCCGCGGTACGTCCCGTGTTCTCCCTCCTCGCGCTGAACGGCGTCCTGGCCTTCCTCGGCTGGCGGCTCCGAACCGTTACCGGCGCCGGTGCGCTCGCCGGATTCGTGGTCGGCGCTGCGGTCGTCCTGAGCCTGGGCGGGCCCGGGTATGCGGTGCTGCTCCTCTACTTCGCGCTCGGCGCCCTCGTGACCCGTATGGGCTGGACCCGGAAACGGGCTCTCGGGATCGCGGAAGCCCAGGGCGGCGCCCGGGGACCGAGGCAGGTGGCCGCGAACGGTGGACCGCCCGTGCTCTTCTGCGTGCTGGCGGGTCTGCTGCCCGTTTCCTGGGGCGCCCCCGCGGCCGCCGCGTTCGTCGGTTCGCTGGCCACCGCGGCAGCGGACACGGTGTCCTCGGAGGTGGGCAAGTCCCTGGGAGGGACGGTACGGCGGCTCCCCGGCCTCTCCCGGGCGCCGGCCGGAACGCCCGGCGGGGTCAGCTTCGCGGGCTCGGCCGCGGGGCTGCTGGCCTCCGTGGTGATCTGTGGCGTTGCCGCGGGGGGCGGGCTGATACCGCCCGAGTGGTTCCTGCCGGTGGCGGCGGCCGGGTTTCTGGCCGCCTTCCTTGAAGGCCTGCTCTCCCCGCTCGAGGCCCGCGGGACTCTCGACAACGACGGTGTCAACGCGGTTTCCGTCCTTGCCGGCGGCCTCCTGGCGTTCGGGTGGGGATGGATTTCAGGCGGTGGCGGCGCCGGATGATGCGGGTGGTCGCCGAGCGGCTGACGCTCTACCGCGAGTTTTCGCGGCCGTTCACCCTGCTGCCCCCGCTGATCGGTTTCCTCAGTGGAAGCGTTACCGCGTACGGAGCGCCGCCCGCCCTGGAAACCGTTCCCTGGATCTATCCCATCCTGGGGGCGGTCATGGCCGCCACCCTGAACGCGGCGAGCAACGCCCTGAACCAGATTTGCGACCTCGGGATCGACCGGATCACGAAACCGGACCGGCCCCTGCCTTCCGGCCGGCTGGGGCTCGCGGAAGCATGGTGGTTCACGGCGGTGTGCTGGGCCCTGTCGCTGGTCGCGGCGTGGTTCGTAAGTCCCGGTGGCCGGCACGAGTGCTTCTGGATCGTCGTGGTGGCGAGCTTCTTCGTCTGGATGTACTCGGCGCCCCCGCTCAGGACGAAGCGGCTGGGCATCCTCGCCAACCTGACGGTCGCCATCCCCCGCGGACTGCTACTCAAGGTCGCTGGCTGGTCGGCGCTGAAGACGGTGTCCGATCCGGAGCCCTGGTTCATCGGGCTCATCTTCGGGCTGTTTCTGCTCGGCGCCACCACCACCAAGGACTTCTCCGACATCGCCGGAGACCGCGCGGGGGGCTGCCGGACGCTCCCGGTGGTGCACGGTCCCCGGGGGGCGGCCTGGCGGATCGCACCGTTCTTCGTGCTGCCCTTCGTGCTGATTCCCGTGGGCGTCCGCACCGGCCTGCTGACCGGTAATCCCGTGCTGCTGGACGCGCTCGGCGTCGCACTCGTGCTCTACGGGGCCTTTACCGCGTGGCTCATGCTGCGCCGTCCCGACGAACTCGCGACCGACAGCAACCACGTGTCCTGGCGGCACATGTACCTGATGATGATGGTCGCCCAGCTCGGGTTCGCGTTCGCCTACCTGGTCTGATCCGCGGCGCTCACCCCGTCCGCAGACATCGCGGCGGTCCTATACTGGCGTTCCCGTGAGCCGAACGTTTTCCCGCCGCAACCTGGGTCCCGGCCTCGCTGAGCGGGATCCCGAAATCGCCGCCGCGATCCATGCCGAAGAGGTCCGCCAGTCCGAGGGTCTCGAACTGATCGCGTCCGAGAACTTCGCGAGCGATGCGGTCATGGAAGCCACCGGTTCGGTCATGACGAACAAGTACGCCGAGGGGTATCCCGGCCGGCGCTACTACGGAGGCTGCATCCACGTCGACGAGGCGGAACGGCTGGCCCGCAACCGGGCCAAGGAACTCTTCGGTTCCCGGTTTGCGAACGTCCAGCCCCACAGCGGTTCCCAGGCCAACATGGTCGCCTACCAGGCGATCCTGGAACCGGGCGACGTCTTCCTCGGCATGGCGCTCGATCAGGGGGGACACCTCACGCACGGCCACCCGCTGAACTTCTCGGGCCAGTTCTATCTGCCCGTTGCCTACGGGGTGCGCCGGGAGGACGAACGGCTCGATCTCGATCAGCTGGCGCTACTCGCCCGGGAAAACCAGCCCAAGATGATCATGGTGGGCGCGAGCGCGTATCCGCGCCTCTATCCGAGCGCGGAAATCCGGCAGATCGCGGACGAGGTCGGGGCGAAGGTCGTCACCGACATCGCCCACGTGGCCGGCCTGGTCGCGGGCGGCGCCATCCCGAGTCCGGTGCCCTATTCGGACATCGTCACCACCACCACGCACAAGACCCTGCGGGGTCCGCGCGGGGGGCTCATTCTCTGGAACGAGAAGGCGTACGGAAAGGCCCTCAACCGGATCACCTTCCCCGGCATCCAGGGTGGCCCGATGATGCACACGATTGCCGCCAAGGCCGTGTGTTTCCGGGAGGCGCTCGATCCGTCCTTCGCGGAGTACGCACGGCAGATCGTGGCGAACGCCAAGGCGCTGGCCGAGGCGCTCATGGCGCTGGGGTTCCGGCTGGTCTCCGGAGGGACCGACAACCACCTCGTGCTGGTGGACGTGGGGGCCCGGGGGATCACCGGCCGCGATGCCGAAGTGGCCATGGAGACCGCGGGGATCACCGCGAACAAGAACACGATCCCCTTCGACCCCGAAAAGCCGATGATCGCGAGCGGCATCCGTCTTGGTACGGCGGCGCTCACCACCCGGGGAATGCGGGAAGGCGAGATGGCGGCGGTCGCGCGCCTGATGGATGCGGCGCTCCGGTCGGCTGGCGATGAGGCGGGGCTCGCCCGGATCGCCGCCGAGGTTGCCGAACTGGCCTCCGGGTTCCCGCTGTACGTAACGCCGGCGGGGTGAACGGCGGGAGCGCCGGCCGGCCGCCGGCGGGGGCGCGTCGGGAATGAGCCGCGCGGCCGATTTCCTCGGTCCCCACGGGGTGCTGGCCGAGTCGCTGCCCGGTTTCGAACACCGGGCGGGGCAGGTGGAAATGGCGGCGCGGGTCGAGGAGACGCTGAACCGGGACGGGGCGCTGATGATCGAGGCGGGAACCGGCATCGGCAAGTCGTTCGCCTATCTGATCCCGGCGCTCCTGTGCGGGGAGCGGGTGGTGATCTCGACGGCGACCAAGAACCTCCAGGACCAACTCTTCGAGAAGGATCTCCCCCAGCTTCAGGGCCTCTTGGGAAGCCGCGTGCCGGTGGCCCGCATGAAGGGCCGCGAGAACTACCTCTGTCGTCTGGAGTGGGAGAAGTTCCAGACCGAGGGCGACCTGAAGCTCGATCCCCGGCGCAGTGCCGACCTCCGGCGGATCGCCGCCTGGGCGGAGAAGACGAAGACCGGAGATCGCGACGAGATTCGGGGACTCCGGGGACCGACCGACTATTGGCGCGGCATTTCAACCATTTCCGAGAACTGCATCGGCCGCCGCTGTCCTCACTACGAGGAGTGTCACCTGACGACCCTGCGCAAAGCGGCGCATTCCAGCCGGATCCTGATCGTGAACCACCACCTGCTGGTGGCGGACCTGCTCGTGCGCCAGACCGATTTCGGCGAGGTGCTGCCGGAATACGACCACCTGATCGTGGACGAGGCCCACCGGCTCGAGGACGCCGCCACGCACGGTCTTTCGAGCACCCTCTCCGGGGCGGCGGCGGACCGGCTGGCGACCGACCTGACGCGCTTCCTCAAGCGGTCGGCCCCGGAACCCGCGTCCCCTCCGGCCATCCGCAAGCTGCGGCGCTCGTACCGCGAACTCTTCGAGACGCTCGCCCCGGAACGCGACGACAGGCCGCGGCTGTTCCATCCCGACAGCCTGCCCCCCGAGGCGAGGGAGCACGCCGAGGCGGCCTCGCTGCAACTCCAGGCCCTCGAAGGTCATTTGCTGAAGGTGCGGGAAGCCCTGAGAGAGAACCCGCCGCCGGACGGGAGCGATGGCGAGACCGGCGCCGAGCGGCTCCTGAAGCGCATCACCGAGTTTCGCATCGAGTTGAGCGCGCTGATGACGTCGCGACCCGACTACGTCCACTGGAGCGTGTTCCGCAGGGAAACGGCGCGTCCGGAGAACGGGAACGGCAAGGCCAGGACCGGCCGCGGGCCCACCTGTTTCGCGAGCACCGCTCCGGTGCATCCCGGCGACGAACTGCGGCAGGGGCTCTTCGATCCCCTGAAGTCCTGTGTCCTGACTTCCGCGACGCTGGCGCTCGACGGCGGCTTCGACTACGCCGCTGACGCGCTCGGGGTGACGGCGACCTCGGGAAAGGTCGTTCCCTCACCCTTCCGGTTCGAGGATCAGGCGCGCCTGTATGTCCCGCACGATCTCGTGGACCCCCGCAACCCCGGGTTCCAGGACGCCGCCGCGGAGAGAATCCTCCACCTGGT
Organism: Acidobacteriota bacterium; assembly: GCA_009840635.1. GTDB lineage: Bacteria > Acidobacteriota > Vicinamibacteria > Marinacidobacterales > Marinacidobacteraceae > Marinacidobacterium > Marinacidobacterium portitor. The sequence continues at coordinate 13,978 of VXNL01000098.1, read as the reverse complement.
CTCCGCCAGCCGGGGCAGGGCCCTCATCCTGTTCACCAGCTGGGGAAACCTGGAACGCGTGGGCCGGGTGGTCGGGACGGCCTGTCATTTTCCGGTGCTGCGGCAGCAGCGGGGCGGCGGCCACGCGGCACTCCTCAATTCCTTCCGGACGACGCCGAACGCGGTCCTGCTGGGGGTGCGCTCGTTCTGGGAAGGGGTCGACGTTCCGGGAGACGCGCTCACCCTGCTGGTGATCGACAAGTTGCCTTTCCCTGTGCCGTCGGATCCCCTTCACCGGGCGCGGGCGGAGCGGGCCGAGGAGGCGACCGGCGACGGCTTCACCAACTACTCGGTTCCACAGGCGGCCCTGACCCTGAAGCAGGGTCTCGGCCGGCTGATCCGGACCCAGCAGGACGTCGGGCTCGCCGCGGTTCTCGACTCGCGCCTCGTCCGTATGGGTTACGGCCGGCGACTGCTGCGGAGCCTGCCGCCCTTCCCGCTGATCACCGGGCTGGACGAGGCGACCGGGTTCCTGGAGTCCCTGCCGTGAACCCGCCGTCGCTTGCCGAGCGCATCTCCGCGGTGCGCGACCGGATCTCCGAGAGCTGCCGCCGCGCCGGGCGGGCCGAGGGAAGCGTCCGGCTGGTCGCGGTTTCGAAGACGCGGCCGGCGGCGGACATCGAAGCGGCAGCCGCGCTCGGCGTCACCGACTTCGGAGAGAACCGGATCCAGGAGGCGGCCGCGAAGCTCCCGGGTCTCCGGGTTCCGGTCACTGCGCACCTGATCGGACATCTCCAGCGCAACAAGGCGCGGCAGGCCGCGGGACTCTTTCCGGTGATCCAATCGGTGGACAGCGTTGCCCTGGCCACCCGGCTGAGCGGCATGGTCAGCCAGGGCGTCGTCCCGCCCGGCGGCCCTCCGATCCGGGTCCTGGCGCAGGTGGACCTGGCTGGCGAGACCTCGAAGTTCGGAATCCCGGAGGCCGACCTGCCGCGCGCTCTGGAGGAGATCGCCGGACTGTCCGGTCTGCGGCTCGCCGGGCTCATGCTGATGCCGCCGTTCGATCCCGATCCGGAGGCCGTCCGTCCGTGGTTCGTGCGCCTCCGGGAGCTGGGCCGCCGATTCGCGGAAAAGGGACTGCTGCCTCGCGACCCTGAACTCTCGATGGGCATGAGTCACGACTTCGAGACGGCCATCGCCGAGGGCGCCACCACGGTCCGGGTGGGCACGGCCATCTTCGGCCCCCGGACTCCGTGAATCGCGGATGCCGCGGTCGGCCTCCCGCGGGCGGTGCCGGCTGAAGCCGGCCCAGTTCTCCCGGTGGGGGCTCCAGGCCAGGAGTCTGTCCCGGTAACGTCGTGAGCACCGAGACGGTCGAGGCGCCCGGCTGACAAGGCGCGCGAGGGAGGAATAGCAGCGCTCTTTCGACCGAAGCGCAACGACGAGCGAAGTGGTTCAGCCGGGATGCATCGGCCGTCGAATGCCGCGAGGTTACCGGGACAGGCTCCTACTGGACCGGCGTAAAGAAGCGGTCCCAGCGGGTCCGCGAAAAGAACCTCACCGGCAGCAGCAGCAGGTCCACGAAACGCCGGGACAGCCGGGTCTCCAGATATTCCTCACGCGGCGCCCCGTAGGACCAGTAGATGAAGAGCCCCTTGCCCTTGATGTTCTCGGCGGGAAGCGCGCCCCAGAAACGGCTGTCGTGACTGTTGTCCCGGTTGTCCCCCATCACGAAGTAGTGCCCGTCCGGCACCCGGTACTCCCGCATTCCGGGCTGTCCGCCGTGGACGAACCGGGTGTAGTCCTCGGGCAGGGGATCGCCTTCGATCAGGACCTGCTGCCGTCCGATCTGGAGCGTCTCTCCCGGCAGCCCCACGACCCGCTTGATGAAGTCCCGCTCGGGCTCCTCGGGGAACTTGAACACGACCACGTCGCCGCGCTCCACCTCGCGCGACGGGAGCACTCCGGCGCCGCCGTCCTGGTAGAGCATCTTGTTGACCATCAGGTGATCGCCGATGAGCAGGTTGTCCTGCATGGAGCCGGTCGGGATCTTGAACGCCTGGAAGACGAAGGTCCGCACGAACAGGGCGAGGATCACCGCGGCGCAGATCGATTCGAAGTACTCGCGGGCGGAGGAACGGGGGCGCGCCGTGGCGGGAGCGGTCATGACGGCCCGGTCAGGCGCCATCCCAGGCCGGAGTCGTCATTTCCTCCGGCGAACCGACGACCGTGGTGACCGTCTCCGGATCGAAGGAGACGACGCCGATCGGCGCATCGGGCGCCTCGGGGAAGAGCAGCTCGGGAACGATCTCGTAGATGCCCTCCTCGAGTCCCGTGCAGGAGACCACGGCGAAGAGGTTCGACTCGTCGACCTGGTTCAGCATGCTCAGGGGGATGCGCACGTTGGCCACGATTTCGGCCATGGCCGGCTGGCACGGAGGTTCGTCGGGCTCGACCGGCGTAATCCAGACGGCCAGCCGCAATTCGCGGGCTTCCCGCGCTTCGCCGATCTCGAGACGGACGTCGACATAGCGGACACTGGGGCGCAGGGCGGGATCGAGCTCGATCTGCAGGCGCTGCGAAAAGGTCTCCCGCAGCCCCTGGGCGGAGATCGGCTCGGTGGTGATCTGCGCCGTGTCGCGCAGCAGCGACTCGGGCCCTTCCACCGCGAGTTCGAGGGGTTCGATCACGACGCTGTGGATCTCGAACCCCGTCGCCGGCTGGCCGAGCACTCGCGGGCTCACCCGGACGGTGCTGGTCAGGGTGCGGTCGAGGCGCAGGAGCACCTGCGGGGGATCCACCCGCATCACCTGCACGCCCGAAGGAGCTTCCACCGCCTCGGCTCCGAGAAACCAGGTGCGCTCGCCGGGAGCTTCCCCCGTCAGGTCGAGCCGCGCCCGGAGCCCCTGGATGGGGGCGTCGCGGAGCAGGCCGGAGGCGCCCCGGAGCCTCACGTCCACCTCCTGGACGGACTGGTCCACGACCTCGAGTCCGGCCGGGACGTTCACGAGCTCCAGGGGGGTGGACACCAGGACCTCGGCTCCCTGCTCGTCGGCGACGAAGAACCAGAGGCCGAACGCCAGTCCGAGCGCCAGGATGGCGCGGAACATCTCGACCGCGCGGAAGGAGTCGGACCCCGCGACGAACTTGCTCAACGGGCGATCTCCGGGCTCGAGACACGGCGGGCCGGCGCCGGCGCGGAGGCGCCGGACGGGGCCGGACGCGACCTCGCGAGTTCCGCTTCCAGATCCGAGCGATCGGCGACCGGCACGATCCGGCCACCGGCGACGACGCTCGCCTGCCCGGTCTCCTCGGAGACGACCAGCACCGTGGCGTCGGTCTCTTCGGTAAGACCCAGCGCGGCGCGGTGCCGGGTTCCTCCGAAGCCGCCTTCCGCGTCGTGCCGGGAGAGCGGGAGTACGCAGCGGGCGGCGACAATCCGGTCGCCGCTGACGATGGCGGCTCCGTCATGGAGCGGGGAGGTGGGCTGGAACAGCGAGACCAGCAGTGCCGAACTCAGTTGCGCATCCAGCGGCATGCCCGAATCGGCGTAGCTCTTGAGACCGATGTTCCCCTGCCAGACGACGATGGCCCCGACCCGATGGCGGGAGAGATCGGTCGCGGCATCGACCAGCGTCGCAATGGTGGCGCGCTGCGGGTCCAGGTCCCGGCGCCGGCCGCGGAGAAACCCGCCGCCGCCGATCTGAGCGAGGCCGGTCCGGATCTCCGCCTGATAGAGGACGATGATCGCGATCCCCAGGTAGGGCAGCGTGTTGCGCACGATCCACTGGACGGTGGTGAGCCCGAGCTGGCTCGACCCGGTGAGCAGCAGCAGGCCGCCGACGATCACGGTCCCGAAGGCCATCTGGGAGGCACGCCGTCCCTCGATGAGCTTCAGCAGGACGTAGATCGCCCCGGCCACCAGGAGGATGTCCAGGACATCCGTCCAGGACAGGCGCGCCGCGAGCGTCTCGGCCAGCTCGAGGATTCTTTCGGTCAATCGGAACTCTGGCGGCAGGAGCCCTCCGGTCGTCTACGTTGCGCCGCCGGGTTCGGGCACCAGGGGAGGCGTGATGGCGACCCGTCCGGGCACCTGTTCCGGAGCCGGGTCAGCGGAATCGGCGTCGGGCGCGGCCGGCGCGGGCGCGGGCTCGGGAAGCGGTTTTCCTTCGAGAACGAGCTGGACTTCTTCGGAGCTCAACACTTCGCGCTCGAGGAGCGCTTCGGCGACGGCAGCCAGCTGGTCACGGTTGTCCTCGAGAAGCTTCTTCGCCCGGTGGTAGGCGTCGTCCACGATGCGATGCACTTCCGCATCGATGGCTTTCGCGGTGCTCTCGCTGTAGTCCTTCCGGGCGGCCAGGTCGCGCCCCAGGAACACCTCGTTGTTCGATCGGTCGAACGTGAGCGGTCCCAGGGTTTCGCTCATCCCCCACTCGCAGACCATGCGGCGCGCCAGGTCGGTCGCCTTCTGGATGTCGTCGGACGCTCCGGTCGTGACCTGCCCCAGGACGATCTCCTCCGCGAGCCGGCCGCCCATCTTGACCGCGATCATCGCCTCGACGTAGTCCCGGTCATGGGTGCGCCGATCGTCCTCCGGCAACAGCATCGTCACCCCCATCGCCATCCCGCGCGGAATGATGCTGACCTTGTGCAGCGGGTCGGCCTTGTCGAGCAGCGCCGCGACCAACGCGTGTCCGGCCTCGTGATACGCCGTCGTGCGTTTTTCGTCCGGCGTCATGATGACCGAGCGGCGTTCCGCGCCCATGAGGACCTTGTCCTTCGCCTGCTCGAAGTCCTCCATGCGCACTTTCTTCTGGGTGTGCCGTGCCGCGTTCAGCGCCGCCTCGTTCACGAGGTTGGCGAGATCCGCCCCCGAAAAGCCCGGAGTGCCCCGCGCGATGATGCTGAGGTTCACGTCGGATTCGAAGGGGATGCGGGCGCTGTGGACCTTGAGGACTCCCTCCCGGCCCTTGATGTCGGGCAGGGAGACCACGACCCGGCGGTCGAAGCGTCCGGGGCGGAGGAGCGCCGGATCCAGCACGTCGGGCCGGTTCGTCGAAGCGATCAGGATGACGCCGTCGTTGGATTCGAAGCCGTCCATTTCGACGAGCAACTGGTTCAGGGTCTGTTCCCGTTCATCGTGTCCGCCGCCGAGACCCGCTCCCCGCTGGCGGCCGACGGCGTCGATCTCGTCGATGAAGATGATGCACGGCGCGTTCTTCTTGCCCTGTTCGAACAGGTCGCGCACCCGGCTGGCTCCGACGCCCACGAACATCTCCACGAAGTCCGAGCCGCTGATGGTGAAGAAGGGAACGTTGGCCTCCCCGGAGATGGCGCGGGCGAGCAGGGTCTTGCCCGTTCCGGGAGGTCCCATGAGCAGCACCCCCTTGGGAATCCTTCCCCCGAGGCGCTGGAACTTCTGAGGCTCCTTGAGGAAATCGATGATCTCCTGCAGTTCCTCCTTCGGCTCGTCGACGCCGGCCACGTCCTTGAAGGTGACCTTCTTCTGCTGGTTGGACGTCAGCTTTGCCCGGCTGCGCCCGAACGACATGGCGCGGTTGCCCGGCGCCTGCATCTGCCGGATGAGGAAGAAGAAGAGTCCCACGATGAGCAGGATCGGCAACCAGCTCAGGAGGGTCACGATCCAGGGAGTGCGGCTGGCGTCGTCGGCCTCCACGTTGATTCCGCGGTCCAGCAGGGTGGACACCAGACCCTCCATCTCGGGCGCGAAGGTCTTGAAGGACTTGCCGTCCACGTCCGTTCCGGTGATCTCGCTTCCGGCGCCGGTTCCACTGATGCGGACGTCGGTGACCTTGTCCTCTTCCACGCGCTGCATGAACTGCGTGAAGGAGAGCTCGTTCTCCTCTTCGGAGATGCGGCTCGAAACGTTCCAGAACAGGATCAGCACGAGCGAGGCCGTCAGCCAGAACATGAGGTTCTTCATCGTCGAACTCATCTCAACTCAACGGTCTGCGTGAAACGGGCCGCGCAACCGTGTTCGCCGGCTCTCGGTTTGCTCGTTACACATGCGAAGGCGTCCGGGCAAATTATAGGTTGCGCCCCGGATCCTCCGGCGCGGCCGGCCCCCGGACCCGGCAACAGCTCGGCGTGACGCGGGAACATCGGAGCGCTTCAGGACCCGTCGGCGCTTCCGCCGGGGGCCTTTGCGGCGGGCGAGACCGTCAGCACCCGTTGCTCGAGGCGTGCGACCGCCCCCGGGACGTTCACCGACGATCCGCCGCGGCCCGACCTGACGAGCCCGAGCACCGCCTCGATGTGCACGGCTCCGATGCGCCGCAGATCTCCGCGGGCGATCCTGAGTCCTTTCCGGACGAGCCGGCGCGCCAGCGCCGGGTGCGCCTCCCGGAGCGCGGCGGCCGGAAACCGTACGAAGGTGGAGCCGCCGCGTTCCACCATGCTCGCAACCTCCCGGAAGCGTTCCGAGGTGATTTCGCTCAGCCACTCCTCGTCGTCCCGGAGGAGCGCGGCGGCCCGTCCGAGCGCCGCTTCCGCCTGCGGGTTCACCGACTCCCGGAGGAGCGGAAGGGCCCGGCGCCGGATCCGGTTGCGGGTGAATCCCTCGAGTTCGTTGGAGGGATCGGAGTAAAACGGCCACCCCGCCCCGGTTACGAGCCGGTTGATCTCGATCCGTGAAACCGCAAGCAGGGGCCTGACGATCACGAGTCCCCGCTCGTCGTTCCGGACCGCGGCCATGGCGCCGAGCCCGAGCGTTCCGGCGCCGCGAGCCAACTGGAGCAGAACGGTCTCGGCCTGGTCGGTGAGGGTGTGCGCGAGGAGAACCGTGGCGGCGCCCCGTTCGCGGGCGATCTCGGCGAAGAAATCGAGCCGGGCCAGCCTGCCGGCCTCCTCGATCGAGCGTCCCTCCCGGTGGGCGCGGCCTCGGACATCCTGCCTGCCGCTGACGCATTCGATCCCGAGTGACGACGCGATGGTCCGCGCGAACCTGGCCTGTTTCCCGGAATCGGGGCGGAGCTGGTGGTCGAGGTGCGCCGCCAGCAGCGCCGGTCCACCGGCTCTCTCGCGCACCCCGCCGGGTCCGCCGAGCACGTGAAGGAGGGCCGTCGAGTCCATGCCACCGGAGAACCCGACCAGGACGGAACGGTTCCCGGCATCGTCCGGAAACCAGTCCAGCGCGGCGGCGAGGGCTTCGCGAACGGCCGCGACAATCTGGCGCCGCGGCCCGGTGTCCCCCGGAGGCGACGCCTGGGAGACCCCGGGATCAGGCGTTGTTTGAGGTGCCATCCTCTTTAGCTTCCGGGCCGGATGGCCCTGGGGTGACCGGCTCGATTCGCAAGCGGGTGATCCGGTGGCCGTCCACGGCCATCACCCGGAGTACGGCGCCCGGAATCGAGACGGTTTCCCCCTCCTCCGGGATGTGGCCGGTGCGGGCGAGCACGAACCCCGCTACGGTGTCGTAGTCGTCCCCCGGCGGGATCTCGATCCTGACTTCGGGGCCGCTCGGCACTGGTCCGTGCCCGGAGAGTTCGGCGTTGGCCTCGGAAACGGTCAGGGTGCCGTCGAGCAGGAAGCTCCCCCCGGGCCCGGGCGCGCGCTCGCCTGGTGCGGGACCGCGAATGGCTCCGAGGAGCGAACTCGACGTAACCAATCCCTCGACGCCCCCATGTTCATCCACCACGATGAGCATGCGGCAGGACTGTTCGCGCATCTGAACGAGCGCCTGGGCGAGCGTCGCGGTGCCCGGAGAAAAGCGTGCCGGCGTCAGGTGGTTCTCCGGCCGGAAGTCGGCCCCGGATTCGACTGCCGGCAGGACGTCACGAAGGTCCAGGACGCCCCGCACGTCGTCGAGAGTGCTCCCCACCACCGGGAGCCGGGTGTGGCCGTGTTGGCGGAAGAGCCGCATCGTCTCCGAGACGTCAGCCCCGAAAGGGACGGCCACGATCGCCCGCCTCGGGGTCATGACCTCGGTGAGCCGCCGCCCGGTGGCATCGGCGAGTTTCACCAGAACCTGCCGTTCAACGGCGTCGGCGTCCGGGGATCCGAACCGCAGGCTCTCCCGCATCTCGGCGGCGCTGATGGTCGCCTCGCGCGCCGGACGCGAGATGCCGAAGACCCGCAGCAGATTCGTCACTAGCCACGACAGGGCGGCGGCGATCGGGCCAAGGAGCCAGAGCAATCCCTGCACCGGGCGCACCATGCCGAGCGACCACTTCTCGGAGTGACGGGCGGCGATGCTCTTGGGCACCATCTCGCCGAAGACCAGCAGGGCCGCACCGACGAGGAGCGTCGCGAGGGTTGCCGCGCGGGCGCGCTCCTCCGTCGTCTCCGCTCCCGCCGAGAGCACCACGGTGGCCAGTACGCCGGCGAGTACGTTGGCGAAGACGTTTCCCGTCAGGATCGCACCCAGGAAACGTTCCGGATGCTCGGCCACCCGGACAACGGCGGCGGCCTTGCGGCTGCGGACTGCCAGAGCGCGCAGGCGGTGCAGCCGCACCGCCATGAAGGCGGTTTCCGATCCCGAGAAGAAGGCCGAAAGGACCAGTACTCCGAGGAGCGCCGCCGCGAAGGCCCAGGTCACCGGGAGTGGCTCAACAGCCTGTGGTGAAACGCAACGATGAGCGCCTCGCAGAGGCGCGGTTCAGGCGGGATGCATCGCCGCTCGAGCTCCCACCGGGAGAACTGGGCCGCGTGGGTCTTGCCACGGGTTGCTAAGAGGGAGCCCCGGCCGACTTTCCCGCCTGCAACGTCCGGTACTTGGTGTCCCGCTGCACCGGAGTGAATCCGGCTTCCCTGATCAGAATCTGCACTTCGTCGATGCTCGTGCGGTTGATGAAACCCGTGCACGCGTGCACGTTTTCTTCGAGCAGCGTGCCTCCGAAGTCGTCGGCGCCCCAGTGAAGGCCGACTTGGCCGGCCTTTTTGCCCTCACTGAACCACGATGCCTGGATGTGATCGAAGTTGTCCAGCACGAGCCGCGAGACACCCAGGATGCGGAGGTAGTCGTTCGGCCCCGCGTAGTGCGGGATCTTCCGGACCAGCGGAGTGTTTCCCGGCTTGAAACTCCAGGGCACGAACGCCGTGAACCCATGGAACTCCTCCTGCAGCTCGCGGATGCTCGACAGGTGGGTGACGATGTCCGCGGTCGTTTCCACGTGGCCGTACATCATGGTCGCGGTACTCACGAACCCAACGGCGTGCGCCTCGCGATGCACATCGAGCCAGGCGGACGCTCCCCCCTTCTTGTGCGACACCTTCCGCCGCACCCGATCACTCAGGATCTCGGCGCCGCCGCCGGGGAGCGTGTCCTGTCCTGCCTCCCTGAGCCTGATCAGGACCTCACGAATGCCGAGCCCGCTGACCTTGGCCATGCCTTCGACTTCCACCGCCGACCAGTAGTGCGGGGTCACTTCCGGAAAACGTTCGCGCGTTCCACGGACCAGATCGAGGTAATAGTCGAGTGGCAGCGATTCGTTGACTCCGCCCTGCAGGAGGACAGTCGTGGCGCCCTGCTCGACGGCCCTGCCGATGCGGTCCAGCATTTCCTCGACGGAGTGGGTGTAGGCCTCCGCGTGTCCAGGGGGCCGATAGAAGGCGCAGAAGGTGCAGTCCACCTCGCAGACGTTCGTGTAGTTGGGATTCGTATCGACCACGAAGGTGACTTCCCGTTCCGGATGCCGGCGGAAACGGTCGTGGTTTGCGAGCTCTCCTACAAAAAGCAGGGGAGCCTCGTCCATCAACCAGACGGCATCGGCTTCCGAAAGCCGCACGCGGCTCTCCACCTTGTGCCGGATCCGTTCCATCGCACTGTTCAACATGACACTCCGTTCCCCTGCATTGCACGTGGCGATGAAATGAGATTGCCTTCCCTTACCAGTCGCCGGAAGGTCTGGAAACCCCGGCGTTCGGGTTCTTCGAACCGGTAGGTGAAATCCAGGAGATAGCTCGTAATGGTCGACCCGTCCCCCAACGGGCCCGCCGCCTCGTCCGCGATCTCGGGAATCCTCCCGACACCCCGCTCGAGTGAGGCGGCGATCGTTTCCTGGAGCACGGACCGCTTGGCCGAGGTCAACGACCGGCGCGCGCTCCAGATCGCGAAGACGAAGGGCAGTCCGGTCCAGTCCCTCCAGCGCGTCGCGAGGTCGAAACGGTAGGGAAACCGCGGATCGGGCCGTTCCCGCTCGCGAAGCGCCTCGTCGCCGATCAGGAGGACCGCCTCGTGTTTCCGCGTGACCCCCAGGCGGTACTCCGGACGCTCGATGCCGAGCCGCTGCTCGAGCCAGAGCCGCAGCAGCAGCACGGATGTCGAGGTCTCCCTGGTGATTTCGACGATCCTTCCACCGAGCTGCTCCGGTGGGCGCCGCGAGAGGAGAAACACGCTCCCGGCTTGTTTGCGGCAAGCGATTCCGAAGGTGCCGTGCGGGTCTCCCAGAGGTGAGTACCGCCCTTCGTTGCGAATCAGGTCTCCCGCCGAAAGAAGTCCGGCGTCGAGCTCGGAAGTCGCTGCAAGCCGGCCGATTTCGGACGGAGACGCGCGGAACACGCGCAGGCCCGGAAACGGCTCGAAGGGCTGGGTGTTGAGGTAGGCGAGTTGCCCGAGCAGCAGGCGCACGAAGGAGTACCGGGCCCGCCGGCGGTCAGGCTGCCTCCCAGACCTGCACCACGTTGTAGAGGGCGTCGCGCTCCACGGGGACCTTGCCGGCGTCCTGGATCATCTGGATGAGCCGCTCCCGGGCGACCCCCACCGGGCTCGTTGCCTGCGCGAGATGGGCGATCTTCTCTTCGCCGATGGTTCCGTCGAGGTCGCTGGCTCCGAAGTTCAGCGCCATGGCCGCCGAGTCCTCGCCGAGCATCACCCAGTAAGCCTTGACATGGGGAAAGTTGTCGAGGAGCAGCCGGGCGCAGGCGACGGTCCGGAGGTCCTCGAGCACCGAGGCCTGACGCTCGGCGAGCCCGGTGTTGCCCGGCTGCAGGGCGAGCGGGATGAACGACTGGAATCCGGCGTCGGACGGATCGCGTTCATCCTGCGCTTCCCGAAGCTGGATCATGTGATCCACGCGTTCGGCGAGCGTCTCGATGTGCCCGTAGAGCAGGGTCGCGTTCGTCATGATCCCCATGCGATGCGCCGCCCGATGCACTTCGAACCAGCGTTCACGACCGATCTTGGTCTTGAACGTTTCCTTCCGGACGCGGTCCGAGAACACCTCCGCCCCACCCCCCGGAAGAGTCCGGAGTCCCGCCTCCTTCAACTGGACCAGGATGTCCTCGATGCTGGTTTTTTCCAGCCGGGCGAACCAGTCGATTTCGACGGCCGTCCACGCCTTGATCTGGACGGTCGGAAAGTTCCGATGGATCTCCCGAACGATCTCGAGATAGCGGGCGAAGGGCCACTTGGGGTGCAGGCCTCCCACGATATGGACCTCGGAGAGTTCGTCGGACACCTGCGCGAGGACTTCCTCGAGGGACTGTTCGTAGGCGTGCTCGTCGCCCGGCTTGGCGGCGAAATCGCAGAAGACGCAGGAAAGAACGCACAGGTTTGTCGGGTTGATCTGCCGGTTCACCACGAACTGGACCCGGTCCCCGTTGCGCGCCCGGGCGACGTGGTCCGCCATCCGGCCCAGTGCCGGAAGGTCGACGGTCCGGAGCAGAGTCATTCCGTCGTCGAAGTCGAGGCGGTCTCCGGCCAGAACCTTCTCCCAGATCGGAACCAAGGATCGGTCGCGGAACGCGACGCCTTCAGCAATCAACACGGGGAATCTCCGGAGCGAGGCTGCTCCGGAAAAAGGCCGGTTGGGTTCGGCTTCCCGGGGGCAAAAGGGCCTCGACGAAGGGCAAAAATCTTAGCAGCCTGTGGTGAAACCCCCGTGACCGCCGAGAGCAGCGAGGCCCGGTTCTCCCGGTGGGGCCAGTCCTCCCGGTGGGGGCCCGGCTGACAAGGCGCGGTCCGAGGACCGGAGCGCGCTGACTTACGTGGTCTCTTCTTCCCGCCAGCCAGGAGCGTCACCGAGCTCCAGGACGCCGAGCACCTTGTCGCAGAAGCCGTCCACGACTTCGGCCATGGAGTCGGGGTTCCGGTACCAGGGAGGAGCCACGGGCATCACGATCCCTCCCGCTTCGGAAACGGCGAGGGCGTTCCGCAGGGTGATGGTGGACCACGGTGTCTCGCGTACACAGAGGACGAGGCGCATACGCTCCTTGAGGGCGACCTGAGCTGCCCGGGTAATCAGCGTGTCCGCAATTCCGTTCGCGACCTTGCCCAGCGTCGAAAGGCTGCACGGGATCAGAACCAGGGCGTCGTAGCGGTTCGAACCCGACGACCAGGGTGCGGCCAGATCGGAGTCGCGATGAACACGTCGGACGTGACCCTTCAGGTCATCCAGTGCAAGGCCCGTTTCGAGCCGCAGCACCTCCTCGCCCCAGCGGGACACGATGAGGTGTTTCTCGCCCGGACAGCGCTTCAGGAACTGGACACCGTAAACCGCTCCCGAGGAGCCCGACATGCCGACGACGATTCTCATGATCCCGGGATGGAAGTCTGGGATAGCAGAATGCCCAGGAAGACGACGCAACCCAGCGCGGCGTTCACCTGAAAGAACGCGAAATTCACATGCTGCCGAAGCAGGTGTTGCAAGACGAAGAGGCCGCCGGTGAGGATGAACAGCAGGCCGGACACTGCACCATGGAGCGAAGTTGAGAACAGAATCATAAGAGCAGCGAACGCGAGGGCATGCATTCCCGCGGCGATCCTTACCGCTCGCCGGCTTCCGATAGCCGCAGGTAGCGAGAAGACACCGGTCTTGCGGTCCGACTCTTCATCGAGGGTTGCATAGAGAATGTCGAAGCCCGCGGACCAGAGCGCAGTGAAGGTGGACAACATCACGATCGGAAAAAGACCTCGCCATTCGAGAGCCACCGCGTAAAACCCGCATAGCGGGCCCAGAGCGAGCGTCACGCCGAGTCCCAGGTGGGCCCACTTGGTGGTTCGCTTCAGGAGCGGATAGCCGACGAAGGCCGCCAGTGGGATGGGAGCGATGACCAGGCAACGGGGCGAGATAGCCCAGGCCGCCGCCAGGGCGACGATGAACGCGAGAATTGCCACGACCACTGCACCCCGAAGGGAGATCGCGCCCGCCGGCAATGCGCGATTCGCCGTGCGCGGATTCTGGGCGTCGAGGTGGCGATCGAGGATGCGATTCAGCCCCAGCGCAGTCGTACGCGCTCCTGTGGCCGCGACGAGAATCAACGCGGCCGTGCTCGGGGTAAGTGGAGGTTCCGCCAACAATGCACCCGCGTAGATCAGCGGAACCGAGAACAGCGTATGTTCGATCTTGAGGTATTCGGCCCAGACCCTGAAGCGGTGTCGAACCGAGGTCTGCACGTTACCGGGCGCGTCCCCAGACAAGTGCCTCATCGTCGGTTGAGGAATTGAGCGACGCGGACGGCAAGGTTAACAGCCCCACATCGAACCATGTTTCATTCATTTGGGTGTACGCATCGGTTGACCGAGCCTCGAAAGCAGTGTTACGCTGAAGTTGCGGGTTACGCAGCGGGACGTCGTTTCGTTTGTTCGTTATCTCCCGAACGGATTCCTCTCGAAGGGTGAAAAGAACTGTAATGAAGAAAAAGGTCAGGCGGTCGGCCAAGAAAGCCACGCGCAAGAAAGTCTCGCGAAAGAAAAAAACTGCCGTGCGCCGGACCGCCTCCGGTGCGGCTGCGTCAAGGAAGGCGACGCGGAAGAAAGCGACACGCAAGCGGTTGACACGCAACGCGACAGCGCGCAAAGCAACGCGAAAGAAGGTGTCGCGCAAAAAGGTCACGAGGAAGACAGGCGCCAGGAAGAAGGCGACCCGGAAGAAAGTGACGCGGAAGAGGGTGACGCGGAAGAAAGCCACTCGGAAGAAGGCCACCCGAAAGAAGGTGTCCCGGAAGAAAGCCACCCGAAAGAAGGTGTCCCGGAAGAAAGCCACTCGGAAGAAGGTGTCCCGGAAGAAAGCCACCCGAAAGAAGGTGTCCCGGAAGAAAG